>CANQVE010000011.1 GCA_947627205.1 uncultured Clostridia bacterium | reverse complement strand
ATCCGCCAGAGAAAAGCATTTAATGAGGGAAAATTGTCCGAGGAAAAAACAAAGCTCTTAAATGACCTCGGCATGGTCTGGGATTTATCTGACGCTAAGTGGAACGAACAGTTTGAACTGCTGAACGAGTTTATTTTTGAAAACAAGAGAACGCCCTCTGCCAACGAAAAGTTCAAAAACAAAGCTATCGGTCAGTGGTATTCGGAGCAATTAAGGCGGCTCAAAAGCGGAACGCTTGATGAAATTAAGGCAAAAAAGATAACGGCAATTGCACCCGAAAAACCTCAGACCAGCGCAGCATGGGAGAAGAAATTTGAACTCTTAAAAGAGTTCATAAAAGAACATGACCGCCTGCCGTACAGCAAGGAAAAGTACCATAACACCGACCTTTATCTTTGGCTGTTAAGTCAGAAAAAGTTGTGTCGTGAGGGCAACCTTCCGCAGGAATTGATTGAAAGATTTGCGGAGCTTGACATTGACATAGCGCACTTTTCTTCAACCCGTGAAATGCCCCAGAAACGCTGGATTAAGACATTTCACGAGTACAAAAAGTTTGTCACCGACAACCACAGAAAGCCGTCGGCGAAAGAACAGCGTCTCTACAACTGGCAAAATCTTATGAAAATAAGGTACAAGAACGGAAATCTGAAGCCGTTACAAATAAATTTACTTCGTGATGTCGGAGTACTAGATGATTAACATTTATAATGCGAGGGTAATTTTTATGCTACCCCCGCATTTATTTTCCGATCAGCATCGCCGCAAACGCTGCCATATAGTCAAATTCTGAAAACCCGTTTAACATTTCCACGGGCAGTTCAAGCGGTTCGCATATCCCGCTTTTTGTTTTAATGGCGCGGTTCAGGGCAAGGGTTATCCTGTCGGACGTGCGCGAAGTTATAGAAACGGTGTTTTTAGAGCCGTTCCCGCAGACAATAAGCTGAACTCCGCGCGGAAATTCAAACACCGCATTTTCTTCTGTTATTACACCCGAGGCGTTTTTAATTGCGGCTTTTCCGCTTTTTATAATGACCGCCGAGCTTGGCGAGTTTATTTCTGCGCCCGACCGTAATTTTATATATTCAACATCGGAAAATATCCTCCCGTAAAGCTCCGCCGCATTTGTTTCTCCTATTGTTATCAGCAATTGACCAACTCCTTTGCTTTGTATTATTTTGGTGATTTGAGGGCTGTTTATTATAAATTAAAATCGGTAATTATTAGCTGTCTTGACAATTTCCGTTATATATGGTATAATGATTTTATGGACAATTTAACATTTCCGAGAATATATGCTTTCTGCATTTTATAATAATATAACGGAGGACAAGATGGATAATTTTATTTCCGACAATGATCCTATTTTTGAAACGCTTGACAGGCTTTATGATGAAGATAAATTCGATGAAATTATCGCGGAAGTAAAGGCTGTTCCGAGAAAACAGTGGAGCAATAAGCTGTGGTTCAGAATTATCGGCGCATACAATAACACCGGAAGATTTGGCGAGGCTGTTCAGGAGCTTAAGTTGATATTTCCGAGATGCCGTTCACATGAGGATCTCGCGCGCTATTGGTATCAGCGCGGATATATACTCTATAAAACAGACCACGAACTTGCCGCAAAACATCTTTATGAGAGAGGACTTCTTGCCGATCCTGATGATACTCTCGACCTGAAAGCCGAAATTTCGGAATGTACAGCTATTGTAGCAGACGATCTGCAAAAGCTCGCAAATATTTCCGAGCGCGCTATGATGACGCTTAAAAATCATTGTGCGTCAGCAATGGGCAAGATAAAATATCGCCTTTCGGACGAAGAATTTACTTTAAGGCTCGCTTATCTTCCCGCAATACGCCATATTCCGAATACCAAGTACGGACTTGGATTTGACGATTTTTTAAAGAAATTCCCCGATGATGAAAAAAGAATAGTTCGTGCATTTTTAAAGAATAATTTCGGGATAACTGATAAAAAGTCGCTTGATGAATTATTGAAAGGAAAATTGAGCTATAATCTTACGTCTGTTATGCATAACGTCTGCGCACAGGCTTCGGGTACGCCGGATTTTGATGTGTCGGCACTTGACCAAAACGGCAAAGAACTGTTCGGCGACTTTACGCTTTTTTTGAGCTATATCATAAAGTTCTTGCCTATACGCGGAGGAGTTACGGCATGGGATCTAAGCGAAAAGATAGGCTTTGTAAGAAACGCCTATGCCTGTGATATTATAACTGAAAATGATTACCGCAAGGCTGTCAGTCAATATATGGAGATCGCCAAAAAATGTTTTTCGGACTTCGACGAATATCTTACTTCGCTTGTATTGGGAAGCGGAATGTTTATGTTCCTAGAAGATAATCGCTCAATAAAATCGGCGATAAAGTATATAGATACAGTCATGCCGCTTGTGCTTGAGGGCGATGTTCCCGATATAATGTGGAACAGATAAGCATGCATGGATAATTTTTGGCAATAAGCAGGGGAAGCCTTTTAAAAGGTTTCCCCATTTTTCGCTCTGATTTTCTCATCACTCTGTTCAAAAAAATGAAAATTTTGTGAAAAATAATTGACAAATCTTAAAACCGTGTTAAAATAAAAATATGTAACACGAGTGATTTTGTTTTTAAATGGAGGACAAAATATGAGCATTTACGATTTCAGTTTTAAAGCGCAGGACGGAAAAGAAGTTTCAATGTCGGAGTATAAAGGAAAGGTTCTTCTTATAGTCAATACCGCTACGGGCTGCGGTTTTACTCCGCAGTATGACGAGCTTCAGGATCTGTACGAGCTTCATCAGAAAGACGGCTTTGAAATACTCGATTTTCCCTGTAATCAGTTTGCAAATCAAGCACCCGGCGATGATGAGGAAATACACAGCTTCTGCACGGGACGCTACGGCATAACTTTCCCACAGTTTTCAAAAATTGAAGTAAACGGAGAAAATGCGCTCCCGCTTTATAAGTACCTTACGTCAAATACGAAATTTGAGGGATTTAGCGGTCCTATGGGGCTTGTCCTTACGCCTGTAGTAAAGAAAATGGATAAAGACTATAAAAACAACGGAAATATAAAGTGGAATTTTACAAAATTCCTTATAGACAGAGACGGCAATATAGTTGCCCGCTTTGAACCTACTACGTCAGTATCTAAGGTAAAGGAGAAAGTAGAGGAGGTGTTGTAAATGTTCCATTATGACTATGTGACGGAAAATACCTGCTCTCAGCTTATTAGTTTTGACCTTGACGGAGATGTTGTCCATAATGTAAAGTTTATGGGCGGATGCAACGGCAACCTTAAAGCTATACCGTTGCTTATAGAGGGCTGGACAGTGGAACAGATAGCCGAAAAATTGAGCGGCGTTATATGCGGGCGCCGACCGACTTCATGTGCAGACCAGCTGGCGAGAGCTGTCCGTTTGGGCTATGAGGCGTCAAAAAAGACGTCTTGAAATAAATATAAATGCAATGGAGGTAATATCATGAGCAAGAAATTAGTCGCATATTTCAGCGCAAGCGGAGTTACGGAAGACGCCGCAAAGAAAATAGCCGAAGCGTCGGGCGCGGAGCTTTACGAGATACGCCCCGAAGTTCCTTATACAAATGAGGATCTGAATTGGCAGGACAAAAATTCCCGCAGCAGCGTTGAGATGAATAATAAAGAGCTTCGTCCCGCTGTTGCAGACAAGAACGCGCCTGTAGCGGATAAAGACGTTATTTTCCTCGGTTTTCCTATCTGGTGGTATACCGCGCCTACAATTGTAAACACATTTCTTGAGGGCTATGATTTTTCGGGCAAGAAGATAATTCTTTTCGCTACATCGGGTAGCAGCGGTTTCGGACAGAGCCTGCCCGACATTAAAAAGAGCGTTAGCAATAAAACGGAAATTGCAGAGGGCATACTGATACACGGAAAAAAGAGCGCCGAAGAATGGAAAAAATGGGTAGACAGCCTGTCAATATAAGGAGAGAAAATGATGAAAGTTGCTGTAAGATATTATTCAAAAAGCGGAAACACAAAGAAGATAGCCGAGGCAATTGCAAAGGCTGTAGGCGTTGAGGCAAAGGAAATATTCGAGCCTCTTTCCGAGGACGTTGATCTGTTGTTTTTCGGGTGCGCTCCGTATGCATTTGACGTTGATCCAATGGTAAAGAAGTTTATAAAGGACATAAACGTAAATATAGATTGGGTGATAAATTTCTGTACGACTGCGGGTATTAAATCTACACGCAAGTATATAGAAAAACTGTTTAGCGAAAAGGGAATAAAGCTGGCGGAGAGGGAATTTTCCTGCCGCGGAGAGTTCGGGATATTCCATAAAGGAAAGCCGAACAGCGAGGATATGAAAGCTGCCGCCGAGTTTGCGAAACAGATAGTTCGCGAATAAAGAAAGGCAGAGAAAATCGAACGAGGTAAGAAACTGTTCCGAGCGGCGAACAACGTTTCATTTTCAAACCACAAAACGTGCGGGTGCACGAAAGTTTTTTGAAAAGGGATTCCAAAGGGAAAAACTTTTTTGTCAAAAAAGTTTTTCCCTTTGGTCGCGGCGAAGCCGCGAAACTTCGCAAATTAGCGCTAAAGGGTGCGGGGAAAACAAGAGTTTTCCTGCTAGAGGTAAGAGATAAGAAGTAAGAGGTAAGAAGTCAAAGGTTGTTTTGGAGATAAAGTTGTTTGAAGTTCAGAGAAAGAGGCTAGAGGCTAGAGTTTGAGAATTAGCCGGTTCACGATTAAAAGTTTTATGTAAAAAAAACATACGCTTGAATTAAAGATATACTCAAATACAGACCAAAAGCGCGTTTCCTCGGAAACGAGCTTTTTGATTTGTGTTAAATTATTTGTTCAGTTCCTGTTAAATTCCGCAAGCTCCAGGCCCTCGTTTTTGTCGAGCGCCCATTTTATGTTCCATTCGCTCGTGAATATCAGCAGATAGTTTCCGTGAACGTCCTGAATGAGCTTTGTGTCGGATGTTATCACGAGCTTTTTCAGCTCGTCAAGTCCGCCCATAAGGTGCTTTTCGCTCGTTATCCACCTGATATATTCATACGACAGATCCTCGCGGATTATATCAACATTGTATTCGTTTTTCAGTCTGTATTCAAGCACGTCAAATTGAAGCACTCCGACTACTCCTACAATTACTTCTTCAAATCCGCTCTGCGGTTCCGAAAAAATTTGTATCGCGCCCTCCTGCGCAATTTGAGTTGTTCCTTTTATAAACTGCTTTCGCTTTAAGGTGTCCTTTTGCCTTATGCGTGCAAAGTGTTCGGGAGCAAACGTCGGTATCCCCTCAAACGTTACCTTTGTTTTCGGAGAGCATAACGTGTCGCCTATCGAGAATATTCCCGGATCAAAAACGCCCATTATATCTCCCGCATACGCCTCGTCTATTACCTCGCGGTCGTTCGCCATTATCTGCTGAGGCTGAGAAAGGCGTATAACGCGATTGTTCTGAACATGGAGAACTTCCATTTCTTTCGTGAATTTTCCGCTTACAATTCTCATAAAAGCTATTCTGTCGCGGTGAGCCTTGTTCATATTCGCTTGTATCTTAAAGATGAACGCTGAAAAGTTTTCGTCAAACGGATCTACTATTCCTGCTTCGGTTTTTCTCGGCAGGGGAGAAGTCGTCATTTTTAAGAAGTTCTCAAGAAACGGTTCAACTCCGAAATTCGTCAGCGCCGAACCGAAGAATACGGGCGAGAGTTTTCCCGAGTTTACCTGCTCCGCGTCAAATTCCTCGCTCGCACCGTCGAGAAGCTCTACGTCGTCTTTCAGGGTGTTGTAATTTGACTGCCCGATAAGCTCCGCAAGGTTCTCGTCGTTTAGGTCTGCCTCATGAGCAGCGACCTCTTTTGTTCCGTAGTTCATTCCGTCGTTCATTTCAAAAGAGATTATTCTGCGGTTTTCGCGGTCGTAAACTCCTTTAAAATCCTTTCCCGAACCGATAGGCCAGTTTACGGGATATGTCTTTATCCCTAGCTCATTTTCAATTTCTTCGAGCAGATCAAACGGATTTCTGCTTTCTCTGTCCATTTTGTTTATAAACGTAAATATCGGGATATTTCTCATAACGCAGACTTTAAACAGCTTTCTCGTCTGATTTTCAACGCCCTTTGCCGCGTCAATGACCATGACCGCGCTGTCCGCCGCCATAAGAGTTCTGTAGGTATCCTCGGAAAAGTCCTGGTGTCCGGGGGTGTCGAGAATGTTTATGCAAAAGCCGTTGTAGTTGAATTGCATGACGGATGAAGTCACGGATATTCCGCGCTGTTTTTCTATCTCCATCCAGTCCGAAACAGCGTGCCTAGTGTTCTTCTTTCCCTTTACAGCGCCCGCCATTGCGATAGCTCCGCCGTAAAGCAGAAATTTTTCTGTAAGCGTTGTCTTTCCCGCGTCGGGGTGTGAAATAATAGCAAACGTCCTGCGGCGTTCGATTTCATGTTTAATATCCGACATGTTTTTTATTCCTCTTCGTTCTTTTTGTTTATAATACTTTGCTCGGCATTGTATACATGTTCGCTTGCTTCGAGCTTTGTCGGCTCTTCAATGCCTTTGCTTTTAAGCGTCAAAGTAAATATCATTCCCACAACAATGGGCAGGTAAAACGTAAATATTCTCCAAATCATCATAGCTGTTCCCGTAAATTCGCCGAATATATCGCCGAAAAATCCCGCAAACCCGAGCTCCGCCGCGCCCATTGCTCCGGGGAGCGGAATAAATGATGATATCATCAGAACAAACGCTTGATATGAAAGTATCTGCAAAAGCCCCGAACCGCTAAGCCCAAATCCGAGATACAGAACGTATGTAATTGAAAGAAAGAGCGTCAGCTGTATAAAAGTAAAGAAACAAGCCTTTATTATCGCGGGAATGTGCTTTTTGAGAAACATAAAATTCGTGTGGAATTTTTCTACCTCGCGCGTAAAATAAACCCTCTGACGCATGGGATTTTTCAGGATATGCATTTTAGCGAGCAGGGTTATTATCATGTTCAGAAACTTTATGGTGCCTTTTGTCCAGACAGCTATTCCTATAAGGAAAATAATGACAAACGTATTTATGACAAAACCTATAATAACAAAAGGCATAAGTCCCTTTTGCATGAGGTTATCTCCGAATTGCCCCAGACCGATACACAGCGTAAATACCGAATACAGCGTAAGAATAAACTGATAAACAATAAATCTCGAAAGCAGAGCAGTGAGGGCGTTTCCGAGAGGCACGCCGAATTTAACGAAATAATATGTCTGCATGGGCTGCCCGCCCGAAGCAAAAGGAGTTATACAGTTGAAATACTGTCCGATTATGGTATCTGTCCAGCTGTAATACAGCTTAACATTTTTCTGCATCGTTTTAAGCAGGACATGAACGGTCAGTGCCTCACACAGCCAGTATCCGACCATAAACAAAACGCCTATAACAATAAACCACGGATTTATTGCTCTGAGCGAATTAAAGACCTTTTCGGGCTTATCAAATACAAACAGATAGACTATCATTATTACAAAGGCAATTCCGCATATTATAAGATTCAGTTTTTTGCCTGATTTTTTCATAAGTTACCTCTTTAAACACATACTTATAATATTATAAGAAAAAAATGCCTGCTTGTCAAGGGTTTTCTTCCAAATTATATTAAAATTACTTGACAAAATGTGTGTAAGGTGGTATAATAAGATGTTGAATTACAGCGAAAGGGTGAAAGCTATGTTTATTGAAAATGAATACAGAACCGCATATTGCAGCGGTTTCAGTGAAAATGACATAGGAAAGAAAGTCAGAGCGGCGGGCTGGGTTGAAAATATCCGCGACCACGGCGGCATTATGTTTGTAGACCTGCGCGACCATTACGGAGAAGTTCAGATAGTTTTCCACAACGAAAGCCTGCTTGAGGGTATCCATAAAGAATGTGCCGTGTCAATTATGGGTACGGTATTAAAGCGCGATGAAAGCACATATAATGAAAAGATAGCTACGGGCACTATAGAGATAGAAGCCGAAGAAGTCCGTATCCTCGGAAAAGTTACGGAACAGCTCCCGTTTGAAGTGGCGACTTCACGCGAAACGCGCGAGGACGTTCGCCTTAAATACCGTTATCTTGACTTGCGCAATAAGAAAATGCACGACAATATTGTGCTCCGTTCGGATATTATTGCCTTTCTGCGTGATAAAATGCGCGAAATGGGATTTATAGAGCTACAGACGCCTATTTTGTCCACATCATCTCCCGAGGGCGCGCGCGATTATCTTATACCGAGCCGCAAACATCACGGAAAGTTTTATGCTTTACCGCAGGCTCCGCAGATATTCAAGCAGATATATATGGTCTCGGGCTTCGACAGGTATTTCCAGATAGCTCCGTGCTTCCGTGACGAGGACGCGAGAGCGGACCGCTCTCCCGGAGAGTTTTATCAGCTTGACTTTGAAATGAGCTTTGCAACGCAGGAGGATGTCTTTAAAATTGCAGAAGAAGTCCTTTCGGCAGTGTTTACAAAGTTCTCGGATAAAAAGGTTAGTCCCGCGCCGTTCAGAAGAATAACATTTGCAGAGTCAATGTTAAACTACGGCACAGACAAGCCCGATCTCAGAAACCCTCTAATTATAAAAGAGCTTTCCGATCTGTTTGTTGACAGCGATTTCAAGCCTTTTGCAAACAAATGCGTCCGCGGCATAAGAGTTCCGAATATGGCTTCTCAGTCCAGAAACTTCTTTAAGAATATGGAAGACTTCGCGGTAAACGAAGTCGGAATGAAAGGACTCGGATATTTCAAAGTCGAAGAGGGCGAAAACGGCGTATTCAAGTATAACGGTCCTATCGACAAGTTCTTGAACGATGACCAGAGAATTGAGCTTGCAAAGCGCTGCGAGCTTGAAGTGGGCGATGTTCTGTACTTTATCGCCGATACTCCGAAAAATGCTCCGAAATTCGCGGGACAGATAAGGACCGAAGTTGCAAAGAGAATGGCGCTTATCGACGAAAGCCGATTTGAGCTGTGCTTTATCGTTGATTTCCCGATGTACGAGCTTGACGAGGAAACGGGAAAAATAATCTTCACCCACAATCCTTTCTCCATGCCTCAGGGCGGACTTGACGCGCTTTTAAACAAAGATCCTCTTGATATCCTCGCATATCAGTATGACATTGTCTGCAACGGCGTTGAGCTTTCGTCGGGAGCTGTCAGAAACCACGACCTTGACATTATGGTAAAGGCATTTGAGATAGCGGGCTATACCGAAGAAGATGTCGCTTCAAAGTTCGGCGCATTGTACAATGCCTTTAAGTTCGGCGCTCCGCCTCATGCGGGAATGGCGCCCGGAGTTGACCGCATGATAATGCTTATTACGGGAGAGGAGAGCATAAGAGAAGTAATAGCTTTCCCGCTCAATTCAAACGCTCAGGACTTGCTCCTCGGCGCTCCTACCGAAGTTACCGAACAGCAGTTAAGAGAAGTTCACATCAAAGTCAGAAAGCAGAATTAAGTTCATAACAAAAAGGGTTTTTAAAGTATTCGGCTTTAAAAACCCTTTTAATTTTTTGACAGTAAGAGTGCGTTACTTGCGTTCGTTTCGTTCCTTGTCAATTGCGTCAATTATTTCAAAATACTCGTCTATTTTCTTTTGCGCTTCGGTTTCGGAAAGTCCGTATTCTTTTATGACAAGGCTCAATACCGTATCAATAGCGCAGTCTCTTGAAAACATTTCGCGGATATATTCGATAACGTCCATTTTTCATTCCTCCTTTCAGTTAAGCAGTTTTTAATTTCCCGCATAATAAGAAAACGTTATTTTTAATATCTTAGTGGTTTCTTTATATTCATATTCCTCTACAAATTTCAAATGCTTTCCGATACCGTTAATAAATTCTCCGCTTATAGTTCCGCCGCAGCTGCCTCCCGGTCTTGTAAGTTCAAAGGCAACCAGCTCGCTGTCTTTAATCTGTATGTTGTCGTCAATTTTATAATCTTTTATGATATTCATGCGCTTTCTCAGCTTGTTCATAAATTCCAAATCCGTTTCGTCTGTAATAACTCTGACATTTTCCCCCTCTTTTGCGTCAATGTCGAAAATTACAGCGAAATCCCTTGCGTCAATAGGAATTTCCGCGCGGAATGAAACATTCCGATACCCGTCTTTGTTTATTTGGTCGGTAAATTCTCCCTCAACATTTTTCCCGCCCATAAGGAAATTTATCGGCTTGCCCTTTAAAACTGCGCTCACAGTAAATACAGACAAGACAGAAATAAGCGCTATTACCGCTATAAAAAGCGGTCTGAATTTTTTGATACTTCGTCCGCTGTTGTCGGAAGAAATAAGCGAATTTACCGCGGAAATATTTTTTCTTATCTGCTTTTTTGTCGGGAATATTTCATCCTGTATAGGACAGCTCTGTAAAAAATCCTCAAACATGGTCATAGCCCCTTTCGTTCATAAAGTTTTTCAGACGTACCCTTGTGCGGTGAAGATCTGTTCTGACTGCACTTTCGGAGATGTTCACAGCTTTTGCTATCTGCGCGGAGCTTTCTCCGTAAAGATAAAACCTTAGAAAAATTTCTCGGCTTTTTTCGGAAAGCTCGGATATGCCCTCGTTCAGGCAGTTCATCATTTCCGCTATTACAGCCTTGTCCTCTACGAGATAGTCTGCCGAAATATCAAGCTCGGATATGTCCTCCTGCGGTATCGAGAATTCTCTGAAACGATTTTTGACCGCGTTTCTTGCGGAGGCTGAAAGATATGCACAAAGTCCGATTTTTATATTCAGTTTTTCTCTGCGCTCCCACAGCTTATAAAATATCTCGATCACAATATCATCAAGTTCTTCAGCCGAAAGCCTGCCCTTTGAAAAATTTTTTGCAACCGTATAAACATATCCCGAATATTTGGCTATTATTTTTTCAAATGCTTTCTGATCTCCGCCTATATATTCATTCAGCAGTTTTTCCTCGTCCATTATAACTCTCCGAAATTATGCGCATAATTTTTTCCTTTCACTTATATAGACACAATTTTTTTAAAAATGTTACATGTCACGGTTCATTAAAAAAACGCTTAAATGCCGAACTTTCGCAGATATCGGGATATTCGGAAATGAGTTTAGAAAAACTTTGACGCAGTATTGGGAATAAGACCATTAAAAACAAGGCGCTCTGAAACGAGCGCCTTATGTATTATTTCTTATTGTTTTCTTTAAGAAGATCGCGTATCTCGGTGAGCAAAACTTCTTCTTTTGTAGGAGCAGGAGGCTCTGCGGGCTTTTCTTCTTCCTTTTTCTTGCCGATTGACATGAGCTTGTTCATTCCCTTTATCATGAGGAAGAGAATAAACGCAAGAATGAGGAAGTTGATAACGGTCGTGATAAAATGCCCGTAATTAAGCGCGAGCGCGGTTATCTCCTCGGGTTCAAGTCCGTCATAGTTTACCCACGGAAGCCTTATCATTCCTGCGATCTCCGAGCCGCCGACAGAAGCTATGAGCGGGTTTATAAAGTCGGTAGTCAGCGCCGTAACAATGGTCTGAAAAGCGCCGCCTATGATAACGCCGACCGCCATGCTCATAACGTTGCCTTTGAGGGCAAATTCTTTAAATTCCTTTAAAAACTTTTTCATATAAAAACTTCCTTTCATTTTTTTGATAAGAACATTTTACCACATTCAGAATGATTTGTCAATAATTTCACAACATTTTCTTCAGATAAATTCCCGTATATGAAGCGGGATTTTTTGCTATTTCCTCGGGCGTTCCTTTTGCAACGACCGTTCCTCCGCCGTCTCCGCCCTCAGGTCCCATGTCTATTATATAGTCCGCGCATTTTATAACGTCAAGATTATGCTCAATTACAAGCACGGTATTTCCCGCATCCGCAAGCGCCTGCAATATATCGATGAGCTTTTGCACATCTGCGGAATGAAGTCCCGTTGTCGGTTCGTCAAGGATATAGATAGTCTTTCCCGTAGAGCGTTTTGAAAGTTCCGTCGCAAGTTTTATTCTCTGCGCTTCTCCGCCCGAAAGGGTAGTAGAGCTTTGGCCTATCTTTATATAGCCAAGCCCGACGTCATTCAGCGTTTTGAGCTTATTGTAGATACGCGGTATATTCGAGAAAAAATCAACTCCCTCTGCAACCGTCATATCCAGAACATCATAAATATTCTTTCCCTTATACTTTACTTCGAGAGTTTCGCGGTTGTATCTCTGCCCCTTGCATATCTCGCACGGCACATATATATCGGGCAAAAAGTGCATTTCTATTTTCAGTATGCCGTCGCCCTCGCACGCTTCACACCGTCCGCCCTTTACGTTGAATGAAAATCTTCCCGCCGTATAGCCGCGCGTTTTCGCGTCGGTCGTCTGAGCAAACAGCTCCCGTATATCCGTAAAAACGCCCGTATATGTCGCAGGATTTGAGCGCGGAGTTCTGCCAATGGGCGACTGGTCTATCATAATGACCTTGTCGAGATTTTCTACGCCTTTCATATCGCGGAATTTTCCCGCTCTGACGCGCCCTCTGTTCAGCTTTCCGTATAGGTTTTTGTAGATTATCTCATTTACGAGCGAGCTTTTTCCGCTTCCCGAAACTCCCGTAACGCAGGTGAAAACGCCGATAGGCACATCAACGTTTATCTTTTTGAGGTTGTTTTCTTCCGCACCTATAACTTTCAGCCATTTTCCCGAAAGCTCTCTGCGCTTTTCGGGAACTGCAATTTTCCTCTTTCCGCAAAGGTACTGACCTGTTATGGAATTCTTGCATTTGAGGATACCCTTTACATCTCCGCTGTAAATTACTTCTCCTCCGTGAACTCCCGCGAGCGGTCCTATGTCAACTATCCAGTCCGCCGCGCGCATTGTGTCCTCGTCATGCTCTACGACAATAAGCGTGTTTCCGAGGTCGCGGAGATTTTTAAGAGTGGCTATGAGCTTGTCATTGTCGCGCTGATGAAGTCCTATGCTCGGCTCGTCAAGAATATAAAGCACCCCCGTAAGCGCGCTTCCTATCTGCGTTGCGAGCCTTATGCGCTGACTTTCCCCTCCCGAAAGAGAGCCTGCCGCTCTCGAAAGCGTCAGATATTCAAGCCCCACCGATTTCAAAAATCCCAGACGATTTTTAATTTCTTTCAATATCTGTCCCGCTATCATTCTCTCATGTTCGGAGAGCTTTAAGTTGTCCACAAATTCTATCGCTTTAAGAACAGACATCTTGCAGAAATCCATTATGTTTATCCCGCCGACAGTTACCGAAAGCGCGGTATCGTTTAGCCTTTCACCGTGACATTTGGGACATTCTACGTCGCTCATAAAATCCTCGAGCGCGTCTTTAGAATAGAACTGCCAGCCCTGTGCCTCGTTATAGCGCCTCTGGAGATTGTTAGCCACTCCCTCAAATTCGGTGTAGTATTCTCCTCCGCCTTGTTTTTTCGGACGCTTTACAAGAATTTTCTCGCCGTTTGTTCCGTACATAAGCTCGTTTATTGCTTTTTCGGGAAATTCCGAAACGGGCTGTTCAACTGAAACGCCGTTTCTTTCACATATCGCGTCAAAATACATCGAAGCGATATTTCCCTCGGCATAATTCCAGCCGTAGCCCTTTATTGCGCCGTCTTTTATCGAAAGATACCTGTTCGGCATTATAAGATCGGGATCAATTCTGCGGTAGCTTCCTATTCCCGTACATTCGGGACAAGCGCCTAAAGGATTGTTGAACGAAAACATTCTCGGTACAAGCTCGTCTACCGAAACTCCGTGTTCGGGGCAGGCATAGCTCTGCGAGAAATGAAGCTCCTCCTTGTCTATAACGTCGATATAAATAAGCCCGCCCGTAAGGCTTCCCGCCGTTTCAATGCTCTCCGCGAGGCGCGAGCGTATGCCGTCCTTTATCACAAGACGGTCAACGATTATTTCTATAGAGTGCTTGTTGTTCTTTTCGAGAGTAATTTTCTCGTTGAGGTCGTATGTTATGCCGTCAACTCTTACGCGCGAAAATCCCGCTTTTCTTGCGCTTTCAAATTCCTTTTTGTGTTCGCCCTTGCGCTGTCTGACAACAGGCGCAAGTACCTGGAACTTTGTCTTTTCGGGAAGCTCCAAAACCTTATCGACAATTTCGTCCACCGTCTGTTGTCTTATTTCTCTTCCGCAGACAGGGCAGTGGGGAATACCTATCCTCGCATACATAAGACGCAGATAGTCATATATCTCCGTAACCGTGCCTACAGTTGAGCGGGGGTTTTTCGAGGTCGTTTTCTGATCTATGGAAATAGCGGGGGAAAGCCCCTCTATGCTGTCGACATCGGGCTTTTCCATTTGCCCCAAAAACATTCTCGCATAGCTCGAAAGGCTCTCCATATAGCGCTTTTGCCCGTCGGCAAAAATCGTATCGAAAGCGAGAGAGCTTTTTCCCGAGCCCGAAACTCCCGTGAGTACAACGAGCTTGTCCCTCGGAATGGTAACGTCAATATTTTTGAGATTGTGCTCTCTTGCGCCTTTTATTATAATTTTATCATTTGCCATAGTTTTTCCCTGCTTTTTTAAACACATAATTGTCTGAACAGACAACTACATTATATTGTATTCTGTTTATTTTGTCAAGCATTGTCGATCAAACAATGTTCATTCCTGAAGTTCTTTTATCCTGTCGCGCAGATATGCCGCGTGTTCAAAATCAAGCAGCTTCGCCGCCTTTTTCATCTCGACCGTATATTGAGCGATCAGCTTATCGCGCTCGCGCCTCGGGAGCTTTTTATAATCGCTCTTTTTCATCTTCTTGTCGGTCTTTCTCGTAATTTCAAGAACATCGCGTACTTCCTTAACGATAGTTTTCGGAACGATACCGTGTTCCTTGTTGTATGCCTGCTGTATCTCGCGCCTGCGGAGCGTTTCGGAAATTGCCCTTTCCATTGACTGCGTGACAAAGTCCGCGTACATTATGACAGTACCCTCGGCGTTTCTTGCCGCACGCCCTATTGTCTGCACAAGCGACGTTTCCGAGCGGAGAAAACCCTCTTTGTCCGCGTCAAGAATTGCCACAAGCGAAACTTCGGGAATATCAAGCCCCTCTCTGAGCAGGTTTATTCCGACAAGAACGTCAAATTCTCCCTCGCGCAGATCGCGGATTATTTCCATTCGTTCTATCGTGTCAATATCGTGGTGCATATAGCGGACTTTTATTCCCGCCTTATCGAGAAATTCCGTAAGGTTCTCCGCCATTTTCTTTGTCAGCGTTGTGACAAGAACACGCTGCCTCTTTTCTACACGGATATTTATCTCGGAAATAAGATCTTCTATCTGCCCGTCAGTCGGCTTTACAATTATTTCGGGATCTAAAAGCCCTGTAGGACGTATTATCTGTTCAACTATTTGAGTTGACTTTTCGCGCTCAAATTCTCCCGGAGTTGCCGAAACAAAAACAGCCTGATTTACCTTTGCATAAAACTCGTCAAAATTGAGCGGTCTGTTGTCATAAGCGCAGGGAAGCCTGAATCCGTAGTCAACGAGGTTTTTCTTTCTTGCGATATCGCCGCCGTACATTCCTCTGACCTGCGGGAGCGTAACATGGCTTTCATCGACCATAAGCAGAAAATCTTTCGGAAAGTGGTCTATAAGCGTTATGGGCGTGCTTCCTTTCGGTCTGCGGGCAAGCACACGCGAGTAGTTTTCAACGCCCTTACAAGTTCCTATTTCACGGAGCATTTCCATATCGTATCTTGTGCGCTGTTCTATTCTCTGCGCTTCAATAAGCCTGTTGTTGTCCTTAAAGAACTTTATCCTTTCTTCAAGCTCTGTTTCAAGCTCATTCAGCGCTTCTTCCATTTTATCCCTGCCGATTATATAATGAGAAGCGGGGAATATCATGGCGTGTAAAAGCGTTCCGCGTATCTTTCCCGTGACGACTTCAAATTCGGAGAGCCTTTCTATTTCGTCTCCGAAAAATTCCACTCTTACCGCAGTTTCGTTTGTGCTTCCCGCGGGAAAAATCTCTACCGTATCTCCGCGCACGCGGAATTTGTTTCGTATAAAATTCAGCTCGTTTCTCTCGTATTGCATTTCAACAAGCCGTTTTATAACCTCCTCGCGCGATATTTCCATACCCTCGCGCAGGGAAAGCGTGTTCGAGCGGTAATCTTCGGGCGAGCCGAGAGAGTAAATGCATGAAACGCTCGCCACTATAACAACGTCGCGCCTTTCGGCGAGCGCCGCCGTCGCAGAGTGCCTAAGGCGGTCTATCTCGTCGTTTATCGCGCTGTCTTTTTCAATATAAGCGTCTGTCGAGGGAATATACGCTTCCGGCTGATAATAGTCATAATAGCTTACAAAAAACTCGACCGCGTTTTTCGGAAAAAACTCTCTAAACTCGGAGCAGAGCTGTGCCGCAAGCGTCTTGTTATGAGCGAGGACAAGCGTCGGCTTATTTACGTTTGCAATGATATTAGCCATTGTAAAGGTTTTTCCCGAGCCCGTTACTCCGAGCAGAGTCTGTTCCTTGTCGCCTCTCAGCACGCCCTCCGAAAGCGCCGCGATCGCCTCGGGCTGATCTCCCGTGGGCTTATATTCGGAATGAAGTTCAAATTTTTCCATAATGCTCCCTATATACATAAATCAAAACCGTTCACCTATATTATATAAGTGAACGGAGATTTTGTCAATAGTTTTTTTATTTCCATACATCTTCAAGTACATTTTCGCTTCGCATTGAATAATACCCGTCTGTTCCTATTATAACATGATCTATAAGACCTATATTCAGTGCGTTCAGTGTCTTAGCTATAACTCTTGTGTTTTTGATGTCACTGTTAGAAGCCTTGGCGGCCGAATCTGGGTGATTGTGTACAATGACCGCGCTCGAAGCGTTTACATTGAACGCTTTCATAAGCACAGTTTTGAGATTAATATTGACAGAGCTGAAATGACATTCCGACAGACTTATGCACGCAACATAATAATTTCTCTTGTCGAGCATTAAAAAATGACAGAATTCCGTTTCGGTGTTTGTAAAACGCAACTTGCAGAATTCTAGGACTTTTTCTATGCTCGTAAACTTTACAGAAGAGTTATCTGTCGTCCTGAAACATTCTATAAAATCCCCAAGGAAGCGCAAAAGCACAGCGGAAGATTCGCCTATGCCTTTAATTTTGGAGATCTCATCTACCGGAGCATTCAGCACATTTCCAATCGATCCGAAATTTCGTATAAGCTCGTGACTTATTTCGTTTGTGTTGCATCTTGAAAAAGCAAAGAACAGCAGTATTTCGAGTATCTCGTGTTCTTCGAGCGAATTTATGCCGTTTTCAAAATATTTTTTCAATAATCTTTGTCTGTGCCCCTTGTGCAAATTTTCTTTATTTTGCATACAGTTCACCATAAAACTATCAAAAAACGGAGAGCCAAAACTCCCCGAACCCAAATCATTTAATTTTTAAGAAACAAGAAGCGTTTTCCTCAATATGTTTGCCTGACCTAAAAAAGAAGCATAAGGTAAATTTCTTATCTCTTACCTCTTAATTCCAAGAAGCAATCGGTAATTATCCAAATTCTTACCTCTTACCTCTTACTTCTAAATGGTACGCCCGATGCGATTCGAACGCACGACACATAGCGTCGGAGGCTATTGCTCTATCCAGCTGAGCTACGGGCGCTCATGTTGACAAAATGTCTTTTAAAATAACACTACGAGCAGTCGTTCTCCGACTCTCTTGCTTCCTAAAAATTCTGGTGATCCACCCGGGATTCGAACCCGGGACACCCTGATTAAAAGCCAGGTGCTCTACCGACTGAGCTAGTGGACCATAAATCAACAATCAAACAGCTTAATCATTATACCATAACAAAAAAATTTTGTCAATAGCTTTTTTTCATTTTTTTAAATTTTTTAATTTTTTTAATATATGTATTGAAATAAGGATAAAAAAGTGATATACTTAAATATATATGTACAACATTCTGAAAGGGTTGTTTGTGTGGAGATCAGCGTAGGCGATATTCTTCAGATGAAAAAAAATCACGTCTGCGGAAGCAATACTATGAAAGTTCTGCGCGTTGGAGCGGACTTCAGGCTTGAGTGTGAAAAGTGCGGGCATATTTTTATGATCGCGCGCTCAAAGTGCGAGAAAAATATAAAGACCGTTATTCGCACAGAAAAATGACGCGCATTTTCTGAGCGTCAAATCGGAGATATTATGCAGGAAAAGTTAGATATGATAATTTCGCGCTATGATGAGATAAGCGCAAAACTGTCCGATCCGAAAGTCGTTTCGGATAATAAGCTGTATACTGAGCTTATGAAAGAGTTTAAAAATCTCACACCGCTTATTGACGCTCATAAGCGCTATCAAAAAGCGGTAAAAGACCGCGACGGCGCTTTAGAAGAGCTTTCGGAAGCGGGCGATGACGAAGAACTCAAAGAGCTGGCAAGAAGCGTCTATGAGGAAAACAAAGCGCTTTGCGAGGAATTGTCGGAGGAGCTGAAAATAATGCTTCTGCCGCGCGATCCCGACGACGACAAAAGCGTTATAGTTGAAATACGCGCGGGGGCGGGCGGCGAAGAAGCCGCGCTCTTTGCAAATTCAATGTTCAGAATGTATTCTATGTACGCCGCAAAGCAGGGCTGGAAGATAGATATACTCGGAGGAAATCCGACGGAGCTTGGCGGTTATAAGGAAATTTCTTTCGGAGTTGAGGGAGAGGGCGTTTACGCAAAGCTGAAGTATGAAAGCGGAGTACACCGCGTCCAGCGCGTTCCCGAAACCGAAAGCCAGGGAAGAATACAGACCTCTACCGTTACGGTCGCAGTCTTGCCCGAGGTAGAAGAAGTTGATGTAAATATAGATCCCTCCGACTTAACCGTACAGACCTTTCGTTCGAGCGGAGCGGGCGGTCAGCATATAAACAAGACCGAGTCCGCCGTCAGGATAATCCATAATCCGACGGGTACCGTAGTCGAATGTCAGGAAGAACGCTCGCAGATGAAAAACAAGGAAAAAGCGCTTAAAATGCTCTATAGTAAATTATACGAAGCGGAGCGCACCGCCCGCAACAGCGCGATAGCGGAAGAACGCCGCGTCCAGGTCGGAACAGGCGACCGCTCCGAGCGCATCAGAACATATAATTTTCCCCAGTCGAGAGTTACCGACCACAGGATAGGTCTTACTTTGTATAAGCTCGATGAGATGATGAACGGCGGTTGCGACGAGATATTTGACGCTCTGAGGCTTGCGGAAAAAACGGCTTTGCTTGCGAAAAGCGAGAGCAAGAATTAAAGCGGGAGGGTGAAATAATGCATACGGAAATTTTGCCTTTCTCGGAGCAAAGCGTTGAAAAAGCCGCCGATATACTGAAAAACGGCGGGATAGTCGCGATACCGACGGAAACGGTCTACGGGCTTGCGGCAAATGCACTTGATGAAACGGCTGTAAAAAGCATTTTCACCGCAAAAGGCAGACCGCAGGACAACCCGCTTATCGTTCATATAAGCAGTTTTGATATGATAAAACCGCTTACGACCGAGATACCCGAGCTTGCTAAAAGGCTAGCGGAGCGCTTTTGGGCAGGACCGCTGACGATGATATTCAATAAAACGGACATTGTTCCAAGCGCAACGAGCGGCGGACTTTCAACGGTTGCCGTAAGAATGCCCGCAAATGACGCGGCAAGGGCAGTTATCGAAAAATGCGGTTTTCCGCTTGCCGCGCCGTCAGCAAATCTTTCGGGAAAACCAAGCCCCACTTCCGCACTGCACGTTTTCGAGGATATGAACGGAAAGATACCGCTTATAATCGACGGCGGCGAGTGTGCAGTCGGAGTAGAAAGCACGGTTATATGTTTCGTAAATGACAGGATACATATTCTCCGTCCGGGCGGGATAACCGCGGAAATGCTGTCCGAATTTGCCGAGGTCGAGATAGACAGGGCAGTAGAGTCCGCCCCTAAGGCAGACGAGCGCGTTATTTCCCCAGGAATGAAGTATAAGCATTATTCCCCAAAAGCCGAGGTTTTTGTTGTAAATAAAAGGGCGGGGAATTTTGTAAAATTCCGCGAGACCAGAAAAAGCGAAAACGCATGGTTTTTGTCGAGAGGAGAATACGGAGAGGGCTTTGTGGATTTCGGAGAGACCGCAGAGATACAGGCTCAGAGATTGTTCGCACTTTTGAGGAAAGCCGATGAAAAAGGCATTGAAAAGGTCTATGTTGAAATTCCCGATAAGAGCGGAGTTGGACTTGCCGTTTATAACAGGCTCATAAGAGCGGCAGGATTTAAGGTGGTCGATGAATAAAATGCAAAGGATCACGGATATAAATATAGTAGGACTTACGGGAATGAGCGGTGCGGGAAAATCGACTGTTTCGAGTGAGTTTATATTAAACGGCTTTTTCGCTATAGACTGCGATGTTCTTGCACATTTCGTTCAGTGCGAACCTGCGTTTTTAAAGGAGCTTTCGGAAAATTTTGAGGAAGATCTGCTGAATGACGACAAAACGCTCAACAGGGCAAAGACCGCTGAGGTCGTTTTCTCGGATCCGAAAAAGAACCGAAAATATTTCGATATTATTTTCCCGTTTATAACTTACAGGCTTCTGGAGCTTATCAGAGTAACCGACAGTGAAAATATACTTCTTGATGCTCCGACGCTTTTCGAGGCAAAGCTGGATATTTTATGCAGTCATATAGTAAGCGTTGTCGCAGACAGAGAGACTTGTATAAAGCGTATAACAGAGCGCGACGGCATAACCGAGGCACAGGCTCTTGCGAGGCTTGGCGCACAGCATGACGAAGAATTTTTCCGCGCTCGGTCGGATTATATTATCGAAAACAACGGTGATGACTTGAACGAGGTAGAAGAAGCGGTTTTTGAAATTGCAAAGAAGATCAGAAAAGGTGAATAATTATCATAAACAAAAAGAAAAAACGAAAGAGCAGAGCGCCGATAATTATTTCGGTATCGGTCATATTGACCGCTTTGCTTCTGATCGGCGGGATCTGGGGATATAACAGCATAATGAAAGCGGTCTATCCGCTGAAATATTCTGCTTATGTCGAAAAATATGCGAGCGAGAACGGCTTGGATAAATATCTCGTTTATGCTGTGATAAAGACCGAGAGCGATTTTAAGACCGACGCACGTTCTGATGTTGGAGCGCGAGGTCTTATGCAGATAATGGAGGAGACTTTCGACTGGATAAAATACAAGAAAGGCGACAGCGATACCGTTTATTACGACATGTATTCCGCAGAGAAGAATATTGAATACGGCTGCTGGCTTTTGGGATTTCTTTGCAGGGAATTTGAGGATACCGACTGCGTCGCGGCGGCTTATCACGCGGGAAGAAATAACGTAAACAATTGGCTTTCCGACAAGCAATATTCCTCCGACGGAAAGCATTTAGACCATATACCTATTTCGGATACAGCGCACTATGTTGATAAGATAAATTTCACAATGAAAACATATCTCAGCCTGTATTCGGAAAAATAATAAACCGAACAAAATAAACGAAAGGAAGAAATAAAAATGGCAAAAAAGGAAACAGCAAAAGATCTTAAAGAAAAACTCTTTTTGCAGAGAAAAAACGCTTATCTCAGAATGAGCGAAGCGGAAGTAGGAAAGTGCAATAAGTTCTGCGAGGGCTATAAGGCGTTTCTCGACGAGGCAAAGACCGAGCGCGAAGCGGCAGGATTTATCGAGCGCGAGGCAAAGAAAGCGGGATTTGTCCCGTTTGACAAGAACAAAAAGTATAAAGCGGGCGACAAGGTTTATCTTGTAAACCGCGAAAAGGCGGTAATTCTTGCTGTTATTGGAAAAGAGCCTGTAGAAAACGGCGTAAATCTCGTAGCCGCGCATATTGACAGCCCGCGCCTCGATATGAAGCAGAACCCCATGATAGAAAAGGACGACGTGGCTTATTTCAAGACGCATTATTACGGCGGGATCAAAAAATATCAGTGGCCGACAGTTCCGCTCTCGCTCCACGGAGTTATAATAAAAGCTGACAACACCAAGGTCGTTGTACGCATAGGCGAAGACGAGGGCGATCCCGTGTTCTGCGTTTCGGACCTGCTTCCGCATCTTGCTTCGGCACAGATGAAGCGCCCCTCGACGGAGATTGTTAAAGGCGAGGAGCTTAATCTTATAATAGGTTCCCGCCCCTTTAAGGACGACGAAGCAAGCGAAAGAGTAAAGCTCAATCTGCTTATGCTTCTTAATGAAAAATACGGCATAACCGAAGAAGATTTTCTTTCGGCGGAGCTCGAAGCTGTTCCTGCGTTCAAGGCTTGCGATATAGGCTTTGACAGAAGCCTTATCGGCGGTTATGGTCAGGACGACAGAGTCTGCGCATATACCGAGCTTATGGCAGTCCTCGAAGCAAAGGCTTTGCGTAAAACAGCCGTTGCCATACTCACGGATAAAGAGGAAACAGGCTCCGACGGAAACACGGGACTTCGTTCGGCTTATCTCAGATATTTCATAGACGATCTTGCCGCTTCTTTCGGAAAAGAGGGCAGAGATGTACTTTCAAATTCAAAATGTCTTTCCGCAGATGTAAACGCCGCATACGATCCGACTTTCCCCGATGTATTTGAAAAGAACAATGCGAGCGTTTTAAACGGCGGAGTATGCGTTACAAAATATACGGGTTCGCGCGGAAAAAGCGGAACGAGCGACGCTTCGGCAGAATTTGTCGGAGAAGTGCGAGCTATCCTCGATAAAAATAAGGTCATCTGGCAGACGGGCGAGCTGGGAAAAGTTGATATAGGCGGCGGCGGAACAGTCGCGGCTTATATTGCAAATCTGAATGTTGACACAATTGATGTGGGAGTTCCCGTTATGTCTATGCACGCGCCGTTTGAGATAACCGCAAAGACCGATGTCTACGCAGCATATAAGGCGTTTGAAGCGTTTATAAACAGCTGAACTGTTATCGACTGTCTCTTGTCCTAAATCACCTTTTCGCATAATAAACATATAGTGAATGGGGTGATGATATGGCTTCAGGGGCTAAAGCGCGCGTTTTTTTCAGAAAACTCGGAACAAAGCTCATAGCTGTGGGAATGGTAGCTGTCGGTTTAATTCTCCTTATGGATCTCAGCTTTCGGGATATTATTGAGACCGTAAACGCTTATGAGTGCCACGAAATTATTTCGGGGCTCATAAACCAAGCGGTCGCCGAGGAGCTGGAAAACGAGGATACCGATTACAGCAAGCTCGTGACGCTTTCCACAAACAGCGAGGGAGAGGTCATCTCTGTTGAAAGCAATGTGGTGAACATAAACAAGCTCAAAACAGGCATAACCCGCAGACTTGAGCGCGAGATAGCCCGGCTTTCGTCATACGATATCGAGATACCCATAGGAACGCTTTTGGGGATACAGCTCCTGCACGGAAAAGGATTTAATATCGGAATGACGGTAGAGCCTGTCGGAGCAGCTTCTACAACAATAATAAGCCAATTTACCTCTGCGGGGATAAACCAGACCTTGCACAGGATAGTTATTGAAATAAGCACAGATGTTGATTCCGTGATACCGGGATATTCGACGAGAGTTCCCGTAAAGACTTCTATCATAGCCGCAGAAACGGTGATTGTCGGGAGAGTTCCTGACGCGTATACACACGTCATTGCGAGCGAGGAGATCGACGGGTATCTTAACGATTACGGAGCGACGCTGAATTAAGGGAGATGAAAAATTGGAGATTAACGAAGCGAAAAAGAGAGTGTCGGAACTTACGGAAATTCTCGAAAAAGCAAACCACAATTATTACGACCTCGACAGTCCTACTCTCGAAGACGATGAATACGATGCTTATATGCGCGAGCTTAGAGCTATAGAGCAGGAATATCCCGAGCTTAAAAGCGAAAATTCACCCTCTCAGAGAGTGGGCGGTTCAGCGCTCAATACGTTTGAAAAAGTAGACCACGCCGTGCAGATGGCGAGCTTGCAGGACGTTTTCGGCGCGGACGAAGTAAGAGCATTTTTCGAGCGCATGTCTGAAGCGGGAGCAGTGGAGTTTACCGTAGAGCCGAAAATAGACGGACTTTCCGTGTCGCTTGAATATGAAAACGGAATATTTGTCAGAGGTTCAACGCGCGGCGACGGTTTTATCGGTGAAAATATCACCGCTAATTTAAAAACCATACGTTCCATACCTCTTAAATTAACGGAAGAAATTCCGTTTCTGGAGGTTCGCGGAGAAGTCTATATGCCCAAAGAGAGCTTTGGAAAGCTCTGCGAATTGCAGGAAAAGAACGGTGAGCCTCTGCCTAAAAATCCGCGCAACGCCGCGGCGGGTTCGCTTCGGCAAAAGGACAGCAGGATAACCGCCGAGCGCGGACTTGACATATTTTGCTTTAATGTTCAGCAGGCGAGGGGAATTGAGTTTAAAACTCATTCCGAAAGCCTTGAATATTTAAAAAAGCAGGGTTTCAGGATTATTCCCGATTATCGTGTTTGCAAAACAGTTGATGAAATATTGTCGAGAATTTCCGAGATAGGAAAAATGCGCATTTCGCTTCCGTTTGATATCGACGGAGCGGTCGTAAAAGTAAACGATCTTGCTTTGAGAGCGGAAATAGGCTCGACCGCGAAAACTCCGAAATGGGCGGTAGCTTTTAAATATCCTCCCGAAGAAAAGGAAACGACGCTTAATTCAATTGAAATAAACGTAGGAAGAACCGGCGCGCTTACTCCCGTTGCAGTCTTTGATACTGTTCAGCTTGCGGGTACATCGGTGTCTCGCGCTGTTTTGCATAATCAGGATTATATCTCCGAAAAGGATATCCGCGTCGGCGACAGAATAATCGTCAGAAAAGCGGGAGATATAATCCCCGAGGTAGTTAAAAGCGTTTCACACGCCGAAAATTCCGAGCGGTTTTATATTCCGAGCGTTTGCCCCGTCTGCGGAGCCGAGGCTGTCAGAGATGAAGACGACGCCGTTATAAGATGTTCAAACTTTAACTGCCCCGCGCAGATACTTCATTCTATCGAGCATTTTGCATCAAGAAGCGCAATGAACATCGACGGTCTCGGAGAAGCGATAGTAGAACAGCTTTTAAACGCAGGTCTTGTAAAAACGGTCGCGGATTTGTATACGCTTGATATTCAAGACCTTACTTCTTTAGAACGTTTCGGGAGAAAGTCTGCGGAAAATCTGCTTTCGGCAATTGAGGGCTCGAAACAGAACGAGCTTCCGAGGCTTATATACGCGCTCGGCATAAGAGGAATAGGCGGAAGAGCAACGCTTCTTTGCGAGAAATTCGGCGATATAGACGGCATTATGTCCGCGAGCGAAGAAGAAATTTCGTCGATCGACGGGTTCGGCGAGGTGCTTGCTAAATCGGTCTATACCGCAATGCGCGAGCCTCACAGAATAGAGCTTATAAACAGGCTCAAAGAGCTTGGGTTAAATATGAAATACGAAAGCAAGAAAAAATCGGACAAGCTCTCGGGACTTACTTTCGTAATAACAGGAACGCTTCCGACGTTAAAACGCGACCAAGCAAAGGAACTGATAGAGCAAAACGGCGGGAAATGCAGCGGTTCTGTTTCAAAAAAGACAAATTATGTTCTCGCGGGAGAAGAAGCGGGTTCAAAGCTCACAAAGGCAAACGAGCTTGGAATTACAGTCATCACCGAAGAACAGTTTTTAAAAATGATTTAACGTGGAGGTAAAACAAATGGGAATGACAATGACACAGAAAATTCTCGCGAAAAAAGCGGGACTCGAAAGCGTTGTTGAGGGACAGCTTATAAGGGCGAAGCTCGATATGGTCTTGGGCAACGACATCACAAGCCCCGTCGCGATCAACGAGTTCGAGAAGAACGGCTTTACGGGCGTTTTCGACAAGACAAAGATCTCGCTCGTAATGGACCACTTTACGCCGAACAAGGATATAAAGGCGGCAAAACAGTGCCAGCAGTGCCGTAATTTTGCGGATAAATACGACATTCTGAATTATTACGACGTAGGAAACGTCGGAATAGAACACGCTCTCCTGCCCGAAAAAGGACTTGTAATAGCGGGCGACTGCGTAATAGGCGCAGACAGCCACACCTGCACATACGGAGCGCTCGGAGCGTTTTCAACGGGCGTAGGCTCAACCGATATGGCGGCGGGAATGGCTACAGGCGAGGCTTGGTTCAAAGTTCCGTCAGCTATAAAATTCAACCTCACGGGAAAGCTCAACAAGTGGGTAAGCGGAAAGGACGTTATCCTGCATATTATCGGAATGATAGGCGTAGACGGCGCACTTTATCAGTCTATGGAGTTTACGGGCGAGGGACTTAAAACTCTCTCTATGGACGACAGGCTCTGCATGGCGAATATGGCTATTGAAGCGGGCGCAAAGA
This sequence comes from uncultured Clostridia bacterium, assembly GCA_947627205.1. Lineage (GTDB taxonomy): Bacteria > Bacillota > Clostridia > Oscillospirales > Ruminococcaceae > CAG-115. Next base: position 31,022 of record CANQVE010000011.1, on the reverse strand, counting down.
ACGGAATTTTCGAGGTGGACGACGTTACTCTTGCCTACATAAAAGAACATTCCGACCGTACTCCCGAAATATTCAAGGCTGACGCAGACGCAAAGTACAGCAGAGTAATTGACATTGATCTTAGTGAAATAAAGCCTACTGTATCTTTCCCGCATCTCCCCGAAAATACAAAGACGATCGACGAAGCGGAAAAGCTGAACATAAAGATAGACCAGGTCGTTATCGGTTCCTGCACCAACGGAAGATACAGCGATCTTGAAACTGCGGCGAAAATCGTAAAGGGAAAGAAAGTCGCAAAGGGCGTTCGCGCGATAGTTATTCCCGCAACGCAGAAAATTTACCTCGAAGCGCTTAAAAACGGTCTGCTCGAAACATTTGTCGAAGCGGGAATGGTAGTTTCCGCGCCGACCTGCGGCCCGTGCCTCGGCGGTCATATGGGAATACTTGCGCCGAATGAGCGTGCTGTTTCAACCACAAACCGCAATTTTGTCGGAAGAATGGGCGATACCTCGTCAGAGGTTTATCTCGCAAGCCCCGCTGTTGCCGCGGCAAGCGCAATCAAGGGCTATATTTCGGGAGAGTTTGAATAATGGTAAAGCATATTATCATCTGGACTTTAAAGGAAATGCCCGAAACCGAAAAAGCCGAGCGCAAAAGGGCGATAAAAGAGGGCTTGGAGAGCCTTAAGGGGAAGATTGACGGGCTTTTGGATATAAAGGTAATCACCGACATGTTGCCCACATCAAACGGCGACCTTATGCTCGACAGCACGTTTGCTGATTTTAACGCGCTGAAAGCGTATGCAGTCCACCCCGAACACGTTAAAGTTGCCGACGGTTATGTCAGACCGTTTACGGCTGAAAGAAAATGCGTTGATTTTGAAATATAAGGAGAATAGAAATGAAAGCACACGGAATTGTACATAAATACGGAGATAACGTCGATACGGACGTAATTATTCCCGCGCGATATTTAAATACCGCCGACCATAAGGAGCTTGCCGCTCACTGTATGGAGGATATCGACAAGGATTTTGTAAAGAACGTTAAAGACGGCGATATAATCGTTGCGAATATGAATTTCGGCTGCGGAAGCTCCCGCGAGCACGCGCCTATCGCGATAAAAGCGAGCGGTATAAGCTGTGTAATAGCGTCAACTTTCGCGAGAATTTTCTATCGTAATTCCATAAACATCGGCTTGCCTATACTCGAATGTGACGAAGCGGCAAAGGATATCGAAAACGGAAACGAAGTAGAGATAGACTTCGACAGCGGAGTTATCACCAATATCACCAAAAACAAGACTTATCAGGCTCTGCCGTTCCCGGAATTTATAAAGGATATAATTAACAAGGGCGGACTGCTTAATTCTATCAAAAAATGAAAAGTCTGACCGAGCTTAGTAAGTTTATTGCGCTTGTTCTTCGTCATAAGCCCGAAACTATCGGCATTTCGCTCGACCGAAACGGTTGGGCAAGTGTAGATGAGCTTATGGACGGAATAAACAAAAGCGGACATTCGATCAATATGGAAACGCTCGAGGAAATAGTCCGCACCGACGAAAAAGGACGGTATTCCTTTAACGACGATAAAACAAAGATCCGCGCAAACCAAGGTCATTCAATAAACGTTGATGTCGAGCTTAAAGAGGCGATCCCTCCCGAAATACTTTTCCACGGAACGGGAGAGAGATTTTCCGAGTCAATAAAAAGCGGAGGTTTAAAGCCTATGTCGCGGCTGTATGTTCATCTTTCAAAAGATGCCGAAACCGCCGTAAAAGTGGGCAAAAGACACGGAAAGCCCTTTGTGTTCATTGTTAAAACGGGCGAAATGTACAGGCGCGGATATAAGTTTTGGATCTCGGAAAACGGCGTGTGGCTGACAAAAGCAGTACCGCCCGAGTTTCTCGAAGAATATAAATGAAAAGAGGTAATTCCCGATGGAAAAGAATATTGCTGTTATCAAAGGCGACGGCATAGGACCTGAAATAGTAACAGAAGCTATGAAAGTCCTTGACAAGGTCGCGGAAAAATTCTGTCATAAGTTCAACTACGAACAGCTCCTTATGGGCGGCTGTTCTATAGACGCAAACGGCGTTCCGCTGACAGATGAAACTATTGAAAGATGCAAAGCGTCAGACGCGGTGTTAATGGGTTCAATAGGCGGAAACACAACCACATCTCCGTGGTATAAACTCCCCGCAAATCTTCGCCCCGAAGCAGGGCTTTTAGGACTTCGCAAGGCATTAGGACTTTTCGCAAATCTTCGTCCTTGCGTGCTTTATAAACAGCTTTCCGAGGCTTGCCCGCTTAAAAAGGAAATAGCGGACAAGGGCTTTGATATGCTCATTATGCGCGAGCTTACGGGCGGACTTTATTTCGGCGAACGTAAGACCGAAGAAGTAGACGGCGTTATGACCGCAATTGACACGCTGAAATACGACGAGAACGAAATACGCAGAATTGCGAAAAAGGCTTTTGATGTTGCAATGCAGAGAAGAAAAAAAGTTACGAGCGTCGATAAGGCAAACGTCCTCGACAGCTCGCGCCTTTGGAGAAAAGTTGTAGAAGAAGTAGCAAAGGAATATCCCGAAGTTACTCTTGAACACATGCTCGTGGACAATTCTGCAATGCAGCTCGTAAAAGATCCCGCGCAGTTTGACGTTATGGTAACTGAAAATATGTTCGGCGATATCCTGTCGGACGAAGCGTCAATGATAACGGGTTCAATTGGAATGTTAGCTTCCGCTTCAATGAACGAAACGAGTTTCGGACTTTACGAGCCGAGCGGCGGCTCTGCGCCCGATATCGCAGGAAAGAACAAAGCAAATCCTATAGCTACTATCCTTTCCGCCGCTATGATGTTAAGATATTCGTTCAAAATGGACAAAGAGGCAGATGCCGTTGAAAATGCCGTAAGCGGTGTTTTAGAAGCAGGCTATCGCACGGGCGACATCATGAGCGAGGGCATGAAGCTACTGTCCTGCTCGGAAATGGGCGACAAAATAGCGGAATTTGTCTGATCTTTGGAAAAATTTAAAAAAGCGGTTGAAATAAAGTTGATTTTATGGTAAAATTATTCTGTGATGATTTGAGCAAAACTGCTCGGTCAATTTCTTGAAAAAGGAGATTTTTATGTACAACGATTTGGTGGATACTATCGGCTTTCTCGGACAGTATGACAAGGAAGTTGCCGACGCAATGGGACTTGAGCTTGCGCGTCAGAAACGCAATCTTGAGCTTATAGCGAGCGAGAATATCGTTTCTCCCGCAGTTATGGCGGCAATGGGCAGCGTCCTTACAAACAAATATGCGGAGGGCTATCCCGGAAAGCGCTATTACGGCGGCTGTGAAGATGTCGATATTGTAGAGAATATCGCAATAGAGCGCGCAAAAAAGCTCTTCGGTGCGAAGTTTGCAAATGTCCAGGCACATTCGGGCGCGCAGGCAAATACGGCGGTTTACGTTGCGCTTTTACAGCCCGGCGATACCGTTATGGGAATGAGCCTCGCACACGGCGGACATCTTACCCACGGTTCTCCCGTAAACATTTCGGGAAAGTATTTTAACTTCGTTCCCTACGGTACGAACGACGAGGGCTTTATCGACTATGAGGAACTGTACAAGCAGGCTAATAAATGCAAGCCGAAACTCATTGTCGCGGGTGCGTCTGCTTATCCCCGTGCAATTGATTTCGTAAAGCTCTCACAGATAGCAAGGGCAGTAGGCGCATACCTTATGGTAGATATGGCGCATATTGCAGGTCTTGTAGCAACAGGACAGCATTTAAGCCCCGTGCCTTATGCCGATATAGTAACCACTACCACTCATAAAACTCTCCGCGGTCCTCGCGGCGGTCTTATCCTCACAAACAACGAGTATCTCGCAAAGAAAATAAATTCGGCTATCTTCCCCGGAACACAGGGCGGTCCTCTTATGCATGTTATAGCGGGAAAAGCAGTTTGCTTCGGCGAGGCGTTAAAACCCGAATTTAAGGCATACGGTGAGCAGATAGTAAAGAACGCAAAGGTTCTTGCCGATACTCTGCTCGAAAAGGGATTTGACCTTGTTTCGGGCGGTACGGATAACCACCTTATGCTCGTTGACCTGCGTCCGTTCAATATCACGGGCAAGGAGCTTGAAACAAAGCTCGACGAGGTTTACATCACCGTAAACAAAAATGCAATTCCGAACGATCCGCAAAAGCCTGCTTATACGAGCGGCGTCCGCATAGGAACTCCCGCCGTAACAACGAGAGGTCTTAAAGAGGACGATATGAAGATAATCGGCGAGTGCATTTATCTTGTAGCAAAGGATTTCGAGGGCAACGCCGAAAAGGTTCGCTTGATGGTGACCGAGCTTACTAAGAAATACCCGCTTTACGAGTGATGAAATATGATCTGAATTATGTTCGTGAACTTTTCGCTTCGGGAGAACGCTTGAAATATGTGTTTTTCTGGAGCGGAAAGTCCGAATATGACCAAAGCGTTTCAAAGGCTTGCTTCAGTCAGTGGTGGGACTGCAAATTTACTGTTGACGGCTTGGAATACCATACCGCAGAGCAGTATATGATGTCTCAGAAAGCGCTGATGTTCGGTGACAAGAAAACGTTTTTGGAAATTATGTCTGCCAATCACCCTCACGAGTTCCAAACGCTCGGAAGAAAGGTTTCGGGTTTTGTTCAGAAGCATTGGGACGAGAAATGCTGTCAAATCGTTATCGAGGGAAATATTGCCAAGTTCTCGCAGAATGAGGATCTAAAGGCATTTCTGCTCGGTACGGGGAACAGAGTTCTTGTCGAAGCCTCGCCGCTGGACAGGATATGGGGCATAGGTATGGCTGAAAACGACACTAACGTTGAAAATCCGTTTTTTTGGAAAGGAACAAATTTTCTCGGTTTTGCGCTTATGGAAGTACGCGATAGACTTTCAGAAATGTAGTGTTACTTCAAAGCGCCAAAACGGATCGAAAGGGAAGAACAAAAATGACGACTGTAAAAAACACTGAGGTTCTTTATAAGGAATATAACGAGGTAGCTCCTCTCGGACTTATCGCGATGAACGGAACCGAGGAGCTTGCACAAAGGATAAACAGCTATCTTACCAAATGGAGCACCCGAAACGGAAAGCCGTCCTATAACTATATGATCGAGGCTGAATGTCCGAGATTTGCTTCGGGCGACGCAAAGGGACTTATCAAAAACACCGTCCGCGGAAAAGATCTGTTCATTCTTGTTGACGTGGGAAATTACAGCATAAAGTACAAGTATTTCGACAACGTGAACTATATGTCTCCCGACGACCATTATTCCGATTTAAAGCGCATAATACAGGCGGCTTCGGGAAAACCGCACAGAATAAACGTTATTATGCCGCTTTTATACGGCGGAAGACAGCACAGACGCTCATACCGCGAGAGCCTTGACTGTGCGTTTATGCTCCAGGAATTGCAGGATATGGGCGTAGAAAATCTTATCACTGTAGACGCCCACGATCCGCGCGTATGCAACGCTATCCCGCTTATGGGCTTTGACAATGTCATACCGTCATATCAGGTATTAAAGTCAATGTTCAACGCCTTTCCCGACCTCATAGTAGATAAGGACAATTTTATGATAATCAGCCCCGACGAGGGCGCTTTGAACAGAAATATGTTCTACGCTTCCGTTTTGGGAGTAGAAATGGGAATGTTCTATAAGCGCCGCGATTATTCTACGATAGTAAACGGCAGAAATCCGATAGTTGCACATGAATACCTCGGAACTTCCGTTGAGGGAAAGACGGTGTTTGTTGCGGACGACATTATTTCGAGCGGAGAGAGTATGCTCGAGGTAGCGCGCGAGCTTAAAAAGCGCAACGCAAAGCAGTTCTTTGCTTATGCTACATACGCTATTTTTACAAACGGTCTTGAAGAATTTGACAAGGCTTATGAGCAGGGACTGATCGACGCCGTATTCGGAACTAACCTTACATACCGTTCCCCCGAGCTTAAAAAGCGCGAGTGGTTCAAAGAAGTTGACGTGTCAAAGTACATGGCGTACTTTATCGCTTCGTTAAATCATGACATCTCCGTCAGCAGTCTTATCGATCCCCATGCAAAAATAGACGCGCTTCTTGCAGAGCACAGAAAGAAATAAAATGCCGCTTGCTGATAAAATACGTCCCGAAACGCTGGATGACGTTGTCGGACAGCCTCACCTCATCGGTGAAAATAAACCGCTTCTGAAAATAATCAATTCGGGAAAAATTCCGAATATGATATTCTACGGCCCGTCGGGCGTAGGAAAGACAACTATCGCACGCATAATCGCAAATTCCGCGAATATGAGGCTCCATAAGCTGAACGGAACATCCGCTTCGACCTCGGATATAAAAGAAATAGTCGGCGAGATAAACACATTTCTCGGAAGCAACGGGATATTGCTTTATCTTGACGAGATACAGTATCTCAATAAAAAACAACAGCAAAGTCTTCTTGAATATATCGAGGACGGCTCAATAACGCTTATAGCCTCAACAACGGAAAACCCGTATTTTTATATCTATAACGCTATATTGTCGCGCTGTACCGTGTTCGAGTTCAAACCCGTAGAGCCCGCGGAGCTTGAAAAAGCGGTAAGGCGCGGATTTGCGGAGATGACGAAAGAAAACGGCGTTAATTACGAGGTTTCAGATGAAGCCGTAAATTACATCTGTCACGGCGTCGGCGGTGATGTGAGAAAATGCCTTAATACCGTTGAGCTTTGCGCAATTTCGGCAGTAGACGGCAGGGTAGACCTTGAGCTAGCGAAAGAGCTTACCCAGCGAAGCAATATGCGCTATGACCGCGACGGAGACCAGCACTATGACCTCTTGTCGGCATTGCAGAAATCAATAAGAGGTTCTGACGAAAACGCCGCGCTCCATTATGCCGCAAGGCTTATAGATGCGGGAGACATCATATCGCTTTCAAGACGGCTTCTTGTTATAGCCGCAGAGGATATAGGGCTTGCTTATCCGCAGGCTATCCCGATAGTAAAAGCCTGTGTTGACAGCGCTATGCAATTAGGACTTCCCGAAGCTCGCATACCGCTCGGAGACGCGGTCATACTTCTTGCGACCTCGCCTAAATCGAACAGCGGATATAACGCTATAAACGAGGCGCTCGCTGACGTTAAGAACGGTGCTGTGGGAGATTTTCCGCGCCATTTGCAGAACAAGCATTGCGACGGGGAGGATGCAGAGGTGCGCGGTCAGAATTATCTTTATCCTCATGATTTTCCGAACCATTACGTTAAACAGCAATATCTGCCCGATAATTTAAAGGACAGAGTATATTACCATTTCGGCGATAACAAACTCGAAAAAGCCGCAGAGGAATATTGGAAGAAAATAAAATAAAAAAAGTTCAGGGCTTTAAGAAAAACTTAAAGCCCCTGATTTTTTATGTAAGCGTGAAATCGGTTTCAATTACTTTCGGACAATTCTCCGTCGAATACACCCACTTGTCGATATGCCCCGAACTTATGAAATAGTTCAGCTTGCTTTCATGAGCAATATTTGTATCAGCGGTGTTTACTATTATCAGCTTTATTTTCATCTTTTCGGGGATGATCGCTTTTATGTAAACGCTGATGTGCTGATTTACGCTTATATTTGCGTGCGGTTCGGCTAGTCCCGCAAGATTTGGAGCAAGCTCGACAAAAACGCCGTATTCCTCAATAGAGCGAGCTATGCCCGTAACGGTTTCGCCGTTTTCAAAAAGCGCGGCGTTCTGTTTCCATGTTCCTAAAAGTTCCTTGTGAGAAAGGAATATCCTGTTGTCGTCGAGCGCTTTTACAACTGCCTTTATGTCCATTCCGACAGAGAACCTGTCGGACGGGTGAGATATCCTTGAAACCGATATAAGGTCTATCGGAATGAGCGACGGTATACCGCAGCCCACGTCAACAAAACACCCGAATTGTTCGAGATGAGTAACTCTTGCGTTTATAACGTCTCCGGGAGAAAGATTTCTGATATATTCTGAAAGACAGCGCTCCTGGGCTTCTTTTCTTGACAGTATCGCACATTCGTTTCCGAACTCGTCCTTTGTCACTCCTTTCACTGTAAAACATACGGGCTTGTTTACTCTCGAAATAAGAGCAATATCTTTTGTCGAACCGTCTGAGATCCCGACGGCGCCCTCTTCGCGGGGAATTATACCGCGAATGCTCCCAAGATCAACTATCAGATTGTGCCTGCTGTCACACACTATACACGGCGCTTCGAGAATTTCTCCTGTCTTTATGCAGTTATATATTGCGTCCTTTGATGTGATCTTCGCAATATTTTCGGGTGTGTTTAAAAGAAAGCCCTCGGGCATATACTCGGTCATTTTTTACCTCCGTCAAATAAATTCAGATATTTATTTGTATGAATTTGACAGGGGATTTATTACAAATAGAGGTAAGAGATTAGAGGTAAGAGGTAAGAATTTCGGGGAACTTTTGGAAAACAGCGTTTATTGATGTTCAGAGAAAGAGGCTAGAGCTTAAACCGAAACCGATGAATTTAACGTACAAAAAAGAGGTAAGGGGTTAAGCTCTTACCCCTAAAAAGTGCGGGTGCAGGGCTAATAAACGTTATTTAGAGAAATAGCGTTTGAAAAGTACCGCAAATACGCCGTTTGTCATAACGTAACAAACAACGTTTTTTTACATAAGCGGTGCTAAAAGCCTCAAAAACATTCTGCCTATACGGACAAAAAAGTTTTCTTTCAGACATTGTTCATACGTTATCTCTTCACATTCTTCGAGCGTTTTTAAAAAGTCGGCTTTAATATCGGATATACACGAGGTTTTGTACATCCACGCCGCACACTCAAAGTGCAGGTAAAGACTTCTGAAATCAAGATTTATCGTGCCGACAACGCCGAATTTATCATCACAAACAAAGTTTTTCGCATGGATAAAACCCGGAGTATACTCGTATATCCTCACTCCGTATTTTGTGAGTATCCTGTAGTACGCTTTCGTTACGCAGTGCACATACCATTTGTCGGGGATATGCGGTGTTATTATCCTTACGTCTATTCCGCTCTTTGCCGCGAGTATTAAAGCGCTCTGCATTTCGTTGTCTATGATGAGATAGGGAGTAGTTATATAAACATACCTTTTCGCGGAGTTTACAATGTTCATATAGACATTCTCGCCGACAGGCTCGTTGTCAAGAGGGCTGTCAGTAAACGGAACAATAAAACCGTTTTCATTTTCATACGGACATTTCGGTTTATATTTTGCGGGATCTTCTTCGGTGTTTGTGAGAAAGTTCCACATTGTAAGAAACATCAGCGTAAAGCTCCAGACAGCTTGTCCCTTTATCATAACAGCCGAATCTTTCCAGTGACCGTGTTTTTCATAGCGGTTTATATATTCGTCCGCAAGATTTACACCGCCCGTAAAGGCAGTATTTCCGTCTATTATCAGTATTTTTCTGTGGTCGCGGTTGTTCATCTTTGTGGATAAGATAGGTCTGAATTTGTTGAACACCCTGCATTTAATGCCTTTCTTTTCAAGCTCCTGGTCATACTTATACGGGAGCGTTAAAAGACACCCTATGTCGTCGTATATAAGCCTTACATCAACGCCTTTTTCTGCTTTCCTCACTAGAATATCAAGTATCGTATTCCACATTTCACCCTCGCTTATGATGAAATATTCAAGGAAAATAAATTTCTCGGCTTTTTCGAGTTCTTTTGTCATTGCTTTGAATTTATCTTCGCCCGTGGGAAAATATTCAGCGTCAGAATTTTCATAAACGGGATATCCGCCGAATTTATAAAGATAGTCGGCTTGTTTTCTCGCGGGCTCGTTTATTCCCAAAAGGCTGTCTGCTGTATCCTTGTTTTGCTTTAATATCTTGCGTTCTTCTTTCTGATAGAAGTTCATTTTCTTTCTCAGTCTTTCGCCCGAACGGCTGTACCCGAAAAAGATATAGAACATAACGCCGAAAATAGGGAACGTCAGAATTGTCAATATCCATGCGATCTTATAGCTCGGATTTATGTCGGAGTTTACAATAAAAAACGAGATAACTACACCTATCCCCTGAAATACAAGGAAAGAGTAGTTATAAAGCGTTCCGAGCTCCCAGAACAAGGACATCAGATATATTATCTGAAGCAGAATACCTACAATAAAGACAAATGCCCTTGTAAATATCTTCTTCAGAAGTTTCTTGATAAAATTCATAAAAACCTCTTTCAAAACAAAAACAGCCTTTGGAGGCTGTCGTTGTTTTACGTTTACCTATCAGCCCGGAACGACATAATAAATTCGTTCGTCCGGATTTGCATAATCAAACTTGTCGCGCGCGATATTCTCAATGTATTCATCGAGATTTTCGCCGTTCAGATATCCGTTTATCTGCGCGTTTTTCTGATTTATTTCGTTGGTTTGAGCTGCAAGATCTTCATACTGTTTTGTTTTCTCTCTTATAGTTATACCGTTTTTAACAACGGTATAAACAACGAAGACCAAAGCAATTAAAACCGCCGCACCCGCAATTATCTTTACAAAGCTGAAATGCTTTTCATTTTTACGGGCTTCTTTTGACGACAGCCTTAATGACATTATTCTTTCCACCTTCCCCAATATTTTCCGTCCCTTTATTATTATACACTATGTTTCGCCTTAAATTCAAGCCGTTAAACAATTTTTTCCCATTATTGCGCGCATTTTCAGAGATTTTAACAAATTGCGCTTTTGCTTTGTGTGCAATTTTCCTAATGAAATTTGTAAGTACAGAGCGCGTTTTATTGAATAAGCGTCCGAGCGTTCTTCTCCATACCTCTGCCATAGCGTTTTCTATGATATTAAGTATTCTGCCGACAGTAGCTATATATGCAAAAACTCCCGCTCCAAAGCCTAAGACGGTATATATCCTGACATAATTCCCGAGATTTTCCGATATTGCAATGACCGCAAATGCCGAAGCGATAAAAAACAAGATATCGCATATAAAAACTGCGGGCTTAAACTGCAAAATAAGCCTTATAATTCTCAAGACTTCATAAACAATTCCGAATATAAACCCCGCTATAAAAGAAATTGCAAAGCAGTCGGCTATACTTACATTCATATTCTCACCTTTTTTATCTGAAGATTTTTTTGAACGGTCCGTCCATAACGCTGTTTTTGCTGTAGCTCATGCTGTTTATCGTCCCTGTCATCAGAAAATCGCCCGTCTGCGCTTCAAGCGTCGTGACGTGAAGATCTTCTCCTTTAATGACAAGCTCTCCCATGACCGTTGATAAAACTATCGTCGTATCGCTGAATTTGTCAATATCGTTCACTCCCGAAATTTTCAGCGAGCTTCGGTTTTCCATTATGACATTGTGCTTTTCCTGCATATAATTCACCCCCGCTGATACAATTTGTATTCGGCAGGGGGGAGGATTATTCTGATGACCGGAACTTTATTTTGGGGAGAGGTTATTTCTCATTGTAAGGCGGACAGTATACAGTTGACAGTGTACAGTGTACAGTACAATGTATCCGCCTTTCGGCGGATATTTTTAGATTGTTATCATGCTGAAACGTTTTTTGCAGTTCGCAAAATTCTTACCTCTAACCTCTTACTTCTAAATCACTTCGTACATCGCTGCCGCTTCGTCTTTCTTTGTAAATTCCTTTATGTCCGCAACGCGGACTTTAAGCGGTTTTCCGATGTTTATTTCAATTATATCGGCGATCTTTACTTCATAAGATGCCCTCGCAACTTTCCCGTTTACAAGCACTTTTTCCGCATCGCAGGCTTCGTTTGCCGTAGTACGGCGCTTTATAAGCCTCGACACCTTTAAAAATTTATCTAATCTCATTTTTGTTTCCTTTTGATTATATTAAAAAGCGGCAGGGAATACCCGCCGCTTTTTTGACTAAGCCTGAAAATTATTTTTTCTTTTTCTTCTTGGTCTGAACGGGAACGCTTACAGCGTCCTTGAGAGCACGGCCTGCCTTGAAAGCGGGAACCTTAGTAGCGGGAATAGAGATCTTTTCCTTTGTACGAGGATTAATGCCTGTTCTCGCAGCGCGCTCACGAACCTCAAATGTTCCGAAGCCAACGAGCTGAATGGACTCGCCCTTAGCGAGAGTCTCAGTAACAGTCTCGATAACCGCAGCAACTGCCTTTTCAGTGTCTTTCTTTGTAAGACCTGCTTTTGCTGCTACTTCCGTAACTAATTCTGCTTTTGTCATGTGTATAACCTCCAAATAATTCTATCTAATAGCGGTCTCTCCGCTAAAGATCCTTTTTTGTATCCCGCCGAGTTCTTCTTCAGAAAGCTCATCGAGCTTTCTTCCGCCCGCGGAAATTTGTTCTTCTGCCGCTTTGAACGATTTCGTAAACCTTTGAGACGCATAAGTAAGGGCTTTCTCGCTGTCAACTTTTAACAGCCTGTCCGCTTCGCACGTCCTCAGCAATATCTCGCCCATCTTTTCCTGATAAAGCTGTGTATTGTCTGCACAGTCTGCGTTCGTGCTGTTTTCAATGCTGTCGGCAAGAGAATTTATCTCGTCCGCAAGATTTTTCAGAGCGCTTACTGCGTCTTTTTCGCAAATGCCCGCTCTTGATGCCCTCCTGCAGATCTTGTCGCCTCTTATCAAAGCGGGGAATGTCTTCGGTATACTTTCGAGCGTATCCGAATAATTCTCCTGTTTTTTGGATTTCTTCTTTATCGCGTCCCAATTTTTCAGAACTTCATCTTCGTTTTCGACCTTTACACTTCCGAAAACATGGGGGTGACGCTCAATAAGTTTCTTGCAGATATCATCGCAAACATCGCTGAATACGAAATTTCCTTTTTCACGTTCTATCTGCGTATGAAAAACTATCTGAAGCAGAAGATCTCCCAGCTCCTCTCGGAGCATTTCGGGGCTGTCTTTGTCTATCCCCTCGCAGACCTCGTATGTTTCTTCTATAAGATCCGAACGGATACTTTCGTGTGTCTGAACTTTATCCCACGGACAGCCGTTTTCGCTTCGGAGTATTTTTACTATTTCAAGAAGATCTGAAATGTCATAATCATTTTTAAATGTAAAAGCCGTTTCAAACACTCCCGAACAAATACTACTTCTCTATAATACCCGATTTTGCGCTATTTTTCAAGGGCTTTTTTCATTTTTTTTCAATTTTTTTTTGAATTATATTCTTTCTACAAATTGTGGCGTTTAAAATCGTTAATATTGCACAAACAAAAACGCCTGAAATTACCGAAATTCCGATACATAAGACTTCATTCACGGAATTTTTTAAACATTCGTACACTGTTTTAGCTGTTATCCCGCAAAAAATTCCTATAAAAATATTCGGAACGACCGCTTTTATAATTCCCGTTTTTTGAGGAAAATAATGTTTCAGGGCAATAAGACCGAAAAATGCCGTAAACGCATATCCTATTATGCTCGAAAGCGCCGCTCCCGAAATATTGAGCGCGGGTATGGAGATAAAAAGCGGATTTAAGAAAAGTTTCATAAGCACCGATATTATCATAAGCACCAGCGGTACAAACGGCTTTCCTATCGACTGGAATATTCCGAAAAGCGCGGAGGAGATGACCATAAATATTCCCCCCAGACACAGAATGGTGAATGCATTTATACAAACCGAGACCTCTGCCGTGCGCGACCTGTACAGCAGACCGAGCACAGGCTCTGCGAGAGCCGCCGCCCCGAAGCATGCAGGGCAGGCTATGAGCGTACTTGTCTTTATCTGGAGCGATATTTTCTCCGCTATCTGCTTTACGTCCTTTTTCTCCCATGCCGCCGCAATTTCGGGAGCGGCGGCTGTCCCTACCATTCCCGCAAAAGACGGAATGAGCATAAAAAGCGAAGTCGCTATGCCCGTATAGCTTCCGTACATAAAGTTCGCAAGCCCCGAAAGCCCGCCGCACTGTTCGAGTATTCCGCGGAAATGCTCCGTATAAAATGCGGGGTTTTGTTCCGCCGAAACGGAAATGGTCCGTGTTACGGTAAGCAGGTCTGCAAAAGAAACACAGTTCATCACAAGCGCGGAAGCCGAAAGCGGAAATGTTTCCTTTATAAGTGAAAGGCATATCTCCCTTATGCTGTATTCGCACCTTTTCGGGATACGAATTTTAAGCGGATTCTTCTTTTCAATGATAAGGAGCGTAATAAGCCCGAATCCCTCGCTTATGCTGACCGCAAGTATCGCTCCTGCCGCCGCATAAGGCAGAGAAGCGCTGTATGCCTGCTCTATCGTAGAGCACGAAACCCCGAATACATCTTTCCCGTTTAAAAAAGCCGTTTTCCCATAGTATATAGCCGCGTATGAAAGCGACAGTCCGAATACCGCTCTTGATACCGCCTCTGCGACAGAAGCCGCCGCAGACGGTTTTACATCCGCAAGCCCCTCGCGATATCCCCTGAAAACGCTCGCTATACAGCATAAAGTAACAGCGGGAGATATGCATAATATAGCGGGAACGCTTTTCGGCGAGCAGGCTATGTATTCTGCAAAGGGCACGGAAAGCCCGGCTATGAGAAACGTTCCTAGAAGCCCCGTTCCCGCAAACAGTAAAACAGCGTATTTTTTTACCACAGCCGCTCTGCAAAGATTATCGCAGGCGGCGCACCTTGCGGTAGTACGCATTATTGCCGTAGGTATCCCCGCCGCAGTCAGCGCGAATATGGGAGAATAAAGCCCGTATGCCGTGGAGAAATAACCCATTCCCGTTCCGCCGAGGAGATTTGCGAGAGGAATTTTAAACAGCGCTCCGACTATCTTTGTTATCGCCATTGAAACAAACAGGAACGCGGCGTTTTTAAAAAATCTTTTATCGTTCATAAATAGTTCTTCCTTTTGGTATTGCTTTTTGTACAAGTCTATGAGCCGAAAGAGCCGATTATGAACCTTAATTATGCAAATGCATATAATGAAGAAGCGGAAGCGACCGCTAAACAATGCTCCAAAGCGGAGCTGTTCAATATATGAGAAAGGATGATTTTTTTGGATAAAATGAAAGCGCGCGTCGGATATTCGTTTGTTCCGATCCAGCGAATGGATAAGGTCTATTCACCGTCCAAGGCTCTTATGGCGGGAACTATCTTCCCCGAGCTTAATATCACCATCGACGAGTATGAAAGGGGGCTTTACTGTGGCAAATAATAATATGATGAACCGTATGCCCCGCAGGAATGACAACAACCAGAACAACAACCAGACCGCCTGCGCGGATCTCTTAAAGGCAATCATGGAAGCGGACTTTTTTGCTCAGGACTTAAAGCTCTATCTCGACACACACCCCGACGACGAAAAAGCAATAATGATGTTCCGCGAAGCTGTAAAGCAAAGCAACGCCTGCAAGGCGGCGTTTGAGGAGAGCTTTTATCCTCTCACCGCTCACAGCGCAGGCAAAGACGGCGAATGGGACTGGCTCTGCGGCGCATTTCCTCCTCAGAGCTAAGATTAGAAACGAGGTGAAGAATTATGTTTATTTTTGAGAAAAGAACCCAGATACCCGTATGTATCAAAAACAGAAATCCGCGTCTTGCTGGGATAATACTTTCACAATACGGCGGGCCCGACGGAGAGCTTGCGGCGTCACTGCGCTATCTGTCGCAGAGATTTACCATGCCCGATAACAAAGGAAAAGCTCTCCTCACCGACATCGGAACAGAAGAGCTTGCCCACCTTGAGATAGTAGGGAGCATAGTTTCCCAGCTTACCGAGGGAGAGGGCGCAAAGAGCTTTGACAAATACGGAAGCGCCGATTATTATGTTGACCATGCAAACGCAGTCTATCCTGCGAGCGCAGCGGGAGTACCCTTTACCGCCGCATACATACAGTCGAAAGGTGATCCTATAGCGGACCTTACGGAAAACCTTGCGGCAGAGCAGAAAGCCAGAGCAACTTATGACAACATTCTGCGTCTTTCGGACGATCCCGATGTAAACGAGGTCATAAAGTTCCTGCGCGAGCGCGAAGTCGTACATTTCCAGCGTTTCGGTGAACTGCTCGATTCTTATCAGGATAAAATTCCGAGAAACTGCTAAAGCGGAAAACTGTCAGAAATTTATACAACGCGTGCCGAAAACGGCGCGCGTTTTTTCTTTATAATAACTCTTGACAAAAGGCAAAAGCTGTTGTATAATGATAGTCCGATTGTTTTTATGAGAAAGGAGATAAAAATGAAGATATATTGCATGAGCGATATCCATGGATTTCTAAGTGAATTTGACGAGGCGCTTTATATCGTAGAAGAACATCTCAGAGAGCCTGACAGTATGCTCATTCTTCTTGGAGATCATATACACGGCGGAAGTGACAGCGCAGGAGTTCTCGACAGGATAATCGGGCTTCAGAAAAAGTACGGCAAAGACAAAGTTGTCGCTCTTATGGGAAATCACGAGGAAATGTTTCTGCGGGGAGAATGTACTTTAGAAAGATTGCCGTCTATGTATTCGTATGATGATGCTGACGACAGCGGCGAGGACTATTCGGAGTGGATCGAAGATCTTCCGCGTATATACCGTGCGGGAAACACTATTTTTGTCCATGCGGGAATAAACGAGGACTGCGGCGAGGATTGGGAGTGGGACTATGATATGTTTACCGAAAAATACCCCGCACAATTAGGAGAAATAAAAGGTGTAAAAGAAAAAGTCGTCGCAGGACATATCGGAACAGCCGAAATTTCGGGCGATCCGAATTTTCACGGGATCTATTTTGACGGAGCGTCGCATTATTACATTGACGGGACTGTTATGGAAAGCCTTGAGATACCGATACTTATGGTAGATACAACAGCGGATAAATATTATCGCGTTACGGAGGGCGGTATTTGGGAGGTACAGCCGTATGACGCTGAAAATTAAACGCTGCGACCATATTCGGCATACTGACGAATTTTTCAAAAATTACTTGAAATAATAGTCCGAATATGTTAAAATAATATTGCTTAAAAATTTATTCATACGGGCTGGTTGTTTAAAATGGATTATACATTGAACGCGGGAGTGTGGAACAGCGTTTTCGCCGTACCCGCGAGCGTTGTTGACGATTATATAAAGCTGGCGGGAGAGCGTTCGCTGAAGCTCCTGCTGTTTTTGCTCAGATACGGTGGAAAGTCTTTTTCGGAGGACGAGCTGTGTGAAAAGCTCGGTTTTTCGGAAAAGGGAGAACTCGAAGACGCGGCTGTTTTCTGGGAACAGCGCGGAGTTATCCGCAGAGTTTACGGCGACGACAGCGGCGAGCTGTGCGCGGCGGAAAAGAAAACGGTTTCCGAGCCAAAGCCCGCAAAGACCGTTGAAAAAGTCAAAGCGGTAAAACCCGCTTCGGTTTCTTCGGGTGAGATAGCGGACAGGATAAAGAGCGACAAGGAGATAGCCATGTTGTTTTCCGAGGCGGAGAAAATTTACGAAAGACCTCTCTACCAGCGCGAAACAAATATGGTGATATCGCTTGTGGATCATTACGGTTTAAAACCAGGCGTTGCAATGATGTTACTAAGTTATTGCAAAAAAGCGGGGAAGACCACCCCCGATTATATCCTGACCTGTGCAAAAGACTGGGCGGACAACGGCATAAACAGCATAGAGCTTGCAAATGCAAGGGTACTTAAACTCGAACAGCGCGACAGCCTTTACGAGCGCATAAGAAAAGCGCTCGGACTTAAATCGAAAATGCCGAAGAAAATAACCGACCTTGTAGAAGTCTGGATGGAGCTCTGGGGCTTCAATGAGGAAATGATAATGCACGCATACGACGAGACTGTTTATGAGATAGGTTCGTGGCAGCCCGAATATATGAACACCATACTCGACAATTGGAGAAAAAACGGCATATTTACCGTACAAGAAGCCGAAAAAGCCTCCGAGGAATACAAAGCCGCCAGAAAAGCCGGCAGAGAAGCGTCCAAGGAAAAACCAAAGACAGCGGAAAAAACGAAAAAGCCGTCAAATTCTTCGTTTGATATGGATGATGTTATGGCTCAGATAAAAAACAGATATAAGAATGGAAGTTGACAGAAAGTGATAGGTTCGGAGTATATTATAAAAGCAACCGAAATGCTTGAAAATGAGCATTCAAAGTTAAAGCGCACAGAAGCCGAAAGGCACGCCGAGATACTCGAAAAATTCCCCGAATACGGAGAACTTGAAGAACAGCTTGCGCAGACGGCGGGGGATATTATTGCCGTTGTATTGAACGGAAATAATGCGGACCGTTATGAAGCCATAGAAAAGATCAAAAATAAAAATCTGTCCATTCAGAAGAAAATGACCGATATCCTTGTAAATAACGGATATGACAGGGACTATCTGAAGCCTTTGTATTACTGCAATATTTGCTCTGACAAGGGCGCTGTAAACGGCGAATGGTGCAGTTGTATAAAGCGTGCCGCGATAAAATTTGCCGCAGACGACCTGAATGAAAACGGCTCTCTGTGCACTTTCGACGATTTCGACCTGTCGTTTTATTCCGACAAATACAGTGAAAAATGCGACTGTGTTCCGCGTGAAACAATGAAAAGAAATCTCGAAGACTGCAAGAAATTTGTCGAGAGATTTAACGGCACGGGCGGCGGGATATTTATGATAGGCGCGACGGGGCTGGGGAAAACACATCTTTCGCTTGCTATAGCGAACGAGCTGATAAAAAAAGGATATTCGGTCGTATATAATTCCGTGCCCGAGCTTTTAAGAAAGCTGAATTCCGAACAGTTCGGAAATTCCGACGGCGACACCATGCAGATAATAACCGACTGCGATCTGCTCATACTCGACGACCTTGGAGCAGAGCACAGCACCGAATACAGTTCTTCGGTGGTATATCAGCTTTTAAATGCGAGAATATCTCACAACAGACCTGTTGTAGTAAGCACAAACCTCGAAATGGGCGAGATAAAGGCGCGGTATCAGGACAGGATTTGGTCAAGGCTTTTCAGTATGAGAGTGCTTCTCTTTTACGGAACGGACAACCGTCTTAGGACTGCGGGCAATAATTGGTGAAAATAATAAATTTGGAGGTATAATATTATGGCAAAAATGAGGATCGGTATACTGACGAGCGGCGGCGACTGTCCGGGACTTAACGCAACTATACGCGGAGTTGCAAAAGCCACTTATGAAACATTCGGCGATAAGGTCGAAATAGTCGGAATTCATGACGGCTATCACGGACTTATACACTGTGATTATAAGATAATGTCGCCGTCTGATTTTTCGGGAATACTCACCACGGGCGGAACTATTCTCGGAACAAAGCGCACGCCCTATAAAATGATGCAGATAATCGAGGACGACAATGTTGATAAGGTCAAGGAAATGAAGATGACCTACAGAGATCTGAAGCTCGATTGTCTTTTCACCCTCGGCGGAAACGGAACTCATAAGACTGCGAATATGCTTTCGGAAGAGGGACTGAACGTAATAGGACTTCCAAAAACCATAGACAATGACATTTTCGGAACGGACGTTACTTTCGGATTTCATTCGGCAGTTGATATCGGAACGGAAGTTATCGACAGGATACACACTACCGCAAATTCTCACAGCAGGATAATGGTAATAGAAATTATGGGCAACAAGGCGGGCTGGCTCACGCTCTACAGCGGAATTGCGGGCGGCGCGGATATTATCCTTATCCCCGAAATACCGTATGATATAGACAAGGTCACAAAGGCTTGCCAGAAGCGTGCTGACGCGGGAAAAGACTTTTCAATAATCGCCGTTGCCGAGGGCGCATACGATGTTGAAGAAGCAAAGATGAAGAAGAAAGAACGCGCTCAGAGCCGTGCCGATTCGGGAATAGTTACCGCGACGACTCGTATCGCAAAGGAAATCGAAGCAAAGACAGGACTTGAAACAAGAACGGTCGTTCCCGGTCATATTCTTCGCGGAGGTTCTCCGTCGGCTTATGACAGAGTTCTTGCGACGCAGTTCGGCGCACATGCGGCAAAACTTCTTAAAGAAGAAAAGTTCGGATTTACGGTAGCTATGGTCGATGGAAAGATAACCGAAAATCCTCTTAAAGACGTAGCTATGAAAACCAAATTTGTTCCCGAAAATCATCAGCTTGTAAAAACAGCAAGAGCAATAGGCATTTCATTCGGCGACTAATATCCGTATGAGGAAAAGTTGAAAAGGCTTTTCCTCATAACTTTAAGATTAAGGAGAAATGTTGTGAAAATAAATCTTATCCGCCACGGGCGAACTTCGGGAAATCTTGAGAGCAGGTACATAGGGATAATTGACGAGCCGTTATGCAGAGAGGGAATATACGAACTTAAAGCCCGAAAATATCCCGACTGTGACAAAGTGATATGCTCGCCGATGAAACGCTGTATACAGACCGCAGAGCTTATATATCCCGATAAAGAAATGGTTATCTATAACGACCTGCGCGAGTGCAATTTCGGCGCTTTTGAGGGACAGAGCGCGCGTGAGCTGGGAGATAATCCTTTCTACCAGAAATGGCTTGACAGCGGAAAGACGCTTCCTTTTCCCGAGGGAGAAGTCCCCGAGGACTTTAAAAACCGCTCCTGCATGGAGTTTATGAAAGCCCTGAAAGAACAGCATTTTGAAAGTATCTCTTTCGTTGTCCACGGCGGGACGATAATGTCAATTATGGAGCGCTTCTGCAAACCGCGTCGAGGTTATTTTGATTATAGGGTGAATAACGGCTGCGGATATTGTCTTGAATTTGACGGAGAAACACTTACAATAGTTTCCGAAATTTAAAAGCTCGGGCTGTCGGCAAAGTCTTGGCGTGCAGGCATTATGCAGGCACACGGACTTTGCCGACAGCGTTTTTATACAAACTGTTTAACTGTATAAATAAATTTCTCAAAGTGCTTGACAACGGGATTTATTTATGATACAATGATAACACAAAAATTGCGGAATAATGTTGCTTAAACTCTTTTATGGGAGAATTTGTTTTTTGCGTTTAAATGCGGAGGAAATGAACAGCTTGTTATTTCGCAATTAGTTATATATAGATATATTTATAAAAAGGGGGAAAATATTATGTTTAAAAAGGTAATGAGCTGTATTCTTGCATTTGCCGTTGCGTTTACCTGTCTGTCGGTATTCAGGCTCGACATGTTCAAAGCGGTAGCCGTTGCGACTGCAGAACCTTATCATTATTTCTACGATCAGTTGAGCCCCGAGGCGCAGAATGTTTATAACGTCCTTTATGAAATGTATGAGGACGGAAGCCTTAAAGGCGGAACAAAGACCGTAGATCTTGTTGAAAAGGGCGCAATAAGCTCCGAAACGCTCGAAGCCTATCTGGCAGGAGATCCGACGCTTTCGGATATCTTTTCAGCGGCAAAGGACGCTTTTGATCTGGAGTGTCCCGACGCATGGTATTTCGACAGCTCGTATATCTCTATGCGCGTTGGAAAGAAAGAATCGGGAGAATATGCCGTTTATATGGGCATAGGCAGAGCCGATACATATCTTCTTCCCGGTTTAAACGCGGGCGACGTTGAAAAAATGGACGCACAGGTCTCCGCTGCAATAGCGGAAATAGTGACCGCCGCGCAGAACCTTGATGTAACGGGACTTAGCACCGCCGATGCAGACGCTCGCAGGGTAAAGCTCGTACACGATACCGTTACAAAGAGCATTTCTTATAAGTTTGAAACGGAGTGTAAGCCCGAAAACGCGCCGTATATACGCACTATTTATTCTCTCGTTACGCACGAGGGCGTCTGCGAGGGTTATGCCCGCACAATGCAGGCAGTTTTAAACAGACTCGGTATTCCCTGTGTGCTTGTACACGGTATACAGAATTCGGGTAATTCGCCCGAAATGCACATGTGGAACGAAGTTCGCATAGGGGAGAAATGGTATGCTCTCGACGCTACTTGGGACGATCCTATTCGTCTCGATAAGGACGGAAACCGTATCAATGGAGACGGCAAAGGAAACGACGGCGGCGAAGTAGACAGCTATCTCCTTGTCGGAAGCGAAGTGGTCGGAAATAATTGGCTTCCCTCGGGAGTTGTTTCGAGCGGCAATATGAGCTTTACATATCCCGAAATAGAGCAGTCTGCCTATAACGGTGATGATGTTTATAACGACTCCGTAACGGGACTTCACGTTTCCTATACTGCAAACGGCGAAATGGAGGGCGAAACTGCAGGTCAGTTTACCGTTGATTATAACGGTATGGGCATGGGCAAAGCCGCAGAACAGGGCGTTTACCTGCTCATAAAAATGTACGACCAGCACCCCGACGGTACCTCGCACAGCATGGCGGATTGGTATTATGTTGCGGCGGCGCTTGTACTGTCGGAAAATAATGAGTTTTTCTACGATACCGACAAATACTTGAAACTCTATACCGCGACCTGCGAGTATGTTGAGTTTGCGCTTACTACAAGACGTCCGAAAGGATTTGAAACATGGGGCAACCGTCCCGAGTCAAACGGACTTTCTAAAGATCCCGAAACGGGATTTTATCAGGGCGACGGCTCGGATATAATCGCACAGACAGAGCTTCTTTATAATGCCGCTGCGGCATTTGAGGCGGCTCCCTGCATATACAGACAGTCTCCCGCTCCTACAGGTCAGCTTGACACAAGACAGATGTTTAATATTCATATAGAATTTGACGACAGAATGTACCACCCTGTTCTGTCCGAAATCAGCACTGTCGGCATAACTAACCAGGGCGCGCCCGAGACCGAAGATTACAGAAGAGCGGCAAACGAGCCTATACAGGTAAAATTTGCCACATACCAGCAGGACAGAGACGGCGAAATCTTTGAAATGAAGCTCGTCTCAAAGACTTCTGCCGACCTTGACGGCGACTATATCATAGACGATGGTGTAGTTACATGGCTCTATGATTGCGATAAAAATCATGTACACGATCCCGAAAATTGTTTCGTTAAAGGTCTGGAATATAATTTCCGCGCAAGTACAAACTGGTCCGACGACCTCACGCTCTATGATTTCCAGATCACGGGACTTGTAGGAAGCCGTTCAAATAAAGCTCCCAATTCCTGGAGCTACATTATGTCAACATCGGTATGTCCTATGGCATACCGCAGTCAGGGCATCGACTGGGCGCTTTGGGGACGTCCTTATCTGCTCGATAATCCAGATGACCTCGATTTAAGCAAGCTCGCCGCAGAGGGAACAGACGGTTCAAAGACTTCTCTCGAAGAGCTTCAGAAGAAGATGAAGATTGACGATATGAACGGTCGTCTTATGCTCACCGTTGAAGAAATAGGAAAAGAAGACGGAATGAGCCGCGCAAAGTATAACGAAGTTACCGAGGCTTTTGACGAACATACAAACATTCCCGAGTCTGCAATAAAGAGCAGTAAAATGTATGAGATAAACTTTACGCGTCTTTGCAAGATGACCGTTGTTCTTGAGGGCGAGAGCCTGAGAATGCAGCTCGGTTTCCCCGAGGGCTATGATGCGGAAGATGTCGCGAACAAAGAGGTAGTATTCAAGGCTTATCACTTTACCCGCTGTTCTGAAACTAAGCATTGCCAAAACGAAAATAAACCCGGACACAAATACGGCGACGATATAATTTCCGTTGAGGAGATCCCGCTCGCTGTTACACAGTATGGTCTGGTCATACTCTGCGATTCTTTCTCACCGTTTGAGATAGTTGCGCTCGACGCTTCTCAGATAATCGCGGACGAAATAGATCATAACATAATCGTAAAAACAGACGGAAACGGCTCTGTTACTTGCGACGGCGTACCCGCTGTCGGAGCAGACGGCTTTATCTCATTTGAAGAGGGCGAAAGCCATACATTCAAGGTTGAAGCCAAGGACGGATATACCGTAGACGTTGTTTCGTTCGGCGGACGCAATATAGCTGTCGGCGCTGACGGCAGTTTCAAGCTCACTTATTATGACATAATCGGCGCAAACGATATGCTCAATGTTTCCTTTGTTCCTAAGACCGTAAAGGCTCAGGAACAAGAGGCAGGAGTAGTTACTGTTGTTCCGAAAGTAGTTTCGGCTGATCCCGTGATAGTTGTTGTTCCAAATCAGGACATTTATACAATTACCAGAGGAAAAGATTCCGATACATTCTGCGGAGCGCCGACAGTAAACGTTCTCGGAGCTGATACCATAACCGTTTCAGGACACGGCGACACAAAGAACTATACTGCGGGCACATCATTTACTCTCGAAGCTCCCTCTAAGGCAGGAGAATATTATAATTACACGATAACCGCCGTAAAGGGCGATTCGACCGTAACCCGCGAGATAAAGGTAGGCTATGGTCACGGAGTTCTTTCGGGACGTTCTACATTTGTATTTGAGGATTCCTGCACTAATAACAAGTATGAAGTTACAATGTATAAGTGCAGAGACTGCGGAAGATTTTATGTTCCTTTTGCAAGTTATGACAAGGCAATTAAAAAGACCGAACATTCGCATGACCTTTCAAAAAGTGAGACAATAAATTCTGCTTGCGACGGACTGACTTATACAATTAAAAAATGCACAAAGTGCAGTTATATCGAAGTTGAAACAAGCGGGACGCCAAACGCAGACGCACAGCACAATTGGATGCCTTTTGTAAAAGAGTCGGCATGTGATACAGACGGCATTTCCTATGAGGTATGCACCGAGTGCGGAGCTATACGGAGCGTTCTTGCGCTTCCGTCTCACGCTCACTTTGTAGGAAGCAGTTTTGAGACTTCTCCCTCGGGCGACTGTACAAAGGACAAAGTAAAGATGTCTGTATGCGCGGACTGCAAAGAGAAATTCTCCTCTCCCATGGAGCCGAACAAACAACATTTGGGTTCATGGAAAACAGTAAAAGAACCGAACTGTAAGGAAAGCGGTCTGAAAGAATGGGTATGCTCTGTTTGCGGATTTAAGGAAACCGAAGAGCTTCCCGCCGATAAGTCGCTTCATTCTTACAAAGAAGAAATAACGAAAAAGCCCACCTGCACCGACAAGGGAACAATTACGCATACCTGCGAATACTGCGGCGACACTTATACAACAGAAGTCAAAGCTCTCGGCGGCGAGCATAATTATGTTCCTATAAGAACTGTTTCCGCAACGTGTGCTACAGACGGTGTTGAAACATATCAGTGTACGGTATGCGGCGACAGCTATGAAGAGATAACTCCCGCTACAGGCGAACATGTTTATAAGGACGACCACAACTGCGAGACCGAAGAACGCTGTAAGGTATGCAGAAAGATAATGAACCCCGCAAAACCGCATGAATTCGGCGATTACTATCAGCAGGCGTGGGATAAAAACAACCACTACCGCAAGTGCAAGAACTGCGATTTTGTCCAGACAGAAACTCACTTCGGAACAGACGACGGCGACTGCACGACCGCTGTAAAATGTTCTGCTTGCGGAAAGGAAATAAAGAGCGCTAAAACTCATCATTCACCGTTTAACAGCGAACTTCTTGCTCCCGTACCCGGACACGAGGCAGAGCTTCATTCGCGCCTTTGCGTAGAAGACGGCTGTAAATATCAGTATACTTCGGGTAATTATGTAAGCAGTCATACCTTTGTAAATGATGTCTGCACGGGCTGCGGATATTCGAGAGCGAACCACGATCACGAAGCGGTTTATGTTGCAGATGAAACGGGACATCACCTTGAATGTGCTGTCTGCAAGATAGTTCTCAGCGAAGTACAGCCCCACGACAAGTCAGCAGAAGACGGATATGAGGGCGACTGCCATAAGGCTGTTACCTGCTCGGAATGCGGATATACCGTTCTGCCCGCATTGCTCGAACATAGCTGGTGCGAAGATTGGCATACAAACAGCGAATATCATTATCACAATTGTACAATAAAGGGCTGTGACGCTCAGCTTCGTTTTGAGCATAACGGCACAAGCGACCGCGATTGTACAACGCCTACGCTCTGTGATGACTGCGGATATGAAATAGTAGCCGCGGGCACAGAACACTCCTGGGCAGTAAAACCCGGAAGCGGAAACGAAAATACCCACCTGCTCGAATGTACTAATCCCGACTGTGACGCTGAAAAGCACGAAGCTCACGTTCAGGGTACAGCAGCTACCTGCTGCAGCGAAGCCGAGTGTGATCTTTGCCATACTCATTACGGAGAGTTAGATCCTAAAAATCACGTCGGCGGAACCGAGCTCAGAAATGAAAAAGAAGCGACCTACGAATCCGAGGGATATACGGGCGACCTTTACTGCCTCGGCTGTGAACAGGTATTGTCTGCGGGAAAGGTCATACCTGTTCTTGATGAAGTCCACGAACACGATTTCAGTGTAGAGGGACATAACGATAAAGAGCACTGGCTCTCCTGCTCGGGCTGCGGCGAAATAGACTCAAGCTCAATAAAAGAGCATTCGTTCGATTACTACCACAATGACGGCGACACCCATTACCGTCAGTGTCTCGACTGCGGTTATCGTCAGGTAGGTGTTCACGAGCATACGCCCGAAGACTATAACTGTGAAACGGCTATAACCTGCATTTACTGCGACGCCGTTATAGTTCCCGCGCAAAGTCATAATTTTGCGGGAAGAGTTGAGGGAGATGAGTCAGGTCACTGGGTAGCGTGCGTAAACGTAAACTGCCGTCATACGAGCGAAAAGACTGCTCATATCGGCGGAACGGCTTCTTGTACAAGCGGAGCACACTGCGAGCTTTGCGGAATTGAATACACCGAAAAAGATCCGAAAAACCATGTCGGCGAAACAAGGCTCGACGGCTATAAGCCCGCGACTGCCGAAGCAGAGGGATATACGGGCGACACATATTGTGAAACCTGCGGCGAGCTTATTTCAAAGGGCGAAACTATAGAGCGCCTGTCCGCTGAACATAGTCATTCTTACAACGGCTGGCTCCATAACGCACAGCACCATTATCACGAGTGCAGCTGCGGTCATGTAGAAGACCTTGGTGAGCACACGTTCGGCGATTACGTTGCAGACGGAGAAAATCACTATCGCGAATGTACAGTCTGCGGTTACAGGGAAATAACAAAGCACACACCCAAAGACGAGGACTATAACTGTGAAACAGAAGTCCTCTGCAAAGATTGTAATGCGGTAATTGAAAAAGCATTAAAGCATAACTTTGCAGGAAATGTAACCTCCGATGAGACAGGACATCAGATAGCCTGCACAAATCCCAACTGCCATGTCCTTAGTGATAAATCAGCTCACACGGGCGGCACTGCAACCTGCGAAAGCGGAAAGCACTGCGAGGTATGCGGGTTTGAGTACACCGAAAAAGACAGCACAAACCACAGCGGCGGAACTCATATCGTAGGACATAAACCTGCTACTGCCGAAGAAGAGGGTTATACGGGCGACACCTACTGCCTCGGCTGCGGTGAAAAGTTAGCTGACGGCGAAGTTATAGAGCGCCTGCCTGCCGATCATGTACACGAGTTTGGTGAATGGAAGTATGATTCCGAGCATCACTACCGCGAGTGCCTATGCGGAGAGATAGAAGAATACGGCGACCATATATTTAAAGACGGCGTCTGCACTCTCTGCGGAGCAAAGCAAAATAAGCCCGAAAAAGAGCCTGAAAAAGAACCGGATGTTCCTCCGACAGGCGGACCGAACAGCATAATTTTAGGAATAATGCTTGTTTCAATATCGGCGTTTGCTGTATGCGCAGTAAAGTCTAAGAAAAAGTCAAGGTAAATAAAACAATGAGGACAGTTTAACAAACTGTCCTCAGCTTTTAGAGGTAAGAGTTAATAGTAAAGAGGCTGAGGTTTTAAGGGATAGTTGTTTTATTGTAAGCAACTTTTCCATTTAAACTTCAGCCTTTGATCTTTTATTAAAAACTATTCGCTTTCACTAAGCTGTTCTTTTATCTGTTTAAATACCTCGGCGGTACGCGCTGTCGGACGTTCGAGATAAGAAGATGTGATGTATATTATCTTTGCGCCGCCGCTCAGCATTTTTGAAACAGTCTTGTCCTTTTTTAGTTTAGCTTCAGTCAGTTTGTCGTCGGCAATAATATATTTCGGAACTACTTCTCCGCATTCTTCGGGCAAAACATAACCGCTTTTATCGCAAAGATTTTCTCCGCAAAGTCCTAAAACCGCTCCCGCAAACGTATCATTTCCCGAAAGCGTCATCATCTCGGTTATATAAACAAAGCTGTCTACCTGTACAGCCGCGTCTTCGAGCTTTTTGCGCGCGTCGCTTGCTACCGCAACATTCTTAAATTCGCCCTTTAGCGGATCCGAGATCGTTTTCCCGTAAAATGCCGCGGCAATTTCTTTGTACATTGTGTAATAGTCTTCAATGCTCTCGGGGTTTTTCGGCGTAAGCACTTTAATACCCGCATGATTTAACATATACCTGTCTCTTTCCGAGAGAAGCGAAAGCGTAAACACAACGTCGGGCTTAAGCGCGATTATCGCGTCAATATCGGGATTTTCCGTACTTCCCACTTTCGGTATTGATAAAGATTCGGGATAGTCGCAATAGTTGCTCACAGCACAAAGCCTGTCTCCAAATCCCATTTCGTAAATTATCTCGGTCATAGCGGGGGAGAGAGATACCGCTTTTTCAGTCTCTTTCTCCAGAATAACACCGCAGGATTCCGCAGGAAAAGGCTTTATTTCGTCAACACTGTCGCTGTCGCCCGAAACGACTATCTCCGACGGAACTTTATCATTATTATCGCACCCGCATAAAACTGCCGCGCATAACAACGCCATACAGACAATTTTCTTAAATTTCATTTTATACTCCGTTTTCTGCTGATATTTTTAGTAGTCAAGACCAAGCTCTATCCTGCCCGAAACCCATTCTACAAACTGCTTTGCCGTTCTGGGAGAACGTCCGCTGTGGCGCAGAGCAAAAAGCTCCGCCGATTTGTCGAGTTTTTCCTCATCGGCTTTTATGCCCTTGTCCTCGCACAGCTGATGTACAATATTGAGATAAAGCTGTTTGTCGGGCTTTGAAAATGTAATAAACAGACCAAACCTGTCCGAAAGCGACATGCTTTCGTCTATAGCGTCAGCCGTCGATATCTCGCGTTCTGCAACTGTTTCGCGTATTATCTTCCTGCGGTTTGTGGTGGCATAGATAAGGATATTTTCGGGCTTTGCCGAAAGCGATCCGTCCAGCGCCGCCTTTAATACCGCAAATCTGTCGTCTACTTCCGAAAATGACAGGTCGTCTATCATCACTATAAATTTAAGCGCCGTTTTTCCGAGAATTCCGAACAGCTCGGGAAGATACTTTATGTCCTCTTTCGCTATCTCGACCATTCTAAGCTCTTTATATTCGTTAAAGATAGCCTTTACCGTCGAGGATTTTCCCGCGCCTCTGTCGCCGTAAAGCAGAACGTTCTGCGCGGGCTGACCTTTTAAAAAGCAAAGCGTGTTTTCGATTACCTGCTTTCTCTGTATCTCATAGTTTTTAAGGTCCCTTAAAGAAATGGTGTCGGGATTTTCTATGGGTATCAGCTTTCCGTTGTATGTAAACGCGCGGTATTTTGCGAATATACCGCTTCCGTGTTTGCGGACAAAATCGAGAAAATATTCCGCATTATATTGAAATTCTCCGCTCTCAAAGCCGGGCATTTCTATTATAAGTCCATTTCCCGTTTTTTCGGCAATTTCCTGCTTTATTCCCTCTACGCCTTTGGAAACAATACCGCTTATGACTTTAAGGTCATATTCAATAGCACTTATCCTTTGTTCAGTGGGAACTTTCGCACATTCGTCCACAAGCGCCGAGCCCGAATATTTCAGCACATCGCAAAAATAATCTGCCAGCGTCTGATTTTTAGTGAGCAGAAGATTAAGCGCCCTCGGATAATCATTTTCCTCGCACAGCGCCTTAACAAGAGGATCGTCCTTTATGTCGAACGCACAAAGCGTTTTAAGCCTTTCAAGCTCCATTTTTGTTTACCTCCGAAATTTTATCCAAAAGCCGTTCAAAGTCATCGAACGTGTTCATTCTAGAAAAATCATCGCGCAGTTTTGCCGCGCCGTTTATTCCTTTTATATACCATGCCGCCTGCCGCCGCGCCTCTTTTATCCCGACGGTCTCGCCCTTGTCTTCTGTGAGAAGTCTTATATGTCGGCGCATTATGCTTATTTTTTCATCGAGAGACGGCTCGCCTCTTATCGGCTTTCCCTCAAAACAGTCGCGTATCTGCCCGAATAGCCACGGTTTTCCATAGCTCCCCCTGCCTATCATCACAAGGTCACAGCCCGTCTGTTCGTACATTTTCACGCAGTCATTTACGCTCTGCACATCTCCGCTTCCTATAACGGGAATTTTTACCGCGTCTTTTACGGCTTTTATAACGCTCCAATCCGAGCGCCCCGCATAGAGCTGGGTTTTAGTGCGCGGGTGGACAGTCACTGCCGACGCGCCGTTTTCTTCAGCAATTTTCGCTATCTCTACGGCGTTTATCGAGCTTTCGTCCCAGCCGCTGCGAAATTTGACCGTAACAGGGATATTTGTCGTCGTAACTGCCGCGCGAACTATTTTTCCGAAAAGCTCGGGAGTTTTCATAAGCGCCGCTCCCGCTCCGCCGTTTACTATCTTCGGCATAGGACAGCCCGCGTTTATGTCGATAATATCGGGCGAATATTTTTCGGCAATTTTCACCGCTTTTTCCATAAATTCGGGTTCCGCCCCGAAAAGCTGTATCGCCGCGGGACGTTCGGCGTCAGTTATACAGAGCAGTTCTGCGGTCTTTCTGTCCGAGAAGCAAAGCCCCTTACAGCTCGCCATTTCTCCCACACAGTATGCCGCGCCGTATTCTTTCGCCATAAGTCTGTAGGCTCTGTCCGCAACGCTCGCCATCGGCGCAAGAGCCGCCGTCTTTTCTATTTCAACGTTTCCTATTTTTATATGTTCCACAATAAGCCCCTTTTAAGGCATTTATTTGTTTCACCTGACAAACAATTTTTTACGGATAATAACAATTGTTCAATTCAAGTACATCATTATCTTAGCACATTTCAAACTTTTTTTCAAGAGTGTACTTTTGTCAATGATGTGAGACAAAAAATATAAAAAAATAAGGAGATCAAAATAAAGTTGAGGATAGGAATTTG
>CANQVE010000010.1 GCA_947627205.1 uncultured Clostridia bacterium | reverse complement strand
GTGTGACAACTTTATTTTAACATATCTCAACCACTTTTTCTATACCTTTTGTCTCACATCTATTGTAACATAACACACATTTCAAACTTTTTTTCAAGAGGTTATTGTATTTTTTCGTGAAATGTGCTACAATGTATAGTAAACGATAAAACAACGGGGGAAAATTATGCCGACAGATAAAAAAACAAGCGGGAGAGTAGGGCTTCTCGACGAGCTTCGCGGATTTGCGATCATTTGTATGGTCGTTTATCATGCCATGTTCGACCTGAACTATTTTTTCGGCGTCAAAGTTCCTATATTTTTTGACGAATGGTTCGATATTGTCCAGACTTCATTTGCAGGTCTGTTTATTTTCATTTCGGGAACGGTCTGCCGTTATTCCCGCAATAATCTGAAGCGCGGCGTACAGTGTTTCTTTTTGGGAATGATACTGACTTTCGTTACGCCTTTCTTTACGAGCGGGAACATTTATTTCGGGATTTTACATTTTCTGGGAATTTCTATGATGATATTCGGACTTTGCGAAAAAATTCTGGATCACATTCCCGCTTTGGTAGGAATAATCGTTTTCGGAGTTTTGTTTGCGCTTTCATGTTATGTAGTGAGGGTATACGATGACGGCGGCGGAGTAGTAAGCGGAGGATTTTTCGGTCTGCCCGGGCTGTTTGAATTGAAACTGCCAGACGAGCTATATAATGCGGGCGTGCTGTTCCCGTTTGGATTTGATCCGAAAGGCTTTTCTTCATACGATTATTTCCCGATATTCCCTTGGCTGTTTTTGTTTATCGCGGGAAGTTATTTCGGAATATGGGCAAAAAACGGCTCGCTCCCGAAATTCTTCTATCCTGTACATATAAAGTGGCTCGCAGCTGTCGGACGCTATACGATATGGATATATATGCTCCACCAGCCTGTTGTTTATCTCATTTTTTCACTTATTTTCCGATAATGTGAAAATAAATCGGAATAATTTCAGAGTTGCAAATTATGACGAAATGTAGTATAATAGATATGTGACATAACAAAAGCAACACCGCACAGTTGCCGTTCTTTCGGAATTGTAGGCTGTTGCCTCTATCAATGTCGATTTGGAAAGGATATTATTATAATGAACAAAAATCTGACTATACCCGCCATTTCCCTTAGGGGACTTGTCGTGTTTCCCTCAATGGTGCTTCATTTTGATGTAGGCAGAGAACGTTCCGTTGCCGCGCTTAAGGCAGCTCTTGCGGCGGACGGACACATCTTTCTTGTCGCACAGAAAAACGCGGCTGATCAGGAGCCCGAACCCGAAGATATTTTCCGCGTCGGCGTTGTCGCAGAAATAAGACAGCTTCTGACAACTCCCGACGGACTTACGAGAGTGCTTATAGAGGGACTTTATAAAGCTAAAATAGTAAAAGAAGTCCCATGTGCGAACTATCTGAAATTTGAAGTTTCAAAAATTGAACCTAGACAGACCGCCGTTCTCAGCGAAAGGGATAAAACGGCTCTGGTGCATTCTCTTGCTCAGACGTTTGACGAATATGCCATGGTGTCGCCTAAAATGCCGCGCGAGCTTTATGAGAGCATTGTGGGCGAAACAGACCTTTCAAAACTTTTCGATAAGGTCGTGTTCAATGTCGTATTAAAGGTAGAGGAAAGGCAAAAGCTCCTTGAAACAAACGATCTTTCAAAGCGCACCGTCATGCTTATTACAATGCTTAAAAGAGATATCGGCATAATGCAGACGGAAATTGAAATAAACGAACAGGTACACGAACAGATAGATAAAAACCAGCGCGAGTATTATCTGCGCGAACAGATGAAAGCTATCTCCCGCCAGCTCGGAAATGACGACGATCCGTTTGATGAACAGCAGGAGTACATAAAAAAAATAACTAGGCTTGGTCTCCCCGAGGAGTCTCAGGAAAAGCTGATAAAAGAGGCGGAAAAGCTCGGAAGAATGTCGGGCTCTTCTCCCGAGGCGGCGGTAATACGGACGTATCTCGATACGGTCTTGTCTATCCCGTTCAATAAGCGCACGACAGATAAGCTGAATATCGAAGCTGTCGCAAAACAGCTCGACAAAGATCACTACGGAATGAAGAGCGTAAAGGAGCGCATACTTGAAACCATAGCCGTCAGAGCTTTAGCTCCCGATGTAAAGGGGCAGATACTTTGCCTTTACGGTCCGCCCGGAGTAGGAAAGACCTCTATCGGAAAATCAATAGCAAAAGCTCTCGGAAGAACGTATGCCAGAATATCTCTCGGCGGCGTGCGTGACGAAGCGGAGATACGCGGTCACAGAAAGACATACGTCGGCGCAATGCCCGGCAGGATAATAGACGCGCTTCGTTCGGCAAAATCTATAAATCCCGTTATTCTTCTTGATGAAATTGACAAGATGAACAGCGACTATAAGGGCGATCCGTCCTCTGCAATGCTCGAAGTTCTCGATTCCGAACAGAACAGCGCGTTTGTGGATCACTATATAGAGATACCCGTAGACCTCAGCGATGTATTGTTTATAACTACTGCGAACGATCTCACTACGATCCCCGCGCCGCTTCTTGACAGAATGGAAGTAATAGAGCTTTCGAGCTATACGCGCGAGGAAAAGTTCAATATCGCAAAGAAGCACCTTATCCCGAAACAGCTTAAAAAAAGCGGTGAAAGCAAAAAAACGCTTAAAATAAGCGACAAGGCTATATATTCTATAATTGATTTTTACACCCGCGAAGCAGGCGTCAGAAAGCTCGAACGCAGGATCGCCGAGATATGCAGAAAAGCCGCGAAGATGATAGTTTCGGGAGAACATGCCGTAAACGTCACTGAAAATAATATCGAAGAATTTCTCGGAGTAAAGAAATATCTGCCCGAAAAACTTTCCGCGCATGACGAAGTGGGATATGTAAACGGGCTTGCGTGGACTTCTGTCGGAGGAACAATGCTCCCGCTCGAGGTGCTTGTACTTGACGGCACGGGAAAGACGGAGTTTACGGGTTCGCTCGGAGACGTGATGAAAGAATCCGCAAAGATAGCTGTCAGCCTTACGCGTTCGCTTGCGGACAAATACGGCATAGATAAGGAATTTTACAAAACCAAGGATATCCATATCCATGCTCCCGAGGGAGCGGTCCCCAAAGACGGTCCGTCTGCAGGCGTTACGCTTACGACGGCGCTCGTTTCGGCATTGTCGGGAACGCCCGTCCGCAGAGATGTTGCAATGACGGGGGAGATAACCCTGCGCGGAAAAGTTCTGGCTATAGGCGGTCTTAAAGAAAAGACAATGGCGGCATACAGAGCGGGAATTTCCACGGTCTGCCTGCCAAAGGACAATATGCCCGACCTCGAAGAAATTGACGAAAAGGTAAAGAGCGGTATAAAGTTCGTCCCTGCTGAGGATATAATAACTGTCCTCGACACGGCGCTTGTAAAAACAAATTGCTCCGTAAAGAGGGAAAAGAACGTTATTTCCGAAAAGCCCGTCGTAAATAAAACAAACAAGCCTCAGGTAAAAAAGCCCGTTCTGAATGCCTGAAAACTCAAAGTAAACTGACAGTTCAACAAGGAGCGACAGATGAATTATAACAACGCAAAATTTTTCGCGTCATACGGCTTTATCGGTCAGCTTCCCGCGCCCGACCGCGCCGAGATAGTCTTTATCGGGCGCTCAAATGTCGGGAAATCTTCAATGATAAATAAGCTCCTGAACAGGAAAAATCTTGCGCGCGCGTCGGCTGAACCTGGAAAGACCGCAACAATAAACTTCTATGAGCTTGAAAACATCTTTCTTGTAGACCTGCCCGGTTACGGCTATGCCAAAACATCAAAGAGCGAAAAGCAAAGATTTTCTGCGCTTATCGGTGATTATCTTTCGGCGGAGCGGTCGCTTTGCCTTGTTATACAGCTTATTGATATGCGTCATCCTCCCACAAATGACGATATAAAAATGATAAACGCTCTTATAGACGGAGAATTTCCGTTCATTGTGGCGCTTACAAAGGCCGACAAGCTCTCGGCAAACGAGCGTATAAAACGGCGCGAAGCGCTTAAAAGCGAACTTCCTTGCGCAAGCGAACTTACTCTCGTTGAGTTTTCCTCGCAGACAGGCGAGGGCGCAGAGCAAATACGCGAGATAATCGAAAGCATTGCAGAAGAATAAAATTAAAGGGAACGTTAAAACGTTCCCTTTAATTATTTTAGCTCCACTACAGTTACTCCTGCTTCTCCCTCGCCGTATTCTCCGAGCCTGAAATTCTTTACCGCGGGATTGCGTCTTAAAGCGGTATGAACGGCGGCACGGAGCGCGCCTGTTCCTTTTCCGTGGATAATAACGACCTGCGAAAGCCCCGACATAAGCGCAGAAGCAATGAACCTTTCGACCTCAATTACTCCCTCGTCTCCCATCATTCCGCGAATATCCAGCTCCATTCCGCCTCGCCTCGTCATATTTGAGCTGACTACTTTCTTTACCTTTCCTTTGGGCGGTTCGGCTTTTTTCTCCACGAGCCGAAGATTGTTCGCATTTGTTTTCACTTTAACGGAGCCTGTCTGTACAAAGCATACCCCGTTTATATTCGGAACGGTAAGCAGAGTTCCCTCGCGGTTCGTGTCAGCAAGTCTGACGGTGTCGCCCTGCTTGAACGGGCGCGGCGGAACATAGCTTTCCACGCGCCTTTCGGTTACGGGATTAGCGTCGTCCTGCATTTTATTGAGCGCGGAGTTAGAGCGCGATTTTGCGTCGGAAATACCCTTTCGCAAAGCCTCTTTGTCCTTTGTTTTTTTCAGTTCTTCAAGCTCGTTCAAGAGGATGTCCGACTGCGCTCTGGTCTGCTGTACAATTGAAAGTGCGCGCTGACGTGCATTCTCGAGTTCCTTTTCTTTCTGCGCTTCAAGCTCGGACAGCTTTTGTTTAAGCTCGCTTTCGGTCATTTTCGCGTTGCGCTCCGAAAGCTCTGCGCTTGCCCTCAGCTCTTCGAGTTCTTTTCGTGTTTGCTCGAGTTTGCTTATAACTTCTTCAAATCGCTTGTTTTCAGTGCTTACAAGATTTTCCGCATTTGCGATTATTTTTTTCGGCATACCGAGCCTTTGTGAAATAGCAAACGCGTTTGATTTTCCCGGAACGCCGATTATCAGCCGATATGTGGGTTTAAGAGTTTCAACGTCAAATTCACAGCTTGCGTTTTCAACGTCCTCTGTTTCGAGCGCGAACATCTTTACTTCCTGATAGTGAGTTGTCGCAAGCACCTTGCAGCCTCGGTTTTTAAGCTCCGTAAGTATCGCCACGGCAAGCGCCGCTCCCTCTACGGGATCGGTCCCGCTCCCAAGTTCATCTATGAGCGCAAGAGAGTTTTCGCTTGCATTGTTCACTATTCCCACAACATTTGTTATATGTGAAGAAAACGTCGAAAGGCTTTCTTCTATGCTCTGTTCGTCGCCGATATCAACAAATATCCTGTCGAAAACGCCTATAACGCTTCCGTCGCCTGCGGGTATCATCAGTCCGCAAGCTGCCATAAGCGCAAGCAGTCCTACTGTTTTAATTGCAACGGTCTTACCGCCCGTATTAGGACCTGTTATTATAAGACAGCCATAGCCCTCGCCGATACTAATCGAAATAGGAACAGCCGTGTCTCTGTCAAGAAGCGGGTGTCTTGCTCGGTTCAGTATAACTTTCGGCTCGTTTACAAGCACAGGAACGACCGCTTTCATCTTTGCACCCAGATTTGCCTTTGCAAAGTAAAGTTCAAGTATCTGCGAAATTCTGAAATTCTCCGCAATAGCAGAGGAATTCATTCCTATTTCCTCGGAAATTTCGCGGGTAATTCTTTCGATTTCCGCTTGTTCGCGGTTTTTGAGTATACGAATTTCGTTGTTCGCTTCTACAACGCTCATCGGCTCAATAAAAAACGTCTGTCCTGTGGCGGAGGTGTCGTGTACAAGCCCCGGAACATCGTTTTTATGCTCAGACTTTACGGGAACGACATACCGCCCGTCGCGAATAGTAACGACCGCTTCCTGCAAAAAATCGCGCTGTGACTTGTTTTTGAGCATACCGTCGAGCTGTTCGCGTATGAGCATACCTTGTCGGGTTATGCGTTTTCTTATTGAAGCAAGCTCCGCGCTCGCATTGTCCGACATTTCTTCTTCCGACAAAATGCTGTCGGAAATGCGCTTTTCGAGCGGTTTTATCGGAGTTAAGGTCTTAAAGTACTCCGAGAGCGAACACTCCGTGTTCTCGCATTGTGAGAACCAGTCGCAGAGCATTGCTGTTTCGCGAAGTACCGCCGCCGTATCGAGCAATTCGCGAAAGCTAAGCATACTTCCCGCCGCCGCGCGTTTTAAAGCGTCCGAAATATCGGGCACTTTCCGAAAGCGAGGCGTACTGAATTTAGCCGACAGCGTAAAAGCGTCGTCGGTTTTCTTTAGTTCCGTTTTTATCTCGTCATAACTGCGCAGAGGCGTAATTTTCAGCGCTTTGTTATACGCATAGTCGCTCACTGTTTCGTTTGCTAAAAGTTCGAGTATCTTGTCAAGTTCTAATTTTTTATAGTATTTGTTCATTATTTCCTCATCGTTTTTTATTTTTAGGTTCGGGAAGTTCTTCGTACATTTCTTCGACAAGCTCACTTAGAAATTCCCTGTCGTCAACATTATCTACAAGAAGCATTTCTTTTGCGCCCTCATACGGAAGTTCAAGCGGAGCGCTAGGCATGAGCTTTCGTGCGGAGCTTATGTTCTTTACAAGAAAACGATTGTCAAATATCCCGCCGAAATATTTTCCTCTGTAATAAAGCATATATTCGCCCATCATCTTGCGGCAGGAGATCTCATTCAGCTCGGAAAGCTGTCCTAAGACAAATTCAAGATAATTTTTGGTTGACGGCATATTATTTTCCTCACTTTGAAAGTACTATTACAATTATAATTCCAAACGAGCTTTTTGTCAAGCATAAATGCCGAAATTCGGGAGAGAATATCAGCAAATGTTTCATGGGAGGATATTATGGGAAAAGAAGAGATAGCGTTTTTTGACGCAAAGCCTTATGACAAGGAATGGTTCGACAAATACAACAAAAACTATGATATACGCTATTACGTCGGAAGATTAAGACCTGAAAATGCAAAACTCGCCGAGGGCGCGAAAGCGGTATGCGTATTTGTAAATGATGATGTAAACGAGAAAACAATAGAGATACTTTCGCGCCTAAAAGTAGAAGTGATACTTCTGCGCTGTGCAGGCTACAACAACGTCTCTGTAAAGACGGCTCAGAAGCGCGGGATAAAAGTACTCAGAGTACCCGCATATTCGCCTTATGCTGTAGCCGAGCATACTATGGGGCTTATACTTGCACTCAACAGAAAAATTCCCCGCGCATATATCCGCACGCGCGATTTCAATTTCAGCCTTAACGGGCTTATGGGCTTCGACCTCCACGGAAAAACTGCAGGAGTTATAGGTACGGGAAAAATAGGCAGAGTTTTTATCGACATCTGCAAGGGCTTCGGAATGAACGTCCTTGCGTTCGATCCGTTTCCCGCAAAGATAGACGGCGTAGAATATGTTTCAAAAGAAGAGCTGTTTACGGATTCGGACATTATCTCGCTCCATTGCCCGCTTACAAAAGAAACGCACTATATCATAAACAAAAGTTCGCTTGAGCTTATGAAAAAGAACGTTCTTATAGTAAATACCTCGCGCGGCAGACTTATAGACACCGAGGCGCTTCTCTCGGCGCTGAATGAAAAGAGGATAGGCGGCGCGGCGCTCGATGTATACGAGGAGGAAAGCGGGTTGTTCTTCGAGGACAATTCCGATAAAATAGTGACCGACGAGGTCATTTCTTTGCTCGTTTCAAGACCGAACGTAATTATAACCTCCCACCAGGCGTTTTTTACAGAAGAAGCATTGTCGAATATCGCCCAGATAACGCTTGAAAATTTCGACGATTATCTTTCGGGAAATGAACTCAAAAATGAAGTAAAATAATTCAAGCTATTGATAAAGCCCCGTATGCCTAAAGCATGCGGGCCTTTTTGCTTTACATAAAAGTTCTAAAACTCTCTCCCTTTGAATACACTTTAACATATCGGACAAGAAAAAAGGAGGAACTTAAAATGACCGAGACATTAAAACTTCCGCTTGCTTCAATCTCAAAGATACGCATAGAAAAACCGCTTTCGGGCGTTGCGGAAATAAGACTGCGATCGGGCAGACCTGCCGTGTGCGTTGAAACGTCGGGGAAAATGCTCCCATGCAGCGAGCCGTTTTCCGCTAAGGAGATAGCCGAGGTCTTTGCGGAAATTTGCAGGTATTCCGTCTATTCGTTTGAAAACGATATTGCGCGCGGTTTTGTTACAATAAACGGCGGACACCGCGTCGGCATAAGCGGTATGTGCGTTTATAAAAACGGAAAAATTGAAACTGTCCGCGATATTTCGGGACTTAATATACGCATAGCCCACGAAATAAAAGGCTGTGCGGACGGACTTTTTGAAATGATATTTTCGGACAAGCCGCGCTCGCTCTTGCTCGGAGGAACAGCTATGTCGGGAAAGACCACTATTCTCCGCGACCTTTCGAGAAAACTTTCCGAAAAATACCGTGTCACCGTCATAGACACGCGCGGCGAGATCTCTGCAATGATAAAAGGAACTCCGTCCTTTGACATAGGACTTAATACCGACGTCCTTTGCGGCTGTGAAAAAACCGACGGAATACTTATGGCATTAAGAACTTTAAGCCCCGAAATAATTGTCTGCGACGAGATAGGCGACGACGAAAAAGCAATTGAACAGTGCGCCTTTTGCGGAGCAAAAATAATAGCTTCCGCCCATGCGGGAGATTTTTCCGAACTCTCAAAGCGCCCGTCCACAAGAGCGGTGCTTCAATATTTCGACTGTGCCGCGATAGTAAAGGACAGGGGAAACATTTCGGAAATACACGTTATGCGCGATTAAGGTAAATGAAAGTATGAGAATAATTTTGTCGTTTATTGCATTTGCCGTCTGTACTATTTTCGGAATGAAAAAGAGCCGAGAGCTTAAAAAACGCGTTGAATTTCTTGACGAGATAATTATGATGCTTAATAATTTTTCGGTTGAAATAAAATTCGGAAATCCCGAATTATCGGAGCTTATTTCGCGCGAGAACGGGTGCTTTGCCAAAAAAGTAAACGAATATTTAGAAGAGCTTTCGGATATAAAGACGGCATGGGAAAAAGCCTGCGGAGAGCTTCCCGAAAAGTCGAAAGCGGCCGCGCTCTTAAAGGAGCTTCTCCCTGCGCTTTCAAAGAGCGGGAGCGAGGGCGCGATAATGACCGTATCGCTTTATTCCGAGCGGTTTGCTCGGCTCGAAAAACAGGCTGCGGAGGAATATTCGCGGAAAGGAAAAGCTCTTAAACAGATAGGCGCGCTGTGCGGAGCTGCCGCCGCAATACTTATTGTATGAGGAATAATTATGGAGCTTGATTTGCTTTTTAAGATAGCCGCGGTCGGAATTATCGTAGCAATATTGAATTTGATATTAAAAAAGACCGACCATGACGAACAGGCTGTCATGCTTACTGTTGCGGGTATCATAATCGTGCTTTTAATGCTTATACCCGAGATAGAAGAACTTTTTAACACAATAAAAGACGTTTTCGGACTGTGGTGAGATGTTGAAATATGGAAGTTATAGAGCTTTGCGGTGTGGGGATATTGTCCGCAGTCATCTGCCTTATCCTGCGGAAGATAAATAGCGAAACGGCGTTTTTTGTTAGCGCTGCGGCAGGCATTATAGTCCTTTCAATGGTAATTTCCATGCTTATGCCGACAATAAATGCTGTAAAGGACCTTTCCGAGCAGGCGGGGATAGACTTAAGGCTTATAGGGATAATGCTCAAAGCGCTTGCGGTGTGCTACATAACGACATTGTGTTCGGGCATAGCCCGCGACGCGGGAGAAAATTCTGCGGCGGTTTGGCTGGAGCTAGGCGGAAGAGCGGCTATTGCCGCTATATCCCTGCCCGTATTCGCAGACCTTGCAAAACTTATAACAAGCCTTATTCGGTGAGACAGAAAAAACGAGGACATTAAATGAAAAAAATTCTTTCGCTGATATTCATTTTTATTTGCACCTGCATTTGCCTCGACATACGAACTTATGCTCAAAGCGCAGAAGATACGAGCGGGGAGTTAAGCAGTGAAATAAGCGGCGAATTAAGCGGTGCGCTTACGGACGAAGCACAGGATATTCTTGATGAAAACGGGATATCTCCCGATAACAACGGCGCTGAAAACCTGACGTTTTTCGGCGTGCTTCAAAGCGTTTGGGATACGCTTGCAAGCAAAGTTACAGAACCGCTTAAAGTTCTGGGAGCGCTGTGCGGAGCAATTCTCCTTTGTGTTCTGGGAAACAGCATAGCCCCCGACAATACTCTAAAGGGCGTCATTTCCGC
Source organism: uncultured Clostridia bacterium (assembly GCA_947627205.1). Classification (GTDB taxonomy): domain Bacteria; phylum Bacillota; class Clostridia; order Oscillospirales; family Ruminococcaceae; genus CAG-115. The sequence continues at coordinate 48,519 of CANQVE010000010.1, read as the reverse complement.
CGTCGGAGCCGTATGCACTGCGGGGATATGCGCTTCGGCAATATCAGGCGCAGTAAATGACGCGCTCGAAGTTTTAAGCGCCGCCGCAAACTTTATGATAGTTTTTATTCCGTCGTTTGCGGGGATTTCCGCCGCGCTTGGTTATATCAATACCGCTTCGGCGATAAATACAGCAGTCATTGCCGCCTCACAGCTTTTCTCCCAGATATGTGTAAATCTTCTTGCTCCGCTTTGCAGCGCGATACTCGGCTTTTCCGTAGCGGGAGCGGTACACCCCGAACTTAAAATAGAAAAAGCAGGGGAGCTTATAAAAAAGTTTACCGTGTGGGGCTTGTCGCTTATAATGACAATATTTATGGGAGTGCTTTCCGTACAGACAGCGGTCGCTTCGTCATCTGACGGAACAGCTCTCCGAACGGCAAAATTCATCGTATCACAGGGAGTTCCCATTGTCGGCGGGACAATTTCCGACGCGGTAGGAACAGTCGGCGGAGGACTTGAGATACTAAAGTCAAGTGTAGGCACTTACGGCATAATAGCAGTTTTCGCCATAATTCTCCCTATAGCCGCGTCGCTCGTTTGTTATCTTATGATGTTTTCTGCGGCAGAAGCCGCCGCGGAAATGTTTGACCTGAAACCGCTCTCCGCTCTGGCGAAAAGCTGTACGCAGATAATAACCATAATACTTGCGGTGTGCGCGTGTTTTATTCTTCTGAATTTTATTTCGGTGGTTTTAATGTTTGCGATGACAAAAGGATAGTTATAATTGAAAAGGACATAAAATGAAATTTCTTTCGACAATTTGTGTCGCGGCGATAGCCTCGGCGCTGTTTAAAATACTTGTTCCCGAAAACAAATATTCAAAGCAGATATCGCTTCTGACGGCGGGAGTTTTCCTGCTTATAGCCTTAACGGCATTTGCGGGTATAAAACCCGAGCTTGACATAAGCGATTATGAAAAAGAAGCCGACAGCACAATAAATGATTTTTCGAGCGGTGTTAATGAACAGCTAAAAGACGAGGTATGCAGAAAAACCGAAGAGAAGATAAGAGCGTTGTTGGCTGAAAAAGAAATTTATCCCGAACAAGTCCACATAATCGTTAATATTTCGGGATTGTACAGCATAGATATTACTGAAATAAGGATAGTCCTCGGCGAGAACAGTACTCGGGAAACCGATGCCCGTGAACTTCTCGAAAGCGAGCTCCCGAAGAATATAAAAATAACGATCACATAAAAGGTGAGGAATATGACTTTTTTGAACGAACGTATAAAGCAGATCTTTTCTAATGACAAGGTGCGAAGAATTGTCGTCCTGTGCGGACTCTTTGTGATGCTGCTGTTATTGCTGAGCAGTTTTTTCAAAAGAGCAGACAGCAATACATCACAAGATACGGCTTTCAGCGAGGACTGCGCAAAGCTGGAACGCGAGCTGGAAGAACGGCTCAGCTCTCTTATCCTGCAAATAGACGGAGTGGGAAAAGTCAGCGTTATGGTCACAATAGACAGAACGGAGCGCGTTGTATATGAAAAAAACAGCAAATCGGAAAGCAAAGAAAACGATTATTCCGAAGAAACGGAGGTGGTCCTTGCGGGAAGCTCAAAAGAGCCGCTGAAAACGGTGAAAATAATGCCTGTTGTGCGTTCCGCGGCTATAGTCTGCGAGGGAGCAAGCGATCCCGTAGTGCGCGGGCAAGTCGCTAACATTGCCGCGAAAGCCCTGAATATCGGCATTTCAAAGGTCTATGTAGCATATTGAAATTTATTAAAAGGAGAAAACCTATGAGAATGAAAAGGATCAATCTTATTATCGGAAAGAAGCAGATAGCCGTTGCGTCACTCACGCTTCTTTTAGGCGCGGCAGTCGCGGTAAACTTCATAGCGCAGAGCGGAAAGAAAGATATCACCGAGCCGACAGAAGAAGTCGGCGGAAATTACGGCGACATGGAATATGTCGCAAACACCGACACCGACGCATATTTTGCGAGCGCAAGGCTCGAAAAACAGCAGGCGCGCGACGAAGCCGCGCAGATGCTTGCAGTCATGTATCAGGGCGGCGATATGACACAAGACGAGCTTAATTCAACAGAAACAAGCGCACAGGATTTGAGCGAGCTTATTGCAAGCGAAAACGCCGTAGAAACCATGCTCAAAGCGCAGGGTTTTGAGGACGCTCTCTGCTACATAACGGCAAACGGCGCAAATGTAATAGTAAAGACAGACGGACTTGACGCGGCGGGCGCGGCAAAGATAAAATCCGCGCTCTTGTCAGAAGTAGACGTAAGCGCGGACAGGATAACCATCGTAGAAGTTAAATAATATGCACTGCGCAGTGCGTGGGGAGAACTTCAAGTATACAGTGCACATCCAGAGACTAGATAATTAGAAGCTAGAGGCTAGAATTTAAAAAAGAAAGAATATTTGTCTTTCGTCATAGTTCTAGCTTCTAGCTTCTTAAATTCCGGCCTCTGGATGCACACTGTATACCGGCGTTCCCTCTAGACTACGTTTGATGATTTTACACGGTTTTGTTAATTTTGCTCGTTTCTGATACCAAACATCAGCCTCAACACTCCCGCAAACATTTTCGGACTCTTGACAACAACAACTTTCATAAAATCGCTCCTCTCACAGCTTCAGCAAAAATATCCCCAGAACAATAAGCAAAATTGCGATTATAAACAGCATGACCTTAAACGAAAAAAACGAAATGCACATAATAGCTCCCAGAAATGCCGCTGCCGCAAGTATCAGCGGCAATTTTCCGTTGTTTTTGTGTTTTCGCTTTTTCGGGCATCTCATACCGTTCGCCTCGCTTTCAGTTCATAATATTCCGAAATAAATTTTTTGTTACAGCATAATGTCTGAAAAGTAAGTTCACAGACTGCCGTTAAAGCATGAATTTGTATATTTAAAAAATTTTATTCATTTTTTTGATTATTCAATAAAAAAATACTTGTTTAAAAAAGAAAAGTGTGGTATAATATAAGATGTATATATATCCATTCGGACAATTTGGAGGAAATTTATGGAAAAAAACAAGACCAACACCGTCGGAAGCATAAAAGTTTCCGAAAACGTTATAGTTAAGATAGCCCGGACAGCCGCTCTTGAAATAGAGGGCGTAAAGTTCAGACCTGCAGAAAACGAGGACGCATTTTCAAAACTTATGAGAAAATCTCCTGTCCGCGCGAAAATTTCGGGAGAAACTGCGTCGATAAAACTTGAGATATTCATAGACGAGGGTTATAACGCCGTAAAAGCCGCGGAAAGCGTGCAGAAGAGCGTTAAGTCGGCTGTGCAGAACATGACGGGATTTACCGTGACAAAAGTAGACGTCGGCATTGCGGGCGTTAGCTTTAAAGAAGAGGATGCCGGGGTGGATAATGAGCAGGCTTAAAAGAAGCGAGATCCGCGAGGGCGCTTTTCTGATACTCTATCAGACGCTTTTCGGAACATCTCCCGACGAGATAGATGAGCTTAATTCCGAGGCTTTCGACATGGCGAAAAACGAACAGACGGACGAGCTTGTGCGCGGGGTTTTAGAGCATGACGAGGAAATTCTCGGTGTGATAGCTAAATATTCAAAGACGCGGTCTGTTGCGCGTATTGCAAAGGTCAATATCGTTATACTCAAGATCGCGGTCTATGAGATGAAATATTGTGAAAATGTCCCGAATGCCGTGGCAATAAACGAAGCTGTAGAGCTTTCAAAGAAATATTCTCTGAAATCGGACAGTTCGTTTATAAACGGTATATTGAATTCGTACATGAAAGAGTTAGAGGGAAACAATGGAGAACGCTAAAGAGATCGTTGTTACCCCGTCTAATGTAAACAGTCTTGTTTCCCGCCTGCTGGAAAATGACAAAAGACTTATGAGCCTATCTGTACGCGGTGAAATAACAAATCTCAGACTGTCACCTGCAGGACATTGTTATTTCAGCATTTCGGACAAGGCTTCAAAGCTCAGCGCTGTTATATGGAGCAGGGTTTACAGCAGGATAGGCGTTGAGTTAGAAGAGGGAAAGAGCGTTATCTGCAAAGGAAATATTTCGGTCTATGGACCATCGGGAACATACAGCCTTGTTTGCAGCGAGGTAAAAACCGACGGTGACGGCGAGCAGTCTGTCGCGCTCGAAGAGCTTGTAAAAAAACTTAAAGCCGAGGGAATTTTCGACAGAAAACGTCCGCTTCCCAAGTTTCCGAAAAAGATAGCGGTCGTGACTTCTCCTACGGGAGCGGTCGTTCATGATATCGAAAAAACACTTAGGGGCAGATTCCCCTGTGTGAAAATGCTTGTTGTGCCTGCGTCGGTACAGGGCGAGGGCGCTCCCGATTCTATAGTCCGCGGTATAGGATACGCGCAGACTACAGACGCCGATGTAATTGTAATCGGCAGGGGCGGCGGCGCTTCCGAAGACCTTAGCGCTTTTAACAGCGAGAACGTCGCAAGAGCGATATTTATGAGCAGGATACCTGTTATAAGCGCCGTCGGTCACGAGATAAATATGACAATATCCGACCTTGCCGCGGACAAAACAGTCCCTACGCCAACGGCTGCGGCGGTCGCGGCAGTGCCCGATAAAGAGGGGCTTTTAAAGGAGCTTGAAGTTTCAAAAACCACGCTTTTGGACAAGCTGAATGCGAAACTAATGCAGAAGTATACAGAAGTATCTGCGTTTAAAGAACGTATGGACGAGCTTCTTGAAAGAAGCTATGAAAGCAGGGAAAACAGGCTTTCGGTGCTTTCGGACAATATAAAGCGCTCTATGAATAAAAAGCTGGAGATAAGTGAAATAACTCTCGAAAAGAATAGACAGCTTATTTCTGCGCTCGATCCGCTTTCAGTCTTAAAGCGCGGATATTCGACGGTAAAGCACGGAGAAAAAATAATTTCCGACTCGGGAGAGCTTTCTGTCGGAGATAATGTTGAAATAATGTTCGGCAGAGGCAGCGCAGAAGCCGAGATAAAGAAAGTAAGGGAATAAAATGGAATTTAATTTTGAAGAGGCAATAAAAAGGCTTTCGGAAATTTCGTCGCTTATGTCCGACAGCAACATTTCTCTTGACGACAGCTTAAAGCTGTATACAGAAGCGGCGGGGCTTATAGAGAAATGCGGAAAATATCTCGACGAAGCAAAGCTGGTCGTTGAACAGGCTCAAATAAAGGAATAAATAATATGAACGTAAATGAACAGCTGAATGAATACGCTCAGATGACCGAAGAAGCGCTCGGAAAATATATCCCGAGTGCGGATTGTCCGCAAAAGTCGGTCATCGAAGCGGCACGATACAGCCTTAATGCAGGCGGAAAACGCCTGAGACCTGCGCTCGTTATGGAGTTTTGCCGAATCTGCGGAGGAAAACCAGAAACGGCATTGCCTGTGGCGTGCGCTATTGAGATGATGCATACGTTTTCGCTTATTCATGACGATCTGCCTTGTATGGACGACGACGACCTGCGGCGCGGAAAGCCCTCTTGTCATAAGGCATTCGGAGAGGCAACGGCGCTTCTTGCGGGTGACGCGCTTGCTATAATGCCTTTTGAGATAATAGCAAAGGCAGGAGCTGAAAAGATAATTGAGCCTGTTTATGCACTAAAGATCATACAGCTTCTCGCTCAGCTTGCTGGATTTGTGGGAATGATAGGCGGTCAGACGCTTGACCTTGAATATGAAAACAAACAGCCGTCTGTTTCGGAAATTCTCGAAATGTACAGAATGAAAACGGGCGCTCTGCTTGAATTTTGCTGTAAGGCGGGGTGCATTGCGGCGAATTGGGGAGTACAGGAAAAACTTATCCCCGCGGGAAATTTCGGACAGCGTCTGGGGCTTGCGTTTCAGATAACAGACGATATACTTGATATAACTGCGGACGAAAAAACTCTCGGAAAGCCTATAGGAAGCGACAAGGAAAACGGCAAATACACATACGTTTCCGCTGTCGGGATAGACAAGGCGAGAGAATATGTAAAACAGCTTACGGCAGAGGCAAAAGAGTTTTTGACCGAGTTTTCGGACACGGAATTTTTAAATGAGCTTGCCGATATACTTGCCGAAAGAAGCAATTAGGAGGAAGTCTGAAAGTGCTTGATATTCTTATGATAAATCCCATTATTTCCGTGGGACTTATTTCGTGGATAATCGCGCAGATACTTAAAACTATACATTACTCTGTAAAATACAAAACATTCAATCCCGAGCGCATAACGGGCGCGGGAGGCATGCCCTCCTCCCATTCGTCGCTTGTCGTTTCGGTCATGATCTATACTCTGCGGTTCAAGGGTTTTGCAAGCTCCGATTTTGCCTTTTCGGTCCTGCTTGCGGGAATAGTTATCTATGACGCGATGAGCGTCCGCTATAATGCGGGACTTCACGCGAAAGAGCTCAATAAGCTGAGAAAGATAGTAGACGAGCTTGATGACGAGATAACGGCTCTCGGCGGAAGCGAAGAAGATTCGGATATAGAAGACCTTGTAAATCAGAAAGACCTTAAAGAATTTCTTGGGCATACTCCCATAGAGGTAGTGGCGGGCTCACTTCTGGGAATTATAATCGCAATGGCGTTTCCGCTTCCGTAATACATTTTCAGGAGGACGACCGTGTATCTCTCAGACGACATAAATCACGAAAAAATATCAAATATGACTATTCCGCAGCTGAGACAGCTCTGCAAGGAACTTCGCGGCTGCATTTTGCATACTACCGTAAAAAACGGCGGACATCTGTCCTCAAATCTCGGGACCGTTGAGCTTACCGTAGCTCTCCACTGCGTGTTTGACGTGTTCGGCGGAGACAAAATAGTCTGGGACGTCGGACATCAGTCTTATGCTCATAAACTTCTTACAGGCAGATATTCCCGCTTTGAAACATTGAGACAAAAAGACGGACTTTCGGGTTTTGCAAGACCTGATGAAAGCGAAGCAGACGCATTTATTTCTGGACACAGCAGTACATCAGTTTCCGCCGCATACGGTATTTCCGAGGCAATGCGTCTTTGCGGAAAGGACGGAGCTGTCGCGGCGGTTGTAGGCGACGGCGCTTTGACGGGCGGAATGGTATACGAGGCGCTCAACAATGCAGGAAAGACAGCTTCAAATCTTACTCTTGTTCTTAATGACAACGCCATGTCTATAGGAAAGAACAAGGGCGCTCTTGCCCGTTATCTTGCACATATCCGTTCTACGAAAAAATATTATAAAGCAAAAGAACATGTAAAGTCCGCGCTCTCGGCAATTCCTGTCATAGGAAAGCCTGTCGAGGACATCATAACCGATATAAAGCGCCTTATAAAACAGACGCTCTACGACAGCAGCAACATGTTTGAAAACTTGGGTTTTACTTATATCGGACCTGTGGACGGGCATAACCTCGAAGATCTGATAGAGGCGTTTACTGTAGCAAAGTATGTACAGCGCCCTTGTATCGTCCATGTCTTTACTAAAAAGGGAAAAGGCTATAAGCCCGCGCAGGATAACCCCGGAAAATACCATGCCGTAGGAAAAGGCGGTGTGGCTGTCGAATATAACAACGACGAGTTCAATACTCCCAGGACTTATTCGGAAATGTTCGGTCAGGAGCTTGCGCGTCTGGGTAAAAAAGACAGGCGTATATGCGCCGTGACAGCGGCGATGAAATATGCCGTAGGACTTAATTATTTCAAGAACTTTTTCCCTGCAAGGTTTTATGATACGGGAATAGCCGAACAGCACAGCGTAACTTTCGCCGCGGGACTTTCGACGGGCGGCATGCTGCCTGTGTTCGCTGTTTATTCGACATTTTTACAGCGCGGCTTTGACCAGATAATACATGACTGCGCAATAGAAAAAACGCATATTACTCTTGCAATTGACCGAGCGGGTTTTGTCGGCGAGGACGGAGAAACACACCAGGGAATTTTCGATGTGCCGATGCTCAGAATGATACCCAACACAACGGTATATTCTCCCGCGTCATTTGCCGAGCTTAAACAGTGCTTATACCGCGCTATATATGAAACCGAGGGAATAGCCGCCGTCCGTTATCCCAAAGGAAACGAGTTCAGCGATGTTGACGAGCGGTTTTCTGCGGTAATGTCGCCCACATGCGATCATTACTATTCGGGGAAACATTCCGACGTCCTTGCCGTAACATACGGAAGAATTTCTCTTAATTGCGCGAAAGCCTGCGAAAGTGCAAAAGCCGATATGTTAAGGCTTGTGAAAATAAACCCTCTTCCAAAGGAAATTATTGAAACCGCAAAGAAATACAAGAAAGTTGTATTTTTCGAGGAAAGCTCGCAAAACGGCGGGGTAGGAGAAGAACTTGCGGTAGAGCTTATGAGCGAGGACTGCGATACAAAGGTCGATATTGTCGCGGTAAAAGGCGGGTTCGTTCCTGCGGCAAGCGTCGAGGAGCAGTTCGAGATGTACGGCTTGTCCGAGGACAAAATGGCTGAAAGGCTGAAAGAATGAGCCGAAATGAGAATAGATGTTTATCTTGCAAAAAACGGCTCGTGTCCGAGCAGGACTGCCGCGGCGAGGCTCGTTGAACAGGGCGGCGTTTCTGTAAACGGAACGGCTGTTTTAAAGCCGTCTTTCGATATAGGCGAGAATGACGAGGTTTCAATTCTCGAAGAAAAACAGCTCAAATACGTCGGGCGCGGAGGGTTGAAACTTGAAAGGGCAATAGTAGCTTTCGGGCTTGACCTAATGAATAAAACCTGCGTAGATGTCGGCGCGTCTACGGGCGGTTTTACTGATTGTATGCTTCAAAACGGCGCGGCGCTTGTATACGCTGTCGATGTCGGAACAGCCCAGCTCGCCGAAAAGCTGAAAAATGACAACCGCGTAATTTCTCTCGAACAGACCGATATCCGTGATTTTACGCTTGAAAAGCCCGCAGATTTTATCGGCGCGGACGTTTCGTTTATCTCGCAGAAGCTCATTCTTCCGCACATTTTCCGATTGTTAAAGGACGGCGGTGAAGCAGTTGTGCTGATAAAGCCTCAGTTTGAAGTGGGAAATAAAAATCTTCTCACCAAAAAGGGCGTTGTTAAAGATGAAAAGCTAAGGCTGAAAGCAGTCAATGAGTTGGTTAATTTCGCCCGACAGTGCGGGTTTTCCGTTGTAGGAACGGAAATTTCGCCTGTGACGGGCGGCGACGGAAATATAGAATATCTTCTTGTATTAAGAAAGGAAAAGTTATGAAAGTTCTTATAGTGTTCAATATGGGAAAAACAGGCGCGGCGACGCAATCCAGAAAGATAGCGCAGTTTCTTAAAGCTGCAGGGATAACGCCGTGCATTTTCGGAGAGAATACGCTCTTTGTTGAAAAAGTCGGAGCAGAGGTCGTAGAGTCTCCCGAGGGCTGTGATTATATCATAACCGTAGGCGGCGACGGAACGATACTTCGCTGGGGAAAAGTGGCGGCGGAATACGGTATACCCTTGCTCGGAGTAAACTTCGGCAGGCTCGGCTTTATGGCAACTGTAGAAGCGGAAGACATCTGGAAGATACCCGACATTTTAAACTCAAATCACCCTGTAACGCCGCGAATGATGCTTGACTGTAAACTTATACGCGACGGAGAAGTCATCTTCTCCGAGCAGGTATTAAACGACGTAACTATCTCCCGAAGCAGCCGTTCAAGACTTCCCGAATATATGATCTACTGCGGCGACAGCGAGGTCACGCGCGTAAGAGCTGACGGAATTATTTTAAGCACTCCCACGGGCTCTACCGCATATTCGCTTTCTGCGGGAGGACCTATAATCTCTCCCGATATGGAGTGTATCGAGTTTACGGCGCTTTGCCCGCATACTCTTTTCAACCGTACAATGATCTTCTCCGCAAAGCAGAAAGTGACCGCGCGTGTATGCCATTACGGCGACAGCACGGCGACAATTTCCGCAGACGGCGGTATGGCAGTTCCGTTTTTAGAGGGCGACGTTTTACAGCTTACGCGTTATGAAAAGGATCTTCTGCTTATAGAAACGGGCGAGGGATTTTACGGAGTAATTCACAACAAGCTGTTGACGCCGATAAAGGACGGAGAATAAGGAGCGTATATGAAAAAGAAAGCGCGTCAGCTTCTTATAATGGAAATAATATCGCAGAACGAAGTAGAAACTCAAAATCAGCTAATGGAGCTTTTAGAAGAGCGCGGGGTAAAAACCGCCCAGGCTACTTTGTCGCGCGATATTGCGGAGCTGCGTATAGAAAAGTGCATGTCTGAAAGCGGAGTGTCGTGTTATTATTCGGGGATTTCGGACGAAGAACTGACATACAGCGACATTTTTGCCCAGTCTGTTATATCCGTTGATTACGCTGCGAACATTGTGGTTATGAAGTGCCATTCGGGGCTTGCGGACGCGGCTTGTAAGGTCGTAGACGAGCGCAGGATAAGCTCTGTCATGGGAACGATAGCGGGCGACGACACTGTTTTTATTCTCACAAAAACCGAAAATCATGCAAAGGCGCTTTCTATACAGCTCACGAGAATGATGAGGAGATAGCGTTTAACTTTGGCTTTTGGGAATATGGAATTTATTGAAGTCAAAACGGACAAGCGGGCATATATTGATCTGCTTTTGCTTGGTGACGAGCAGGAAGATATGATCGAGAAATATCTTGACAGAGGGACAATGTACGCGCTCATGAAAAATGACGTTAAAGCCGTGTGTGTTGTCACCGACGAGGGGAATTCTGTTCTCGAAATAAAGAATATCGCCGTAAAAGCCGAGTATCAGCACATGGGTTACGGAAAAAAGCTGATCGGATTAATCGAAAGAAAATATAAAGGCTTATATAATGTCCTGAAAGTCGGCACGGGCGACAGTCCGCTTACTATCCCGTTTTATAAAAAGTGCGGTTTTAAGGAAATGTACAGGGTGAAAAATTTCTTTGTTGATAATTACGACCACCCCATTTTTGAATGCGGCAGGCAGTTGGTTGATATGGTATACCTTGAAAAAGCGCTTTAAGATCATAGATTATAGACTGTAAAGCAAAGCAAAAAATAAGGAGCAACAAAATGTTAAGAGAGCTGTCAATTGAAAATCTTGCGGTGATCGAGCGCGGAAACGCTCGGTTCTGCGGCAGCTTTAACGTTTTTACGGGTGAAACGGGCGCAGGAAAAAGCGTGCTTATCGGAGGCATAAACGCTATTTTAGGTCAGCGCGTAAGCCGCGATATCGTTCGTTCGGGCGAACAAAAGGCAGTTGTTTCCGCACTTTTTGACGACATACCCGCTTCGGCAAACGAAAAGCTGAAAGAGCTCGGCTTTGAACAATGCGAAGAGGTCGTTTTATCTCGCGAGATTTTTGCGGACGGAAAAAGCTCCGCTCACATAAACGGAAGAACAGCGACAGCGGCAATGCTCAAAGAAATAGCAGGCTTGCTTATTGACATTCACGGTCAGCACGACAACCGCATACTTATGTCAAATGAAAACCAGCTCGATATTCTCGACAGATATGCGGGAATAACCGACAGGGTAAACGAATATCATACGCTTTTCCGTGATTTTTCAAGTACCTCGCGCGAGCTTAAAAGGCTCAGGGGAGACATCGACAGCATAGATTTCAAAACCGAACGTCTTAAAGCCGTTATTGCAGAACTTGAACCGTTGGAGCTTGAAAAGGGGAGCGGAAAATATCTCGAAGAAAAACTTGAGTATGCAAGAAAAGCCTCAAAAATAACGGAAGCCTCGCAAAAGGCTTTGTCGGCGCTTTCCGCAGACGGTGGGTGCGTAGACGCGCTAAGAGATGCGGTTAGTTATCTTAAAAGCATTTCCGATTTAGAGCCCGAAACCGCCCGGCTTTGCGAAAGGCTTTCGGAAGTTGTGTCGGAAGCCGACGACATTTCCGATGAGATCTACAGTATCTGCGATAAATACAGCGACAACAATGAGGCTGAACTTGCCGATAAAATGTCGCTTTTAAAAACGGCAATGCGAAAATATAACCGCACCGCCGACGAGCTTATGTATTATCTTGATGACTGCAAGACGGAACTTGAAGAGCTGGAGAATGCAAACGCGCGCGCGGCGGAGCTTGACAAGAAAAAACATGAGCAGGCAATTCAGGTAAAAGCCGCCGCTTCCGAGATATCAAAGCTCAGAAAAGAAGCCGCCGAAAGATTTGCAGAGGAAATTAAAAGCGAACTTACATTTCTTGATATGCCCAATGTGAGGATAGTTTTCGCCGTAGAGCCCGATAAAATTTCAATAAGCGGAATGGACCTCGTAGAGCTTATGATATCTGCAAACTTGGGCGAAGAACCGAAACCGATAAACAAGATAGCGTCGGGCGGCGAATTGTCGAGAATAATGCTCGCGATAAAGTGCGTTCTTGCGAAAAGCGACGATATGCCGACGCTTATCTTCGACGAGATAGACACGGGAATAAGCGGACGCGCCGCGCAGAAAGTGGGCGTAAAATTAAAGGAACTGTCGCGCTCGCGCCAGGTCATGTGCGTAACGCATTTGGCGCAGATAGCTGCGAAAGCCGAGCAGCATCTTTCGCTTGAAAAAACTGTCGAAAACGAAAGAACTTATACAAAAATAACCGAGCTTGACCATGAGGGAAGAGTCCGCGAGATCGCTCGCATTATTGACGGAAGCGAAAATAATTCTGCGAGCCTGAAAGCGGCAGAAGAAATGCTCAAAGAAGATCAGTGATACAAACCAAAAAGGGGAATTTTAAATTCCCCTTTATTGATTTTATTCGCTAAGTTTTTTCGTTAAATATTCCTGTATGGCTTTCGGCGAAGCAAGACCTTTGAGTGCCTTGTTTGCCTGCCCCATAAAGAATCCGAAAACCTTTTTATCTCCGCTTTTGTATTGTTCCACGGGTTTTGGGTTGTTTGCGATTATCTCGTCTATCGTTTTAGCAAGAAGATCGCTGTCCTCTTTTATCCACAGGTCGTCTTTCTCTGCAATATCATCGGGCTTTTCTCCCGTTTCTATCATCTTTCCGAGAACGACTTTTGCATTAGACTGCGAGAGCTTGTCGGTCTGTAAAAGTTCAACGAGCCTTGCAAATTCGGCTCCCGTAAACTTTAGGTTTTCCATGTCCGCTTCACCAAGGTTTATTCTCCTTGTAAGCTCGCCGACAATGTAGTTCGCAATTGCTTTGGGATTATCATAAGCGGATATAGCCTCGTCAAAGAAATCGCAGATTTTCTTGTCGCCGACGATTATATCGGCGTCCGCCTTTTTAAGACCGAGGGAATTTACATAGCGATAAACTCTCTGCTCGGGAAGTTCGGGGATAGAGTTCTTTATTTCTTCAAGCTCTTCTTCCGTGAAAATTATCGGCGGAATATCGGGATCGGGGAAGTAGCGGTAGTCGTGAGCGTCCTCTTTCGAGCGCATAGCGGTGGTCTCTCCGAGAGCCTCGTTAAAACGGCGCGTTTCCTGTATAACTCTCTCTCCGCTGTCCAAAAGCTCTTCCTGCCTGTCGATTTCTATTTCAATTGCCTTTGCAATTGCTTTGAGCGAGTTTAAGTTTTTAAGCTCCGTCCTTGTACCAAGCTCGGTGCTTCCTTTCGGAGCAATTGAAATGTTCACGTCACATCTTATAGAACCCTGCTCCATCTTGCAGTCGCAGATACCCGCGTATTGCAAAAGCAGTTTTACCTTTTCCATAAACGCTATTACTTCGTCCGCGCTGTGGAAGTCCGGCTCGGTAACTATCTCAATAAGCGGTATCCCGCATCGGTTATAGTCCGCAAGAGATATCCTGTTCACCTCGTCATGAACAAGTTTTCCCGCGTCCTCTTCAAGATGTATACGGTTTATCCTTATAATCTTTTCCTCGCCGTTTACGTTAATCTTAACATTTCCCGAAAGACAAACGGGGCGCGGCATCTGTGATATCTGATATGCCTTAGGAAGATCGGGATAAAAATAGTTTTTTCTGTCCCATTTTGTAAACCTTGAGATCTCGCAGTTCATCACATATCCCGCTTTTATGATATATTCAACGGCTTTTCTGTTTAAAACGGGGAGCGTTCCGGGCATACCGCTGCACACGGGGCAGCAGCGCGAGTTTGGAGTTCCTCCGAATTCAGCCGAACAGGTGCAGAAAACTTTCGATTTCGTCAGAAGTTCCGCATGTATCTCAAGTCCCATTGTCGGAAAATAAGCACTCATTTTTATTCCGCCTCCTTAAATTTTCGGCGCAGCAGTCTTAAAGTTCTGTTCCCATGCATAAGCAATACGCAGAACGGACTGTTCGTCAAAACGTTTTCCTATTACCGACATACCTATCGGAAGCCCGCTTTCGGAATAGCCGCAGGTCGTAGATATTCCGGGAAGTCCCGCGATATTTACAGTTACCGTGCAAATATCCGCCGTATACATCTTTACGGGATCGTTGTCCTGTTCGCCTATCTTGTATGCGGGGGTAGGCGCTGTAGGAGTAAGAACAGCGTCGCACTGTTCAAAAATATCGCTGTATTCCTTTATTATTTCCTGTTTAAGCGCGAGCGCTTTTTTATAATATGCGTCATAATAACCGCTCGAAAGCGCATAGTTTCCCAGAAGAATACGCCTTTTAACTTCCTCTCCGAAGCCCTTGTTCCTGCTGTCGATTATAAGGTCGTTAAAGGTCCTGCCCTCTCCTCTGAAACCGAACTTTATGCCGTCAAATCTCGAAAGGTTAGAAGCGGCTTCCGCGCACGCTATGAGATAATACGCAGGTATCGCGTATTTAAGTCCGGGTATTGAGCAGTTTATAAGTACCGCACCCTGTTTTTCAAGCTCCTTTGCGGCGTTCAGTACAGCCTCTTTGACGCAGTCGTCGATCGCATCCGAATAAAATTCTTTCGGCAAAGCTATCTTCATTCCCGCTATGGGTTTATCAATATCCGCCGTAAAGTCGGGAACATCTTTTCTTGCGGACGTTGCGTCATGACGGTCTGCTCCGCTTATGGCGTTTAAAAGTATTGCGCAGTCATAAGCGTCGTTTGCGATAGGACCTATCTGGTCGAGCGAGCTTGCAAAAGCCACAAGACCGTATCTCGAAACTCTTCCGTATGTTGGCTTTAGCCCCGTAACTCCGCAGAACGAGGCGGGCTGGCGTATAGAACCGCCCGTGTCCGAGCCGAGAGCCGCAGGCGCAAGCGACGCCGCGACAGCCGCCGCCGAACCGCCCGAGCTTCCTCCGGGAACACGTTCTAAGTCATAAGGGTTTTTGGTCTTGGCAAACGCAGAAGTTTGCGTAGAACCGCCCATAGCAAATTCGTCCATAGACGTTTTTCCGAGCAGGACATATCCCTGTTCGTTCAGTTTTTCAATAACCGTCGCATTATACGGCGGAACAAAATTTCCCAGCATTTTGCTGGCACAGGTGGTCTTTATCCCGTCCGTGCAGATGTTGTCTTTTATCGCCAGCGGAATGCCCGTAAGCATGGACGCTTGTCCCGCGTCGATTTTTTTCTGCGCGTTTTCGGCGTCTTTAATCGCCGTTTCTTTCGTGACGGTAATATAAGAAAGAAGCTCCTTGTCCGTAAGTTCAATTTTCTTTAAATATTCTCCGCAAAGCTCAACAGCGCTTATCTCACGGCTGTCGAGCATTTTTCTGAGATCGCGGAGCCTGGCTCTTGTAAGTTCCATTTTCTCTCTCCTTTATTCCACAACCTTAGGCACTACATAGCAGCTGTCGGTGTTTTCCGCATTCTGAAGAAGTTTTTCCGTATCAAAAGATTTTTCGGGAATATCCTCTCTTGTTTCATTAAAGCGGATCTCGTTTTTGTCCTTTGTGTCGTCGTATGTGAGATCAAAGCCCTTTATCTCGTCCATAAGGCCGATTATATCGCTCATTTCCCCCATGACCTTTTCCATTCCTTTTTCATCATAAGAGAGCTTTGACAGCCCGCAGAGATGCTCAATGGTTTTCATATCTACTGCCATAAGACAGCTCCTTTCTTTCACTTTTTGAATTAAGAATTCGGAATAAAATATACATTATCATTATATTATATTTTTGCAAATTTTTCAAGCATTATTTCATATTTTTACTAATTTGGAGAAAATGACTATTTTTTTTGAATTTTGCCCTTTCCATTCTTGCAAGTCAAACAAAAATTTTAACTTCATCACAGCCAATTATGCAATTTACGAATGAAAAATACGGCAAATGTTGCAAAATGCGTGCAAAAAGTTCTTGAACCAAATGGATTTTTACTAAAAAATGAAAGTTCAAAATTTATTTCTTGCAAAAAATGCTTGACAAAATATAAAAACAGTGTTATAATATGAAAGTAATTTTAAGAAGAATGATCTTCTTTTTCAACAATATTAAGGAGTGAGGATATGCTACAAAAAGAGGGAGAAACAAGGATCCCCGCGGGCTGTGCCATTTCGGGCTTTATAAACAGAAGCGGCAGACGCACCAGCGGCAGCGTTATTGTAAATTCAATAGCCTGTATGCACGAGCGCTCAAACGGTCTGGGCGGCGGTTATGCGGGATACGGCATTTACCCCGAGTATAAGAACCAGTATGCTTTCCACGTTTTCTATGACTCAAGCGAAGCAAGAGTAAAGACCGAGGCTTTTCTTGACAGACATTTTGACGTGGTAAATCTGTCGAGGATACCTATAAGAAAAAATCCGAACATAACCGACGAGCCTCTTATATGGCGTTATTTCGTTAATCCTCTGCCGACAAAGCTCGCCGACAGCCAGCTTGACGAAAGAACGTTTGTTGCGCGCTGTGTTATAAGGATAAACGACCAGATAGACGGAGCGTATGTTTTCTCAAGCGGAAAGAATATGGGCGTATTTAAAGCGGTCGGTTATCCCGAAGACGTCGGCGATTTCTACCGCCTCGAAGAATACAGCGGATATGCCTGGACAGTTCACGGAAGATACCCGACGAATACTCCCGGCTGGTGGGGCGGCGCACATCCGTTTTCGCTCCTTGATTATACCATAGTACATAACGGCGAGATCTCGTCTTATGACGCGAACAGACGCTTTATCGAGATGTTCGGCTATAAATGCAATCTTCTTACGGATACCGAAGTTATTACTTATATCATAGACTATCTTCACAGAAGACTCGGTATGCCGCTTGAAGACGTGGCAAAAGTTATAGCTTCTCCTTTCTGGAGCGAGCTTGAAAGCGGAAAATTCAGCCCCGAGGACACCGAAAAGTACAGACATTTCAGAAATGTATATTCAAGTCTCCTCATAACGGGACCTTTCTCTATAATTTTAGGCTACAACAACGGGCTTATGGCGTTAAACGACAGACTGAAGCTCCGTTCAATGGTCTGCGCGGAAAAGGGCGACACTATGTACATTTCGTCCGAGGAATGTTCAATAAGAACAATGTGCCCCGATGTTGACAGGATATGGTCGCCGCGCGGCGGAGAGCCTGTTATAGCCGAACTTGACAAATACGCGGCGGAAAGGGTGGGAAGATAAATGGCAATAAATTTCAACAATCCTCTTTTCGAGGTATTAAGAGATCCCGACCGCTGTATAAAGTGCAGAGTCTGCGAAAGACAGTGTGCGAACGAGGTACATAAATACGATCCCGATCTTGATAAAATGGTGTCAAACGAGCAGACCTGCGTCGATTGTCAGAGATGCGTCTGCCTTTGTCCTACACAGGCGTTAAAGATACGTCCGAATGAAAATCAGTTCCGCTATAACGCAAACTGGAATATGCAGGTCATGGAGGAAGTCTATAAACAGGCAGGCACAGGCGGCGTTCTCCTTTCCGCAATGGGTACTCCGAAAGATTACCCCGTTTATTGGGACAAGATACTTTTAAACGCTTCACAGGTAACAAACCCGCCTATTGATCCTCTGCGTGAGCCGATGGAAACAAAGACTTTCCTCGGCAAAAAGTCGCAGAAGATAACTTATGACAAAGAGGGCAAGGCTCATTTTGAAAAAACGCCTTATCTCGAGCTTGATGTTCCGATAATGTTTTCGGCAATGTCTTTCGGCTCAATAAGCAAAAATGCACACGAAAGCCTTGCGAGAGCGGCGACAAAGCTCGGAACATTCTATAATACGGGCGAGGGCGGACTCCACCGCGACTTTTACAAATACGGCGCGAACACTATCTGCCAGGTCGCTTCGGGACGTTTCGGCGTTTTCAAGGGCTATCTTGACGCGGGCGCGGCGATCGAAATAAAAATGGGACAGGGCGCAAAGCCCGGTATCGGCGGACATCTCCCCGGAATGAAGATAGACGAGGAAATTTCCAAAACGCGTATGATACCTATGGGCTCGGACGCAATTTCTCCCGCTCCTCACCATGATATATATTCGATTGAAGATTTGCGTCAGCTCGTTTTGTCGCTTAAAGAGGCTACAAACTACGAAAAGCCCGTTATCGTAAAAATAGCGGCAGTTCATAATATCGCGGCTATTGCTTCGGGAATTGCGCGTTCGGGCGCGGATATTATCGCAATAGACGGTTTCAGAGGCGGTACGGGCGCCGCTCCGACAAGAATACGCGACAATGTGGGCATACCGATAGAACTTGCTTTGGCAAGCGTTGACGCAAGACTTCGCGACGAGGGAATAAGAAACGACGTTTCTATAGTTGTCGGAGGTTCAATTCGTTCGGCGGCTGACGTAGTAAAGGCAATAGCTCTCGGCGCGGACGCTGTCTATATCGCGACGGCGGCGCTCCTGTCGCTGGGCTGTCATCTTTGCAGAAGCTGTAATACGGGCAAGTGCAATTGGGGCATAGCTACTCAGCGCGCCGACCTTGTAAAGCGCCTTAATCCTGCAATAGGAAGCGAAAGACTTGTAAACCTCATTACCGCATGGGATCACGAGATAAAAGAAATGATGGGCGGAATGGGTATAAACTCAATAGAAGCGCTCCGCGGAAACAGGCTTATGCTGAGAGGCGTCGGGCTTACGCAGAAAGAGCTTGACATCTTGGGCATAATGCATGCGGGCGAATAACGAAAGGAGCGGCTAAAATGAAAAGAGTTTATGTAAACGAAGATTGGTGTCTTGCCTGTCATTTGTG
Source organism: uncultured Clostridia bacterium (assembly GCA_947627205.1). Taxonomy (GTDB): domain Bacteria; phylum Bacillota; class Clostridia; order Oscillospirales; family Ruminococcaceae; genus CAG-115. The sequence goes on along the minus strand of CANQVE010000010.1, from coordinate 29,530 downwards.
CGAATATTATTGCGCTGCGGCAAATTCGGGCGCTCCGAATATGATAAAGGCTTTTAAGACCGAGGGCAAAAAACCTCTTCCGAGAATAAAAGTCGAAGAGGGAAATGAGGTAAATTTTGCCGTTCAGTGCCGTCATTGCGAAGCAAAACCCTGCGTAAAGGGCTGTATTTCGGGAGCGCTCTCCGTAAAGGACGGAGTTGTTTCGGTAGATGAAACAAGGTGCGTGGGCTGTTATACCTGCGTGTTGAGCTGTCCATACGGCTGTATAGTTATAGACGAAGAGGGACACAGAATACAGAAGTGCGACTTGTGCGTAAAGAACCACAACGGCGAGCCTGCCTGCGTTCAGGGCTGTCCGAACAGAGCCATTGTTTTTGAGGAGAGGTGAAAAAGATGAATTACGTTATTATCGGAAACAGTACGGCGGCTGTCGGAACTATCGCGGGAATTCGCGAGATAGACAGCGTCGGCAAAATAACCGTCATCTCCGACGAAAAGTATCACACCTATTCGCGCCCTCTCATTTCTTATTGGCTCGAGGGCAAAGTTTCGGACAAGAACATTTATTACCGTGAACCCGATTTTTATGAAAAGAACGGCGTTGAAACCATACTCGGCAAAAAAGCAACAAAAATAGAAACGGAAAAGAAGTGCGTAGTTCTTGATGACGGACTTTCCGTTCCTTATGATAAACTTATGGTCGCAACAGGCTCAAAGCCTTTTGTACCGCCGATGAAAGGTCTTGAAAAGGTAAATTATCATACCTTTATGACTTTCGACAGCGTAAAGGCTATCCGTTCCGAAATAAAGAAAGGAATGAAAGTCCTCATTATCGGCGCGGGACTTATAGGTCTAAAAGCCGCCGAGGCGCTTTCCGTATATGAAACGGATATAACCGTCATTGACCTTGCCGACAGGATACTTCCGTCAATTCTTGACGTAAAAGCAGGAATTAAAATGCAGAGCCATATTGAAAACCACGGCGTGAAATTCATTCTTAAAACTTCCGTCGAGGAATTTTCCGAACATTCCGCAAAACTTCAGAACGGAATGACCGTTGATTTTGATATGCTTATAGTTGCCGTCGGAGTGCGCCCGAACACCGAGCTTGTTTCCGACGCGGGAGGAAAGGTCGAGCGAGGCATAATTACGGACATGACGCAGAAAACTTCGCTTGATGACATCTATTCTGCGGGCGACTGCACCGTAAGTTATGATTCGTCTGCTGACACAAACAGAATACTTGCAATTCTCCCCAACGCTTATTTGCAGGGAGAAACCGCAGGACGCAATATGGCGGGAAGAGAGAATTATTATCTGAACGCCATTCCTATGAACGCAATAGGTCTTTTCGGACTTCATATCATTTCCGCGGGAGATTATAACGGCGAGGAATATGTAACCGAAACGGAGAATACATATAAAAAGCTGGTATTCCGCGACAATAAGCTCAAAGGTTATATCCTTATGGGAGACGTCGAGAGAGCGGGCATTTATACGGGAATGATAAAAGAGGGAATTGAGATAGACGACGTAAACGAAGAACTTCTCAAGCAAAAGCCTCAGATGATGATGTTCTCAAAAGAAAGACGCGAAGAAAAGCTCGGAGGTATCATAAGATGAAAATAGACGCAAAAAATATCGGTTATTCCGAGCTTAACAAGATAATGCGCGAGAGCGACGAAAGCAGATTTGAAATAGAAAACGTGCTTGGTCAGCGCTATATCGGCGCAGGCACGACAGGCAAGGAAATTCTTGTCACGGGTACTCCCGGAAACGCTCTCGGAGCATACCTCAACGGCTCCAAGATAGTTGTATACGGAAACGCACAGGATGCTATCGGCGACACAATGAACGACGGAGCAATAATCGTCCACGGAAACTGCGGCGATACCGCGGGCTACGCTATGCGTTCGGGCGAGATATATGTAGAGGGCAACGCGGGTTATCGCGTCGGCATACACATGAAGAGCTATAAGGAGCTTTATCCGATAATCGTTATCGGCGGAAAAGTCGGCGACTTTCTCGGAGAATACCAGGCGGGCGGAATTATAATCGTTCTCGGAATAGGAACAGAGGGCTGTCCTGTCGGAAGTTTCTGCGGAACGGGAATGCACGGCGGCGAAATGTTTATCAGAAGCGAAGAAGCTCCCAAAGGGCTTCCGAAGCAGGTCTGCTGTACAGAAGCTACCGCAGAGGAAAAAGAGCAGATCCGCCGTTATATCGACAGATTTGTAAAACACTTCAAGCACAGCACCGACGAGCTTTTAAGCTCAAAGTTCTATAAACTTATCCCCAACTCTGCAAATCCCTATAAACAGTTGTATGTAAACAATTAAACATAAAAACGCCGCGGCGTTTTTCTATCCTCGTCGCGGCAAGATCATACGACATTGAGAGGTTTTATGAAAATTTTCATCAACGCAAAAACAGAAGAAGCCTGCAAAGACCTGCGTGATATTCTCGGCGAATTTGCCGAGGATTTTTCGCTGTGTTTTGATGATGAAAAACAGTTCGATTTCGATGACTGTGGGGCAATAATCGTTTCAACGCCGTTAAGGTCGGAGTTCGGACTGAATTATGTGAGCGAAGCCTCAAAGCTCACTTCTTCGCCGATAATCGTGCTTGCGAGAGCGGATATTGCTGATGATGTGCAGAAAAGAATTAAGTTTACGGGAGCGTTTGTTGTAGAAAAACCGTTTAAAAAGAGCGTATTACAGAACGCCCTGAAAATGGCGGCTCTCGCAAAGGAGAACATAAACCGCCTCGAAGACGAAAAAAACAAGCTGTCGAAACAGCTTGATGATGTTAAAATAATTGACCGAGCGAAGTGCTGTCTTATACAGTACCTTAATCTCACCGAAGAACAGGCACATCGGCACATTCAAAAGCTCGCAATGGATACCCGCAAAACTCAGCGTCAGATTGCGGAAGACGTTCTTAGAACATACCTTTCCGATACTTGACCGAAAGGGTTCAACGATTATTTTTCTTTTGGTATTCCTCTAAAAATCTTCTGATTTTTCCTTTACATATAACACTTTCGGAGCGTTCGCCAATAACGCTCCTTATTTTTTTGAGAATTTCCCGCGCCTTGTCTTCGTCGGTAAATTCAATCTCAACTTCATAGTCCGACTTTTCAAAATATTCGCTCATGTCGAGGTCAATTTCCGCGCCGTCAAAGCGCTTCGCCAGCCTCTTTGTAAAAAGTTTTCCCAGCTGTTTTACGTTAGGGATCTCCTCTCCCGACATTTCCGAAAGGAGATTTCCCGAAAGTTCTTCGGGCAGTGCTTCAAGTTTTTCTGAAAGCTCAACGCGCGAAAATTCTTTCTTTGTCGGAAGTTTCATTTGCAGGAAAAATTCTCCGTCGATCTCGCGAACGCGCACCGTTATGCTTCTTTCGGACAGTTCAAGAAAATCGGTGTCATAGTAGTAGTTTGTCTGCAATACCGTTTCGTCCCACGAAAATTCGTTTAACAGCCTTTCATACTGTTCGGCGGAAAGCATAGTCTTAAATTCATTTTCTATCATAAATACCCGTCCTTTCCTCTTATGGAAACTTCTCCCGAATTTACTTCAAACCGTCCGCTTTCATTCTCGCAGATAAGACAGCCGTTTTCCGAAATATCCACCGCACGCGCTAGTTTTTCTTCGTTCCCGCGGATAAGTTTCACTTCGCGCCCCAAATTTAAGATCCGAGCTTTGTATTCATCATAACATTCGCCAAAGGTCTGTTTTGAGCGAATAATGACTTTTTCTAAAATTTTTTCGCATAACGCCTTTTTCGATATCTCTTTGTTTGTCACGGTTTTAAGCGATATCGCATTCGGAAGTCCCATTTTCCTGAAATAATCGTCGCTTTGCGATATGTTAACGCCTATCCCGCAGATAATATTCAGACATTCACCTTTTTTCACGCTCTCGCATAAAATACCGCAGACCTTGCGATTTTCAATAATTATATCATTAGACCACTTTATGCCCGCTTTTATGCCGAGTTCTTCGATAGCGTCGCATACCGCAAGTCCGGCGCGTGCCGTTAAAGTCATAAAATCGGGCGGGTTTTTAAGAAGCACCGACATAGCAAGCATACCATTTGCCGTATCCCAGGAGTGACCGCGCCTGCCTCTGCCCATGGTCTGCCTTTCGGCGGTAACACAAGCGCCGTCCGAGAGAATATCACATCGTTCTCTCAAATAGTCGTTTGTAGAAGAGTTTTCATCAAGATAAAAAATACCGCTCATCTGTCATTTGCCCCTAAGCTCACGAATATTTATAGATATAGCGCTGTTTTTGCCGATCTCAATTATTCCGTATGACGGTTTCATATCGCCTCTCGGAAGCGCCGCGCTCCCCGGGTTCATGACATAAACGCCGTTTACTATATCATTGAACGGGATATGCGTATGCCCGTAAAGCGCAATATCGCAGTTATTTTCCCGTGCATTTTCCGTTAGCAGACCGAGCGTCATCTTTACGGCGAGCGTGTGTCCGTGACAGCAGAAAATATTTACGCCCGTGCCTGTTCTAACAACGTGCGTTGTTTCATGCATTCCGATGTCGCAGTTTCCTCCGACATAAACCGCAGGAATTAATGGATGTGCCGAGGCAAAGTCCTCAAATTCGGTTTCTCCGTCGCCGAGATGAATAAGCATATCCGCATCTTTGTTCTGTAAAAGAGCAAGCTCAATAGCAGAAAAATCGCGGTGAGTATCAGAAATAACAAGAATTTTCATAAATGCCTCCGTTCAACTTAAAAGTATATCATAAATCGGGGACAAATAAAAGTATTTTAAGAAAAGTTTGTTTATTATGCACAATTATAATAACGGGAGGAGATCGTTATGAACGAAAAGAATTATGATAAGCTCATAGAGGCTGCGAGCCGAAAGCTCGGGACTTCGCCGTCGCAGTTAAGGCAGACTCTTGAAAAAGGGGACATGAAAGCTCTTTCACAGGGACTTTCAAAATCGGACAAGGAGAAGCTCCGCGCGGTACTTTCAAACAAAGAGCTTATGCAGAAACTGAAAAGCGCTTCTACGCCCGAGGATATTATGAAACTTCTAAGTAAATAAAGCAATAAAGTTTTTACAAGAACGGAGGGCGCTTGTGGATAATAACAACATAGAAGACTTCCTGCGGGCGCTTGTCGGCGATGATGAAGATAATGAAGACGAACAGCCCCGTGAAAATCAAAACGAAGCGCAGGGCGGATTGTTTTCGGGACTTGATCCCGAAATGCTGATAAAGCTCATGGGACTTCTTGAAACGCTTAATCAGCCCGATGATACCGAGCGTTTTCTGCTTGCGTTAAAACCGCTTTTAAGACAGGAAAACCGCCCGAAGATAGATTCTGCTTTAAGGCTTATAAAGCTGTTTACTATTCTTCCTATGCTTAGGGAAACGGGACTTTTCGATAAACTTATCTGAATAATATTCGGGAGATGATATTATGGTATGGAATTCAACGCAGTCCTCTTTTTATAAAATGTCGGAAGAACAAGAAAGCGTCGGACAAAAGGCTTGTGAAAATAATAATGCAAATGGAAATAACATTCATTCACAAAACAACCGTTCGGATTGTCAATGTTGCAATTGTCGGTATAATAAAGCGCCCGTTTATAAAAACGACACTTTGTCTAAAATGTTTTCGGACAGCGATCTTATGCTGATAGTTATTCTTATATTTATTCTCTGGCAAAACGGCGCGGATAAAAAGCTGATAATGGCGCTTGCATTTGTGCTTGTATGTTAAACTGCACAAAAATTCCCGTAAAAAAACGGGAAAATTTCCGATAAAGCACTTGAAAAAATTTTCGGAATGTTGTATAATAATATAAAAGTTATATAAAGACGCTATAATGCAGCAAGAGTATCCGTTATAAAAAAGCCACAGAGAGCCGCAGAGGGTGGAAAGCGGCGCTTGTTTTACGGAGAAGTGCGGCTGCAGAGTCGGTCTGAGGAAATGCAGACACGTTTTCCGCGTTAAGGACAATGAGGGGCAGTATCTGCCCGAAGCGAAGTGGGACCGCGTATAATACGCCTTCGCGCCGTATAGGCGCGGAGTTTTTTGTTTTTGGGAGAAATTATGTTTGACAGACTGAAAGAAGAAATTGCGTCAATAAAAGCGCGCGATCCCGCTGTGAGATCGTCGCTCGAAGTGATATTCTTATATCCGTCTTTCAGGGCGGTGAGAGATTACAGAATGGCGCATTGGTTTTTTGTGCGCGGGCATTTTTTCATAGCGCGCTGGATATCGCAGCATTCGCGCCATGTCACGGGAATTGAGATACACCCCGGCGCAAAGATAGGAAAAGGCTTGTTTATAGACCACGGCGCGGGAGTTGTTATCGGCGAAACAACGGAAATAGGCGACAACTGCACGCTCTATCAGAATGTTACACTCGGCGGTACGGGAAAAGATGTCGGAAAGCGACACCCGACGCTTGGAAATAACGTTATGGTGGGCGCGGGAGCAAGAGTTTTAGGTCCTATGAAAATAGGCGACAACTCAAAGATAGCGGCAAACGCCGTTGTCTTGCACGAAGTACCGCCAAACTGCACGGCGGTCGGAGTGCCCGCAAGAGTCGTTAAAATGAATGGCGTCAGAGTTTCCAACAGCGACCTCGACCAGATACATATTCCCGATCCTGTTTCCGAGATCATGTGCAAGCACCTTATGTACATTGAAAAACTTGAAAAGCAGGTAGAGGAACTCAGAGCGGAAATTGACGAGCTAAAACAGAAGACAGGAGAATAATATGAAAATTTATAACACTATGACAGGAAAAAAAGAAGAGCTTAAGCCCATAACAGAGGGCACTGTAAAAATTTATTGCTGCGGTCCGACGGTGTATAATCTTATCCATATCGGAAACGCACGCGCTCTTTGCGTTTTTGACGCTCTGCGCCGATATCTTGAATACAGAGGCTATAAAGTTTTTTATGTTCAGAATTTCACCGACGTTGACGACAAGATAATCCGAAAGGCAAACGAAACGGGGAAGACCTCGCTCGAAGTTTCCGAAAATGCAATAAAGGAATATTTTATTGACGCAGAGGGCTTGAACGTGAGAAAAGCCGACGTCCACCCGAAAGTAACGGAAAATATGGGCATAATAATCGACATCGTAAAGACGCTTGTCGAAAAAGGCTATGCATACGAGGCGGACGGCGACGTTTATTTTGAAACGGCAAAGTTCCCCGAATACGGAAAGCTATCTCATCAGCCGCTTGATGATCTTAAAGCGGGAGCAAGAATAGAAGTCGGAGAAAAAAAACGCGATCCTATGGATTTTGCCGTCTGGAAAGCGGCAAAGCCCGGAGAGCCTTATTGGGATTCGCCGTTCGGAAAGGGAAGACCGGGCTGGCATATCGAATGTTCCGCTATGAGCCGTCATTATATCGGCGATACCATTGACATTCACGGCGGCGGCGCTGACCTTATCTTCCCGCATCATGAGAACGAGATAGCGCAGAGCGAGTGCGCCACGGGCTGCAGGCTTGCAAATATCTGGATGCATAACGGCATGCTGAATGTTGACAACAAGAAAATGTCCAAATCCGCCGGGAACTTTTTCCTTGTCCGCGATATGGCGAAAGAATTCGGCTATGAGCCTATACGCTTTATGCTGTTGTCGGTGCATTACAGAAGCCAGCTCAACTATACGACCGAGGTCATAGAGAGCTGTAGATCTGCTCTTACGAGACTGTATAACTGCCGCGAGCTTATGGAGCGTACAATGTCGTCGGCAAAAGACGGCGAAGCAAGCGAGCAGACAAAGCTCGATGCAAATACCGCAAGAGAAGCCTTTATAACCGCGCTTGACGATGATTTCAACACCGCCGACGCAATTTCCGCAATATTCGAGTTTGTAAGAAAGATAAACACCGCGCTGACTGGGGAAAATATCACAAAAGCCGATGTGAAAATTTACCTTGACGAATTTAACTCATTGACAAACGTACTCGGTTTGTTGTATAATAAAAACGACGATATTCCTGATGATGTAAAAGAGCTTGTAGAACAGCGCGCCGAAGCGAGAAAGGCAAAGAATTTCGCTCTCGCAGACGAACTCAGAAATAAGATAAACGCCATGGGATATATTGTTGAGGAAACGAAACAGGGAACTATCGTAAAAAAATCATAAGAACAGGAGAGAAAAATGAAGAAAAGAAAAATTTTTGCGGGGATATTAGGGGCTTGTTTGTTGATGGCAGGCTGCAGCGATTCAGAAAATACGAGCAGCGGTGAAAGTTCCGATGTTCAGTCGAATAATTCAAACGTTGATTATTCTCAGTTCGGTTTGACTGAAATAGCCCCGAGAGAAATAGACGGTTTTATGGGAAATGTCGAGGATGTACAGCCCAAAACCGGCGACCTTATAGCGGAGTTTGAGATAGAAGGCTTTGGCACAATAAAAGCAGTACTGTTTCCCGAAGCCGCGCCGATCGGCGTAGAAAACTTCCAAAAACTTGCGGACAGCGGATATTACGACGGACTTAAAATTCACCGCGTATTGAGCAACTTTATGTTCCAGGGCGGCTCGGCGAACGGCGACGGAACGGGCGGCGAAGCGGCGGTAAACGGCGGTTCTTTCGGAATTGAAACAGCGCAGAACGCCCGCCATTTTTATGGAGCTTTGTGTTATGCAAATGCCGCAGGCTCAAACACTACGCAGTTCTATATCGTAAACAATAAAAAATCGGAGGATTTAAGCTCGTATAATCTTGACGACTACAAAAGTCAGATTGAACAGGGAAAGCAGATAATCAGCATGGCGCTTGACGCGGGGGTTTCAGCGGAAGATATGCGATATGCGCTTTACTCGGCATATGGTGATGATATTCTTTCATTATTTCAAAACTGTCAGAACGTTGTAAACTGGGTAGGCGGCGCCTCGGACAAGATAGTAAATCGTTATAAGGAAAAAGGCGGAACACCGTCGCTCGACGGCGGTTATACAGTTTTCGGTCAGGTCTATGAGGGATTCGACGTAGTAGACGCAATAAGCGCCGTTGAAGTTCAGGATAACGGCGGCGGTGAGGTTTCAAAGCCCATGGAGGATATAATTATAAAGAGCGTAAAGGTTACGACTTTCTCATAATAGACAAACAGTCCGGGAAATCAAACTCCCGGACTGACTGTTTATAGAGGAAAAGTTGTTTTTTGCTTATAACTAATTGCCTCTAAAAGTTTTTCCCCATTGTATTATATATCCTGCTCAGTTCATAAAGCGCGGCGGTTTCTTCTTCTTTGGTGAGAGGACCGCCGTTTTTGTTTTTAAAGTTTGCGGTAACTTTATCATCTGGCGTTCGCTTTATACCGTAGGCAAAACATGTCTTTTCATAACCTCCGCAATTGAAATTCAACGAAAGCCTGTCTATCTTCTTTGATGATATCATAAGGCTTACTGTCTTGTCGCGGTCGAATTTTTCCGTCAGTATCCCGTCTTTAAGATACCGCGAGCCCGAAACTGCTATAGTGTCTCCGCTCTCTGTCATTCCTCTTCCGTTTTTGTCGGGAACAAACATAGGTATGAGCGAGGGCTTTCCTGCGGCATTTTCAGCCAGCAAGTCTAGAAGCGTCGTTTTCGGACTTATACCCAGCTCGTGCGCATTTTCGAGCATTGAAAGCGGTTTGTCTGCGGAAGTCATGCCCTCCGTAAAATCAAGGTCTGTCAGAAGCTCCGCTCTGTCCGCACAGCATACGGGCATGTTCAGACTGCATCTAAGGTCATAATAAAGCGAGTCAAGCGCGGGAAATACATCCGTCTGTTCAAACCCTCCGCCCAAGATCAAGAGCTTTGTTTCGCTCATATACAGCTTTTTTCCGTCTGCCAATGAAATATTGTCAATGGCTTCGCAGAGAGTTTTTCCGCTTCCTACCACTTTTATCGCGTTCTCCTGTGATGCGTCTATCGTATCTCCTCCGCTTCCTCCGCTTGAAAACAGAAGCGCCGAAACGTTATATTCACCGTCATAGTCTATGGCAAGAGCCTGTATAATAGCGCGGTTTCCAAGCTCCGTCATGTCCGAACACCCGCTTAAAAGCGACGAGAGCAAAATTAAACCTGCAAGAATTTTTGTTGACACAGCTTTCTCCTTTTTAAATTCATTCTTTCGCTTCCTGTTTACTTACCCGTTTCAGTGCAATAAATACCAGCGCCGCCGATAATATCATTATCCCGCATCTCAAAGCCGCGCATAATGCCCATATCGCGGAAAATAAACCGTCCAGTCGCTTGAAAAGTGAAATATCCGAAAGCGAAGCCGACGCGACCGAGGGGTATTCCGAAGCTCCGTAAAATTCACGGAGAACAAGAAAGTTCAGCACGCATAAAACTATCGGTATTATAATGCTGAAAAGCGTAAAATATAAAACCGACTTTCCTGCCGATTGCGGTTCTTTTCTGTTTACATACGGCAGAAACGCCGCAAATATGAGATATTCGCCGCCGTTTGAAAAGCGTATGAGTATGTCGTTTAAAAGAGTTTTATTGTCCGAAATTGTCCATACGTCAGAGGTCTGAAAATACGGAATATCCGCAATAAATACAACTGCTGTAATTATCCCCGCCGCGACAAGAAAAAGCACTCCCGACCGCGCCGCGGCTTCGACTCCCATATATGCCGCATACAGCGCGAATATTGCCGCTATTGCTACAATAAGCCACGAACCCGGATTTATCAGCAGATTTTTTTCCGCAAAGCCGTTTAAATGAAACAGCGTTTTAAATGCCGCAAAGATAAGCAAAAGCGCACCGAAACCCGACGAAACCCACCCCCAGAACTTGTTTTTTTCATAAACAAATCTGTGAAAGTTATCGTGTTTGAATGAAAATATTATCAGCGGCAGTGCCAGCAGGAACCTAATAAGCTCTGTTGCGGTTATCGCGAGTATCGCTTCTTTCGGCGATGAAGAAGTGTTCGGACAAGTTATCTCTATTGCGATACGCGACAGGATAAGAACGCAGAAAAGCTGTTCTGCGCTTATCTTAGGAAATTCTTTTGTCATAAGTCTTCTCCCTCGATGTGGACTTTAACTTCCGTATATACCGCAAACGGAAGCGCAAGCTGTGACAAATAGGATTCCTGCGGAATAGCCGAGTTTACGGGAACTATCGTTTCAGCATAAGGCTGTATAGATTGTAAGGGATCTTTATTTTTCATTTTACTACCTCTTTTTTGCTTATGAAATATCCGCGCCGTTCAATCCTTGAATAGTAACGTCGCTTTCGGACAGCGTTTTCCAGTTTGACCTCACGAACATATCGCGCAGTGCTTTTGTAGAAAACGGCGAAACGGGCGACATATACGGAACGCCGTAGGTCTGAAGCGAACACATCTTGATTATTACCGCGCCTGCCGAAAGCAAAAGCCCGTACAGCCCGAAAAAACCTCCTGCAAGGATATAGATAAAACGCAGGATAACAATTTTTTCGTACATTGTCGGAACAACAAAACTGCACAATCCCGAAAGCGCGACCACAAGCACCATCGGCGCACCTACAAGCCCTGCCGAAACGGTTATATCTCCTATAACAAGACCGCCGACTACTCCTATAGCGTGACCTATAGGTCTTGGAAGTCTTATTCCCGCTTCGCGCAGTATCTCATACATAAAATGTATGAAAAGACATTCGACCATCAGCGAAAACGGCGCGGTCTGTTCGGCTGACGCAAGGTTCAGTATAAGCGGAGAGGGAAGCATTTCTGGGTGATAAGAAGCGACCGCGACATAAGCTCCCGGCAAAAACAGCGTGATCAAATACGCGATGAGCCTTACCGTTCTTATGAAAAACGCATAAAACGGTTTTTGAGTGTAGTCGTCCAGCGTCTGAAAACTCTCTATAAACAAATGCGGAACAATAAGCGCAAACGGCGTTCCGTCAACAAGTATTCCTACTCTGCCCTCGTAGAGCTTCGCCGCAAAAACATCAGGTCTTTCGCAGGTTGTACATTCGCTGAAAAACCACCCGCCGTCGCCCTCGAGATAAGGCTGAATATATCCGCTTTCGAGGATAGTGTTCAAGTCTATGGAACTAAGCCTTTTCTTTACGTCATTCAGGAGTTTCGGAGATACTTTGTCCGAGATATAGCAGACGCAAATATCGGTATTAGAGCGCGAGCCTATCTGCGACATTTCAAAAACGAGCGTCGGAGATTTAACGCGCCGCCGTATAAGAGCCATATTTGTTCGTATAACTTCCACAAATCCCTCGCGCGAGCCTCTCACATTAAGCTCCGATGACGGCTCGTCTATCCCTCTTGATTTATAGCCCTGTATGCCTATGGCAATTGCGCGCTTTATGCCGTTTACCATGATTATGGCAAATCCCGACTGAAGTTTCAGTATAAGATTTTTAAAGTCAAGTATCTCTATCTGCTCTGCGGCAGTGAGATAGACCTCAAAAAGAGAGTTCATAAGCCTGTCAGCAGACAGCTTTTCATCTTCGGAAAGCGAGTTCAGTTTGTTGTATATAAGCTCGGCAAGCGTATCCGTGCTTGCCATTCCCTCGCAGGTCAGAACGGCGATATTGTTTTTGCATACCGTCGCATTTTTTATGATAACGTCTGACGAATTTCGGGTAATGCTTTTTATAGCTTTCAGGTTTTCTTCGAGAGAAGCTGTTAGCTCATTTTTCACGGTATTATCTCCTTAAATTTTTTTCCGGAATTATTTTAAGCAGAAGAACAGAATTTATTCTTTTTTTGTTGACAAATGTTATAATTAGTGGTAAACTATATATTGGCAGGGTGTTTTAGATGACATTCCTTTAAAGTTTCATTTTAAAACACGCCTGCCCGTACAATAATTTATTTGTACAGTTAAAGAGTTGGTTGAATTTCGTTCAAGAGTAAGAGGGGTGATCTTTTGAAGATAGAGTGGAACAAAAAATATACGACCGTGGCGATATATTCTCTTATAGTCATAGCGGTGGCGGTATTGTTCGTTGTATTTGTTTTTAAGTTCGAGTCGTTTGCCGACGGATTTTCATGGGTAGGCTCGGTCGTTGCGCCCGTAATATGCGGACTTATAATCGCGTATATACTTAATCCGCTGATGATGTACCTTGAAAACAAGTTTTTCAAAAAGCTGAAAGAGCCGTTAAAAGAATCGGTTGTTACCGTAAAACAGCCTGACGAAACAGAAAAATCAAATCTTGAAAAAATAAAGAAAAAAGTTTCAAGCATCGCAAAAAAACAGCGCAGAAGAAAAATGCTCGCAAGAGTTTTGTCGCTTGTTATAACATTTGTGATAGTGATAATAGTTGTCGGGGCGCTGGTCATAGCGGTAGGTCCGAGCATTGCGGGGAGCATAGTTGACCTTGCGGATAATCTTCCGTCATACGCTACAGAGATAGAACAAACGCTTGAGGACTTTTTCAAAGACAATCCCGATATCTCCGCCTTTATTTTCGATGAATTTGAGGACCTTTCGACCGAGCTTGAAAAGCTCGCGGAAATGCTTAAACCCATGGCGGGCGATATAATCGGAAACGTTTCGAGCGGTCTGTGGAGCTTTGTAATGTCGCTTCTTGTAGGGCTTAAAAACGTCCTGCTCGGCGTAATTATCGCCATTTATCTGCTCGTAAGCAAAGAAAGGCTTCTGGCACAGTGCAAGCAGATAGTGTTCGCATTTGTAAAAGAAAAGCACTGGAACGGATTTTTCACTTTCTGCTCAAAGAGCAACAACATCTTCAAGAAATATATCGTTTCAAACCTTGTAGACGCGATGGTAATATTTGTGTTTATGCTTATCGGAATGTTTATCATGAAAATGCCGTATGCGACGCTTGTTTCAGCTGTCTGCGCTGTGACGAACCTAATTCCGTTCTTCGGTCCGTTTATCGGAGCAATACCCTGCGCGGTATTGATATTGCTCGACGATCCTACAAAGGTCATCTGGTTTGCGCTTTTCGTCCTTATTTTACAGCAGTGCGACGGAAACATAATAAAACCGTTCCTCTTCGGCGAAACAATGGGACTTCCCGCAATATGGGTGCTTGTGTCAATAATAGTCGGCGGAGGATTGTTCGGAATACCCGGAATGCTTCTTGGCGCTCCCGTGTTTGCGGTAATATATACAATGTCTGCGGATTTCGTAAAGGCAAAGCTCAAAAAGCGCGATCTCCCCGAAAGTACGGAAATGTATGTCCAATCTATTGAGGACTTTTCAAAAGAGTATATAAAGACAGAAGACGATGAAAACAGTTAAAATGTTTAAGTAAAGCATTAAAAAATTCAGCGGCACCGCGGAAATTTCCGCGGTGCCGCTTTTTCGTATAAATAAAACAGACTTCCAAAAACTTGGCGGTTTTAAAACAGCCCTATCGACTTTACAAAAAGCACTGTCAGCATTATCGGTGTCACAAACTTTATCATAACGATATACAAAGTTTTCCTGCTCATTTTACAGCCCGTTTTCTCAACTTCTTCTATAACCGTGTGCGGTTTAACTACCCAGCCTATAAGTATACATGTCAGTATCGCAACTATCGGCATAAGCAGATTGTTGCTGATATAATCCATTATGTCGAGTATCTGTGCTGTTGTTCCGTTCGGGAGCTTAGCTTCAAAATAGAGAAAATTATATCCGAAGCATACCAGAAGCGCCGCTATAAGCGTTACCATTGTTTCAATGCCCGTCGCTTTGTTTCTTGACATACGCATTCCGTCCATAAGGCAGGAAACGACAGCCTCCATTATGGAAACTGCACTTGTAAGCGCCGCAAAAAGTATCATGGCAAAGAAAAGTATTCCTACAAATCTTCCTATACCGCCCATTTCGGCAAATACTTTCGGCATTGTCACAAACAACAGCCCCGGTCCTGATGACTCCATACCCGCATTTCCCTCAAACGCATAAACCGCAGGGATTATCATAACTCCCGCAAGAAACGCTACCAGCGTGTCAAATATCTCAATGCGGTTTATTGAAGTTTTGAGGTTAGCGTCGTCGTTTACATAAGAGCCGTAGGTTATCATAATTCCCATTGCCACGCTGAGACTGAAGAAAAGCTGTCCCATAGCGTCAAGAAGCGTAGTGAAAAAACTTCCGACGGTTATATTTGAAAAATCGGGAATAACAAACTTTCCAAGTCCCTCTAGTCCCGTCCTCGTAACGCCGCTGTCGTCCGTGTAAGTGAGCGTAAGAGAAAACACCGCTATAACAATAACGAGTATCAGCAGCACGGGCATAAGGATCTTCGACATAGCCTCTATTCCTTTGTTTACGCCTCTGAACACGATAAAAGCGGTTATCGCAAGAAAAATTATCATCATTATAACAGGCTCTGCTTCGCTTGAAATAAAAGAGGTGAAATAGCCGTTTTCCGCCGCTTTAATTCCGTCGCCCGTGATGAAAACAAAAAGGTATTTTATTACCCACCCGCCTATCGCACAGTAATAGGGAAGAATAATCGCGGGAACTATACACGCAATAACTCCGAGCGGCTTCCATTTAGAGCTAAGTCTGCCGTATGCGGTGAGGGGACTTTGCTTCGTCATTCTACCGATAGAAATTTCGGTTATAAGGAGAGTAAACCCGAATGTAAACGCCAGAACGATGTAAATAACGAGAAACAGCCCTCCGCCGTCTTTAGCCGCCAGATAAGGAAACCGCCATATATTTCCCAGACCTACGGCGCTTCCTGCCGCAGCAAGCACAAATCCCAGCGATCCCGTGAAAGAATGGCGCTTTGTTGCTTTTTCCATAAATTACCTCCAAATCATAATTTAACACTATTTTGATTATATCACATAAAATTGAAAAAAGCAACAATAATTTCACATATTTTATAAATTTGTGAATTGAATGCAAGACTAAAAAAGGGGAGAACTGTACATTCCCCCGATTAACTATATAAACTATTTAATAAGCCTCGTCAATGTTTTCTCATCAGCGTTTTTCAGAGTCTTTAAAAGATGTTTTTTAATTATCTCAAACGATCTTTCGGGCTCTTCCGAATATGCCTTTGAAATATAATCTTCTCCGAACATGGCTTCGGGAGTGGTGTATTCCGCGACGCCCCAGCCGTAGACGTTTCCGCGTTTGTCTTTCATATAGACAAAATCCGCGGTATTTACATAGGTCTGCATTTGCAGGCGCGTTATTACCGTTTCAAAACCCGTGTTTTCGCCTTTTCTGTAGTTCAGCGCAAGTTTTATCTGCTTTGAAATTATTGTACCGTTATTTGAGATAATGTCGTATACGTCCTTGTCTTTTTTTGACACTAGCCCGTCGTCCCACCTTGCGTCAAAATCATAGCCGTTTCGGCGGTAGTTGGCTAAGACGGGATACCATTCCTTGCTTACAAATCCCGCCTTTCCCGCGAAAACTTTTCCATATACACAGCGTCCGTCCTGCGCAATCGGACCTTTCCATTCCCAAGGTCCGTCCTTGTCGGGAGCAAACCACAGCTCCGCAGGACAGTTTTCCTCCACGGAAAAACCCTCTATCCCGTTTGCAAAAAAGGGAAGAAACCCTATTTCTTCTACGGCCTTTATAATATCCTCGGGTGTTTTCAATTTTCTGAATTTCATTTGAAAGAGACCTGCCTTTAAAAAATTCTTTCGTCAAATTTTTACATTTACATTATACAATTTTCCGCTTCGGTTTTCAAGTCCTTTTTAAATAAGCCGTCTGTTATTTTTAAGTTAAACGACAGTTTAATAACAAAATGTGGCGTAATGTCTTACGTTTTTATTTTAATAATGCCGAAATTTTTTGTATAATGTTACGAAAATTCAAAAATGTTATAGAGCTTGATGTTAAAAAGTGCAATAATATAATGTCGTGGGGTAAAGCACACAAACAACGCTTTTTATTTTCAATTATTTCATAAATAAAAGAGGTAACAGGCAAAATGTCTTTGCAGGACAAAAACGAGCTATATGGTTTCATTGAAAACACGCTGATGAACGATTTTGTTCAGCTCGCGAGTAAACATTATAATAAGAAAATCCCCCGCGTTTTCTCTGCGCGGGGGAAAATTTTTTATTCAGCGAGCGGTTTTGTCTCAAAGCCGTTTTGTTTTGCGTATTCTTCGGCTGCTGAGCCGGGAGCGCAGACTATAACAAAATCCTCTAATTTCTCATAGACTTCATTTTTGTCAGCGTCAAGATAACATATATAGCCGAAAGCGTGTTCGCCTATGCGCTCTACGGTTTTGGGAATTTCTACCTCGTCAAATTCGCACATATCCAAAAACGCACAGTCGTCTATGTATTTCAGCGTTTTCGGGAATTTCACCGACGTTATACAAACATCACTGCTTGTCATGCCCGACGCGCTCTGTGCGATAGAAACCACGGGCAGTCCCATTATCTCTTCGGGAATTTCAACAGACATGTCATAGTAGAACTCTGCACAGTAATTCGTTATCTCAATTCCCATAATGGAAATTGAGTCGTTTATTTTCTTGAACTGAAAACTCCTCAAATATTTCTTCCCGCCGCTGTCGGGATATTCGACTTCCTCGTAAAGTCCCATGCCGTTTTCCTCGTTGAATTTGCATTCAAAATCAATGTAGCTGCTCATAATGTTTTCCTCCCTAAAATGTGAAATGTTTATATTCTTTCAATTCACGCCCGTACTCTTTGGGGAAATGCTGCTGATACCACATCAGTTTGTACAATGCGCAAGCAAATTCCGCCATATCAGCACGAGGGCGAATTGAGCGAATACTTGTTAAATAATTTATATACTCCTTTGGAACATCGGCTTTCCGCAGTTCTTCTATATCATCGCGGATAAACCGCAGTTTGCCATGTTTAACGGTGTTCGTAATACGATATGCAGTTTCTCTTGAAAAACCATAGCTCATAAGTATATGGAATATGTCGTCGCAGTCCGCCGCAGGAAGTTTCGGCAGTGGAATACTTTTGTTTTTTACATTATTGTTGTCATCTATAAAATAAGTGTTTGAATATCCCAGCTGTTCAGCAATATCCGCTAAAGAAAGCGGTTTATTTTCAAATTCAAAACATTTGGGATAATGCAGGTAGGGAATTGACTTGCAGTCGCAGTTATCTAAAACCTCAAAAATACTTTCCTTGTCAAACGGAATGCATCTCTCGCTTACCGAAGAGTCATATTGCATAGCGTTCATTAAACTCATGACAGGGGAATTTAACAGCACGATTTTTCCCGTAAAGTCGAGATTATCCGAGATATCAGCATAGATTCGGCAAAGATCATGAAAAATATCGCCCGCTGTTTCAATGCAAAAATTCGGAGTTTCTTCGCCGTTAATTCCCGAAAACATTTCAAACGGCATATTATACCCGTCGCCCGTAAATTCATATCCGCATTCGGGGCAGATTATATTTTCAAGGTCGGCGCCGCACCGCGCGTTTATTTTCTTGCCGTAATACTTTCCGATGTTAAAATCGGTATTCCCGCACATCAGACAGTATAAATGCATCGGCATAGGATCAACATGCGTAATTCCCAGAATAAACGCCAGCATAGACGAACCCGCATTGCCTCTTGTGTAAAAGGGAACGGAACGTTTCCGGCATTCGCTTGTCAGCTTGTACGCAAGATAATACGCCCCGCAGTGATCATTTCTTGCAATAACATCAAGCTCATATTTGAGCCTTTCTGCTATTTGCCTCGGTATATCCATGCCGTACCGTTCAAATGTAAGGTCAAAGCATAGTTTTCTCAGCTCTTTTTCAAGAGGGGACTGTTCTTTTCTTCCGCGGCGCCTTATATCACTTGCTCCCATAATTACGCTCCTTTTTTGTTTTTCTTATTATAGCATATCTTTTAAAAATTGTAAATAATTTTTTTGTTCAAATTTTTTGCATATATGAACAAGTGATTGAATTCCGTTCAGACAATAAAAAAGCACCGAACATTTGTTCTGTTCGGTGCTTCTTTTATTTGTGATTATCAGCGTAATATTCTTCGCCGTTATCAAGACAAATTGCCGCAAGTCTCCCTCCGAGAATAAATGCGCCGCAGTCTATGGCGATGTGGTTGTTTTTCTTAATTATCCTGCCTGCCGACGGCTCGTCTTTCATAAGGCAGGTCGGCGTATGTCCTGTGACGAGATATATGTCGTCAAAATACTTTACATCATAATCGGGTTTTTCCCATATCAGCTCATGAAGAGAGCAAGATTCGGGCTGTTTATTCGGACTGAATTTTCCGAGTCCCGCATGTACCAGGATAAATTTTTTACCGCCGACACTAAGCCTTTTGAATACATCACAGTCTTTTATATATTCGATTATTTCGTTTTTTGTGTCTTTTGAAAGATCGCGGAATTCCTGCAAGGTCGTTTCACCGCCGTTTTCCATCCACAGCATAATGTTTTCAAAAACTTCATCATCAAAAAAATCCACTTCGCCAAGTTCCTTGGTGCAATATTCCAGACATTTTATTGCCATATACTCGTGGTTTCCTGCAAGACATACAACATTAGGCATATTCATTATCTTCAGAAGCGTTTTTATAGGATTTGGACCTTTGTCCAGAACATCGCCCATTATATACAAGGTGTCGTTATCTTTAAGGCCTATCTGCCCGAGTATATTCAAAAACAGATCATACATTCCGTGTATGTCGGACATTACATAAGTTGACAATATATCATCATTCCTTTTTAAGTTCTTTTTGCAGTTTTTATATATTATACTTCAAAAAGCAGGATATGTCAATCCTATAATTTGTCAGCAGGAATGTTTTGACGAATGCTTCATGTACTTATTTCTTTTTCCCGTAATTCTTTGGACAACTTTTCCCTGAAATCTCTGAGATAATCATCGGGAACTATGTTTTCTACATACCTCGCTTTTTCTGTACGGCGGGATATCCAGCTTGAATACAGTTTCATTTCGAGCAGATCGTGAACCGGCTTGTTGACCTTTTTTGAAAAATACTCCGCGTCTTCGGTAGAGTTTGCTCCCATGAATATAGAGGTATCGCAGTTGTTCATTATTGTTTTATATCCGTCGCCGTAGCCTGATTTAAGCTGACTGAGGGATTGAAGCATAATAATTGTAGAAATGTTTCTTGCCCTTATGTTACTGATGATGTTTTCAAAGTTTTCGATCCTGCAGTTGGTCGCAAAATCGTCAAGTATAAAAGTCGCTGAAACAGGCAGACGTCCGTTTTCACATTGGTTGTCCGCATAGTCGCAAAGCTCGTTTAATGCCTGCGCGTAAAACAGATTTGCTATAACGTCCTTTGAACGATCGGTATCCGAAACTATAACAAACATAGCTATCTTCTCTCTGCCGAGACTCGTAAAGTCAAAGTGACCATCTGAGAAGAGCATCTGAAGCTCCTCGTTGTCAAAGTTGTTAAGCATTCCTGTCGCAGTGCTTAAAATGCAGGAGAGCGTCTTTTCCGAAAGTGTAAAATAGTTGTGGAACTTTGAGTATGCCCAGCTGGTTTTTCCTATAATTCCGGCATTTAAGCTGAGTTTTAAAAAATCCCTGAAGATCGGCATTTCCTTGCGTTTTTCCAGATCATCGCAAACCTGAATTTCATTGAAAAACCTCATCACTTTTTGAATGTTTATGTCAGGCTCATTTGTTTCGTACAAATAGCCTATAAACGAACATAAAATGATTTCCGCTTGCTGATCCCAAAATGGATCGTTGTGTGTTTCCTTAGTGCCGGCGGTGCCGTATACTATAGCATGAACGAGTTTTTGTATGTCGTTGGTGTTTTTTATGTAGTTGAAAGGGTTGTAGTGCATTGAATGTTCGGGGTGAGTAAGATCGAGTTTCATTACTTTATAGCCAATTTGCTCAAGTGTTTTTGAGATCGTCCGGTAAAGTCCGCCTTTCGGATCGGAAATCAGCACGCTGCCTCCGCAGTTAAGGGAGTTTAGAACTCCCATAACTGTTGACTTTCCGCAGCCCGATGGTCCTATTACGGCGACGTTGTTGTTAAGTCCCGTCTGTCTGCTGTCTTTGGTATAAGTTTTGCCGTCAGGCATAACAAGAGTACCTGTATTATTATCTAAATTAATTTTCATGATAAGATCCTCCTTAAATTATAATTCTTCGATTATTTTATCAACCATACCTGTTTTTATGGCTTCTTCTGCGTCCATGTATGTGTTTGCGTGCATTATCTCGTTTATCTCTTCGGTGGAAAGCCCCGTATAAGCCGAGAGCATTTCGCTCATCTTGTCGCGTATCGCAATAAGCGAGTCGGCCTGATTTCTCACCGAGCTTGCCGAGCCTGCCGCTCCGTTCATTACAAGCGGTTCATGCACCATAACTTCTCCGTGCGGCATAATGTATCTGTGCCCTTTAGTGCCCGCCGCAAGAATAAGCGACGCCATACTGTACGCTTTTCCCATGCATACGACATTTATTTCCGTTTTTTTGGAAAGCATATTCATAACGTCGATTATCGCAAGTCCCGAGCGGACTTCGCCGCCGCAGCAGTCAATGTACAGCGTTATCGGCGTGTTGTCATCCGCAAGGACCATCATGGTTTTTATCACTGATGAAGCGACCTCTGCGTCAATATCATCTGTGAGGAATATTTTTCCTTTCGCCGCAAGCATGGCTTCAATATTAAGCTGGTCTATGCCGTTAGCATCTTCGAATATTATTTGATTTAGCATATAAAAGATCCTTTCTAAATTTTTTTTAAGGAGATTTCAAATGCGCATTTTTGTCTTCCTGTAACTGTATTATAACACAAATCTTTCGGCGAGGGAAGACTAGATTCAGCAAGGAAAAATATTTCCGATTTGTCTCAAAAAAACACCGCAGTTTAAACAAACGGCGGTGTTATGCGGTTCTTTTGAAAAGCCTCAAAATTTTGCAATTTTTGTTCTAAAAAAATTTTTGTGAAAGTTGTGATTTTTTTTACAAGGAGAATTTTTTATCGTCAGGGAGTGATAGAAAAATCGTGCTTTTTGACATTTTTAAGTTTTACAATATGTTTATATATATCGTTTATCGAACATCTGATATACAGTGCCTGCGTAAACAATCCCCATAAATTCCAGTCCATAGCGTCAAACTCAAGCTTTTTGTCAAAAATTTCTTCAATGCTTTTATCGTAGTATAAATCGTCAGACAGAAGATTTAAATAATTACTTCTGTTTTCAAAAGGATACTCGTCATCTATCGGAACTTTTTTTAAATTCGTGCGCACATTCTCAAGCGGTCCTATGCGGTTTACAATCTCTATAATATCGTTTATATCCGAAAGCTTACGGCAGTAAATGTAGTCCCTATTTATCACAAGCTTGCCGT
This sequence comes from uncultured Clostridia bacterium, assembly GCA_947627205.1. Classification (GTDB taxonomy): domain Bacteria; phylum Bacillota; class Clostridia; order Oscillospirales; family Ruminococcaceae; genus CAG-115. Next base: position 7,288 of record CANQVE010000010.1, on the reverse strand, counting down.
TTTCGTCAAATTCAGCTTTAAGTGGCGTTATTTCAGCAGCTGTTTGTTTTATATGTTCTGATATTTTGTCGGCAAGCTCTTTGCAGACCGAAACTTTGTCGTTTACGGAAAGCGTATGGTATTTTTCGACCATATTTATTCTGTACAGTTCATCTTGTATATTCAAATAATGAATGTAATCCCTTTCAAAAAAGTCTTTTTCGTATCGATTTATAAGGAAGTACTCTGCGTCGCCAACAAATGCATAGAAGTGATCCAGAATTACTCTGCGAATAATATCAGGGTATTTGTACAAAGGCGTAATAGTAAAATCAATCTGCCGAAAATCTTCATTCAGCAATTCTTCTTCATCAAAATCGAGCGCCGTCAATATAAACTTAAATTTTTTATGCAGCACGGAGGAAAAACTGCCGATTTTTCTATCAAGTTCATAAATTATATGGTACCTTTTTTCTATATCCATTATAAATTCATCATCATGCAAAATCTTGTTAAAATCTTTAGAATCTTGTATCCCGCAGACATTTTTCAGCACAATGAACAGTTGAGTGCGAAAACCGTTGTCAACGACAGAGTTTAAAAGAGAGGCGAAAGAATTTTTAATTTCATAAACGTCGTACTTATGTACATATTTACTTAGCTCAATGCGTAAGCTTTTGTATTCGTCGGGAATAAATCCGTCCTCACCTATGCACATATCATAAAAATGCTCAAGAATATTGTACTGCTCAACTACATTTAATTTCTGAGTTTTTCCCGAGATTTTCGGGCTTTTTTTCAGCTTGCTGAGTTCCTGCGTGGACATACCGATAGCTTTTGCAATTTCCTTTTGTTTCATTTTTTGGCTGAAAATGGTTAAAACTTTCTTGTTGAGAAATTCTGCAAATTCTCTTGTAGGCATAAACGAATAACCGCTGTAAAATTCTCTGCTGTTAAGATACCTGCTTATGCTGTCAAGTTTTTCCGGTTTTGTATAGTCGCCGTCTAAATAATGACTAACGGTAGACTTTGGTATCCCGACAGCAGACGAAATATCGTTCAACGATACCTCTAATTTTTCTGCAACATCCCTAAGCGTCATGTAGTCTGTGCGAAGTTTTGAACCGTAACAGTACATATTTGTCCCTCCTGTAATATGAACTTATCCCTGCGTATCAGCACGTTTTTATTCGTTTAATTTATTTTAAGTGTAACTATTCCTCCGCTAGTTCTGCAAGCCGTGAAAATGCTTTTGCAAACCATTGAAAATCTTTTTCTTCCATCGGCGCCATACTCCAATGGTTCCAATACCGCCATTGTGAAAATATAGCATTACCCAAAGTCTGCAGATCGATTTTGCCGAGTATCTTTTCAAATTCAGCATTATCGTTATAAGCGTCAACTCCGGGAAACGCGTTTTCCAACGATTCCCCGCAGTCCATTTCAAACCCCAGATCCGCCAATTCTTCACCCAAAAACATAATATCTTCAAAAAAGGCAAACGGGATATTTCTATGGTTTAAATACATCTGCTGCCAAATCAGAGCAAAACGCCTGATTTTTTGCTTGTTTGCAAGCGGAGCGTGCCTTATCGGCGACATCTCATGTCGGCGCACAATTATATCATCTCCGTCAAAATAAAGCGTTACGTCTCGGTTTTCGGGATCTATCCCCATTCTGTCAGCCCAAGAGTTTGGAACAGACAGCTTACAGTCTGATGAATTGTTTCCTGATTTTGAAAAGGTAACTTTAGCGTCCTGTTTTTCCATAGTAAAACCTCCCGTTTCGTCAGTGCCGATTTGAAAGCAACACCACGCACTCCACATGCTTCGACACGTTCGTTTTTATATCAGCGACTCTGCTCTTTATTGACCAAATGAAGTGAATTTTATTTAAGTTCATCCATTCCCATGCCAACGAAATAATTATAAGTTTCGTTCAAATCAGGATGTTCCGGAATATGCAAAATCAATTCCTTCTTTGCTCTTGTCAGCAAAACTCTGAAATTATTTTCGACGATTGTATCTGGGTTTTCATACTTTTGTCGATTATATTCGGAGATTTTTGTTTTCCACATGCCACCATCTCGAACATATTCCCCTGCGAACACAACAATCGGAACATCAAGCTCAAGTCCCTGATTTCCAAAAACACTGCACGCCTTTTCTAACTTTCTACAATCTTTAGAAAACCAAGGGCCATATTCTCTGTCATTAACAGCATTAGCTCCTTTGCGTTCAACATTCCACCCCGGCAATGCTTTTTGTATTACATTATTTTTTGCAAAATTTGACACCATCAGCCCATATTTCCATTCTGGGTGATTAGCTTTGATTTCATCACAATGTTTCTTAACTGCGTCCATACTGCGAGTTACAAATATGCGCATGGAAGTTTTCTGTATTTTTTCAAGCTCTGTACGTGCGTTATCAGGGTTAGCGTTATTTATACCAATAGCCAGATCAACCCATTTACTACAATCAACAAAGTCTGCTCTAATTGACGTTGAAAGGAACATAGTGTTATCAACTTTCTTTTCCGCAGTGCCAATATCATTTAATTGACTAGCGATACTGTTTGACGCTATTACAGTCCAATCATCGTGTTTTTTTAGTGCTGCTTCCCACAATACAAGTCCTGATTCCTCGCCTTCATATATAACTTGTCCATTTCCGTACAAGCCAATCAGCACTGCGAACTTGTCCCTCTTGTATATTCTGTCACAAATACGGAACAATCCTTCTGGCTCTGAAAAAGTAATTTCTTCATTCAGCGCATAAATGTCCACCTCATTCTCATCCACATCTAAGACACCATATTTTTCATCCCTCTCTTTTGCCATCTTTTTCTCGTCCCATGCCCTTTGTGCTTCGTCAAAGACAAGGATAGATTGTTGTGGAACTTCTTTTTCCCCAAAATATTCCCAAAAACAATCCATAAATTGACGCATATATTTAATAGCATTACCGGCAATATCCTTATTTGCAGCCTTGTTAATTTGATACCTAAGCACATCAACAAGCGGTCCATTTCCGGAAAGATAAACCGCGTTTGCTTTACCGTTTTCGTTTTCTTTAAAGACTATGCTCTGGCCGACCGCCGTCTTTCCTGCTCCTGGCACACCGTTAATCAAAATAAGTATCTTCTTATGATTATCTCGTGCATCTTTAATATATTTTCGCACCTGTTTCAAACAATCTTGATTTGCATCTGATACGTATGGAATAGTGCCGGCACGATACATTTTACCTATTGCTATAAGCATATCAGGCTGTTCTGTTCTTGGTGAATTAAGCCATTCTGCACTAAATGAACAGCTCTGCGCATTATTTAATTCTTCCTCAATCACTTCGCAGAAATTATCTTTTGTGAGAATATCAATTCCTCTAAGGTTACCTTTTTTTGCGTTCCCGGTACATACAAGATAACTTATAACATTCATTTTCCTTTTCTTCGTTACCTCATGGTGGTTTTGGAGATACTCTTTATAACGTATTGCTTGAGCGACATCATCTTTATTTTCGTCTATTTGCGGAGCGTCTTTTTTCTTAAACTCCAAAGAGATAACTTTGATATTCGTCAGCAAAATAACATCAGGTCTTTCGTGAGCAGTACCCCGCAAGCTATATTCAAATATAAGCTCAAATTCCTGTTGTGCCTCTGAAAGTTTATTAAGATTTTCCCTAATAAATTCAAAGCAATTTTTCCACGCCTCTTTTTGACTGTCACTTGCTTCACGATCGTAAATTCTACTGATATATCCATTAAGGCAATTAACCCATTTCCCAATTTTTGCGTCATCAGCAGAAACAATGTCTCCTATCTTGACTTTCAGTCCATAATTTTCTCCACAAATTTCTTTCGCAACTTTTATTGTTGAGTCATTAATCTCAGTCGCCCAGCATATCTCTTCCGGGTTCCAACGATACCGTACTTTTTTCATTTTATCGAGAGTCTCTTCCGAGGGCTTTCTGTCAAAGAAAATTTTAATTTGACGATCAGAGTAAACATACCAAGCCATTTTAAATACCTCCTAAAATTTATTTTAACGCTACATGTATTGTAACATATTTTGATAAAATAGTCAATAGAGTTACTTTTTGCAAATATTTTCGTTTTTTCAATCTATTCTCTATCCGCTGGTTAGCAGTTAATGTCATATAATTCATCTACAGAAATCCAGTGCGAATATAGGCAAATTAAACCGAAATATAAGTCTGACAAAATAGTATCAGAAGATAATAATGAAGTTGACTTGACTTAACATCATAATTATGCTATAATAAAGATATCGCAGGCGTCAAATTCGTGGCTATACGGAGAATAGCAAAGTACTTTTAGAAAGTGAAATTATTCGAGGTGATAATAAGGAAATGATACTTGACCGCATTTATAACTCAACAAGTGAGAATATGCCCGATATCCCGGATGGATCTGTTGATCTTGTAGTTACATCGCCTCCATATAACATTGATAATCAATACGGAAATAAAACTGAAAAAGGAAGCATTCTTGAAAGCAAGGGAATAAAATATGCCGACAAAATGGAAGAAAATGATTACAGAAAAATGCTTTTATCCGTTTTTTCAGAATGTAAACGTGTACTTAAGAAAAATGGATCAGCATGGATCAATATAAAAAATAGATATGATAACGGTGTTGTTATTCCTCCTTTCTGGCTTCTTGATTTGTTTCAAGACATGTATCTGAAAAACCTTATAGTATGGAATTTTGACTGGGGCGGTTCTACAAACAAACGTTTCGCACCCAGATATGAATTTGTATTTTGGTTTGTTAAAGATAAGAACAATTATACGTTTAATCTCGACGACGTTAAAATTCCGGCTCTAAACTATAGGCCGGATAGATATAAAAGCCAGTTAAAGAACCCAACGGATGTTTGGCGTATTTCCATGGTTTCCGGTAATTTTGAGGAAAGAACATCTCATCCTGCTCAATACCCTGAAGAATTGATTGAACGAATCATTCTTGCTGGAACAAATAAAGGTGATATTGTTTTAGATCCTTTTATGGGAAGCGGTACATCAGCGGTCGTGGCAAAAAAACTCGGTAGGCATTATCTTGGCTATGAGACTGTTTCGGAATACTGTAAAATTGCTGATGAGCGCTTATCAAGAGTTTCGGAGGATAATAATGAGTGAGATCATTTATAAGATAGGTGATTGCAGGACGCTTTTGAAAGATGTTCCAAGTCAATCGGTAAAACTTGTGGTCACATCACCGCCGTATAATATCGGAAAACCTTATGGTAAGTATTCTGACAAGATGCCGCTTGAAGAATGGAAAGAACTTATCAGAGCAGTAACCAGAGAAGTGTATAGAATACTGACACCGGATGGAAGTTTCTTTTTAAATCTTTCTCCTGTCCCAAATGGAAAGGATAAAGAGATCCTGCCTTTGCCTTTCATCGGGTACGAAATTATGCAGGAATGCGGGTTGTATCTGCGAAATATGATCACTTGGATCTTTAACAATATGCAGAATTGCACAAACAGATTATCAGGTCGATATGAGAATATCCTATGGGGAGTGAAAGACCTGAATAACTATGTTTTCAATTTAGATGCTGTTCGTATTCCGTATATAACTCAAAACGACAAACGTCTTGAGGGCGGAAAAGGCAGAAATCCTACAGATGTATGGTATTTCGACCGCGTAAACAACATGACAAAAAAGAAACTCGGCTTACAGCATCCTACTGTGTATCCGCTTCCGATGATCATGAGGATCCTTCAAATGTCAAGCAATCCGGGAGATACAATACTCGATCCGTTTTTAGGTAGTGGGACTTCACTTGTTGCCGCTAAACTGCTTGACAGAAACGGGATAGGATTTGAATTAGACGCAAAGTATGAAAGTGAAATTGAAATGAGATTAGAGCAAGAGGGGACAAGTCAATTATAGCTTCTTGGGAAGTGAGGTATTGTATGTTATATCAAGAACTGTTAGATTCATGTAAAGAACGTTTTGAAGATTTTTTTCAGAATGTTCAGATTTTTAGTAATCAGTTTAAATGGAACGAATACAATGCCGAATGTTATCGGCTGATGTATTCGGAAAACCGGGAAGATAATATTGCTTCTGTAAAGGAATTGAAAACACAGATACCGGAACTTAAAGATTTGTGTAAGCAATGCAGTTCATTTTTTATTCCCGCAAGAAACCGAAGTTTACCCAGATACGACGTTATTATGGGGCAGCAACATGAAGAAGCTCTTATGGAATTCCTTTCACATAAGCTAACGACTCAAGTCCTCCGCGCTGATGAGGAGGATCGCCACATGCCTGACTGCAAGGTTTTAAGACCTGACGGCACTGTAGCGGCCTATTTTGAAGTAAAGTTTCACGGAGCGCCTTTTGTATGTGCGCTGCAAAAAACAGGACGATATTGTTATGAGGGAAGTGCAACACTTGATTACAAAAAAATAGAAAACCAACTTGAAATAATCAAAACATTAGACGCTCCTGTTTTCTATGTTCATTGGATAGAATATCCATGTCTTAAGGGTGTTTTTTATGAGACGAGCGACCAGGTGAAAAAATATATTGCTGAACAGCATGAAACGTTTGATAGAAAAAACGCGAGGGTGATGAAATGAAATCAGCCGAGGCAGTCTATCTGAAAAAGATGTATTCTCCGCTCTTGCAGATGAAAGACTTTGAGTCTTTTGTCGCGGAAATAAGCGCCTTACTTTAATCGAGAGGTATTTTAATATGAGCGGTCAAGAATTTATTTCTTTTTGTTGTTCTTCAACGGTCCCCTTGATTTTGGATAACGCTGATATCTGTACTTCTGAAACCGACATTATTGACTGTTTTATTCAGTACATGAAAACGGAATACAAAATTAATATTGTGGCATGGGAGCCATCATCAAGTGCTTATCCTAACTATATGTTTCTTGGCGGAGATAGAGGAATCTTAGCATACATATCATTTCGATATATCCATTCCTCTTCAAGTATTACTCTGGATGATATAAGTTGGAAAAGCAAAGAGGTTCTGAAAACAGTTTGTGCAGCATCTTCGCAGTTAGACAGACCGGTGTTCTATATTTATCTTATAAATACAGCGGATCGCATTGGAATATACTTTGAAACAGATGAGCAGATTCGAGACCGTTGGTTATCAACCGATTTTTCATCTGATATTTATACTCCTGTTACTGCAGAAATGGGAGATTTTCAAAACCTGTTATCAATTTTTCTTGACTTCATAAGAATTAACAATGGGCAGTTTCCAAAAGTGACCTTATTCCGATAAAAATCCAATATAGCACAAAAGAGTA
>CANQVE010000009.1 GCA_947627205.1 uncultured Clostridia bacterium | reverse complement strand
TTTTGAAAGGGGAGTCCAGAGGGGAAAAATTTTTTTCAAAAAATTTTTCCCCTCTGGTCGCGGCGAAGCCGCGAAACGGCGCTAGCTAAGCGCTAAAGGGTGCGGGGAAAACAAGAGTTTTCCCCGCATTGCCGTTTCAAAGCCGTGCTTTGAAACGGCAATCCTAGGAGAGGTTTTGAGCAAGGAACAACCTTAAGTGTGAAAAAACCTTTGAGCGGGAAATTAAGTTCGTCATGGTTTATTAACAGCTTTTCTGTTAGTCCATAGGCGCATGCCAGAAACAACATTCTCTCATTTATCACCCGTTAAAAGTCTAAACGTACTTCTTCCACGCTCTATTGTAAATCCATTTTAAAAGTTGCTCCCCGCTCTAATGTTGTTTCATGATTTTCAAATTTAAAACTAAGGTTTTAAATTTGAAAATGTGGGGAAAACTCTTGTTTTCCCCACACCCTTTAGCGCTAATTTGCGAAGTTTCGCGGCTTCGCCGCGACCAGAGGGGAAAAATTTTTTGAAAAAAATTTTTCCCCTCTGGACTCCCTTTTCAAAAAACTTTCATGTCGCCGCCTGAGAGGTGGTTTGGTTGTAAAACGTTGTCCGCCGCTCTTAACAGCTTCCAGCCTCTAGAGAATAATGCAAATCAGCCCCCCGCAGCCGTCGTTTATTATTCTTCCTATCGTTTCTCTGAGCTTCATTCTTGCGTCGCGGGGCATACGGTTGAGCTTGTTATGCAATCCCTCGTTTACAAGATCGTGAAGTGATTTCCCGAAAATATTGCTTTCCCATATCTTCGTGGGGTTTTCCTCAAAGTCCGTCAGCAAATAGCTTATTAGCTCCTCGGACTGCTTCTCGCTCCCGACAATGGGATTTATCTCCGTCGTTATGTCCGCGCTCATCATGTGTATCGACGGCGCCGATGCTTTCAGCCTTACTCCGTATTTTCCGCCCTGCTTGATTATCTCGGGTTCTTCGAGCCTCATTTCTTCCATCTGCGGAAGCACTATCCCGTATCCCGTAGCTTCGACTTCTTCAATTGCGTCTTTAACACGCTCATACTTTTTCTTAATCTCCGCAAGCATAAGCATACACGGCATAAGGTCGCTCTCGCTGTTTATCTCAAGCCCCGTTTCTTCGCCGAGTATCTGATAGAACAATTCGTCTTTGAGCGCAATATCAATTATCCCCGATCCTGTTCCAAGGTCAAGCCCGCACGTTTCCGCACGCTTTACATACTCACATTCGCCGATCTTTGCGCCTGCGTTCTTTATCATGCTTACATCGGAAATTTCCGAGCAGGCGCTCTTAATTGCTTCTATAACGCCTTTTTTCAGTTCGTGCTCTTTATCCAGCGACATTATCCATTTCGGGAGCTTTATCTTTATTTCTTTTACGGGGAATTTCAGCAATACCTCTCCGAGTATCTCCGAAATTTTATCCTCGTCCATTTCAAGACAGTTCAGCACAATAACCCTCTCGCCGTATTTTTCGGACATTTCCTCGGCGAGCTTTTTTGTTTCGGGCTTGTCGGGCTCGCGTGAATTAAGGATTATAACAAACGGCTTGTTTATTTCACAAAGTTCGTTTATTATTTTCTCTTCGGCTTCGGCATATTCATTTCTGGGAATATCCGCTATAGTTCCGTCGGTCGTTATGACGACGCCTATTGTCGAGTGGTCGTTTATTACCTTTCTCGTGCCTATTTCTGCCGCCATATTAAACGGTATCTCTTCGTCAAACCACGACGTCATGACCATTCTCGGAGCATTATTCTCAATATATCCTACCGCCGACGGCACGATATATCCCACGCAGTCTATAAGTCTTACATTCATTCTTACATCGCCTATTGAAACAGACGCGGCTTCTTCGGGAACGAATTTCGGCTCGGTCGTCATAATAGTTTTTCCCGCGGAGCTTTGCGGAAGTTCGTCTGCGGCGCGGCTTCTGGCATATTCGTCAGCAATATTCGGAATGACGAGCTTGTTCATAAATCTGCTTATAAAGGTAGATTTTCCCGAACGAACAGGTCCGACAACTCCGAGATAGATGTTTCCGCCTGTACGGCGTGCAATATCGGCATAAATTGATGTGTTCATAGATATTTCCTTTCTTTCTCAAACGGTCGGAACAACTATCATTCCATCGAGCTTGTTTTCTTCGTTCGGAGTATTTTCGGCGAGCAGGGCCGAAACGGTCGTGTTGTATTCCTTTGCAATTTCCCAGCAGTCTTTCGGCTCGTCTGCATAGCATATCTTCAGCGCAAATTCGCTGTCTTTCTGCTTGGGTTTATCTTCGAGTATCTTTACGGAGCTTAATGTATCAACATACATTATCTCGCGGACATCTCCCGAAACATCGCACGTTGCCGTTATTTCAAGAGTGTTATCCGGCATTATCGCAAAGTTCGTATTAGAAACGTTTGTGCAGAAATAAACGGAGCTGTTGTCGGTCGTTCCCGACAATACGGACCTTTCAAACGGTTCTTGTTTTTCAATGCAGAATACCGCGCCGCTGCTGCTTTTTCCATAAGCCTTACATCTAAGAAGTCCCGAGAGTATAAGCTCGCCGTTTACGTTTCGTGCGGCGGCATTTTTGATTTCCGCTCGACAATCCCACACAGCCGCTATTTCTTCGTCATGCTTTGCCGTAAGTTTAAGCTGAAAGCTCTGCGAAAGCGGTTTCGGGACAGTTCCGAGCTTTATCTTCGCGGTGGAAATTTCCGTTTCAAAATTAGTGGAATAAGCGTCGGAAGCGGTCTTTATCTTGCTTTCACAGGCAGCTCTTATAGTACATTCGGCGTTTATCTCGCACGACATAACTCCGCTGTCGGGGCGCGGTATAAGCTCACAGCCGAGAACATTTATCGACGGGATAGCGGTGTATTCGTCGCTTATACCCGAAACGTCAAGTATCGCAGACACGGGAATTTCCGCCGTCATTTTTTCCGCAGTCACCGAAGAACTGCTTTCGGGAACAGCGACTCCGTACAGTGCGTCAACGCAAATAGCGCCTTTAAGCACCGCTTTGTCGGCTACTATCCTTAGATCGCTTACTTTCGGCACAGCCGCGCTGTCTATTATAAAAGAAATTCCCGAAGCGCCCGTATCTATCTCCTCGCGTATAACGAGCTTTTTAGACGAGAAAAGTGTTTTTCCCGCGCAGGATATTTCCTCTGTTTTAAGTTCAAGTTTATCTGACAGCTCTGGCTGTTTTATCTCTGTGCAGTTAAACGCCTTTATCCCTATAGAAACGGCTCCGCGCACATCTATTCTTCTCGGACTTACCGCCCTGCAGGAACAGTAATCCTCGCACACATAAAAGCGGACGTCCTCGGTATATGCGCCGAGAGAAACCGTTTTTGAAAATGTTGTTCTTCCCAAAACACAGCATATCTGCCCGCCCTCTTCGTTTGCGTAGACGGCTCTTGCGATTATTTCTCCGTCAATTGTGAGCTTTCCGTCCGACGACACGGCATACGACAGTATCCTCGGCGAAAGCGAGCCCGAAAGCGTTCTGAAAACCTCGGGGCAATAATCAGGAACGATACAGTCAAGCTCCGCGCTTTGCTCTATTGCCGCGTCGTAGAGCGTCTGCCCGCTGTAAATACCTTGCATTTCTTCTTTTTCCATAATATCCTCCTCGTATTAGTTTTGTACATCTTATGCTTGCAAGTCCGTATTTATGACGAGTTTTATAGTTTAATTGAAATGCAAAAATACATATACTTTTGAAATATTGTGAATAAAAGACTTGTAATTTTCAGAAAAATGTGTTACAATAATACAAGTGCAAAAGAAAATGATATTTTGTGTTATATTCTGCCGAAAAGGAAGTGATCGCGGTGATAGAATTTTACAGGAGCATTGAGGGGAAAGTCTGCCGTATAGAAGAATACGAGCAGGGCTGTTGGGTGTCTGTCATAAGCCCTACCGAAACCGAGATCTCGCGCCTTGAAGAAGACCTGAAAATAGACCGCGATTATATCCGTGCCGCACTCGATGAAGAAGAGCCCTCTCGTATCGAAAGCGACGACGGCGTTACGCTTATTGTCGTTGACTATCCTATCGCCGAGCAGGACAACGATCCCGACAAGACTCTTTTGTATTCAACAACCCCTATGTCCATAATAATAACCGACGAAAGCGTTATTACCGTTTCCGCGCGTGAAAACGCCGTAGTTGACGAAATATCAAAAGGCGTTTTAAAAGGCATACGCACAAACTATAAAACAAACTTTGTCTTTACCATACTTCTGCGGATAGCTACCCGCTATCTCCAGTATCTTAAACAGATCGACAAAATATCGAATTATGTCGAGGGGAAAATGTATCTTGCAATGAAAAACAAGGGGCTTATACAGCTCCTCGGTCTTGAAAAATCGCTGGTATATTTTTCTACGTCATTAAAATCAAACGAGGCTATCCTTGAAAAGCTAATGCGCGGACGTTACATAAAGCTCTACGAGGAGGATTCCGACCTGCTCGACGATGTAATAATCGAAGTAAAGCAGGCTATCGAAATGACAAACATCTATTCAAACATTTTGAGCGGAACAATGGACACATTCGCGAGCATTATTTCAAACAACCTGAATATTGTCATGAAGCGAATGACAATTCTAACCATTATAATTGCCGTTCCTACGATTGTGTTCAGCTTTTACGGAATGAACCTTAACGACGCGGCAAACGGACTTCCTCTTGCAAATATCTGGTTCCCGCTGATTTTAAGTATCGGGCTTTCGGCAGTAGTAGGCATACTTGTAAATCTTATACAGAAGTTTAAATAGACTCCTTTTATAAGTTTTCGGCATAGGTGTTATACGGATATTTTCGTATAACGCCGTTTTCTTTTCAAAAGCCTTTTTTTAACGGAAAATATACTCAAGATTAAAAACAGCGTCAGGGGAGAAGATATAAATAGAGAAAAGAAATTTCTCAATAATAAAAATATGGTGATAATATGGCAATAAGTGTAGATAATGAAAATTTTGATAAAGAAGTTTTAAAAACAAACGGAATAGTTTTAGCTGATTTTTATTCGGAGACCTGCGCGCCCTGTAGGAGAGTTTCTCCCGTGCTTGCCGAGCTTGAAGAAGACTACGGCGATAAAATAAAGCTCGCAAAGATAAACGTAAATCTTGACGCAAAGCTCGCGAGAAAATACGTTGTCGGCGCTGTTCCTACTATAGTTTTTTTCAAAGACGGCGAAGAGTCGGGGAGAATTGTCGGCGCGGCTAACAAGTCTGAGTATTCTTCGGCAATTGATAAGATGATGTGAGAAAACAGGCTGTTGATTTTAATATATCGACAGCCTTTTTCATTCCTTACGAAATTATTACAATTTTTTGCATTGTCTTGACGAAATAAAAAATTTGAGTTATAATGAAATAAAAATGACATGGGGAATTATTATGACAGATAGGAAAACAACTCCTCGGATACTTGTCGTTGATGATGAAAAGGAAATAGCGGATCTTTTAGAGCTGTATCTGAAAAACGAGGGCTGCGAGATACTTAAGTTCTATAACGGAAATGACGCGCTCGAATGCGTCCAAAAGGAAAAGATAGATTTGGCGCTTCTTGACGTTATGCTGCCCGATATAGACGGATTTACCCTCGTAAAGCGTATTCGCGAAAAGTATTTTTTCCCTATTATTATGCTTACGGCAAAAGTCGAGGACAGCGATAAAATTATGGGACTTACGATAGGCGCGGACGATTACATAACAAAACCTTTCAATCCGCTCGAAGTCACCGCGCGTGTCAGAACACAGCTTCGCCGATATATGCGGTATAATTCCGCCGAAGCCGAACAGCCCTCAGATGAAATAGATATCCGCGGTCTTGTCATAAGCAAGTCCTCGCATAAATGCACGCTTTTCGGAGAACCCGTTTCTCTTACGCCCTTAGAGTTTTCTTTGCTTTTGTATTTATGCCTTAACAGGGGGACGGTCGTTTCGTCCGAGGAGCTTTTTGAAAACGTCTGGGGCGAAAAATTCATAAACGCAAACAACACCGTTATGGCTCATATCGCGCGTCTTAGAGAAAAGCTGAAAGAGTCGCCGCGGGAGCCTAAATTTATAAAAACTGTCTGGGGAGTTGGTTATACGATTGAATAAGAAAAAACTGAAATACAGCTCTATTGCGCGAAAACTTATGACTACGAGCGCGCTTTTAATGATAGCGTGGGCTGTCATTGTTATAATTATTCTGCAATTATCTTACGCTGTCTGCAGGAGCTTTATATGGTATGGTGATGAACCTCTGTACAAACCGCTTCTATTTATTGAAAACAATGTGGACTGGATAATTCCTACAGTCATTCTGGCGGGCTGGATAGTGATTTTTTACATCATTTTAAGGCGCGCGCTGAAATATCTTAATGAAATAACATTTGAGGCCGAAAAGCTGGCTGATCCCGACGCGAAGCCTATACACCTATCCGACGAGCTCAAAGGTATTCAGGACGATCTTAATTCCGCGCGCGAGCAGTCGCTTAAAAATTCCGCTTTAGCAAAAGAAGCGGAGCAGAGAAAAAACGATCTTGTCGTATATCTTGCGCATGACTTAAAAACTCCGCTGACGAGCGTTATCGGCTATCTCTCACTGCTTAAAGACGAAAAGGACATCTCCGAGGAAACGCGCGAAAAATACACCGACATTGCTCTTTCAAAAGCAAACCGCCTCGAGGAGCTTGTAAACGAATTTTTTGAAATTACACGCTTTAATCTTTCAAAGCTCACTCTCGAATATTCCACGATAAATCTGACGCTTATGCTCGAACAGCTCGTTTATGAGTTCGGTCCCGTTTTTGACAGGAAAAAACTTTCAGCAAAGCTGTATGCGGAAGAAAAAGTTATGCTTAGATGCGACTCCGACAAGCTCTCGAGAGTGTTTGACAATCTTCTTAGAAACGCCGTAAATTACAGCTATGAGGAAACCCTGATAGAAATACGGCTTATTACTGACGATAATTTTGTGTACATATTTTTCTCGAACTCGGGTGCTACTATTCCGTCGGATAAGCTGGAAAGAATATTCGAGCAGTTTTTCAGACTTGACACTTCCCGCGCCACAAACAGCGGAGGCGCAGGTCTGGGACTTGCAATTGCAAAGCAGATAACCGAGCTTCACGGAGGCAAAATAACCGCGACCAGCGAAAACGAAATAACGCGCTTTTGCGTTAAGCTCCCTAAAACTTAAAAAAACACTTGACAATGTAAGAAATGTATGATATAATAAAACTGTACTATTTTAAACAGTACAGTTTTTTATTTTTTGGGGGTGATATTATTGAAACTGCCGAGCTTTGCATATCTAGCAAAATACGGCATAAAGACTGTTTTGGGAATGCAGAAAACGCCGATACTCGGAACAGTGATACTTACGGATAAATGCAATCTTCATTGTAAGCATTGTTCCGTAAACAATCTTACCGCCGTCGTCCACCCGTACAGGCAGATAATAAACGAGATGAAACAGCTCTACATAATGGGCGTCAGGATATTGTTCTTCTGCGGGGGAGAAACGTTTATGTGGCAGAGCGAGGGAAAGACGCTCCGCGACCTTGTAATTGAAGCGAAGCAGATGGGATTTTTAATTGTAAACACCGTTACAAACGGAACTTTTCCCATTGACCTGCCAGAAGCGGATCTTATACTTCTTAGCCTCGATGGAGACAAACCCCGTCATAACGCCATAAGAGGCGACACCTATGATAAAATTATCCGAAACGTAAACAACGCGACATCTGACAACATCTGCTTTTATATGGCGATAAACAAGATAAATAAGTCTGCGGTTAAAAGAGTCTGCGCTCTTGCAAAGCAAATGAAGAATGTCCGTGCTGTGTCTTTTAATTTTCATACTCCGTATCCCGACACAAAGGAGCTTGCGCTTACTAAAAGGGAAAAGGCGAAATGCTGTAAAGATATTTTAGAAATGATGGAAAAGGGCGCTCCCGTTTTCAATCTTAAAAGCGCTTTTCCGTATCTGATAAACAACAGTTTTCCTACGCCCTGCAAACAGTGCGTGGTAATGGAAAACGGAAAGCTGAGCGTTTGCGGAAGATGTATACACGAAAAAGGGCTGTGCGAAAAGTGTGGATATTTTTTCGTAGCCGAGTATACGCTTTTGTTCAGCGGGAATATAAAAATAATCGCCGAAATGCTTGCGACCTATCTGAAATATATTTGAGGTGAAAAAATGAATGTCATATCACTTGTAAGAAGTTATCTGACACGTTCTCTGAAGCCGTTTGAATTTAAAAACGAATATAATGAAACTTTGAAATACGGCTCGTGCGAGAGCCTCGGACTTTATGTCCATATCCCGTTTTGCACGCAGATATGCTCGTTCTGCCCGTATTGCAAGGAATTATACGACAGGGAAAAGGCGGACCGATACATAGACGCGCTTATAAAGGAAATACGTCTTGTAGGTAAAAAGGGCATGAAGAAAAAAGTTACGAGCCTTTATTTCGGAGGAGGAACGCCCGCCCTTACAGCAGACAGGATAGATGAGATTATTTCCGTTATCCGCGAATATTTTGTCATAACCGACGGAATAGGCGCGGAGCTTCACCCCGAAAACGTTACCCCCGAAATTCTCGGCACGCTCAAATCCGCGGGAGTTACAAAAATAAGCATAGGCATACAGTCGTTCGGGGATAAATTCTTGTCCGTTCTCGGAAGAAAGAGATTTGACCGCGAAAAAATGTCGGAAGTGCTTAAAAGTTTTGATTTTGAAACGGTGTCAATGGATTTTATCTTCGCGCTTCCAAACCAGACGTTCGAGGATCTTAAAAGCGATATCGAGCTTGCATTTTCGAGCGGAGCAAACCACATAGCCATTTATCCGTTTATAGATTTTACATTTACGAAAAGCCCGATAAAAGCAATGGACAACAAAAGCAAACGGGAGCTTTTAGATAGGATAACGCTATATTGTCAAAAACGTGGATACCGCCGCGACAGTATCTGGACGTTTTCAAACTCGGCCACGGCGAAATATTCTTCAATGACAAGAGAAAACTTTCTCGGTTTCGGCTGTTCCGCCGCTACGCTTCTGAAAAAGCAGTTCAAGATAAACACCTTTAATGTTGAGGAATACATAAAGCGAATTGAAAGCGGAAAACTGCCGACTTCTCTGACACTGCGCTTTACCTTGCGTCAGAGAATGGTTTATTGGCTGTTCTGGACGGCGTATTCAACAAAGGTAGACAGGCGCGATTTTGAAAAGTTTTTTGGAGTGCCTCTTGAAGAATATTACGGAGAAGAGATAGAGCTTGCAAAAAAGCTCGGACTTATAACCGAGGACAACGGCGTTTATGAAATGACATTAAAGGGCGCGTTTTATTATCATTATATTGAAAATTATTACACGCTCGCTTATATCGACAAGATGTGGGGGATAATGCGAAAAGAAGCATTTCCCGAGGGAATGGTGCTGAAATAAAAACAATGGGACTCTAAAATAAGAGTCCCATTGTTATATTCAATCGTGCTGTTCGGTTTTATTCTTGATACTTTCAATAATCTTCAGGAACAGCCCCTTTATTGTTCTGTTATAGTCGGTGCTGATGCTTCTGATCTTATCCTCTGTAGCAAATCCGCCCGCCATTGTCTTGTGACCGCCGCCCGAGCCAATATCTGCGAGAGCCTCGGAGATTATTCTTCCTGCGTCAAACTCATCTAATTCCGAGCGCACGGAAAATTTGAAACCGTCTTCTCTGTGGTCGTAAACCACGGAAAAACTTACCTTGTCTATCTGTAACAGAAAATCCGAGATCATCGCTATAAAAGCATCGGAGCAGGGGAAATCAAGAAACGCAAACGCCACGCTGTCCACAAGCTCTACTTTTTTCAGGCTGTCCGCAAGAGCGTTAAGCTCTTTGTACAAAAGCTCGCCCGATTGAAAACGCCTGATAAGCTGTGTGTTCGCATAGGGGAAGAGGTATGAGAAAATTTCTACATCAAGCTCTGTTACTCCGCGTGTAAAATTCCTCGTGTCGCATTTCAGACCGTATAACAGCGCCGTCGCAACAGGCTCCGTCATCTCCACATCGTTCTGCCTGAAATAGTCAGCTATAATTGTCGCACAACTCCCGACCATACGGATATCTTTGAATTTATAGTCGTCTTTTTCGCAGAAAATGGGGTGGTGGTCTATGACAGCGACGACGTTTCCTATAAGGTCGCGGATATTCGCGTTTCCTTTCTGGCTGTCAACATTTACTATGTAGTCATTTTCGTTCATGTAGTACAGATCGTTGTCTGTCGTCATGTTTATCTTAAATTCGGACACCATATCCATCGTAGCCGCGCGCTCTACTACTCCGTGATGACAAATGATAGTAATTACCCCGAAATGTTCAAGCAGCACTTGCAGACCATAAGCGCTCGCAATAGCGTCGGGATCGGGAAAATTATGTGTCTGGATATATGTCCTGTGCCCCTTTAAAAGGGAAATAAGTTCGCTCAATTCCTGCGTCATAAAAGCTCCTAAATAAAAACCATACGATTTGTATAAAACCAAGTGTCAGTAAAACCGCAACGTTTTTCTGACAACACATTTGCAAACAAACCAACCTATACAACATTTATTATAACACACATTGCAAAATAATTCAATAGGATAATTGCCATTTTTTAATATATCCGTGAATTTTTTTTGATACAATTTCCATAACTAAATTAAAAAAATCTATCCAAAATAATTCGGAAAGAGAGGTGTAAGCATGAAAAAAATAATAACAGCCGTAGTATTATCGGCTGTTCTGGCATTTACGGCATTTTCCGATGGCTTGTCATCAAAGAAAATAGCCTACGGCATGGGCGTTGAAACGGACAGCGAAAACCGTCCGCTCGGAGCAATACAGGCACAGGCACAATACGGTGACCAAGGCGCGCTCTTTATAGGCGAGCCCGAAAACAAACGGCTTTGGCTCACTTTTGACGAGGGCTATGAAAACGGCTGTACAAGCAGGATACTCGACATTCTAAAAGCGAAAAACGTAAAAGCGGTATTCTTTGTCACCTATGACTATGCGGAGAAAAATCCCGACCTTATACGCAGAATGATAGACGAGGGGCATACTGTCGGAAATCACACATACAGCCACCCGTCGCTTCCCGAATGTACGGACAGTGAAATATATGACGAGCTTTCAAAGCTCCATAGTTATATCAGCAACAATTTCGGCTATGAGATGTATCTTATGCGCCCGCCAAAGGGTGAGTTTTCCGAAAAGGTGCTTTCCGTTGCAAAGGATATGGGTTATACAACAGTCTTGTGGAGCTTTGCTTATCAGGACTGGTTAACAGACGCCCAGCCCGACGAGAAATACGCTTTCGACAAGATAACCTCCAAAACCCACAACGGTGCTGTTTATCTTCTTCACGCAGTTTCCGAAACAAACGCAAAGATACTGCCCGACGTAATAGACTATTGGAAATCTAACGGATATATAATAACGCCCATGTAAAAAAATCCGCTCTCAAAATAAGAGAGCGGATCGTTTTTGTGTTGAAGTAATTAAATTACTTAAGCTCAACAGTTGCGCCAACTTCTTCGAGCTTCTTCTTGAGCTCTTCAGCTTCAGCCTTTGCAACGCCTTCCTTGATAGCCTTAGGAGCAGCTTCAACAAGCTCCTTTGCTTCCTTAAGTCCGAGACCGCAAATATCCTTTACAGCCTTTATAACAGGCATCTTGGAGTCGCCGAAAGAAGTAAGAACAACGTCAAATTCGGTCTTTTCCTCAGCAGCGGGAGCAGCAGCTCCGCCTGCAGCAGGAGCAGCAGCAACAGCCGCAGCAGATACGCCGAATTCCTCTTCAAGTGCCTTTACGAGTTCGTTAAGTTCAAGAACAGAAAGCTCTTTTACTTCGTCAACGATCTTTGTGATTTTCTCAGAAGCCATTTTGATTTACCTCCATAATTATGTTTGATTTTCTTAAAGTTATTTCCGCTTTTATGCGGTCTGTTCGCCTTGTTTCTTTTCGATTTCGCTTATTGCGATAGCAAGACGCTGCATAGGCGACTGCAGCATAAATACGAGCTGTGAAAGCAGAGTTTCCTTGGACGGGAGCTTTGCATAAGCCTCGACCTCTTCCTTGGAAATGACCTTGCCCTCAACAAATCCGAGCTTAATAGCAAACTGTCCCTTAGAGTCCTCGACCTTTTTGTTGAGGATCTTCGGACCTGCTATAATGTCCTCGGAGGAAAGCGCGATAGCCGTTGTGCCCTCAAGAGCGGGATCAAGCCCCTCAAGTCCGACCATATCGCATGCGCGCTTTAACAGCGTGTTCTTGACTACAAAATAGTCCACGCCGTTTTCACGAAGCTCTTTTCTGAGCTTTGTGTCGTCCTCGACCGTAATGCCCTTATAATCGAACAATACGCCGCAAACAGAGTTCTTGAGCTTTTCTGCAAGCTCGTTTACGAATTCCTGTTTCTTAGTGAGAACGGTTTGACTTGGCATTAAATTCACTCCTTTTGCAGAATTTTGCTGTCAGAAAATAAAAAACTTCCTGTTTTCGGACAGGAAGAGAGAACAATTCTATTAACCGCTAAAAAGCATTTAACATACATATTCCCATTCTTCGGCAGGCGCAAAAGCATTATAGACAAAACGTCAACCTGCTGTCTTCAGAACAGCAATGTCATTATAGCACACCAAAAATTATTTGTCAATAGGTTTTTCAAAAATTATTGACATTTTTTTTGAAATGTGGTATCATTAAAAGCAAATAAATCATAATGGAGAATAATGTGAAACGTACATTATCGGTTTTAATTTTAGCTTTATGCATTTTCCTTACGTCCTGCAAAGCCGAAGAAGAAAAGACCTCGCTCAGCTTTTACGCTATGGACACTATCATGAGCATAGACGCATACGGAGAAAGCTCCGAGTCCGCGAGTCTTGCAAAAGACCGCGTTTTGTCGCTTGAAAAGCTGTTTTCCGTGACAGATGAAAACAGCGAGCTTTTCGCGCTCAATAAGAGCGGTTCGGCAGAACTAGGCAAAGAAACGCTCGAACTTATAAAGTATGCTCTGGATATGTCCGAAAAGACGGGCGGGGCGCTTGATCCGACAATATATCCCGTTCTGCGGGAGTGGGGATTTACTGTCGGAGAATACAAAATTCCCGACAGCGAAACGCTTTCTGCGCTTTTAAACAACGTTGGGGCGGATAAAGTCCATATAGACGAAAACAGCGTCACCCTAGACAGCGGTGTCATGCTTGATTTGGGAGCAGTCGCCAAGGGCTATGCGAGCGAGGAGTGTTATAAAATACTCAAAGAAAACAACGTCCGCTCTGCTCTTATAAATCTAGGAGGAAATATTCGCCTTTTGGGCAAAAAGCCCGACGGTGATCCTTGGAAAATAGGAGTAGCCGATCCGCTTTCCCCAAGCGACAATTTGGGAATACTTTCGGTCACTGACTGCGCTGTTGTGACTTCGGGGAATTATCAGCGCTTTTTTGAAGAAAACGGCAAGACATACGGACACATTATCGATCCCAAAACAGGCTTCCCCGCAGACAACGACCTGCTTTCCGTAACCGTCATCTCCGACAGCGGAACGCTCTGCGACGCGCTTTCAACGGCGCTTTTTGTTATGGGAAGCGAAAAAGCCGAGCAATTCTGGCGCGACAACAAGAATTTTGAGGCAGTCTTTGTTTTAAAGGACAATACAGTCCATGTAACCGAGGGAATTTACGGAATTTTTTCTCTTGAAAACAAAGACTTTGAACTTATAAAAACCGAATAAGAAACAGATCCCCCGGACTTCTGCCCGAGGGATCTTTTTTGAATATTCGCGAGTATGGCAAAAATTACTTTCTTGCGCCCTGCTCGTAGCTTTCGATCATTTTCTTGACCATCATACCGCCGATAGAGCCTGCCTGTCTTGCAGTGATATCGCCGTTGTATCCGTTTCCGAGATTAACGCCTACCTCATTTGCCGACTGCATTTTAAGGCTCTCGAGATTAGCTTTAGACTGTTTGTTAGACATAGTTATTCTCCTTGATTGATTTTAAACTTTAACGCAAAGACCGTATGCTCTTAATAAAAACACACTTTTCCTGCCGGCAATATTCCCGCCGGCCATAACGGCTTTGCCCGATATAACGCAAAGCCTTTTTCAATTTGTTTGCCTTTGCGGTATTATTATTTTCAGTGCATACAAAAATATTATAGGGAATTGTTTCTGAATTAGTTAAAAACTGTATTGCAAAAAATTCGTTTTTGGTTTATAATATAAGTGTATTATATTTTTTTGGGGAGTGATAATTTGAATAAATTAAAAAAGTTTTTTGCGGCGGCGCTGAGCTTGTCGATGATAATTTGTGCTGTTGGCTGTGAAAGACAATATTTTACGCCTATGGAAAACAGCTCTTCCGACAGCGATAATTACAGCGACAGCAACAATAACAGCAATAACAATTCTTCCGTTGATGAAATGACCGTACTTGAAATGGTCGAGGATATGAAGATCGGCTGGAATTTGGGAAATACGTTTGACGCGAACGAATGTACATGGCTTACTGACGAAATGCAGTATGAAAGCGCATGGAACGGAGAGATGACACGCGAGGAGCATATAAAAACGCTTAAAGATGCAGGCTTTAACGCCGTGAGAATTCCCGTTTCGTGGCATAATCACGTTGACGGCGATTATAACATAAGCGCGCCGTGGCTCGACAGGGTAGAGGAAGTCGTGAAATGGTGCCTTAACAATGATATGTACGTTATTCTCAATATCCACCACGACAACAGCACACAGTTCATGTACCCGAATAATCAGTATCTCGAACAGTCAAAAAAGTATGTTACTGCTATCTGGAAACAGCTTTCCGAAAGATTTAAGGATTACAGCCATAAGCTGATATTCGAGAGCATGAACGAGCCGAGGCTTGTCGGTCATAACAACGAATGGTGGATAGATCCGAACAACGCCGACTGCAAAGAGGCTATTTCCTGCATAAACGAGATAAATCAGGCGTTTGTGGACACTGTCCGTGCTTCAGGCGGTAACAACACCTCGCGTTATCTGATGTGTCCGGGATATGACGCTTCGGCAGACGGCGCACTTAATGACGGATATGTACTTCCGACAGATCCCGTTTCCGAAAATGAAAACCGCATAATAGTGACCGTCCATGCGTATCTTCCTTATGATTTCGCGCTGAACGAATGGGGAACAAACTCTTGGTCGGCTTCAAACCAAAGCGACGCCGACGGGGTGACTGTCTTTATGGATAACCTGTACAACAAGTTTATCAGCAAGGGAACGGCAGTTATAATTGATGAGTTCGGCGCCCGCGACAAAAACGGCAACCTTGATGTAAGAACGGAATTTGCCGCATTTTATGTAAAGTCGGCAAGAGAGCGCGGTATGACGTGCTTCTGGTGGGACAACAACTTTTTCGGCTCGGGCGGAGAAGCATTCGGGCTTCTTGACAGAGCGTCAAACACATGGAAGTTTGAAAGCATAGTAAAAGCGCTTGTAGAAAATTCGTGAAAGAGGAAATATGCACCCTGTTCTTGTTATTCTTGTTTTAAGTTTAATTTGCGCGGCAGTGCTTTCGATTATTATCGGGAATTTCTGGTTGTTTTTAGCGCTGTTTGCGGGAACGGCTGTAGGCTTATCACTGCTTTTCTGGATAATATTAGCGGTATTTTCTGCTGTCGTACCTCACGGGAAAACCTATCGCGAGCCGTCGGGCGTATATCTTTGGCTTTTAAACCTCGCCTATGCGTTTGTCTGCGGTGGCGCGGGCGTTAAAATAAAGCCGAGTGGTCTTGAAAAACTGCCGAACGAACCGTTTCTTTTGGTATCAAATCACCGTTCACAGCTTGACAATATGGTACAATGCCTTGTGCTAAGACCTCGGAAGATAGCATTTATAGCCAAAGCCGAGCTTTTTAAGATACCCATTGTCAGAGGAATGATAACGCGAAGCTGTTATATATCGCTCGGAAGAAAAAGCTCAAAGGGCGACAGATCGGCGATAGAAACAGCCGAGGACTATATAAACCGAAAGGTCATGTCGATAGGCGTTTATCCCGAGGGACACCGCGGCAAAGACGGAAAAATGTTAAAGTTCCATGCGGGGAGTTTAAAAATAGCCATCGATACGGGATGTCCCGTTGTTGTTTCGGCAATTATCGGCACCGAAAAAGTTCACAAGCGCTTTCCGTTCAGGAGAACTGAAGTTCGTTTTGATATAATCGAAACGCTTGATCCGAAAGGCAGAAAATCAATTGAGCTTTCCGAAGAGATACAGGAAAAAATAAGAAAACACATTGAGGAGAATGAACAATGATAGTTTATTACAATCCGCTTGCGGCAAACGGAAAAGGACTTGAAAACGCGCAGAAGATAAAAGAGCTTAGCAATGAAAAAATCGAGTTTAAGGACATTCACGAGGTCGATTATGCCGATATGCTCAAAAGCGAGGAAAAGATAGTTTTGTGCGGCGGCGACGGAACAATAAGCCGACTTGTAAACAGCGTAGACGAAATTCCCGACGAGCGCGAGATATACTATTTTCCTGCAGGCACGGGAAACGATTTTACGCGCGATATCGGAAAAGACGGACTTGTCCTGTTAAATCCTTATATAAAAGATCTTCCGACAGCGACCGTAAAAGGAAAGAGCTTTAAGATACTCAACGGCATAGGCTACGGGATAGACGGTTATTGCTGTGAGATAGGCGACAAGCTCCGCCAAAGCTCCGATAAGCCCGTAAATTACCCTGCTATAGCAATAAAGGGCGTTCTTTATGATTTCAAGCCTCGGAATGCCGTCGCCGTAGTAGACGGAAAGAAGTACGAATTTAAAAAAGTCTGGCTTGCTCCGACAATGAACGGCAGATATTACGGCGGAGGAATGTGCATAACGCCTAAACAGGACAGACTAAACCCCGAGCGTAAAATAACTTTTGCCGTATGGCATGACGCAGGAAAGCTCACGACGCTTATGCGCTTTTCGTCTATATTTAAGGGCGAGCATATTAAGTACCCTAAGATGTTTACCATGATCGAGGGATACGATATTGAGGTAAAATTTGACCGTCCGACGCCCTTGCAGGCAGACGGCGAAACGATAACGGACGTTGAAAGCTATACAATGAAAAGCGCAGTTCTTGCGAAAAATAAAGAAACGGTCTGACCGTCAAATGAAAAATATTACATAAAGGGTGACATTATGAGCAAAAAATATATAAAGGTATGCGCGCTTATGCTGACAGCGGTATTATTTACGGCAGGCTGTAAGCGTTCGGAAAATCAGCGTGTTCCCGATGACAGCTATTATTCGTCCGAGAACAGCGATTTTTCGGGAGAATTTAATTCTTCCGATATAGACAGCTCGTCCGACGAAAGTTCTGCTTCGGGCAATACGCAAAGCTCGAATCCAAACAACACACAAAGCTCAAATTCCGATAACACTCAAAGTTCAAAGCCTAATAATACACAAAGTTCAAAACCCAACAACACACAAAGTTCAAAACCCAATAACACTCAAAGCTCAAATCCTAACAACACTCAAAGCTCCAAGCCTAATAATAATCAATCGAGAGCGCTCTCGCTCGAGTTCAGGAAAAATTCGAGCTGGCGCGATGGAAACAATTATTGCGGAACAATTGAAGTCGTTGTAAAAAACAGCGGGAGCAACGTCAATAATTGGAAAGCGAGTTTTACCGTTCCGAGCGGTTTTAAGATAACAAATAGCTGGAGCGCGGACTTTTCGGTAAACGGAACAACTGTCACTGTTTCGGGAAATACTTCTATTCCGCAGAACGGCTCTGTAACGGCGGGATTTAACTTCAGCTGTCCTACGGACTTTTCGCCGTCGGGCGGAAATGCGAGCGGAACTTCGCAGAACAACACCCCCGCAAGTACAAGCTCTTCACAGAATAATAACAACAACGACACTATCCCGTCGGAAAACGTTTCGGGTACCGTAGCCGAGCTTCTGGAGAGAGTTCCCGAGGCTAAACAGGGCGACGATTGGCTTCATACCGACGGACGCAGGATACTTGACAAAAACGGAAAAGAAGTCTGGCTCACGGGAGTGAATTGGTTCGGCTATAATACGGGAACGAATACGTTTGACGGGCTTTGGAACAGTCAGCTTGCTCCTACCGTAAAGTCCATAGCCGACCACGGTTTCAACCTTATCCGCGTGCCTATTTCTGCACAGCTTATAAATCAGTGGTCTGCGGGAGAATATCCGAGGGCAAATTATAACAACGCATACAACACCGAGCTTAACGATATGAATTCCCTGCAAATATTCGATTATTTCCTGAAACTTGCCGAGCAGAACGGAATGAAAGTTATGCCCGATATCCATTGCGCCGAAACAGACGCCCAGGGGCATAACGTAAATCTCTGGTATACATCAAAGGTAACGGTCGAGGATTATTATCATGCTCTCGAATGGTTTGCTGACAGGTATAAGAACAACGATACCATAATCGCCTTTGATATTAAAAACGAACCTCACGGAAAACCCAACGAAACAAATAAAGCTATCTGGAACAATTCTAAAGACATAAACAATTGGAAATACACCGCCGAGACCGCCGCAAAGCGTATTCTCGCGAAAAATCCCAATCTGCTTATAATGGTCGAGGGAACTGAAATATTCCCGATAAGTTCTTCTAATATGGATTATCATTCTACCAACAGCAAGGATTATTATTTCAATTGGTGGGGCGGAAATCTCCGCGGAGTTAAAAATTATCCCGTAAATCTCGGGCAATATCAGAACAAGCTCGTTTATTCTCCTCATGATTACGGTCCTACCGTATACGAACAGCCGTGGTTCCAGGGCGGGTATGATTATAACAGCCTTATGAAAGACTGCTGGCACGACAATTGGTTCTATATTTACGAGGACAACACCGCTCCTCTCCTTATCGGAGAATGGGGAGGATTTATGCGCGAGCCTAATCTTAAATGGATGACCTGTATGCGCCAGCTAATAAAAACTTATCATTTAAATCACACTTTCTGGTGTTTCAACGCAAATTCGGGCGATACGGGCGGACTTGTACTTGACGATTTTAAGACATGGGACAATGAAAAATATTCGTTTGTAAAAGAAGTTCTTTGGCAGGAGAGCGGAAAATTCGTCGGTCTTGACCATGAGATACCGCTCGGCGAAAACGGCATAAATCTTTCAAAGGCAAAGGGATTGTAAAAATAATACGGGGAGTTGAAATTTTTGGGGAAGAAAGTCGCTCGTGTGATAGGATATGTTTTCTGCGGGATAATGCTTGCAGTGTGCATATTTTTGGCATTTGTGTCATGGGCATTTACGTCAGAGGAGACCGTAGGAGTTTTCGGCGTTAATATTTATGTCGCAAACGGGGAGAATTTAACAGGCGTACCCGATAAGAGCGCAGTAATAGTATTATCGTGCGAGCCTTATGAAATAACCGAGGGAAAGCTCCTTTTATATAAAAACGGCGGAAAACTTTCGCTCGGCTATGGAAAAAGCTACAGCGTCAAAAACGGAGTTTACAGCATAAACGTTATAGAAAACGATAAAGAGCTTATAATAGCAGGGGAGGACCTTGTAGGAAAAGCCGAATACAGCAGCAGGATAATAGGAAAGATAATACTGTTTGTAAAGTCGCCTTTCGGAGTATTGTGCATAGCAATTGCGCCTTGTCTTGCGCTTATAATTTTCGATATTATAAGAGCTTCTGTCTCTAAGAGACATGCCGATATTGCTCCACAAAAGGAACAAATACTCATAGACAAAGAAGCGCTGACCGAAAAGCTGACTCCCGTACTTACCGCAAACACACAGTCAAATGACGGCGTTCTGTTTTCGTATACGGCTAAACAGAGAAAATCTGAAAATACAACTGAAGATAAGGCTCCCAAAGCGCACAAAAGAAACGCGGGAGCTTTGCCGCCCGACATTCGTGAAAGCGGTATAACAAAAACCGAGCAGGCGTTTTTCTCGCAGACAAGCTCTTCGGAAGAACTCAAAAGCGCTTATTTGCGAAGCATAGTAAAAAAGCCCTCGGACAGTGTAAAAGCATTGCCGAATGATATCGAAGCTCAAAAAGAAATAAAAGACAAAGAAGCTCCGAAAGCTGTAGAAACGGAAGAATTTGAAGCTAAGGATATTGAAGTTAAAGGTACCGAAGTTGAAGATACCGAAGTAAAAGATACCGAAGATAAAGATATTGAAGTTAAAGATACAGAAATTGAAGATACCGAAGCTCCGAATAATGACGAAGCAATTACAAAAACCCTTAAAACTTCCGATATTATAGACGATTTACTCGGAATAAAACGAAGCAAGGTCGATGAAATAATCTCGGAGCTTGAAAATAAAAATAAAAAAGAATAGGTGATATTTATGTCAAGCCACACTCATGCAAAAAAGCTTAACAGAATAGAAATTCCTCACTACACAAAGGGCGAGGAAATATTCAACATGACGTCGCACATTGTCGGCGGCGCTCTGGGAATTACCGCAACAACGCTTTGCGTTATTATGGCGGCGCTTCATCATAATGTTTACGGAGTAATAAGCGGCGCGATATACGGCGCTATGATGATAATTCTCTACTGTATGTCTAGCATTTATCACGGACTTCACCCCGAACTCAAAGCGAAAAAAGTTTTCAGAATACTTGACCACTGTGCCATTTACCTGCTTATCGCGGGGACATATACGCCCTTTACGCTTTGCACTATCCGCGAGGCAGATACTGCGCTCGGCTGGGTATATTTTGGCATACAGTGGGGACTTGCCGCGGCGGGAATTGTCTTAAACGCTATTGATATGAAGCGCTTTAAAACCGTTTCAATGCTTTTGTATCTCGGACTTGGCTGGTGTATAGTGTTTACTATGAAAACAGTCCTTGCGGGAATAGGCGTCGGGGGCTTAGTCTTTTTGCTTACGGGCGGCGTTTGCTATACGATAGGAGCGGTCGTTTATGCAATAGGAAAAAAACACGCTTATATGCATTCGGTTTTCCATTTGTTCGTAGTTGTCGGAAGCCTGCTGCACTTCTTCTGCATACTGTTTTATGTGATGTGATTTTTGTGCAATTTACGTTGTGTCGTATCATACAATTTTCTTTGCAAAAAGATAAATAAGAAAGGAAACCTATGAAAAAAACAACTACCGCGGGAAAAACAGCCGGCATTGTGACGACTGTTGTAATCTGTATACTTATCTTGGCAGCGTGGTTTTATTTGTGTTCATATCTTGACAAAAACGACTTAAAGATCTATTTGGCGGGAAAGATATTTGATAAAACATTTTTGGCTTACCTTGCTGTAAGCGTAGGTTTTTTTCTTCAATGCTTGTCGAATATATTCGGTTTAAGAGAAATAACCGAAAAATCCGCGCGCAGAAAAAGAATAGCTCTTATCTGCGTAATGGGCGTGTTTTTTGTGGCGGCTGTCTGGTTTACGGTCTACGACATTGTTTATCATGACCCAAATGAATACATAGAGGAGATAGATTTAGGCGGCGAAAAGGGGATCGTATTTGTTGAAAAAACCGACAAGATCGTTTCAACGGAAAATGAATTCACACAAATATATGTTTATCAAAGAAACGGCTTAACAGTAAAGCGGATAGACCATATTTACGAAGATGATTTTGTAAATAAAACCATGATCTCGGATAAGCAGTATACATGGGAATACAGCGGCGGAACATTTGCGTTATCGCTAAATTACGGAGGACTGGCGGACGGGGTGACCTGGACAAACGAGGAGTGGAATAAAAATCCGCCCGAATATATCCGAAAAGAATATACGCTATAGGAAAACGCGCTGTCAGTTGATAGTGTGCAGTATACAGTGTACAGTCTAGGTGTCCGCCTTGCGGCGGACATCATTACTGACTACTGTACACTGTAAACTGTATACTAAAAGCAACCCCCTACCTTTAATGGTAGGGGATTTGTGTTTATTTTCCGAGAGTAGCAACCGCTCCCAAGATCGTTTTTTCAAGCGCCTCTCTGCCGTATTTATCGACTTCAGCCTTGTTCTTTTCTCCGTGCGTCAGACAGCCTGCGCCGCCTATACAGCCTCCCATACAAGCCATTCCCTCGATAAAGTTAGCGTCGAGCATATTCTTGCTCTTTTTCAGGAGCGCCACCTTGCATGCTTCTATTCCGTCGCAGACGCACGCTTTAAGATCTACCTCAAGGTTCTGCTCTTTTATGCCCTCTTCTACCGCGTCAGCAAGACCGCCGCTTCTTGCAAAAATTCTTCCGAAATAAGAAGCGTTGTCGAGCGACTCTTCTTCGAGGCTCGTAATATCTATATCTCTCGCGTCAAACAGCGCCTGAAGCTCTTCAAACGTCATCGCCGCGTCTACATACGGCTTTACGGTATCTTTCTGAACTTCCATTTTCTTCGCCGTGCAAGGACCGATAAATACTATCTTTGCATTTTCATCGGTGCTCTTTATAAATTTCGAGATAGTCGCCATAGGGGAGAGGTTGTGCGAAATATTTCCGACCATGTCGGGGAAATTCTTGTGAATGAAATCCACAAACGCAGGACAGCACGAGCTTGTTAAAAATCCCTTTTCCGCAAGCTCTGCAGATTCTGCCTGCGCTACCATATCCGCGCCGAGCGCCGCCTCAACCACAGCATGAAATCCGAGCTGTTTAAGCCCCGCAACGACCTGACCGGGCTTTGCATAGCTGAACTGGCTCACTATAGCGGGAGCAACAACTCCGTAAACTCTCAAATCGTTTCTCTTTTCGCTTTTTTTGAGCATATCAATGACGTTCAGTATGTACGACTTGTCCATAATTGCCCCGAACGGACACATATAAACGCACGCTCCGCAGGAAATACACTTTGAGTTGTCTATCTGCGCCGCGCGGTTTTCGTCCATTTCTATCGCCTTTACCTTGCAGGCGCTCTGACATGGACGCTTTCTGCTGACGATCGCGGTATACGGGCAGACCTTTGCGCACGCTCCGCACTCCTTGCATTTCGTCTTGTCTATCTGCGCTTCGTGGTTCTGGTTAAAGGAAATAGCCCCGAACCTGCAGGCGTCCTCACAGCGGTGAGCAAGACAACCTCTGCAGGCGTTTGTTACTTCAAATCCGCCTACGGGACATTCGTCGCACGCAATGTTTATAACTTCAATAACATTCGGGTTTTCCTTGTCGCCGCCTATAGCAATCTTTACGCGCTCTGCAAGTATTGCGCGCTCCTTGTATACACAGCAGCGCATTGTAGGAGTATTTGTCGGAACGATTATTTTCGGGATATCGAGCAGATTGTCATATAACGTTCCGTTCCACGCCTGCTTTGCTACTTCTCTCAATACCTTGTATTTCAGATATTGTACCTTAGTATCAAATTTTCTCATATTCTATCCTCAATTCATCTTAGAAAGAATTTCGTTATCAAAAAATTCGTCAACATTTTCGGGAAGCACGGAGTATATCTTTTCATCGA
The DNA here is from genome assembly GCA_947627205.1 of uncultured Clostridia bacterium. Taxonomy (GTDB): domain Bacteria; phylum Bacillota; class Clostridia; order Oscillospirales; family Ruminococcaceae; genus CAG-115. The sequence continues at coordinate 36,362 of CANQVE010000009.1, read as the reverse complement.
CCATAACTCTGACGCCGTCCTCGCCGCATTTTTTCATACAAAACGCGCCGCTGAGCTCCGCTTTTTCCGAAAGATCGTTTTCCGCAATAAGCTCCTGTAAACGGTTTACAACTCTTTTAGAACCTTTAAGGTGGCAAGAACTGCCTATGCATATAGTAATTTTCATAAATTCCTCCGTCTTAAATAACATTAGCCCATTTCAGCAGAAAATCGCGTTCTTCGGGCTTTTCGTGAGAGAGCCGCGCCGCCGCAATAATCGGCATCCACCTTTTGACATAGCTGATGTCAATCGAGCTTTTTTCGCAGAACATTTCGAGATATTTTTCCGCCGCGTCTTCTCCCCAGGACATACAGAGCGTCAGATAGCTCCAAGCCGCGTCTCCCGAAGCGTTTCCCTGCGATACCTGCGACCAGTCTATTATGTACGGAGAGCCGTCGTCTTTTATGATAATATTTGACGGGCAAAAATCCCCGTGGCATATCTTGTTATGCTTCGGCATACTTTCGAGCCTTGCGTGAAGATGATAGCGCGTCGTTGCTTCAACGTCCGAGGAACATATCTCGCGGTGGAGCTTATCTCTCAGCTTAATGAGCAAATTGTTGTTTTTAGAGTGAACTTCTATCTGCAATTTTACCAGAAGTTCGAGGTACTCATCGCGTTTTTCGGGATATTCTTTCATAAGAGCCGAAAGCGTTTTGCCCTCGATAAATTCCGAAACGATAGCCCACTGTCCGTTTATCTCGGTCACATCAAGTATTTTCGGGATCATAAGTCCCGTTTCTTCAACTCTTGATTGACTGAGCGCCTCATTTAAAACGTCTGATTTTGTAAAACCGTCTCCAAAGCATTTAATGCATTTGTCGCCGTCGCGGTATACGGTTTTCGCCTGTCTTGAGGCAATAACATTATTTTCCATATACAACCCCCTGACCATATCACATTGTATCTTGTACACTTATAATATTATACAAAATTTTTTACGTTTCGTCAATATGAAAATATATAAAATTTTTCTGTGCAATTTTGATTTACAAAAAACCGGAAAACTTTTTTGCTTTTGATGCTCACAAAATGGCGTCTTATACACTCTTAATTATTAGTAACACGTTTAGTCGTATGATGAAAGACCGTTATAATGCTGTCGGAAAATTATTACATTAAAGTATTATATGTTACGATTTGATTACAATTTTATTACATTAAATTGAGATAAATTACAATATGATTACAATTTACTTATATATTTGTAACTATACTTGACTTTTGTTTTAGGCTTTGTTTATAATGAAAAAAAGGAAATAAACCAAACTGTATAGAAATTTATCTGAACTCTATTATATCACGCAGAATTCCGACAAGTTTCTTCTGTTCGTTCAGATCGAGTGACTGAACTAGAGCATAAGCCTGTGCAGGATAGTTAGTTTTTATGTCATTGCTTATATCAAGATTTTCAAACAACCTGCTGAGCGGTATCCCCAATCCCGATGAAATTTTTCCTATACTTTCTATAGTTGCATTTTTTTCACCTCGTTCTACCTGACCGATGTATGTCGGGTGAAGTCCGCAGCGTTCCGCAATCTCCTCTTGACTTAACTTTATCTGCAAACGATAATTTCTTATCCTCTGTCCAATCTCCACTGCCGAATTTTATCCGTGCTGTTCTGCATTAACAATAACAAAAAAATACATTTTAATTTTACCGCATTTAATTTTTTACAAAATTTTTACAATAAGGAGAAAATTTATGGAACTACTTGATCTTGCAAACGAAAGTCAAATGTCAGAATTTAATGAATTTGCCCGCAGATACGGCGAATTTATGCAGTCGCCGTGCTGGGGAAACGTAAAACGGGGCTGGCTCTGCGAGGGAGTTATATCCCGCGGTGATGACAAAAGCATAAGAGCGGTTTGCCTTGTGCTTGTCAAGAAAACTCCGCTCATAAGCCTTATGTATGCGCCGAGAGGATTTATCGGAGAGGTTTCGGAAAGTGCATTCAATGATATTCTGGAGGGAACAAAGATACTTGCAAAGAAATACCGTTCGGTCGCATTCTTGTTTGATCCACGCGTATCGGAAGCGGACGAGCCCGATTTTTTTAAAAAATACCGCAGTGAAAATATAAGACCGATCCAGCCCTGCGAAAACGTCATTCTTGACCTCGCCGATACTTATGAAGAAACAGAACGCGGATTTAAGTCCGATTACAGAAACCGTATACATAAAGCATTAAACCGTGGAGTAAGGCTTGAAATACATGATGAAGAAGCCGTTGATGAATTTTACGCATTATACGAAGAAACAGGAAAACGCAACGGTTTTCCTGTCAGAGAAAAAGAATATTTCATGCAAATGCTATCTGCTTTCGGAAATGATTGTAAAATATTTTTGTGCAGGAGCAAAGAGGGAGAACCGCTTTCCGCGGCGGTCGGATTATGCTTCGGAAGTCGTTTTACCTATGTCTACGGCGCAAGCAGTTCACAGAACCGAAACCTATATCCTTGCTATCTATGCACAGCGAAATGATAAAGTATGCCATAGCGCATAACTGCAAAGAATATGATTTCGGCGGAATACCGAATTATCATGATGAAAATTCGGGCGGTTACAGACTTTGGCGTTTTAAACACGGCTTCGGCGGAGAAGCGGTCGAATATGTCGGAGAATATTCGGTGGTCTACAGAAACTATGTTGCAACTATGCTTAAACAATCCCAGAAGAACCCGCTGATATGCCTGATCTCATTAAAACTTACTAAAAGGAAAAAGAGTTAAACAAAAAGATATCCTATAATTCTTACTATAAACGCCATTATCCATGCAATCGCGCATTGCCCGATAACAACGCCTGCCGCCCATTTCCCGCCAAGCTCGCGCCTTACTGCGGATATCGCCGCAACGCAGGGCGTATAAAGCAGACAGAATACCAGCAGAGCCGCAGTATCGGCGGCAGAGAGCAGTGCAGTGAGATTTGCCGTACTTCCGAAAAGCACGTTTATCGAAGAAACAACGCTCTCCTTTGCCATAAATCCCGCAATAAGAGATGTGCATACTCTCCAGTCTCCAAATCCCAAAGGCTTGAAAACAGGAGCGATAAATCCCGCGATACCTGCTAACATACTGTTTTGAGAGTTTTCTACAAGAGTAAATTTATAGTCAAAATTCTGTAAAAACCAGATAACTATTGCCGCAATGAAAATAACGGTAAACGCTCTCTGCAAAAAGTCCTTTGCCTTGTCCCAAAGCAGCATTGCAACATTTTTCGCTCCGGGCATTCTATAGTTCGGAAGTTCCATTACAAACGGTACTGCTTCGCCTTTAAACGCGGTGTTTCGCGAAATAAGCGCCACAAGTATTCCCGTAAGTATACCGCCGAAATACAGCGCGATCATAACAAATCCCGCACAGTCGGGGAAAAATACCGAGGCGAAAAAACTGTATATCGGGAGCTTTGCCGAACAGCTCATAAACGGCGTGAGCATTATTGTCATTTTTCTGTCACGTTCCGAGGGGAGAGTGCGCGAAGCCATTATTCCGGGAACAGAACAGCCGAAGCCTATAAGCATAGGCACAATGCTCCGCCCCGAAAGACCTATTTTTCTAAGCAATTTATCCATTACAAATGCTACTCTCGCCATATAACCGCTGTCCTCAAGAAGCGACAGAAAGAAAAACAAAACTACGATAACGGGCAAAAAGCTCAGTATACTTCCTACTCCTGTGAAAACTCCGTCAATAACGAGCGAATGTAACACGGGATTTACGTTCATTATCGTAAGCGCCTCGTCCGTAAGCTCCGAGAGCTTGTCTATCCCTGTTTCCAGCAGGTCTTGTAAAAAAGCTCCGATAACGTTGAACGTAAGGAAAAATATCGCCGACATGATAAGTATAAACGCGGGTATCGCGGTAAACTTTCCCGTCAGTATCTTGTCGATCTTTTTGCTGCGTTCCTTTTCTCGGCTTTCGTGAGGCTTTACGACTGCGTCTTTTACGAGCTTGTTTATAAAGTTGAACCTCATATCCGCGATAGCCGCGCTTCTGTCCAGACCGCGCTCTTCTTCCATTTGCAGGACGATATGCTCTATCATTTCTTTTTCGTTCTGCGTCAGTCCCAGCGCGTTTTCTATGAGCTTGTCGCCCTCGACGACTTTGCTTGCGGCAAATCTAAGAGGTATTCCCGCTGCAATTGCGTGGTCCTCTATAAGCTCCATAATGCCGTGCAGACATCTATGTACCGCGCCGCCGTTGTCGTTTTTTCCGCAGAAGTCTATTCTTCCGGGCTTTTCCTGATAATATGCAACATGTAGCGCGTGGCTTATAAGCTCGTCTATGCCCTCGTTTTTTGCCGCCGAAATAGGAACAACTGGAATGCCGAGCATATCTTCAAGTTCGTTTATATGGACAGAACCGCCGTTTTCGCGCATTTCGTCCATCATATTCAGCGCCAAAACCATCGGAACATCAAGTTCCATTAACTGCATTGTAAGATACAGGTTTCGTTCAATGTTCGTCGCGTCAACAATGTTTATAATGCCTTTTGGCTTTTCATTTATGATGAATTCGCGAGTTACAATTTCTTCGCTTGTATAGGGAGACATCGAGTAAATTCCCGGAAGATCCGTTACGAGAGTTTCGGGGTGATTTTTTATAGCGCCGTCTTTTCTGTCAACTGTAACTCCCGGAAAATTTCCGACATGCTGATTAGAACCCGTAAGCTGATTAAAAAGCGTGGTTTTTCCGCAGTTCTGATTTCCCGCCAGAGCAAAAGTAAGCACCGTGCCTTTCGGGAGAGGATCTTCGGTTGCTTTGACATGGTATTTTCCGCCCTCGCCAAGACCTGGGTGGGCTTTTTTGCGTTTGGCTTCGTTTGAGAGAATAGGCGGTTTCTTTTCGCTTTTTATCGGCTCCGCAAGAATTTTTTCCGCGTCAGCCAGCCTCAAAGTCAGTTCATATCCTTGTATCTGAAATTCTATCGGATCGCCCATAGGCGCAAATTTTACAAGAGTTATCTCCGCTCCCGGAATAACTCCCATATCAAGAAAATGCTGCCTTAGAGAGCCCTCTCCGCCTGTTTTTGTTATAACGGCGGACTCTCCGACAGAAAGGTCTTTTAAAGTCATAATAATTGTCATCTCCGAATGTTAGGTGTATCTAATTATGCATACATATTATACATTCAATTTTCCGTTTTGTCAATACTGAAATGTTTACGGTTTTTTACAGCTTGCTGTTTGTTTGTTGTACAATCTGTTTCAAACATGCATTTTATAAAGCCCGAAACTTATGTATATTCATTCTTGACAAAAACAAAAAAACATAGTATAATAAATCCATATAATGTATGGGAGGCATTTATGGACAGAAACAACAGACCTCATTCGAGAAATAAGACCGTCAGCGGTCAAAGCAGCGGCGTTCACCGCAGAGGAAGCGGACTCGGAACGGGCAGAGTAGGTTCTCACAGTTACAGCTCTTCGTCGGGAAGTTCGGGAAATTCCGGCAGGAGAACTTATTCGGGCGGCGTTACCAGAGGAGCGGCAATAGGCGGAGGCGGCGGTATAATAGTCGTTATCATTGTTCTTGTGTTGCTGTTAAACAACGGCGTTTGCGGAAACCTTTTCGGAAGTTTTCTTGGAGGCGGAACCGATAACGGCGGTATAACCAACGACTATGGCAATGACATAGGCTACGGCGGAAATAACAACGGCGGAAGCGTAAACAATAACGTTGCGGCAGGCTCTCGCGCGAAAAGGACGCAGATACTCGGTTCAAAAAAAGACGTTGTTACGCTTATGGTGTATATGTGCGGAACGGACCTCGAAAGCAAATACGGAATGGCTTCCGCAGATATGAACGAAATGCTCTCGGCGAGCAAGAATTTCGGCGACAATTTTAACGTTATCGTTTACACGGGCGGATGTAAGAATTGGAAAACTTCGGGCATCAGCACTTCTAAAAATCAATACTATTCCATTAAAAACGGGAAAATGAAGCTCCTGAAAGAAGAAAGCAGTCGGTCTATGACAAACCCGAACACGCTTTCCGATTTCATCAAGTATTGCGCGTCAAATTATCCCGCAAACAGAAACGAACTTATTTTGTGGGACCACGGCGGAGGATCAGTCAGCGGATACGGATATGACGAGAAATATTCTGGCTCTATGGATCTTGCGGGAATAGACAAGGCACTGAAAGCGGGAGGAGTTTCTTTCGACTTTATAGGCTTTGACGCTTGCCTTATGGCAACAGCGGAAAACGCGCTTATGCTCGATAAATATGCCGATTATCTCATAGCTTCTGAAGAAACAGAACCCGGCATAGGCTGGTATTATACAAATTGGCTCACAAATTTTGCGAAAAACACTTCGATGTCTACGCTTGAGATAGGAAAGAAAGTTGCGGACGATTTTGTTTCAAAATGCTCGAGCGAGTGCCGCGGACAAAAAACCACGCTTTCCGTAATTGACCTCGCAGAGTTTTCAAACACCGTTCCCGAAAAACTTGTAGACTTTTCAAGGTCGATAAGCGGAAAGATAACTTCAAACGATTATAAGTCCGTTTCAGACGCGCGTTATAACACGAGAGAATTTGCCACAAGCTCAAAGATAGACCAAATCGACCTCGTTGATTTCGCGGAGAAAATGAACAATTCCGAGGGAAGCGCTTTAAGCTCTGCGCTCAGAAATGCAGTAAAGTACAACCGCACCTCGTCTAATATGACGAACGCTTACGGCGTTTCGATATATTTCCCGTATAAGAGAACGTCGTATGTTGACGACGCCTGCGACACATACGAGCTTATAGGAATGGACAGCGAATATGCGGAGTGCATAAAGCAATTTGCTCAAATGGAAACGAGCGGACAGATCGCTGCGGGAGGAAGCTCCTCGCCGATATCTTCATTGTTCGGACTTAGCAGTCCCACAGGCTCGTCGGGAAGTTCCGATATAATCAGCGGTCTTTTGAGTGCATTTTTGGGCTCGGGAAGATCTATTGACGGACTTGACAGCACGAATACCGACTTTATGCAGGGGCAGGATATAAACTCAACCGCGCAGTATCTTGCAGATAATTATCTTGACGCAAGCAAGCTCGTCTGGAAAGAGACCGGCGGAAAATATATCCTCTCGCTTTCCGAAGAACAGTGGTCGCTCGTTCATGCTCTCGATATGAATATGTTCTATTTTGACGGAGAGGGCTATGTCGATATGGGCATAGACAATGTGTTCTCGTTTGATGATAACGGGGATCTTGTAGCCGATACCGAGAAAAATTGGGTGGCAATAAACGGACAGCCCGTAGCGTATTATCATACCGACTCAATAGAAAATTCCGACGGAACTTACACCGATATGGGTTATGTTCCCGCAATGCTTAACGGTTCGCGCGTAAATCTCATAATAGTTTTCGAGGAAAATGACGCTTATATAGCGGGCGCGGACTATGATTATACCGATGAGACCGAAACGGTTGCAAAAAGCCTTACACAGCTTAACGTCGGCGACAAGCTCGATTTTATATGCGACTTTTATTCTACTGATATGACATATCAGGACAGCTATTATCTCGGCGAGCAGATGACAGTAACCGATAATATGAAGATAACGAATGTCAGTGTGGGAGATAACGAAGTAAGAATAACTTATCTGTTCACCGATATTTACAATCAGGAATATTGGTCGGAAGCAATAATCTTAAAATAAACAGTTTAAAGCACGGGCATTTGTCCGTGCTTTTTATATATGCTCATACTTATTAAAAAACCACTTGATTTTTCTTTGCTTTTGTGTTACAATATAATGTGTTCTTTTGTGATTTGGGATAATAATATACAACGATCTGTGCAAGAACTTGCCTTTCAGTCTCTTTAGACGGTTTATGAATAATCCTGTCCTTTTTGAGTATAATTCTAAAAAAGGGGTGGGAACATGGGTAAAAAACACGTTAAATCAAACTGTAAAGCCGAAGATAGTGAAAACAACGAAGCGCCGATAAACGAACAGCAAAGCAATGTTCTTAGCGATTTCGGGATAACTTCCGCAGAAAACGCTCCGCACAATATTCATTGCTTGTCCATAATCGGGCAGATAGAGGGGCATTATGAGCTTCCTCAAAATACCAAGTCCACAAAATACGAGCATATTATTCCCGCGCTCGCGATGTTTGAGCAGGATACTACGGTAGAGGGCTTGCTGATAGTTCTTAATACCGTAGGCGGAGATGTAGAAGCGGGACTTGCTATAGCGGAGCTTATTGCAGGTATGAGCAAGCCTACTGTTTCAATTGTTCTGGGCGGAGGACATTCTATCGGCGTTCCGCTCGCGGTTTCCGCAAAGCAGAGCTTTATTGTGCCGAGCGCGACAATGACCATTCATCCCGTGAGAATGAACGGAATGATGCTCGGAGTTCCGCAGACAATGCGTTATTTTGAAAAAATGCAGGAGCGGATAACGGATTTTGTCGCAAGAAACAGCAAGATAAAACCCGAACGCTTTACGGAGCTTATGATGGAGCGCGACGAGCTCGTGTTAGACATAGGAACGGTGCTCGACGGAAAAGCGGCTGTGGCGGAGGGGCTTATTGATAAGCTCGGCTCATTGTCCGACGCGATAAACAGCTTATATAAGCAGATAGAAAAACGCAAAACCAAATAGCAGAAAAGTCCCCCGCTTAGGGGGGACTTAAATGACGGAGGATAAAATGGATTACATAACAGTAATAATTCAGGCAATAGTACAGGGACTGACGGAGTTTCTGCCGGTTTCAAGCTCGGGACATCTGTCCGTTATACAGCATCTTACGGGAGTAGACGGCGAAGCGGCTCTTATTCTTTCGATATCGCTCCACCTCGGAACGCTCCTTGCGGTATTTGTTGCATTCAGAAAAACTATCTGGGGAATGATAAAAGAGTTTTTCCTTACGATAGGGGATATCTTCACGGGAAAGTTCTCATGGAAAAGAATGAACTCCGACCGCAGAATGATGATAATGGTGATAATAGCAACGCTTCTTCTTGTTCCGTGTTATCTCGTAAAGGAATTCTTCACTTCGCGCCAGGGCGACGGGGATATAATCTTTGAGGGAGCTGCGTTTTTGTTTACGGCGCTTATACTTTTCTTATCCGACAGGTGTTCGGGAGAGAAGATAGGAAAGGACATGAAGATAACCGACGCGCTTGTTGTGGGAGCGTTTCAGTGCGTAGCGCTCTTTCCCGGAGTTTCAAGATCGGGCTCTACAACGGCGGCAGGTCTGTTCTGCGGATTGTCAAAGGAGACTGCCGTAACATTCGCATTTATACTCGGCATACCCGCTATACTCGGCGGAAGCGTTTTAGAGCTTGGCGATGTCATTCACAGTGATATAGAAGTTGACTGGCTTATGCTCGGAGTAGGATTTGTCATTGCAGCGGCCGTTGGATTTTTAGCAATAAAGCTCGTAAGCTGGCTTTTGAAAAAGAACAGGTTCAAGATCTTCGGAGTTTATACGGCTGTACTTGGTATTGCATGCATAGCCGCAGGAGTTTATGAACTTGTTACGGGTACATACATCAGAGACATGATAATGTAAAAGCAATTCATTCGGTCACAAGGGGAATTATAGGGGGAAAGGAATTTAAAAATGGCAGAAAGAAAAAATGTGAAAACAGGCAAAACAAAGTCCTCTTCTTCGTCGGCACGTTCTAAAAAAGCGCTTGAAGAAAAGCGCCGCCGCGAAGAAGCTCTGCGAAAAAGCCGTACCCGCCGCAGAGTCGTTTCGGTCATACTCTTTGCCGTGGGGTTATTTTTGTTTCTTCTTGCGATAATTCCCGGAAGCGAGGGTTGGCTCGCGATACATAATGTCTTTCTCGGAGTTTTCGGCGTTCCGTTCATGACCGTAGGCATTTTTATGATAGCCTCGGCGCTTATGATATCTTCAGATATGCCGAAAGCGCAGATAACTTCAAATATTGTCTTTTTGTCAATAATACAGCTCGTTGCAAGCGCCGCGTTCGAGATATTCATTCGCGATAAACTTGCAGGAGCAAATTTCGGAGAAATAATTTCAAACCTTTACATAAACGGCTCGGCTTTTGCGGGAGGCGGAGTTTTAGCTCTTGTTCTCGGAGTTCCGCTTTTGCTTTTAGGAAAAACGGGAGCGGTCATTGTAATAATCATCTTAATGCTCGTACTTGTTCTGCTGGTGATAAAGATACCGCTGAGCGAGATGTTCTCGCGCTTGGGCAACAGTGCGCAGAATGTCGGACGTAAGACTGCCGATAAAATTAAAACTCACCGCGAGGAAAGCGCCGCGGCAAACGAGGAGTATAGGCGCATGCAGGCAGAACGCCGCGCCGAAAAAGAAATTAAAAAGCAATTAGAGCTTGAAGAAAAACAGCGCAAGATAGAAGAGCTTAAAAATATAAAAGATTCCGTCGGAAAAGACGAAGCTCCCGCAAAGGCAAAGCCCAAACAGACTTCGCCCGTTAAAATACCTGCCCAGCGCGACAATTCGAGGCTTGTAGAAGCACAGTCCGAGGATAGCAAAAACTATCGCAAAGTTATCGACAAGTATCACGGAAAAGAGCCTGCAGAGGATACACAGGAGAACGTACAAAATAACGAAACTGCTGAGACCGAAGAGACGCGCGACTATCGCGAGCCTTTGAAAAAATACATGGAAAAAAAGCACCCTATTCTCCGTCAAAAAGATGGTGGAAATGCCGACAGCTTTGTTGATAACGACGCAGACCTTGTTCCGCTTGCCGATGCGCTTGACAAGCTGAACGCCGAAAAATCAACGGCGAGAGTGTCGAAAATAGTGGACGCTCCCGCGTCCGAGCGTACTACATCCGACGACAAGCCGAGAAAAATTACAAAAAGCGAAGAAGCAGAATTAGAACTTGACCTTGATGACGTCACGGAGAAGTCAGAGAAAAAACCGAATTTTTCAAAGCCTGCTTCAAAACCTACCGTTCAGCCGCCCAAGAAAGCCGAACCCCGCCAGCCTACGCTTGCCGAGGTCTATACCGTTCCTCCCGTAACATTGCTTGACGAGGCGAAAAAAGCCGTAAAGCCCGCAGACGTCGAGCAGGAGATACGTTCAAACGCGGACAAGCTCGTAAATACGCTTAAGAGCTTCGGCGTAACCGCGACTTATATCGGAGCGGCGCGCGGTCCGTCCGTAACACGCTATGAGCTTCAGCCCGCACCCGGTGTAAAGCTCAGCAAGATCGCAGGACTTGCCGACGATTTGGCGCTTAATCTTGCTGTCTCGGGCATAAGAATAGCTCCCGTGCCCGATAAAGCCGCTGTCGGAATTGAAATTCCGAATAAGATAAGAGATACTGTTTTCTTCCGCGAACTTGTCGATACCGAGAGCTTTAAAAAGACTTTCAATAACAAGCTCGATACCGTCCTCGGAAAAGACATCAGCGGCGAAGCGGTGCGCTGTAACGTTTCAAAAATGCCTCATCTGCTTATTGCAGGAACAACGGGTTCGGGAAAATCCGTCTGCGTAAACTCTATCATAATGAGTATGCTCATGAAATCCACGCCCTCTGACGTAAGGCTTATAATGGTAGATCCGAAACAGGTAGAATTTATGATGTACAACGGTATCCCTCATCTGCTTATTCCCGTTGTTACAGATCCGAAAAAGGCTGCGGGCGCGCTCGCATGGGCAGTTACCGAAATGGACAACCGTTATACCTTGTTCAGCGAGAACAATGTCCGCAATATCGACGGATATAACGAGCTTGTGGAAAAAGGTTTAATTGACGGCAGTATAATGCCGAGAATTGTTATATTCATCGACGAGTTAGCCGACCTTATGATGGCTTCTCCAAAGGACGTTGAGGACAGTATTGTCCGTCTTGCACAAAAGGCAAGAGCCGCAGGAATGCACCTTGTAATTGCAACGCAGAAACCTACCGTTCAAGTCGTAACAGGTCTTATCAAGGGCAATATTCCGAGCCGTATCGCGCTTATGGTAGCGTCGCAGATAGACAGTCGCGTTATACTTGACGCGTCGGGAGCTGAAAAGCTCCTCGGAAACGGCGATATGCTCTATATGCCCGTGGGAGTGCCGAAGCCGATACGTCTTCAGGGGTGTTATGTATCGGACGAAGAAGTTGAGCGCGTTGTTGAGTTTATAAAGCAGACATTCAGCGCCGAGTATGACGAGAACATTATTGCCGAAATTGAGCGCAGGGCAGAAGCTGCAGAAGAACAGAGCAGTGACGAGGACTTTGACGACGACGAAGCAGATGAAAAGCTCGAAGAAGCGATCGAGTTTGTTGTAACTGCGGGACAAGCCAGCACGTCCGCTCTTCAAAGACGCTTAAAGCTCGGATACGGCCGCGCGGCGCGTCTTATTGACACAATGGAGAAAATGGGCATAGTAGGCTCGTTTGAGGGCTCAAAGCCGCGTCAGGTATTGATGACAAAACAGGAATGGAATGAGCGTAAACTTAGAAATCAATGATACACATTCCGAAAAACGCTGAATAAGGAGCGCAATGATGTACAGAAATCGGGATTATCTTGAAAAACTCGAGAGCTTTCTTCTTGACGTGGAAAAACCCGCGCGCTATATCGGCGGAGAGCCGGGGAGCGTTATAAAAGATAAGGAAAGCGTAGATATAAGGTTTGCGTTTGCGTTTCCCGATACATACGAAATAGGAATGTCGCACCTCGGAATGAAAATTCTTTACGGGCTTAAAAATGCCGTACCGAATTATTGGTGCGAGCGGTGTTTTTTACCGCTTCCCGATATGCGGGAAAAAATGCGCGAAAACGGTATCGAACTGTACGGGCTCGAAAGCCTCGATCCGATAAGAGAGTTTGATTTTTTCGGCTTTACTATCCAGTATGAGATGTGCTATACAAACATTCTCGAAATGCTCGACCTCGCGGGATTACCCTTGCTTGCAAGTGAAAGAACGTCGCTTACGCCTATAGTTATGGGCGGAGGACCTTGCGTTTGTAATGCCGAGCCGCTCGCCGATTTCTTCGATTTATTTGCAATAGGCGAGGGAGAAGAACTTAACCTCGAAATAATGCGCCTAATGGAAAAGTGTAAGAAAGAAAACCGCACTAAAGCGGAGTTTCTGAAAATGGCGTCGGAAATTGAGGGAGTTTACGTCCCGAGCCTTTATGATATTTCATATAACGCCGACGGAACGGTTTCTGCAATCGTTCCCAAAAACGGCGCTCCCGAAAAGGTCAGAAAGCGCATTATAAGCGATTTGGACAAGTCTTATTATCCCGAAAATTTTGTTGTCCCGTTTGTGGACATTGTGCATAACCGAGCTGTAGAAGAAGTTATGCGCGGGTGTATTCGCGGTTGCAGATTTTGCCAGGCGGGATTTATCTACCGCCCTCTGCGCGAGAAATCCCGCGAGACCGTTATCGGCCAGACCATTAAATTATGCAAAAACACGGGATATGACGAAGTGTCGCTGTCTAGCCTTTCTACAAGTGATTATACAGATGTAGAGGGCTTGCTTTGCGACCTTAATAAATGGACGGCAGAAAACCGTGTCAATCTTTCGCTCCCGTCCCTTAGGATAGACCGTTTCAGCGAGGAGATACTAAACGAAATATCCAGCGTAAAACGGAGCGGACTTACGTTTGCTCCCGAAGCGGGAACACAGCGTCTTCGCGACGTCATAAACAAAAACATCAGGGAAGAAGATGTTCTGAACAGTGTAAAAATAGCTTTTGAGGGCGGTTATACCGCAATAAAGCTCTATTTTATGTTCGGACTTCCGACCGAGACTGACGAGGATATTATAGGTATTTATGACCTTGCAAAAGAGATAGTGGAGCAGTTTTATAAAAATCCGAACCGCCCGAAAGGAAAAGCGCCGAGCGTTTCAATATCGCTTTCAATGTTTATCCCGAAGCCTTTTACGCCGTTTGAGTTTGAACCGCAGATAAGCGGGGAGGAAATAAACAAGCGCGTAAAACTTTTATTTGACGCAAGAAAAGACCGAAAGATATCCATTTCATATTCCGACAGCAACTTAGGACTTTTAGAGGCTGTCTTTGCAAGAGGCGACAGGCGCGTCGGAAAAGTTATTTATACCGCATGGAAAAACGGCTGTGTGATGGATGGCTGGAACGACTGTTTCAGCTTTGAAAAATGGAAAGCGGCTTTTGAAGAATGCGGTCTCTCTATGGAATTTTATGCAAACCGCCGCCGAAGCTATGATGAAATATCTCCCTGGAGCATGATTGATATGCTCGTGTCAAAGGATTTTCTTATTAAAGAAAACGAGCGCGCGCACCTGTCAGAGCCTACCCCGAATTGCAGGGAAAAATGTTCTGCCTGCGGGGTAAAGGATTGCCCTGTGCATAAAAAAGACTAAAGGAGCTGAGGATATTGCCGTCAGTAAATACCCGTGTGTTTTTCAGCAAGGTCGGGCGGGCAAAGTATATTTCACATCTTGATCTCTACGGCGTTTTTCAGCGTGCCGTAAGAATAGCAGAGCTTCCCGCCTGGTATACCGAGGGGCTTAGCCCGCGTCTGTATCTGCAGTTTATGCTTCCTCTTTCGCTCGGACAGGAGGGACTGAGAGAAGCCGTTGATATGAGACTTCTAAAGGACATTCCTTTTGAAGAAACCAAAGAAAGGCTTTCAAAAGCGCTTCCGCTCGATATAAGTGTTATAGATGTATCAGCCCCCGTTATGAAAAACACCGATATCGCTTTCGCGGAGTATGAAATAACAGGAAACTTTGACAGCAATAAACTTTGTGAATTTTGCGAAAGACCGTCAATCATCACCGAAAAAAAGACCAAAAAAGGTATTTCCGAAATTGACTTAAAGCCGTATATAACATTGCTCGGCAATGATGACGGCATTCTGAAAATAAAGCTCCCCGCAGGAAACGATTTTAATATAAACCCCGCTTTGCTTCTGGGAGCGTATGAAAAGGAATTCGGAAAATTAAACGGTATAAATATTACAAGGACAAGTATCCTTGATTTAACAGGCAAGGTCTTTCGCTGACGAATTATGTTTTTTAGTTGATAATTGTAACAAAATTGTAATAATTTTTTTGGTAAAACTGCTTGCATTTTTGAAATGATTATGATAAAATATATAAAGAATTTTTTGAGGAGTGTATGATTTGAAAAAACGCAGACGCAGTATATACAAACGCACAAAAGTTCCTGCTTCGACGGTTGCGCTTTACATAGGCGCGGCGGTGCTTATCCTCGGGATATGTGCGGTAGTGTTCTTTATCGGCTTTAATATTATGAACAATAGCTCTTCCGACAGTTCTTCGAGCGCTCAAATCAGCTCGCAGAGCAGTACGGGCGGTTTTATACTTCCTCCCGATGTGCAAAGCGGAAGTTCCGTTTCTCAAAGTTCTCAAAGCACCGCTTCTTCCGAAACGCAGAGCAGTATACCGCAGAGCAGTTCTTCTCAAACACAGAGCAGTACGCCTACGCCAAGCAGTTCATCTTCACAGGGCAATACTCTCCCGACGAGTTTTGATAAGGAATTTTTCAAAAACGACCTGTTTATAGGCGACAGTATCTTTACGGGGCTTTATCTGTATAATCACATAGACCAGAATAATGTAGCCGCAAAGGTTGGCTATACTCCGAGCGGAGTTATAAACAGTGCGTTTGACGCCCGCGGATTGTCCGCCGCAGATTATGCGGTACAGCTTTCTCCAAAGCATATCTATATCCTCATAGGAAGCAACGGTCTTTCGTCGTCGGGTATCGGTTCTTTAAAAAGCAGTTATTCCGAGATGATAAAAGCTCTTAAAGAGAAAGTTCCCGAAGCAAAGATATGCTGTATTTCTCTGACACCTGTCGCGCGTGAAACGGATTATCCTAATATCCATAATTCCGATGTCCGCGAAATGAACGATTTTATTAAACAGCAGTGCGCAGAACAGGGTTGTGATTTTTACAACTTTTATGCTGGCATCACCGACAGTGATGGTTATTTCCTGAAAGAGTATGCCGAGGTTGACGGTCTGCATTTCAAATCAAACACATACAAGGTGTTGTTGTCTGCACTCCAGAAAAAATATTCTTAAATTAAACAGTAAATAAAGAAAGGAAAACTAAAATGAAAAAAACAATTATAATGGCTCTTTGCGCGGCTCTGTGCCTTTCGCTCTGCGGATGTGACAACAGCGGCTCATCTAATTCGGAAACATCAAAACCTGCGAACAGCACGCCTGCCGATAACAGCAGTTCATCCGACAGCGGTTCTGCCGAAACAAAAACCGTTTCCGAAAAAGCTGAACAGGTGCTTTCCGATGTTGAGTTTCCGAGCATGGTAGAAGTTACGGCGGATAAGCTGAATGTTTATTTCGGCATTGACGAAGCTGATGTAGAAGAATTTTCGGCATACATCTGCGGATCCGGAGCGGCACCCGACGAGTTCGGTATCTTTGTTGCAAAGGACGCCGACGCGGCTAAAAGGATAAAAGACGCTCTTGAGGCGCGCGTTGATTCGCAGTATACAACGTTTGAGAGCTACACTCCCGACGCAATGTACAGATTTGACGACGATTTTGTAGAGCAGAACGGAAACACGGTCATTTACGCTATATGTGACAACAATGAAAAGGCAAAGGAAATCCTGAAATAACAGTCGGAGCTTAGATTATGGTAATAGAATGTATCGTTATTATCGGCTTTTTTATCATTATGGAAGTTGTTTTCCTAAGAACTCATCACAAGCCCTGGGCATTGGCAATGCTGCCGCTCGGAATAGTTCCTCTTGCGTTCGTTATACTTGAGCTTGTCTTTAAAAGGCTGCTTCACGGCGAGATAACGGTAATGGTCGGAGTATTAGTTATTACCGTTGCGGTGGCGATAGAAGCGACACTTTTGGGATTTTGTTCGTCGCTTATCGAAAGCAAGCGTTCAAAGGCGTCGTATATTTCCATATCGAATACGTTTAATCTTGCCCTTGCGATAATTCTCATTCTGAATATTCTCTACAGAGGCGGAGTGCTTTCCGCAATTCTGAACTGAAAAAATTAAATAATAAAATAAAGGCGCTCATTTTTAAAATAATTATGAGCGCCTTATATTTGTTTGTATCATAACAGTTTTATCAACCTTGACATTATGTAAAAAATGTGATATAATTGTGTAAGATATGGTGAGTGGTGCTTACTGTCTATTCTGCGCATCATATTTTCTCAAATTGCTGATGAAGTACAGCATGCTTTGATTAAAGAAAAATGTTAAAAGACTCTACAGAAGAGGTTGAAAACAATGAGAGATGAACATTGGAATTCGCAGGATGACGTATATAATTCTAATAAAGTTTATGCAGGGCTTGAAGATATTGTTGGCGGTACATTTTATAATGATGTGACTGATTCCGTTAGTGATGGCAACGATTTTATTGATGACAGTATAGATGATGTCAGCGCAGAAGATGAAACAGAAATTAATAATACAGATTTGTCCTATTCAAATCGTTTTGTTTTCATCCGACTTAACAATGAAAATGAGAAAAGAAATCGCCTCAAAACAAGTATTGAAAAGCTCTGCAAGAAATATCACCTTATTCGGGAAATGCAGTCTGATAACAAATTGCAAACTATACTGGATAACGAGTTCTATGACGGATTTCAGAAAAGTGTTTTTATTCGCAATTTATCTTTTCAAAACAAGAACGGTAATGGTGTTCAAGTTTTAGCAATTCGGCCCAAACTTGCTCCGGGTGATTATTTGCTGGAATTGCTTCCGAAAGGGATTACTCTCATGTTTAGGGGGCATGTAAAAGGGCACGAATTTGTAGTAGATGACATTTATGATGCCGCAGATACAGAACAACTTGATTTTGAAGTGGCAGCTACTGTTGTACCTAAAAATAATCCGACTGAGGTTAAGTATAATTTTCTTTATGAAATACTGAATAATGCAGAATCTCTTGCTAAATATACTTCAGAAAGACTTAAAGGATGGAAAGAGTATCTGGTTTGGCATAGAGAAATCTGCATTCGTCAAGTATATGGAATAAAATACTATCGTTTTCAGTATGATTTTGAAAAGAAGCAGGTTATCTTTTGGCTAGTGTGCAAAGACGAAGAATATTTTAAAGCTAATCGATGCTATCTTAACAGAGATATTCAAATATTTGACAATGATTATTCTAAAAATGAATGGGAATTTGAATTAGCAGTTGTAGATGATGGAAAGCGAAAATTTGCACGCAGTATTGAATTGGGACGATTTAGAGAGGTTAAAGAAAGCTATTACTTGACAGTCAATAATGATAGTGCTACTGAATTTCCGAAATCTCACGGGATTTCCTATGCTTCTGAAGAAGATGACGATTTTTCAGAATCTGCTAAACAGAGTTCAATCACACTTTTGTCTGATGAAGATGTCGTTAAAGCATTCGACACTCCTTACATTGCTAAAGTTGCTTATGATCTCCCGCGAGACATTAAAGATAGAATGCAGGATCAGAATTTTCTTACTGAAGATGAGGAACGATACTTCATTGATGAAAACTACCTTGCTGATATAAGGCCTAACGGTTTTCTTGCGCTTTCGGCAGTCGGCGACTTAGTTCTTATTAGGCGATTTAATTGGGCTATCAATAGCTTGGAAAGAGACGAATGCTATTCTCCAAATTTGGCGGCATGGTTGTTTAACATTAATCAAGCTCGACTTCCGATGGCAAACGAATCTGTAGAAATAGAACATTGGCTTAATCCCAACATCGCGGAAAATGAAAATCAAAAAGAAGCTGTCAGAAAAATGATAGCAGCTCCGGACATTTGTTTGATACAAGGGCCTCCCGGTACAGGAAAAACAACTGTAATTGCCGAAGCAATCTTTCAACTTGTGGTACAAGGAAACCGTGTTCTCATTGCTTCACAATCTAATGATGCAGTTGATAATGCATTGGAACGTCTTGCGGACAGACCTGAAATCAGGGCTATTCGACTTGGACAAAGGAGCAGAAAAAAACGTAATGTCGATTTGAATAAGCGAAAATATTCGGAAGATGAAGCGTTGAAGTACTACTATCAGGCGCTTTCGCTTTCAATCAGAAAAAAATGGCTCGATAAGTGGGATACACTTGAGAGACAGCGTATTGAGTGCCGTCGAGACATAAAAGATCTGCAAAACTACCAGCAGGATATTGCTGAATATCAACATAATCTTAGTCAATTGTATCAGGAACATCAAAATCTACAGCAAAGATATGATGAACTGCGTGAACAGCTTGACCGGTTGAATAGTCAAAATGCAGCGGTTCTGGACGCTAAACAGAAAGCACAATCATTTAAGAATATCCTGAATGGTGTGACTGAATCAAAATTGTTCCTTTCCGATAGCCAGCTTGATATTGTAGGTAAGATTATCAATCCCATAATCAAAAATGCTCTTGATGAAGGAATTCAGTTAACAATACACGAACTGAATACTCAAACACAGGGAACTGAAAACTGCTGTGAGATGCTGCGCATATTGCTTTCAAGACTTCCTGTTCTCGAAAGCATTAGTACAAAAATTCAAGAATGCGGACGTCAATCAGTTCAAAATGCCAGCGGACTTGAGATACTTGAAAACCGGCGAATTGAGATTAAGAACAAAATGGCGGATGCCGCAGAAGCAGATGATAATGAATTGCTGGCTAAGCTCAAAAAAGAATTAAATGAAGTTAAAGATCAGATCGACGCGGCAAATGGAAACAACTCCAGTATTTCTCTCAATTATACAGAGAAGCAAGTGTTTAGTGCTTCTTTAACTGCACAAATAAATACCGGAGATATATCTGTAATTAAAGAAAAGGTTGAAAGCATTTTATCAAAGGCAAATGATGCTTTGAAATTGGCATGCTCACAGGTTATCGAATATACAGATAACCTGCCTCATGAAGATACATCCGGTGTTTTGGAGCAAATTAGACTTAATGATAGTCAATTGAAAGCAATTAATGACAGAATACAAGATACAAAATTATCATTAGAACGGAAGCAATCATTATTGCAAACGCTTTCTGCCAAATATCAAACTTCTACTAATGATTCTTTTACGATCATGTCGGCTCTATCTCAAACTCTTCAAAGCGTTGAGAAAATGCTTGCTGACTCTGAAATAATTCGCAGACAGTGGGAAGATATTATGAAACATTTTAATGATCGTTTAACTGACGATAAAATGTTTAGTTACGATCAGAAGTATTATCAGCCTATTTATGTCAATTCTTGCAATGTGGTCGGAATTTCTTGTACTGATAATATGCGAGCTTTAACTGACAATGGTTACGAAGATTTTGATGTAGTCATAATAGATGAGGTTAGTAAGGCTACTCCGCCGGAATTGCTGATTCCCTTAATGAAAGCAAGAAAAGCAATATTAGTAGGCGACCATCGGCAGCTGCCACCGATGTTTAAGGAACATGAGAGTTCATACAAGGACCTTATCGCTGACTCCGATTCTATTCCGGTAGAATTACGTGATTTAATGACAGTTGATAATTTCCGAAGATTTAGAGATATGATTACTTCTTCTTTATTTAAGGAGTATTTTGAGAAAGCTGATGACAGTATTCGCCATTCGCTTTTAGTACAGTATAGAATGCATTCGCATATCATGTCTGTCATCAATCGCTTTTATGAAAATCGGCTTAAAAATGGATGGTCGGATACTCAAGAAGCAAAAATAAAAGCGCATGGATTGACAATAAGGGGAGCCGATGGCAGTGAGTTTATTGTCCCCTCAAAGCATGCTTATTGGGTGGATTCTTCACAGCTGCCCAAAGGGACACCTATCTATGATTCTAAATCTAACCCACGAACCAGAGAAGAAAGCGGAACTTCTGTTTATAACACATTAGAGCAGTACATGATCATTGAACTTTTAAAGAAAATGGCAGATGGGTGGCGTGAGCAATTCCAAAATAATGGAAAGAAAAAAGAAGTAGGCATAATTAGCTTCTATCAAGCTCAGGTCAATAGAATACGTGAACTATTCAGAGAAACCAAGCGGAGCGGATTTGATTTTTCGCCGCTTGATGTCGACATTAATACTGTAGATCGTTTCCAGGGTAAGGAGAAACATGTTATTATTACAAGTCTTGTAACCAATTCACCCGAGGGACGGGCAAGTAAACATGTAATTACATTTGAGCGAATTAATGTTGCTTTTTCCCGAGCACAGCAACTGTTAGTTATCGTAGGAGCTAAGCATACCTATGGAAAGCTCAAAATTAAACTTCCTAATATGGATGATTCCGGGACAAGTACTGTTCCTGTATATCAAAATATCATGGAAGATATGAATAGAAAAGGGTGTTTCAAAGGCAGCGAAAAACTAATAACTCCGGATGTAGAAGCAAGAATCTTGAAAGAATATCAAGGCGGTGACAACGAATGAAGCTGACTGATGTTACTTTATCTTATCCGTTTATTCAATATAGTGTTGAGGTTACGCATTTTACTGCTAGACGTTCTACTGCAATAGAATGGTTGATTTTAGAGGCTGTACAGCGAGTACAGCAAATACCTCAATATTCAGGAGCAACGATAGAGGAATTTTTCTCTAAGATATTTGGTATTACTGACACCAATCAAATGATTAGGCCTTGCTTATTGAACTTAAGGGATATCGGTGCTTTGCAGTTAAACTTGGTCTATGATCAGACAGATATGAGTAAAACAACAATGGGGCAGCTGCGATTGACAGATGTTGGCGCTGCTATGCAAAAAGATGGCAAACTGCCAAGTGCTGCATCTACTGATAGAATTGGATTTTTCTATCATGTTTTAGCAAATCAGCTTAGAAGAGATTTTAAGACAACAACTTATCATGATAAACCTAACGGAATAATTGTTCGCGAAATTGAATCAGCAGATGAATTAGTTTTTCCGGAACCGTTAGTCAGACAGACATTAGAAGCTCTTAAACAGCAGACAGAACGGCCTTCTTGGTTAGAGAAAGAAACAAGTATTCAACGAATAATACCTGTTAAATCAGAATTGGTTTGGAAAAATGTTATCAAATCGCTTGTTATTCGCAGCGGGTTAATTTGCAGCGTTGAAAGCAATGATAATCCTGCTATTGATTCAGCTGCATTATCCGGATTAGATTTAGGTTTAACTTCTAATGATCTTCCGCTCATTCAGGTGAGAGATCCTGATAATGAGCTGAAAGCAATTGCCCCGTCAAATCAGCTTCAATCATTGATTGATAAAATTGATAAAATCAGTGATATGCTTATTGTTGATTCAAATTATCATTTTGAGGAAATTCGTTCTTTTTCGAGTGAAAAAGGGAACGTTAAACTTAGTTTCTTCTGTAATGCTGAGGATACAAAACTGAAAATAGAACGAGGTTCGATTACTGTTTATCTATCCGAAAATCTTCTGCCAAAGGGCCTGGTATACTTGGATAGAAATCAGGCTGTCGGACGCGGCTTATTTTCTTTAACTGCCGGTTCTACAACGAGAATTGTAGAACTTGCCTATATCCCGAAAAAACCAAGTGTTGACATTAAGACAATAATACTTGGTTATATTGAGAAAAAATATATGGCAAATCCGAGCTTTTTGCATATTTATCGAGCATTAGGTATGCAGTCTGTGGAAATGCAGTTAATTGAGGATTATTGCCGTAATTTGAAGTCAATAGAAGATAAAATACGTTTCCTTACACAACTGAATGATGACTCACTAACTTTATATAAGAGTAAAACCGTAAGCGATGAAATAATTAACGAATTGATTTTGGATAAAGATGATATTCAATTACAGATAACTAATGTTTCGAGTGCTTTACAGGTTTTGAGAAACTATACTTCGGTTGATGTTGTAAAAAAACGTCCAAGTACAATAGAAGCACTATTGCGTATTGTTTTAAATGGCATTAGGATGTCTCAGAGTTTGTTTGAAGTTGTTGAGATGCTGTCATATATTCAAAGTCTCGGAAAACAGTACATAAAGTTTATTAAACAGGAAAACCTATGCCAAACTTTGTATAGTGATGAAGTTCTAAGAGAAATGCTATCGAAGTTTGCAGATGATGACTTTTACACCCTTGAAGAGTTTACTCAGTACGAATCCGTTTTACGAGATATGAGAAGTGTTGTTGACAGAACGCAAGAATTACTTGAAATATCTCTTATGGATGAAACAAGTGAAAAGCACTTGACCGAGGCAGTTTTATATCATCGCTCAGACCTTGAAAAGATTACAGATTTTTTGGAACTTTGGAGAAGCAACTTAGAACAGTTCGATTCTAGATTTGGAGATTTCTCGGATATGTCAACTGCAAGTCA
This sequence comes from uncultured Clostridia bacterium, assembly GCA_947627205.1. Lineage (GTDB taxonomy): Bacteria > Bacillota > Clostridia > Oscillospirales > Ruminococcaceae > CAG-115. The sequence goes on along the minus strand of CANQVE010000009.1, from coordinate 13,099 downwards.
TGCTTTGATCTCGGCTGATAAGAATTTTCAAAAACTATCATCTGTGCTAAGTATGTTTTGTTGTGATAAAACGCTGCGTTATAGCAAAATTTGCATATTGGATACCAATTCATTGATGCATTTACCGAATTTATTTGAACTGCTTGATGGGAAAGAAACTATGGTAATTGTGCCGCAAATGATGCTATCAGAGTTAGACGGGTTAAAAAAGGATGAAGATGAGAAAATTGCTTTTCAAGCTCGCGAGGCAATACGAGTAATTGATAATTACAGTACTTTTGATTGGATAAATCTTAAAGAGGCAAGTAACATAGATTTGCTTTCAAGTGATTTAGATTCTGACAATCCTGATTGCCGCATTATATCCGTTGCACTGAAATATTTTATTCATAAGCCGATTTTAATTACAGATGATACGAATATGAGAAATCTTGCTAAATCACAGGGAATCACTACTATGACAACGGACGGATTTTTAGCTAACATTCAGCAAGCTGAACGGGAACACAAGCAAGAAAAGAATAATGGCAAAAATAACAAGAAGAAAAAGAAGCGTTAATAACAGGAGGTTAGAATGAGCAGATCGGCAGAATATGATTATTCTCTTGCACAGAAACGGGCACGAGAAATAGAAAGACAAATTCGGCAAGCAAGACTGCAGGCGGCGTATGAAGCGCGCAGACGGGCTAATGAGGCTAGAATTCGCAATAACACAGAGCAGTTTTATCAGCGATATCTTCAGCAATATGAAGATATGCGTTCGCAGGGGTTTGAAACCTATATCCCGGATGAGATGGAACGGCTTAGTTCTGACTTAAGTCAAATTCGTTCACAGTTGTATTCTGATCCCGGTGCTGCGAGAGATGTAAGTTTTCGTATCGGAGAATATATCCATTCGATGTATAGAGAAGGGCATGCAGCTGAAAGGGAATATCGAAGAAGAGAAATAGAAGCAGAGCGGCAGCGTCAAGAAGCAGAGCGAGCAGAACGTATTCGCAAACAAGGTGAAATTAATGATACTTATTATGATTTGATTTCCGGTATTCAAGATCAGGCGGTTATAAATTTTGCTGCAAAGGAATTATCGGAACTGCGTAACAAAGCATTGGACAGCGTGAATTCAATGAGTGCTTCCGATTTACGCAAGCATGCCGAACAGATCATTGCACAAGCTCATGCTAGAGCTTCTGAATGGGAAAATCAATCCGAGAAAAAGGAAAATCAGCAAGTCTTTACGGAACGCCTCCAAATGATGCAGGAACAGTTGACACAGAAAAAAGTTGAAGATCAGGAAAAGGCTCAGATGTTGATGAAACAGATTGCTTCTATTCAGGAACAAATCTCATCGGATAGTAAGTCGCAGCCGGAATTAGAACAAGAACTTGCAAAAATAGAATCTGATATGGATGATACACTTATTAGTGAAGATGTTCGCCGCGAAGCAGTTAAATCAGTATTCCTTTCGCTTAAAAAACAAGGATTTCAGGTCAAACCTCCCCAATTAGTACAGGATCAGAATTATAATTATGTCAGGATTGTAGCTCAGAAGCCATCCGGAAAGCGGGTTCAGTGTAGACTGGATTTACACGGAAAACTTGTTTATAAATTTGATGAATATGAGGGAATGACATGCCTCAAAGATATCGAACAGTTTAATGTTGAACTTGAACAGGTGTACTCAATCAGCCTTTCAGATGAACGTATAATCTGGGAAAACCCCGATAGGTTGTCAAAAGATTCGAATTCAACAACTAACCCGAAAAGGAGAAATCAATAATGGCCAAAAAAGAATACGATTTATGGATTGAAAGATTTAAGCGAGAGTGCGGCATAAAATCTGCCATAATTCTATTTGGAAATACAAGCGACATTATGATGAACACATTTAATAATGGGTTGTATATGCCTGTTATAGACACTGTCGTTAGTTGTTTGCAAGCCCAAAAATATAATGTCACTAAATGGGACCGTGTGGATGGTATAGATAATAAACTTTCTAATCCAATCAAAGAAAGCAACATTCAAAATTTGCAAAGCGAGTCCACCTACGATATGGGAATAGACACAGATGATTTTGCAAACTTAGAAACTCCAAATTACAAGGCACCGGAAGAATTCTTTCCGTATATGCTTCAACAAATTCAACAAAACAGAGGCGAAGACGATATAAAAGGCCGAGCCTATATACTTGACTATTCGGATTATCTTTTTGGCAGTGCCAACTCATTAAGCGAAAAAGAACGTGAGTATTTGGCAACGCTCGGAAAAGTATTAGAAAAGAGCCGTCCATATGACTTTTTGGATACTTCAAACAAGTCGAACATAGTTATACTTATCACGCAAAACAGTGCCACTATCCCGCCTGCTTTTTATCTTAATAACCCAATGGTAAGTTTGATTAATGTTCCGTTGCCCGGCCGCAATGAAAGAGAACAATTTGTAACCACAAATCTTTCATCATTGCGTGTTAATCCGGATATCAGTTGTGATAAATCACGCATCGATGATTTTGTCGATGCTCTTGATGGTTTTACATTGCGTGAAATCTTCCAGCTGATGATTTTGTCACGTCAGGATGAGGGAGAAAGAATGTCATGCGAAAAACTAATAAATCTGTATAAATACGGGGAAAAAGTCAGCCCTTGGGAAGAACTTTCAAAAGACAAGCTCGAACACATTGAAGAAAGATTAAAAGAACGTGTAAAGGGGCAAGATGGCGCAATATCAAAAGTCAAGGATGTAGTTATTCGTGCATACACAGGGTTCTCCGGCTTACAGCATTCGGCAAAACAAAAAAAGCCCAAAGGAACATTGTTCTTTGTAGGCCCGACCGGTGTCGGCAAAACCGAATTGGCAAAGTCGCTTGCGGAATACATATTTGGTGACGAAAATGCATGTATAAGATTTGATATGTCTGAATATAATCATGAACACAGCGATCAAAGGCTTGTAGGTGCGCCTCCCGGTTATGTCGGTTATGAAGCAGGCGGTCAGCTTACAAATGCTGTTAAAGAGAAACCGTTTTGCGTTTTACTTTTTGATGAGATTGAGAAAGCTCATGGAAAAATTCTGGATAAGTTTCTTCAAATTCTTGAGGATGGTCGTTTGACTGACGGAAAAGGTGAAACTGTCTATTTCTCTGAAACAATCATTATCTTTACCTCTAATATAGGTGCATCTTCAGTTCAACCGGGGCAGGATCGTAAAGAGATCTCAAAACAATTTATTGAAAAAGTTAAGGAGCATTTCATCAAAACGCTCGGAAGACCTGAATTATTAAATCGTATAGGCGATAATATTGTTGCATTTAACTTTATCAAAGATACTGCTGTATTAACACAGATTGCTCGCCTTAAATTTAAGACAATCAGTGATTTCGTAAAAGAGCGTTATCATGCGGATCTCGTGTTTGAGAACGAGGAACATGCTTTTAATGCCATAGCAGAAAAAGCAGGTATAGCAAATGGAGGACGAGGTTTGCTGAACGTGATGGAAAGTGTCATAATCAATCCTCTTTCTGAGTTTATATTTAAGAAATCTGAAATGCTGTACAATCGTCGTATTCTGATTTCTCAGATGAGTGAAAAAGCAGCATTATTTGACTTCGATTTGGAGTAGTATAATATGCCGTTTTTAAATCTTGCTGCTATAAGGCTGTGCACAGAATCAGAAGGTCCCGGCAAAAGAATTGCTGTCTGGGTTCAAGGCTGTAAACGAAATTGTCCGGGATGCTGCAATCTTGATATGCAGGAATTTCGTAGAAACAGAATTGTCGATACTGCGGATTTTGTTTCAGTTATTTCAAATGCAGTAGATACATATCAAATTGAAGGAATTACCATGTTAGGCGGGGAACCTATGCTTCAGGCTGAAGGACTCGCATATCTGGCTGAATGGTGCCATAAACAAAACCTTTCTGTTATTGTCTTTACAGGATATTTGTATCAGGAACTATTGGAAATGAACAATCCTTTCGTACAGAAACTTCTTCAATATACAGATATTCTTGTAGACGGACCGTTTATAGAAGAATTATATGACACTGAACGCGATTGGATAGGTTCAACTAATCAAAAGGTGTATTTCTTATCGGATTTTTATCAGCCGGGCATAGAATTTGAAAATCGCTCTCATTCAATGGAGATAAACATATCCGATAAAACAATACAAATGAATGGTTGGCCTTTTTAGGAGATTAATTCGTCATTAGTTTATGGTTTGATGTGCATTAACAGAATTTGCACGTCAAAAAGGGAATTACTTACATTGCACATAATGCAGACACTACGCTGAGGCGATAATATGTTTATTGTTATTGAAGGAGATAATGGTACAGGGAAAACAACAGTATCACATATTCTCAGTGAAAGATACGGTTTTGAATTTATAACTGAGCATAAAGAAATATTAACACTTGAGGAACAGTCTAAGCGTTTTGATATTGGAAGTCTTTCACGCTTTAAGGCTTTTCTTGAATATAACCGAATTTGCGGTGAACAGACTGAAAAATACAATAAAGCGCTGCTGGCAAGGTATTGGATAAGCACTGTCTCTGCTGCTTATGCCGACAATTTGTTTGAAATTGAACAAGCACTTGAAATGGCAGATAAACTATTTGATACATTGGTAAGGCCTGATTTTGTTTTCAGACTGAAATGTAAGTTTGACACACGAATTAACCGAATAGAAAAACGTGCTTTTGCTGATGAAGCTGATGATATCACAGCTGAACGCAATCGGCAGTATTCTTTTTTCCTTGACTGTTTGAAAGAAAGAACAGGTATTATTACGGAAATAGTTACTGATGAAATTTCTCCCGAAATTGTTGCTAAGACAATACTTGATTACATTGGAGAAGAAATATGAAAAACCAGAATGATTTTATAAACGACAAAGGTAGCCGCAAAAGAAGCGCACAGACCAAATTTGAGCTTCTTGTATATGGAGTAGAAGACAACCCCGAATTATTCTCAAAATACGCGGGAGAATTTAAGGAGGAGCATTATGCCTTTGATAATGGTAACTGGGGTGTGGATAAAAAGCGCCTTACACCTACTGAAATACTGCTTCCAGGCGGTATAGTATCAAAACTTCATATAAGACCGGATTCTCCGTTGAAACTCGTAGAAAGCAATGGGATATTGTTGATATGCAAAGGACATGAGGAATTATCAGAATTCAGATTTCTGCCGCGCCCGAATTTCTGGAAAATGAAAATGAAAGATGGCGATGATCCTAAACGTTTCGCGCAAATGTATGGGTTGAATTGTCTTAATTTCAATCTGTATTCGGGCTGTGAATTTCAGAATTCAGGTAAGGGATGTAGGTTCTGTTCGGTTAAAGCAACAGTTGATAAAGATAACCCTATTCAGGTGAAGAAAGCTCCGGAAAAGCTGGCGGAAATATGTCAGATGGCTTCTGCAAATGATATATTAAATTATATAATAATTACCGGCGGATCATACATAAACAGTGACCATGAATTTGATATGCATATCAGGACAATAAAAGCTATCAGAGAGTATCTTCCGTGGAACGGCAGAATAAAAGGCAATGTATCCATGATGCCGCCAAAAAATACAGTGCGGCTGAAAGAACTGTATGATAACGGCGTTGATAATCCCAGCTTCAATATAGAGGTATGGCCTCATTCGGCATTTAGTTATTTCTGCCCCGGCAAGGAGATGTATGTCGGCTTTGAACATATTATCGAATCGCTGAAAAAACTTGTAGAGTTTTACGGTCCGGGCAAGGTCTGGTCCAATTTTGTAGCAGGATTGGTCCCTCTTGAAGACATGATTGATGGTTTCCGATTTATGGCAGAAAACGGCATAATTCCGGGTGCTAATATCTATCATGCTGAAGTAAGCTCTATAATTGGAAACAGTCTTGGTGCTATTGACACGGATTATATCAGGCGACTATATTCATTTGCAGCAGAGCTGTATCACAAATTCGGCTATAAACCGTTTTTTGACGCCTCTGTTCTTAGAAACAGCCTTGCAAACGAATTTTATGAGGGACTTATATGAAAAGGCTTTTATTCTGGAATGGAAGAGGAAATCACAATGTGTTGGAAGTATTCCTATCAGGAATGAGTGACACATATAGTATAAATTTTTTTCCGTTTGAGTATGACATCGGTGAATCCATGCTCTTTTCCGGTTCCGAGTGGAACAAATGGCTCAAACATAATCAATATGATATTTGGTGCGGAATTAGTTTGGGCGCATCAATGATGTATGCTATGGTTTCGGTAGATGCATCAATTTGTCCAAGAGAGATGGTGCTTATTAATCCATTTATCTCACGTTCTCAGCTTTCGCACGAGAAAGGGTTCCCGATGGGAACTCAGTGGGAAATTGAACTCATAAACAAGCAAATTGTTGTTGAAAAACTCAGCATTGTGCTTTCTCTTAGAGATGAAAAAATCGGGATACACCACGGCATAGAACTGCTTGAGCAGACTTCAGCCCAGAACAAGAGACTGATATTGCTTGAAAGCGATCATTGCTTGAGCGAGTCGAAAATTCAAAGCAGTCTCGCTGCTCTATTCAGCGGAAAGGAGTACAGCGATGATAAAATACATCAGTATCGTTACATTCATTAGCGGCACTGAAAAGCTGAACCATAATATTATAGGTTTTTACAAGTATATTTCAAAATACCTTGACAATTGTGAGCTTATAATTTATTCAGATAAAAAGGTGCTGAAGAAAAATGAATTAACAGATGAGAATATAAGAGAAGTTATTTGTAATTCAACGACAAAATATATGCGTATAAAGGATTCCATAGTTTCATGCAGATATGACAGGATTCTCTTTATTGACAATGATATAAAAATTGAATATGAAAACCTAAAGAGAGCTATTGCTCAGTGTCCCGAAGATGCAGATCTGTTTTTTGGAAAAATCATGGTCAGCAGTACGGACACATTTACTGAACATCTTATAAAGATAGACAAAATTCTCTCGCATAATATAATTCGTCCGGCACTATGGAACATGAATATTGGGATAAGCATTCCCGGACAAGTATTCATAATGAAACGCAATAGCTTTAATAATGTTCTACAGAAGTATGATACGCTGTTTGATGATCTTACAATCGGTATATGTGCCAAAGAGAACAATATGACGGTTAAGCGTACAAAATCCGTTCTGGGAAGTGAAAAGCCATCTGTCAATATGGCAGCTCTAATCAAACAGCGTATAAGGTGGGCAAAGGGGTTTGCCCAAACATTGAGATTCAATAAAAACAGCAGTTGTCTTCGCTATATAATTATACATGGAGTTGCATACCATGCATCAATAGCTGTCATAGATCTGATAGAAGCCGTATTGTTCAAGTATTCTCCGTATGCGTCCACTATTTTATTTATACTTATACTGATTATGCTTAGTGATAATGATATCGCGGAAATCCCGTATGTTATTGCATATATGATGATAATGCCGGCTATACACAGTGTATGGCTTATAACGCTGATTAGTGATCTGATAATAAACATGGAAGAGAAAACAGATACAATGAAAAAAGCATTTTAAACGAGATATAATATCAGAAATTATTGTATTACTACAGGAGGATAATTCAATAGACAAAAAGTGCCGTTAAATCGGCACTTTTCTTATGCTCTTTATTTATCCCTCGACAACAACACCACGCACTCCACATGCCTCGTCCTCGGAAACAGATCGAACGCCTGAACAGCGTTCACCCTGAACCCAAGCTCCGAAAGCCATTTGCAGTCGCGGGCGGCGGTAGCGGGATTGCAGGAGATCATTACGATCCGCGCAGGGGAGAGGCTTGCGCAAAAATCAAGCGTCTTTTCGTCACAGCCCTTTCTCGGCGGATCAAGCAGTATAACATCGGGCTTTTCTGAAATGCCGAGCGTCGCTGTATCGCCCGCATTTGCGCAGATAAATTCGGCGTTTTGAACTCCGAGCCTTTTTGCATTCGCTTTGGCATTTTCAACCGCTTCGGGAATTATTTCAACGCCGATTATTTTCTTCGCATTTTTCGCCATTGAAAGCCCTATCGTTCCCGCACCGCAGTATAAATCTAGAATAACCTTTCCGCTCGGATTTGCAAACTCGGTGGCTTTGCGGTATATCTTCTCGGCGGTTTTTGTGTTCACCTGATAAAACGACTTCGGCGAAATTTCCACGGGTACTCCGCACATCTCGTCCGTAATATCGGCTTTTCCGCAAAGAAGAATTTCCTTTTCGCCGAGGATAACGTTTGTCTTATCGGGATTTATGTTGAGGACAATTCCCGTTATTTGCGGAAATTGTTCCGACAGCTCCCGCGCAAGCCTGTTGAATTCGGGAACTTTCCTTTTTGCAACAATAACACAGCACAGCCCGCCGTCAGGCTTGTTTTCGGCTTTGCGCAGAAAAATATGACGCAGAACGCCCTCGTGCCGTTCTTCATTATAAGCGGAAATTTTCAGCGCCTTTGCCTTTTGGACAATAAACCACGCTATCTCCGAAAAAATTTCGGGTTGTAAAAGACAGTCGTTTACGGGAATGATCCTGTGACTTCTTTGGGCATAAAACCCGCAGTACATCTCTCCGCTTTCGTTTATTCCTACAGGCATTTCGAGCTTGTTTCTGTATCGCTCGATTTCATCGCTCGGTTCTATCGGCAGAAAATTTATGTTTTCAGTCTCAAACCCTCCGATCTTCATAAACGCATCTTTAACAAAACTCTCTTTCGCTTTAAGCTCGGCATTGTAGCTGATGTGACGAAACGCACAGCCACCGCATTTTCCGAAAGCAGGGCAGTCATTTTCAATTCTGTCGGGAGAGGGAAGAAGCAGTTTTTCAAGTTTCGCATAGGCATAGCTTTTGTTCACCTTTAAAACTTTTGCTTCTATCTCATCGCCGACTGCCGTAAGCGGCACAAAAACCGCCATTCCGTTATATTTTCCGAAACCGAAGCCCTCGTTTGTTATGTCGGTTATTTCGAGAGTTATCAAATCGTTTTTGTTCATTTCATTGTCCTTGTAAATTTATACGTCAACAGCGGACCTTGAAAGCCCGCTGTTTTTGATTGCACCCTTGTTACAAGATGTTTAATTATTGAATTTTAATATCATCACTAATGTAAAAAGAGAATTTGATTATCTGCCCTTTATCTCATCAGCCGTTTTTATAAATTCATTGAACAGCGGATGAGGACGGTTCGGTCTGGATTTAAACTCGGGGTGGAACTGAACTCCCACAAAGAACGGGTGAACGTCCCTCGACAGCTCTACTATCTCAACCAGCTTTCCGTCGGGAGAAAGCCCCGCGAACTTCAAGCCCTTTTCCGACAATTCCTCGCGGTATGTGTTGTTAAATTCATAGCGGTGGCGGTGGCGCTCGTAAATAAGCTCGTCGCCGTAGACCTCGCGCGAAATGGTCGCTTCTTCGAGCTTGCAGGGATACAGTCCGAGCCTCATTGTTCCGCCCATTTCAACGCCCTTTTGGTCGGGCATAAGGTCAATAACGGGATATTTAAACTCTCCGAATTCCGAAGAATTTGCGTCATCAAGCCCCGCAACGTGCCGTGCAAATTCAATAACAGCCATCTGCATGCCGAGGCACAGACCGAGATAAGGTATCTTGTTTTCCCTTGCATAGCGAACGGCTTCAATTTTGCCCTCAATGCCTCTGTCGCCGAAGCCTCCGGGAACGCATATCCCGTCAAGCCCTCTGAGAATTTCATTTGAGTTCTCCGCAGTTACTTCTTCGGAGTTTATCAGCTTTATTTCTACCTTACAGCCATTTACCGCGCCCGCATGGCGAATGCTCTCCATAACGGAAATATAAGCGTCGGGCAGCGAAACATATTTTCCTACAAGTCCTATTGTCAGAGGCTTTGAGGCATTTTTCTGGCGTTCTACCATTTGTTCCCATTCGGAAAGGTCGGGAACTCTGTCCTCAAGCCCTAAAAGTCTGCAAGCCGAGTGTGCAAGTCCCTCTTTTTCAAGCATTAGCGGAACTTCATAAAGCGACGGAGCTGTTAAATTCTGTATAACATCTTCTGTTCTGACGTTGCAGAAATTCGCTATTTTCTCGCGCATTTCCATAGGAACTTCCATTTCGCTCCTCAATACGAGAATATTCGGCTGTATTCCGAGCGAGAGCAGTTCTTTTACGGAATGCTGGGTAGGCTTTGTTTTAAGCTCATTTGAGCCGCTTATGTAGGGGAGAAGTGTAACATGAATGTAAAGAACGTTTTCACGTCCTTTTTCATAGCTTACCTGGCGTATAGCTTCAAGAAACGGCGTACTTTCAATATCTCCGACCGTTCCGCCAATTTCGGTTATTACAACGTCCACAGGCTCTGCGCCGCTGTTGGCCGCGCGGTAAACACGCGATTTTATCTCGTTTGTCACATGGGGAATTACCTGTACCGTTCCGCCCAGAAAATCGCCCCTGCGCTCCTTATTAAGAATAGTCCAATAAATTTTGCCCGTTGTCACGTTTGAATTTACAGACAGATTTTCGTCAATAAAACGCTCATAGTGCCCGAGGTCAAGGTCGGTCTCCGCGCCGTCGTCGGTCACAAAAACCTCGCCGTGCTGATAGGGTGACATTGTGCCGGGATCGACATTAAGATACGGATCGAATTTCTGGATAGTAACGCGGTATCCGCGCATTTTGAGCAGACGTCCGAGCGAAGCCGCCGTAATGCCCTTTCCAAGTCCCGAAACAACTCCGCCTGTTACGAAAATATACTTTGTTGCCATTTCACTTCTCCTTTTCTACAAACTTATATTTATTATAACACAAGCAGTCATTTTTTTCAACCACATTAGAAAAAATTTTTGAAATTTAAAATTTCCTATTGACAACTATTACGGTTAGTGATATAATTATTACAGTAAACGTAATAAAGGAGGCTAAAAATTGCGTGACAATATAAAAGGCGGTGCGCTGACTGAAGTCACATTCTTCATTTTGCTTGCGCTTTATAAGCCTAAACACGGATACGCGATAATGCAGTTTATCGAAGAAAAAACCGAGGGTCGTCTGACGCTTGGAGCGGGAACGCTATACGGTGCGCTTTCATCTCTCGAAGAAAAAGGCTGGATAAGTCCCTGCGGGGATACAGACGGGCGCAAAAAGGAATACCTTATCACTGACGCGGGGAAAGCTGTCTGCGATAAGGAAATTGTCAGATTAAAGGAACTTTTGAAAATTGCCGAGGATATAATGGAGGGCTGATCATGACAAAAAAATATTATCGTTTCTTTTGGGGATTTTTGAAGAAGCAGGAAAAATGGCTGAACGAAATGGCAGATAAAGGCTTTCGTCTAATTCGCACAGGCAGAGCGTGGTATGAGTTTGAGGAGTGCGAGCCGAAGAAATATCGCTATGCGGTAGAATTTGTAGGCGAAAAGTCAAAGCAGAACGCTAAGGAATATGCGGAATTTTTAGAGGACTGCGGCTATAAAGTGATATTCAAGAATTTAAACCTTAACTATTCCGTAGGTAAAGCGATATTTCGTCCCTGGGCGGAAAAAGGTGGTAAAATTGCAACAACAGCGGGAACTTTCAATAAAGAACTTCTTTTAGTTGAAAAGGTGAATGACGGGAAAGCATTTGAACTTCATACGACCGAAGATGACATTAAGGAATATCAAAAAACCGTGCGCAAGCCGTGGATATTTTCTGCTGTTACGGTAGTTGTCACTTTATTGATTTGTTTTGGGGCGATTTTTATTGCAAAACAATTTAATTGTGTAAGCACCCGCTCGGCATTGCGGGTAGGTTATGTAGGCAGTGAAACCTTGGACGCCTGGAGCGGAAGATACTCCTTGCTTGACGGAATTATGGAGAAAAGTATTTATCCAAACTCGGATGTACTGCATATAGATGTTGAAACAAATTCAGGGACGATCTCAATCGAAATACGGGAGAATGATGATAAGATCATTTTTGACGAGCAGAATATTAAAACCGCATATTTTGATGTAGATGTTAATGGAAAGGTCGTTGTTACTATCAAGGCTGATAATCACAAGGGCAGTTTTTCAATAGCATAAACAAGGCGATTTAAAGCTGAAAAACAGGGGAAGCATTTTGTTTTCCCTGTTTTGCTGAAATGTTAACCTGTTTAATCAGTATCTTGCTTATTTTTCTTCTCAATATTATGAAGAACAATAAGCATAACAACGCCGTAAATTACAACGCTCGCTGTCATAATAATACCAAACAGACGGTCACTGATTTTCCCGTCGCTGAGAATTAGCGGTACATCTTCATCAAATATGAAAATAAAGCTGTCAAAAAATCCGATAAATATTGACCAGATTGCAGAAACTCTCATAGGTCTGACGCCGTTGATTCCGATAAAACAGCCGCATGCAACACATCTGAATTGATAGTAGAAAACGCAAATGATCAAAATAAGAAGCATCGGGAATAAATACGATTCCGCGTAATTAAAAATTTTGTCCATTATAAGAATATTTATCATTCCCGCAATAATGAAAATGGCCATGGCTTCAAGCCAAAGTTTCGTCTGCAAAATTTTCTGCCGTTCGTCATAAATTATCTTCTCTTTTCCGCCGTTGCCGATTATCATGCTTTCGCAGAACTTGTCAAAAGATTTAAGGCTCATTTTTGTTCCTCCTCCCAGAACAGCTCGTCAAGCGTCTTGCCGAGCGCTTTACAGATAGCAATACACAAATTTATTGTAGGATTGTAGTCTCCGTTTTCGACCGCCGAAATGGTCTGCCGCGTGACATTTGCCTTTTTTGCAAGTTCATCTTGTGATAAATCAAGCGCAGCGCGCGCGGCTTTCATTTTGAGATTTTTCGCCATAACCTCACCTCGTTTGTATTGTAACATATTCTTTGAAATTTATCAAGTATATTTTACAAAAAATCAAAAATATTTTTCTTTTTGAAATAATAATGTGTAATAAGACAGTGGATATATTATAATGTATATATTAAAATTTTTCGGGAATAATTTACATTGTAATTCAATAAAGAAATTTTTGCTGCAAAATATTTAAAATTTTTCAAAAAACCCCTTGACAAATAAAAAGCGGTGTGATATAATAAACAAGTCGCCGAAAGAACAGGCGGCGACGG
>CANQVE010000008.1 GCA_947627205.1 uncultured Clostridia bacterium | reverse complement strand
TGTGACAACTTTATTTTAACATATCTCAACCACTTTTTCTATACCTTTTGTCTCACATCTATTGTAACATAACAAAAAATAGATGAAATTTTAAAAATTCCGCTTGACAAAAAAGAAGTGTTGTGGTAAAATAATTTTGTTGAATTGAATATGCCTTAAAAACCGATGAAGCAGAGATAAAGGCGCTTATGTACTCACAGAGAGCGGTCGTTGCTGAGAATACCGCAGAAAACAGAGCGTTTGAGTAAGAATAATTCTTGCTCTTAAGTGGACTGCCGAGGGCGCAAGGAAAGCCGTAATTGCATTCATAAAAGGAAATGCAAGTTCGGCGAGTATTTTGCGACGTGCGCGAGCGTTAATCGCAGGGGTATGTCAGTACCCGCAGAGAGCGCGGAGTTTTCCGCGAATTAAGGTGGTATCGCGGCGATTATTTTCACCGTCCTTATGACAGAGAAATACTGTCACGGGGGCGGTTTTGTTTTTTTACCGCAGGAATACCGCTTAGCTTAGTTTTGAAAGGAGCATGATATGTTAGTCCCAAGCAAAGAAGAAGCAAAACAATATGCGGATTACAGCAGGATACCTATTAAAAAAGAGATCCTCTCGGACATCAGAACGCCTATTGAAGTTTTGAAAATCCTGAAATCGGTGAGCCGTCATGTCTATATCCTCGAAAGCGTTGAAAACCAGGAGAAATGGGGGCGCTATACGTTTCTGGGATATGATCCGACGCTGGAAATTTCCTGTATAAACGGAAAGCTCACCGCAAAAAACGTGCTTTCGGGAGAAGCCGAAACGCTCGAAGTAAAAAGTCCCGCCGAGTATATAAGAAAACTTATGAGCGGATTTAAGTCGCCTGTTATAGCAGGATTTCCGAGCTTTACGGGAGGACTTGTGGGATATTTCAGCTATGACTATATAAAGTACAGCGAGCCGAGACTGACGCTCGACGCTCTTGACGAGGAGCATTTCAAGGACGTTGACCTTATGCTTTTTAACAACGTTATAGCCTTTGACAATATCCGACAGAAAATAATCCTCATAACAAACATTTCGGGGAGCAATATTGACGAGGAATATGAGCTTGCCGAAAAAGAGCTTGATAAAATGGCAAAGCTGATAACCGAGGGAAAACCCGAGCAGGAACACGAAGCGCGCCTTATGAGCGAGTTTCACCCGCTTTTCAGCAAAGAGCAATACTGCGCAATGGTGGAAAAGGCGAAAAAGTATATCTACGAGGGCGATATTTTCCAGGTCGTTCTTTCAAACAGGCTCGAAGCGGACTTTGAGGGAAGCCTTTTAAACACCTACAGAATGTTAAGAACTTTAAATCCCTCGCCGTATATGTTCTATTTTTCGAGCGACGATATGGAAGTCGCGGGATCAAGTCCCGAAACGCTCGTAAAACTTGAAAACGGCGTTTTGCATACGTTCCCTCTCGCAGGAACACGCCCCCGCGGAAAGACCGACGAAGAGGACAAGGAACTTGAACGAGGACTTCTGAAAGACGAAAAAGAACTTTCCGAGCACAATATGCTCGTAGATCTGGGAAGAAACGATATAGGAAAAATTTCGGAGTTCGGAAGCGTTGAAGTTGAAAAATACATGTCAATTGAACGCTACTCGCATGTTATGCACATAGGCTCGACGGTGCGCGGGCAGATAAGAAAAGAGTTCTGCGCCTTGGACGCAGTAGACGCGGTATTGCCCGCGGGAACGCTTTCGGGAGCGCCGAAGATACGCGCCTGTGAGATAATAAACGAGCTTGAAAACAACAAGCGCGGTATCTACGGAGGCGCGATAGGCTACATTGATTTCAGAGGGAACCTCGACACCTGTATTGCTATACGGCTTTGCTTTAAGAAAAACGGAAAGGTTTTCGTAAGAAGTGGAGCGGGAATAGTAGCGGACAGCGTTCCCGAAAACGAATTTACCGAATGTATAAACAAGGCTAAGGCAGTCGTAAAGGCGCTCGAAGCCTCACAGGAGGTATGAATATGATATTGCTTATAGACAATTACGACAGCTTTTCGTATAACCTTTATCAGCTTATCGGAGCGATCGATCCCGATATAAAGGTGATAAGAAACGACGAGCTTTCTTGTGAAAAAGTCCTCGCGTTAAAACCCTCGCATATAATAATAAGCCCCGGTCCGGGAAGACCTGCCGACGCAGGTATCTGCGAGGAGCTTGTAATAAAAGCGGAGGGAAAAGTCCCGATACTCGGAGTTTGCCTCGGACATCAGGCAATTTGCGAGGCTTTCGGCGCGAAAATAACATACGCGAAAAGGCTTATGCACGGGAAAAAGTCAACTATCGAATACGATACCTCTTCCCCGATATTCGCGGGGATAAGCGGAGAGCTTGAAGTTGCGCGTTATCATTCTCTTGCCGCAGACGAAAGCACAATACCCGAGGTGCTGAAAATAACGGCAAGAACTGACGACGGCGAAGTAATGGCAGTCCAGCACAAAGAATTTCCCGTGTTCGGACTTCAGTTCCACCCCGAAAGTATACTGACCACAAAAGGAAAGGCGTTTGCCGAAAACTTTTTGAAAATAAGAACTTAATTTTAACCGAAAAGGAGAATTTATCATGATCAGAGAAGCTATCATCAAAACCGCAAAAGGCGAAAACCTCACATTTGACGAAGCGTCGGAAGTAATGCGCGAAATAATGACGGGAAATACAACTCCCGCCCAGACCGCCGCTTATCTCACTGCGCTTCACCTAAAGGGCGAAACAGTCGAGGAAACTTCGGCGAGCGCCTATGTAATGCGCGATTGCGCAACGCGCGTAAGCTATAACGGCGACGTTATGGAAATCGTAGGAACGGGCGGCGACGGCGCACAGTCTATAAATATCTCGACAATTTCAGGAATTATATGCGCGTCGGCGGGCGTTAAAATAGCAAAGCACGGAAACCGCGCGGCTTCTTCAAAATGCGGAGCAGCGGACGTTTTAGAGGCGCTTGGCATAAACATTTCGGTATCTCCTGAGGGCTGTATAAAACTTCTTGATGAAGTCGGAATGTGCTTTATGTTCGCGCAGAAATACCATACGGCTATGAAGTATGTCGGACCTGTCCGCAAGGAAATAGGAATTCCTACTGTGTTCAATCTCCTCGGTCCGCTTACAAACCCCGCTCATGCTTCTTATCAGCTTTTGGGAGTTTATGACGAGAGCCTTTTGGAGCCTATGTCGAAAACTCTCGTAAAGCTCGGAGTTAAGCGCGGAATAGCAGTTTACGGTCAGGATAAGCTCGACGAAATTTCCGTCAGCGCTCCCACTTCGGTAATTGAATTCGAGGGCGACAAGTTTACAAAATACGAGATAACTCCCGAACAGTTCGGTCTTTCGCGCCATGATATGTCCGAGATAAAAGGCGGCGATCCTGCGGAAAACGCTAAAATCGCAAAAGAAATTCTCGGAGGAAAGAAGTGCGCGGGACGCGACGCTGTTTTGCTTAATGCAGGCTCGGCGCTCCATATCTATAAGGGCATTTCTATCGAGGACGGCATAAAGCAGGCGGCAGAGATGATAGACAGCGGCGCAGCAATGAAAACTCTCGAAAAGTATATCGAAGTTTCAAACAAGGTTGAATAATAACTATGAACATTCTCGACGAAATAGCGGCAAAGACGCGCGAGAGAATTGCCGAAAAACAACGGGAAATACCGCTTTCAGAAGTCCGCGAAAAAGCCGAAGCACTGCCTGTTGATACGAAATTTCCGTTTTATAAGGCGCTTTGCGGAAATGATATCTCTTTTATCTGCGAGGTCAAGAAAGCCTCTCCGTCAAAGGGCGTTATTGCAGAGGATTTTCCTTATCTGCAAATTGCAAAGGACTATGAAAAAGCGGGCGCGGAGGCAATTTCCTGCCTGACAGAGCCGTTCTGGTTCAAGGGCAGTGATGAGATACTGAAAGAAATAACGGGCGCGGTAAATATTCCCGTTCTGCGCAAGGATTTTACCATAAGCGAGTATATGATATACGAAGCGAAAATTCTCGGCGCAGGCGCGGTCTTGCTTATATGCTCAATTCTTAGTGAACAGCAATTAAAGGATTATCTAAATCTTGCACATTCTTTGGGATTGTCGGCAATTGTCGAAACTCACAATGAAGAAGAAATTAAAACCGCCGTAAATATCGGGGCGAAGATAATCGGCGTAAATAACCGCGACCTCAGGTCATTTACGGTTGACGTGGGAAATTCCGCTCGATTGCGCGAACTTATTCCCCGAGACAGAATATTTGTTTCGGAAAGCGGGATAACTACAAAAGCTGATGTTGAAAAACTGCGGGAAATCGGCGCAAACGCGGCTCTCATCGGAGAAGCTCTTATGAGAGCAGAGGACAAAACGGCAAAGCTGAAAGAACTGCGCGGAGAAAAGTAAAATGTCGGTCAAAATAAAATTATGCGGAATGTTCCGCGAAGAAGATATTGAATACGCAAACGAGGCTAACCCCGATTATATCGGCTTTATTGTAATGTTTCCCCAAAGCCACAGGAACATTGACATTGAGACAGCCGAAAATCTGAAAGCGAGGCTTTCTCCGAAGATAAAGTCTGTTGCTGTTTCGGTAAATGCCGATATAGAGAAGTTTGCGGAATTTGCAAGGCGCGGTATAGCGGATATGCTTCAATGTCACGGAAATGAAAATGCGGAATATATCAAAAGATTAAAAGAGCTTACGGGCGTTCCGATAATCAAAGCCGTAAAGGTGACAACTGAAGATGACATAAAAAAAGCGGACGATATGGGAGCTGATTTTCTCCTGCTCGACAGCGGCACGGGAAGCGGGATAAGTTTCGATCATTCACTTATTGACACCGAAAAAATAAAAACTCCGTTCTTTCTCGCGGGCGGGCTTACTCCCGAAAACTTAGCCGAAGCCGCCGCAAAATCAAAGCCGTTCGCAGTAGACCTTAGCAGCGGCATTGAAACCGACAAAATAAAAGACCGAGAAAAAATGATAGCCGCCGTAAAGGCGATAAGAAATCTTTAAAAACTAAACTTGAACGAAAGGAAGCTAAGTTACTATGTCAAAAGGACGTTACGGCGATTTCGGCGGACAGTATATCCCCGAAACGCTGATGAACGAAATACACAAGCTCGAAGAGGCTTATGAACACTATAAGAATGATCCCGATTTTGTCGCGGAGCTTGACAGGCTGAACCGCGAATATGCGGGCAGACCGTCCCTGCTGTATTATGCGGAGAAGATGACGCGCGATCTGGGTGGCGCAAAAATTTATTTCAAGCGCGAGGACTTAAACCACACGGGTTCTCATAAAATAAACAATGTTCTCGGTCAGTGCCTGCTTGCCAAAAAAATGGGAAAAACGCGCATAATCGCTGAAACAGGCGCAGGACAGCACGGCGTTGCTGCGGCAACGGCTGCGGCACTTATGGACTTAGAGTGCGAGATTTTCATGGGCAAGGAAGATACAATAAGGCAGGCGCTGAATGTATACAGAATGGAGCTTTTGGGCGCAAAGGTACACCCCGTAACGAGCGGAACAATGACGCTAAAAGACGCTGTAAACGAGGCTATGCGCGACTGGACGAACAGAGTAGACGACACGCTTTACGTTTTAGGCTCGGTAATGGGACCGCACCCTTTCCCGATGATAGTGCGCGATTTTCAGAGCGTTATCTCCAAAGAAGCAAGAGAGCAGATACTCGAAAAAGAGGGAAAGCTCCCGACTGCCGTTATGGCTTGTGTAGGCGGCGGCTCAAACGCTATGGGAATGTTCTACAACTTTATAAACGACAAAGATGTTCGCCTTATCGGCTGTGAAGCGGCGGGGCGCGGCGTTGATACGGGAGAGACCGCGGCAACTATCGCCACGGGAACGCTCGGCATTTTCCACGGAATGAAGAGCCTTTTCTGCCAGAACGAATACGGACAAATAGCGCCTGTTTACTCTATATCCGCGGGACTTGACTATCCCGGGATAGGTCCCGAGCACGCTTATCTTCACTCAATAGGCAGAGCGGAATATGTCCCCGTTACAGATGACGAAGCCGTAAATGCGTTTGAGTATATCGCGCGCACAGAGGGCATTATCTGCGCAATAGAAAGCGCTCACGCTGTCGCTTATCTTATGAAGATAGCGCCTACAATGAAAAAAGACGATATCATAATTTGCTGTCTGTCGGGACGCGGAGATAAAGATGTCGCGGCAATTGCCCGCTATCGCGGAATTGATCTGCATGAATAAGGAGAACAAAAGATGAACAGAATTGAAAACGCATTCAAAAACAAAAAAGCCTTTATTGGCTTTCTGACGGCGGGCGATCCGAGCTATGAGGCTTCTTATGAAAATATAATGGCACTGATAAGAGCAGGCGCGGATATGGTAGAAATAGGCATTCCGTTTTCCGATCCTATTGCAGAGGGCCCCGTTATTCAGGGTGCAGACGTAAGGGCATTAAAGGCGGGAATGACTACTGACAAAGCCTTTGAGCTTGCCGAAAAAGTACGTTCGCAAACTGACATTCCGCTTGTGTTTATGACGTATGTAAATCCCGTTTATAAATACGGCTACGACAGGTTTTTCGCAAAATGCGCACAGATAGGCATAGACGGTCTTATCTGCCCCGATCTTCCGTTTGAGGAAAAGAGCGAAGCAGACAGTTCTGCAAAAGCTCACGGCGTTGCGCTTATTTCAATGATAGCTCCCACCAGCGAACAGCGCATAAAGTCCATAGCCCAAAGTGCAAACGGATTTTTGTACATAGTAAGCTCAATGGGCGTTACAGGCGTCAGAAGCGAGATAAAGACCGACCTTGCGTCAATTATGGCGAGCGTAAGGAAATACTCAAAAGTTCCCGCGGCAATAGGCTTCGGAATTTCAAATCCCGAACAGGCGAAAAAAATGTCCGAGCTTTCGGACGGCGTAATTGTCGGCTCGGCAATAGTAAGGCTCGTAGAAAAATACGGCGAGGGCGCGCCTGAGGAGATTTATAAGTTTGTAAAATCACTGAAAGATGTTATTTAATTTATAGGCTGTGAAATAAATTCGGGCGGGTTGTCAGTATACGCATTGAACGCTTCGCGTGCAACGCTGTGTACAGTGGACAGTAGTCAGTTTAGGTATCCGCTTCGCGGATAATATTTAAATTGTGTTAAGAGGAAAGAGCGTAAACCTTTCACAGGCTTACGCTCTTTTAATTATTGAACAATCTAAAAAATGTCCGCCGAAAGGCGGACACTTACTACTGCATACTGTACCCTGTACCCTGTCAACTGCCTGCAAGTTCATTTAATCTATTCTCGAGGTAAGCCACGCGCTCTCTTATATATCCCGCGAAGCCGTAGTGATAGGTGTGGTTAAACTCGCTGTTAAAGAGGTTGTATTTCCCGCGCGGATCGTTTTTAACGCTCTCGCCGATAAGTTCATAAAGCTCGTCTGCTCCGTTTAAGTCATACTCTTTGAGCCATTCGAGAGCTTCTTTGCAATATTCAAGATACGTTTCATAATACTCGTCTACCGCCAGGAGCTTTTGGATAAGCGGACGCTCCTTTATATTCTCCGCTCCCGTAAGCCCGTCGGCAATATCCATCTGCGCTCCCTCGCTCGGCAAAAATCCCCAGCCCGTCTGATAAAAACACAAGTCCATATCCCACGGCAACACGTAGAATACTCCGTCGTTAAAATATAAACAATAGTTATGAGCCGAATAACCGCCGTAGCCGTCGCAATGATGAATAACCGCGCCTACCGCAATATACGCGAGCGCCGAATCCACGTCAAGCACGCTTTCTATTTCTCCCTTTTCTCCGAGAGGCGTTTCATCAAGGACCTTTACCAGCTTTTTAAGATCCGCTGTGTCGTTCCCATTTTTCTGCTTCATTGACCATGAGGGCATACTTGGCGCAAGCGTCGCCATCTCGTCCGCTTTGTAGAGATTGTGCTTGTGACTTCCGAAAACGCGTTCGAGATAGCTGTCGTCTATTTCTTCTACGCCCGTATAAAGCCCCATAAGCTCACCGTTTACATAGACATTGAAAAACGCGGATAACGGTGCGTCTTTTCCTATCGCCCTGAATGCTTCATACCCCGCATACTGTCTCGTATATGAAACGTCTATATAATTGTTGCACAATACAAGCTCGTCCAAACCCATAAATGTGTTTTCGGTGTACTTGTCAAATTTAATTTTAAACGGGAAACAGGTCTTTTCGGCTTTAACCACCTCATTGAGCGTTGAATTTCCGTGAGTTTTAAGACCGCAGGTTTCTATTGTCACACCGTCTATCGTTATATCCGCGCTTTTGTATTCCTTGTTCAGCGGCGCGGCGCATATCGCGCTCCAATCCTCCGAAGTGATACTTATGTCCAGCCTGTGCACTTTCTTTTCTTCAAAAAACTCTGCATATTCGGGCTGTTCAAGCTCGTTTTCGTGATAATAGTCAGAGCTGCTTTGCACGTTTTCATAGGGATAGCCGCTGTTTTCTTCGGCATAGCCGCCGCTCTCGGTATTGTTTATTTCTATCTGCAGGGAGCTTGTTTCACTCTTGCCGCACCCCGAAAGCAAAAGCAAAGCAGATATAGTGAATACCACAAGTATTTTTTTCATAATTTTCCCCTTATAAATTCCGAGCTTTTTATAAAATTTCCAAATGACGTTTCTAAAATAAATACTTTTCTAATGTCGAAAAAGTTGCAGAAAAATTTAATAAAATATTTTTATTCGCGGCGAAGCTCATTAAGCCTTTTTGTGAGATAAGCCGTGCGGTCGTGGATAAAGTATGAAATACCGTAATAATAGGCGTTATTGAACTGATTGTTAAATGATGAATAGTCATAGAATTTGGTGGGATCGTTTTTTACATATTCATCAAGCATATCATGCATATCATTCAGCCAACCGCTTTCGTCAATGCCCTTTAGCCATTCGTTGAGTATCGAACAATAGTCTAGATACTTATTATAATATTCGTCTACCGCGAGCAGTTTATTTACCAGAGGACGCTGTGAAACGGAAATATCTCCCGTTATGGGCGAAGCAATATCTTCCCTTGAGCCGTCGCTCGGCTCATATTGCCTTTGCCATTGCAAGCATACCTCGTTCATATCCCACGGTATAAAATAAAATTTTCCGTCGTTTATATACATGTAAAAATTATGCGCATAGTATCCCGCATAGCTGTCCCAATTATGCAATACGGCATTTACAGCGAGATATTTGAGGACAGAATCCACGTCTAAAATGTCCTCGATATTTTCCTTTTCACCGAGCTTCATTGTATCGAGCGTTTTTATAAGGTAATTAAGGTCGGCTCTGCTCTCGTCGCTCCCCTTTTGCTGGGAAACTGCACTTTTCCTCATAGTCGGCAGGAGCGTTGTCTGCGTTTCGCTTTTATAAAGATTGTGCTTATGGCTGTTGAAAACTCGGTCAAGAAAACTGCTGTCAACCGATTCAACTCCGACATACAGACCGTGAAGTTTTCCGTTTACCGTGATATTGAAAAACGTCACATAAGGAGCAAAACCGTCTATTGCCCTGAACGCTTCATAGCCGATGTAATCGCGCAAAAACGCTCTGTCGTCAACAACGTTCAAAAGGCTAAGCTCGTCAAGTCCCAAAAACAGCCTGCCGTCGATATATTTATCGAATTTTATTTCAAACGGCGGGCGCATTTTCGTATAATCAATGTATGCTAAAAGAGAAGTATTCCCTCTTGTGCGTATACCTGCGTTTTCATACATTTCGCCATCAATAACAACATCAACAGTTCTATAGGTCTTTGCCAGAGGGTGGTTTATAAAATAGTCCCAATCGGAAGCGGGCATTTGAAAATCTATGGTATGAACGGCTGTTTCCTTGAAAAAACCGACATATTCGGGCTCCTTTTCTTCCTTGGAAAAGCCGTAGCCCGAATTTGGTTCATCATCATTATTGTCAATTATTTCGGTATCGGAGCTTTCTGCCTGACTGCTTATTATCAGTTCAAGCGGAACATCTTTAGTATTGCCGCGGCACCCCGACAGCAATAACACGGTCATTGCCAAGGCTAGTGCATGGAATTTTTTCATAATGCTCCTTTAAAGTCTGTAAGTCATATATACGAATAATAGTGCCGTAAATGCATTGAATTATGACGCAATAAGCTCTAAGCCCGTTATGGGATTTTTGTTTTCCGTGCGTATCTGTTCTATCCGTTTTGTAAGATAAGCCGAGCGGTCGTGAATAAAATAAGCCAGCCCATAGGAATATGATTTGCTGAATTCACGGACGAAATCATAATAGCCGTAATATCTGGTGGGATCGTTTTTTACATTTTCGTCCAGCATATCTTTTATATCATTGAGCCTATTGCTTTCGTCAAGTTCTTTCAGCCACGCATTAAGCTGTTCGCAATAATCAAGATACTTCAGATAATATTCATTTACCGAAAGGAGCTTATTTACCAGCGGGCGCTGTGAGACCGAAGCGCCTCCCGTTACGGGCGTGATGATATCCTGCTTTGAGCCGTCGCTGTCGGTAAAATGTCTTTGCCACTGAAAGCATATCTGGTTCATATCCCACGGGATAAAATAAAACTTCCCGTCATGCAGATAAAGATAATAGTTATGAGCATAATATCCCGCATAGTCGTCCCAATTGTGCAATACGGCATTTACCGCGAAATTTTTCAGCACCGAATCCACGTCAAGTATATCCTCAATATTTCCCTTTTCGCCGAGCGTCATTTCGTCCAAGACTTGTGTCAAATATTTTAGATCGGTCTTGCTGGTGTCGCTTCCTTTTTTCTGTTCCATAACCGAAAAGTCCATATTCGTAAGAAGCGTTGAATTGTTGTCGGCTTTATACAGACTGTGCTTATGACTGTCGAATACGCGGTCAAGAAAACTGTTGTCTATTATTTCCACTCCGACATAAAAGCCGTGGAGCTTTCCGTTTATATAAATGTTGAAGAATGTAACATACGGCGCACACAGGTCTAATACACGAAACGCCTCATATCCTATATATTCGCGCGCATAAGAATTGTCTCCCGCAACATTTAAAAGCGCCAGCTCGTCAAGCCCTTTAAACGTCCTGTCCTCAACATACTTGTCGAACTTCAGCTTGAGCGGCGGGCGGTAGATCCCGCTTTCTGTTATAGCCGATTTAAGCGTCGAATTTCCTCTCGTCCTTATGGCGGTGTTGTCATATCTTTCACCGTCAATAATTACATTTGCTGTTCTGTATTGTTTAGCAAACGGGTTATACAAAAGGAAATTCCAATCTTTTTGTTCCATTTCAAGCTCAAGAGTATGAACTTTCATTTCCTTAAAAAATTCGGCATATTCGGGCTCTTCGGGCTTTTTTTCGGGCTCGAGCACAGGCGCGCTCTCTTCGCTCGAACTTTCCGTATCACTGTTATTCCCTGCATACCCGCTCTCTTCAGCGATAAATATAGTAAGCTCGCTTATATCCCGTTGTTGTGCGCACCCTGCAAACATAAATACAGCTAATATTAAAATGGCAATAATTCTGAATTTCATATTTAAATGCTCCCCTTTCTCATATTGTAGCATAAATCAGACTTGTATTCAACCGTTTTTTGACAAAATATATTAAAAAGTTTTCAACAATGCTATATTTCTCTTGACGAAAAGCATTAAATGTGGTATAATTACGGTGTATAGTTTGATCAGACCTGTTGGCGGTATGCAGTAGACAGTATGCAGTATTTAGCAGTGGTTCTTTTTAAACGTTATCTTTCTAAATAACGTTTTCTCGCCCTATCCTGCTAGAGGTAAGAAGTAAGATGTAAGAGATAAGAATTTCGGGGAACTTTTGAAAGGAAAGTTGTTTAGTTTTCGGATAAAGAGGCTAGAGGCTAGAATTCTTATGAAAATCGAATAACCTCTCCTCTAAAATTCTAGCCTCTTGTCTCTAATCTCCAGCTTCTAGATGCACTGTATACTGTATCCCTCTGGCAACGTGTTTGAGCGGAAGAGTAAACGCTTATAAAGTTACATCTTTTAAGGGAGGAAGAAAAATGCCCATAAATCCGTTTGACGATGCAGAAGAGATCGCCAAAAAATCAATGGTGCTTTTCCTGCTTATAGACTGCTCGGGAAGTATGAGCGGTTCTAAGATAGGAACAGTAAACGCCGTTATGGAAGAGCTTATTTCGGAAATACGCGGAATAGGCGGAGCAGACGCGGATATAAAAATAGCGGTACTAAAATTTTCGGGCGGGAGCGAGTGGATGTATCCCGAGCCTATTTCTGTCGAAAATTTTGAATGGAAACCGCTCGACGCGGAAAACGTTACGGACCTCGGAAGCGCGTTTTCCGAGCTTAATTCAAAGCTCTCCAGAAATTCGTTTATGAACAGTCCGTCGCTGTCTTTTGCGCCTGTTATGATACTTATGTCGGACGGATATCCTACGGATAACTTTGAAAAAGGGCTTGAAGAGCTCCGCAGAAACCGCTGGTATTCCGCAGGAATAAAAGCCGCTGTTGCAATAGGCGAGGACGCAGACTTAGACATTTTAGCCCGCTTTACCGAAAACCCCGACAGCGTTGTCGCGGCGCATAACGGAGAAGCGCTCGCAAAGCTCGTAAAGTTTGTAGCCATAACTTCATCTCAGATAGGGAGCAGGAGCATACGCCTTGCGGAAACAGAAGAAGATTTCCGTACAAAACAGCAGACTGCCGCAGAGCAGATACGCGAGTATGCAGAAAGCTCCGAAATAAGCGAGGATATAGAAGAGGGCTGGTAATGCGCTCTATAGGGTAAATTATGCTTGAAAACACAAAATTCAGGGGTTATGCCCTGTCGGTGCGCGGCGCTTCTCATGAGTGCGAGGGACTGCCTTGCCAGGACAGCGCAAAGGTCTGTCTGTCAGAAAACCTTGCATTGGCCGTTCTTTCCGACGGTCACGGAAGCGAACGGCATTTTCGCAGTGCAATAGGGAGCGAAATGGCTGTAAATGTCGCTATACGTTCTGTCAGTGATTTTGCCGCGCAGAACGGCGGTATCGACAGGATATTTCAAAACGACCGCACTACCGCCGCCAGGAGAATTGCCGCAAACATAATTTGCGGCTGGAACAGCGAAATTGCCGAACATATCCGCGAAAATCCGCTTAGTGAAAGCGAAAAGGCTGTCTGCGAAAAATACGGCGGAATAGCGAACGAAGTAATGTACGGAGCGACGCTTATTGTCGCAGGGATAAGCGAAAAAGGCTGTTTCGGGCTTCAGATAGGCGACGGGAACTTTCTTGTGCAAAAGGACGGGGAAATATTCTGCCCTATGCCCGACGACGCGGAGCTTGTCGGAAACCTTACGACTTCACTTTGCGACAATAACGCCATTGAGAGCTTCCGTTCGTTTTACAGCGAGGGGAACTTTTCGGGCGTGTCGCTTTCAAGCGACGGGCTGATAAATTCATTTGTGAATGTCGGGGATTTCATGAAATTCGGGAAAAGGATCTTCTCGGCTATTGAAACCGACACCGCAGACGCTCTCGAAGAACATCTGAGAACACGCTCACGCAGCGGAAGCAGGGACGATATTTCCGTTGCGGCGATATATAAAGACAATTACTGAACGCATTTTTCAATAATGCCGTATTTAATGACGGGCATATTTCTTTTATAACACGGAGGTCAAAAATGCCAAATAAATACAGAATAAACGAAAAGCTCGAACCGCAGGAGCTTCATAAACTTATAATAAGCAGGCGCACAACAGACGAAAACGATACTTCGGCTCAGAACAAGCTGATGGACGCCATAGCTACGGAAATAGTAATGAACGCAAAATTTGTCTGCGCCGTTAAAATTTCGCCCGAGCCTATAAAGAAAAGCGACGGAACATATAATGCCGACGACAATGCAAAGGTTTCTTTTATGCTTCTTGAAAACCCAAAATTCGGAAGTATTTTCCCTGTCTTTACGGACGAAAGCGAGCTTGAAAAATGTGATGCATTCAGCGATTATTATACGATAATAACCGACTTCGACTATATTTCGGGAGTGATAGCTGACGGCGGCGTTTGCGAGGGAATGATGGTAAATCCTTTCGACGACAATATGTTTATAAGCCGAAACGCCGTTTCCAAATGGCGCGAAAAAAAGCAGGTATTGAAAACGGGACGCGCAAATCACCTTGTTACGGGAAATACGCCCGTCGATCTGTATACGCCTAATCCCTATCCTCTCCAGCTTTCAAACAAGCTCTGCGAGACAGCGAAAAAACTCCCCGAGGTAAGCGCTCTCTGGCTTCGCGGAATAACATTAAACGGCGACAGAGGCTATCTGCTTGTTATAAATGCGCCCCAGCCCGACCGCTTTTACGATATTTTCGGCACAGCGGGAAAAGATTTCATCGGGAAAATGCCCCTGCATATCGTTCCGCTTAACGGAGACCTAGGAAGAAAAGCTACGCTTAATGTTCTCCCGATATACTCGAAATGAGGTTTATTGTTAAAATAGCTAAAAATATTTCCATTATTTTTACGTTTTAAAAGAAAATTCCTGTGGACATTTTAAAAAAAGCGTGATATAATGTAAATAGGTAAATTGTTTTATACGGAGGTATTTACTATGGCAAGAAAAGCGTTGTTCGGAAATAATATAAAGCCTGCGTGCAAGTACTGCGCTCTCGGTACGGCGGCTTCAGGCGATACAATAACCTGCTCGAAATTCGGAGATGTAAAGTCCTACGATTCGTGCAAGAAGTATGTTTACAACCCGCTGAAGAGAATACCCAAAAAAGAGCTTCAGCTCGCGAACTCTGCCGTTAATGACATTGATTTCTAAGGATAAGAAAACCTACATAAACAAACGCCGCGCGGAATACTGTCCGTGCGGCGCTGTTAATTTATAGTATAAAATATACAAAAACTGCCGAATATTCGGCGGTTTTTTATGCTTTAAGTATATTGCAATATATGGTACCTTGTGATATAATAAATAATGAAAAAATGCTTTTGAAACTCTCATTCATCTTGGCTAAAAACAACCGAATATGATCATTGCCGTATAAAGCAATTCACCCCGGAAAATTCCGAGGTGAAGTTTGGTCATTATATTCGTGCAATTACGCCGCCGCCATTTCTCCCGCCTGTATCTTTGCTTTTTTCTCAAGCTCGTCTTTCCTTGCTTCAAGCGCATTCAGCCGCTCAAGATATTCGTTGTATTCCGAATAAGTAAGGGTTTCCTTTGACGAATACAAAACATCGTTCACATCAGAGTAAAGCTCGCCGTAGTCAGTGTAAAGCTCGTTGGCTTCGTTGTAGAAATCCTCGGTATTAAAATAGCTGTAATATTCCGAATAAATGTCATCTACATCACTTTTGCCGTTTGACGTCACGGCGCTTATGATATAAAGAGCGTCTATGCTCGTAAGATCGTCGGGATTTGGCGTATAGCCTGCCGCTTCGGCGATAATAGCGTCCTTTCTGTCTGAAAGCTCTTTGAGCTTCGACTGGTATTCCTTGTATTCCTCGGAGGTTATTGTGTCACTGTAACTGTAGTAACATTCGCTTTCGATCTCATCATACAGATCTTCATAATCCTCTGCCAATTCCGAAAGCTGTTCAAATTTGTCCTCGTTTTCTTCCATGCTGAAATAGAAGCCGTATTTGGTATAATCTTTTTCGATCTCTTCTACGTCATCTTCGATATCAACAAGAAGCCCTTTGAGAGCATCAGTGCTTACAGTGTCTACCTGTCCTATAATACCATCTATCCGGTCTGCGACCGTATCGCCGAGATCTCCCGCGTCCTGTTTTGTAATAGCGTCGCGCACCGTTTTGAGATAGTCTATAAGCTCGTTTTTGAAATCATCATCGGGCTGAGTTCCGTCCATATAAGGCGTAAAGTCGAGAACAGACGAGGGCTTTTCAAGTGCGGAATTGTCGTCCTTTACTGTCAGAACATAGTCTACCGAAACGCTTCCGTAGGTCTTGTTCTTAATTCCGAAAGTAGTCGAGCATGAATTTTCTTCTACCGAGTTAGTTACGGAAAAGCTCGTGCCGTCCAGAAACTCTGCCGCTTCGGCGTTGTATTCTGCAAATTCATCGGGCAGGTCAATGCTCATCTCATACTTTCCGACATAAACATCTCTGCCGCAGAACTTTTCGGTCTTTGCGTCGCTGTATTTGAGCTTTAAAGAAGCCGTCTGCTTTTCATCGCCGTTTATAACAGTCATTTTTATAGTGACAAGACCGTTTTCGTTGTTTTCGGGTTCGTTCTTTACGGAAACGGTATATTGTCCCTTGGACTTTACTTCAAACCCGCTTTCCTTTGTTCCGCCTGCAACATAAGAAAATACTATGCTGTTTTCTTTGCCCGAGGACAATTCACAGCTTTTTCCGAGAACGTCTCCCCTGTTGTTTATAACAGTTGTGATCTTGAGCGAAAGAGAACTGTTTATTGTTATATTGTCAATATAATCTTCGATATCTTCTTTGAGATCGCTTGTGCTGTAGTCAATGCCGATGTTGTTTATATATTCAACTATCTTGTCTGCGAAGTAATCGTCTGACGCGAATTTGTCCGCAATGTCGGTTATGAGCTTTTCGATCTTATCGCTGTCAAACTCGGCA
The DNA here is from genome assembly GCA_947627205.1 of uncultured Clostridia bacterium. GTDB lineage: Bacteria > Bacillota > Clostridia > Oscillospirales > Ruminococcaceae > CAG-115. The sequence goes on along the minus strand of CANQVE010000008.1, from coordinate 55,220 downwards.
GTAAGGACCTTTCCCGAAACCGAGACGCCCGCCGCGCTTATTTCGCCGTCTTCCATTTCTATTTCGGAGTCCTTGTAGTTTTCGATGTAGGTCTCAACTACTTCGTTTATAAAGCGCTCTATTTCCTTTTCGTCAATTTCAAGAGAAACAGCCTCTTCGGGCTCGGAAATTTCAATGTCAGTTCCGTTTACATTTTCGAGCTTTACCATAAGCCCTTTTTCCGAAGCAAACGGCAGAACAAGATAAGTCTCTCCCTCGTCGTTTACAAGGATCCTTGCGTCGGCTTTAAATCCGCTTGTTTCAGCCGCAAAGGTATATGCCGCGGAGTTTTCGCTCGAAGCGATACCAGCCGATATCTTGGATTTATTTATAAATTCAACGATCTCGCCGAGCTCCTCTTCGGTCATTTCCGTGTTCTTTAATATCTCGCTTTTCGCTTCGTCGGTAAACTCTACGTCCATTCCCAGAGAAAATTCCGCAGAGTTTGCGCCAAGATAGTTCTTCATGGTCTCATTAAGCGCCGCAAAAGCCGAAGAAAGGTCAACGCTCTGCCCGTCATCAGATGTTACCGTATCCGACATAGGAACGGACATTCCGCGATAACTGCCCGTATTTGCGAGCGTGCCGAGAGAAGCATAAAGCTCGGAATAGGTTTTAATGCTGCTCGCAAGAGAAGACTTGTCGAAAGACTCTGCCATCTGCTTTAGCGAGTTGCCCTCGACCATAGCCGCATAGTTTGCTTTTCCCATAAAGGTACTTAAAACTGCCGCGGAATTAAAAAAGCACAAAACCCCTCCACCGATGATCGCCGCAACTAAAACAGCCACTATCGTGATAATAAGAGGCTTCTTTGCGCTCTTCTGTTTTACTGCCGCCGCAGCGGGTTCATTTGAAACTATAACGGGCGTCTGCGCCGTATTCTCCGAGGGAGCAAAGGGCGGTATGTAGCCTGTTGTTCCCGAATAAGCGACCTGCTGTGCTGTTCCTGCATAAGAGGGTTCGCTCATCTGCGGAATAGAGCTCTGCTTTTCGAGGCTTACGGTAGCGTCAACACTATCCGCTAAACTTACAGTATCAGCCGTTGTATCAACAGCCGCCTCGCCTATCGGTGTTCCGCAGAAAGCACAGAACTTTGTGTTTTCGGGCAAGATCATTTTACATTTCGGGCATACTGTTCCCCTGTCTGCGGGCGCGGGAACAGGCTCTCCGCAGTTCTGGCAGAACTTGGAGCCCTCGGGTATTTCCGAATTACATTTTTTACAAAACATATTATTTCCTTTCTTGATAACGCGCGGCAATGCCGCATTTAAAGCCATAATGTTATTATATATTATTTTGTATTTTCCCGTCAATGTATGAACAAACAAAATTTAAAACCAAATTGCTCCGTTTTTTGTAGACTTATACTAAACCCCGCCCCCTGCGGGATATCGACATGACACGGCATTTTATAAAAGCAAAAGGGCTTTATTGTTCACTAAAGCACGCCTTGTTACAAAATTATATTGCAATTTACATATATTAGTGATATAATAAAAAAAACACAGTGAAAAACAAGGATAGGTAAAAATGATATCTGCCGCTTTAGCTGTTCTGGAAAATGAAGAACAAAGAAATGAATTTGCCGAGTTTTACGAAAGGTACAAAGCCCGCTTTTTCAACATAGCCCTTAAAATTCTTAATAATCCCGAAAACGCCGAGGACGCTGTACAAGAGGCGTTTTTGAGAATTGCCGACGATCCCGAAGTCTTTTTGTCGCTAAGCAATTTAAAACGCGTCCATTATATGTATGTTACAGTCAAAAATGTCTGTCTTGATTTTATCAAAAAAAGAAAGCCTCTCACTGACGAAACAGAGACCGAGGACAATATTGCACAATATGATGAGGATATTATTGAAAATTCTTTGCTTGCTCTTATCTCCCGCGACGAAATAATTGATTTCATCGCTACGCTTCCCGAAAAGCAAAGGAGCGTTCTGATATTGTCATATTCCTCAGAAATGCCGGCAAATGAGATAGCCAAGACGTTGAAAATTTCTGTATCGGCGGTTTATAAACGGCTTTATACAGCACGAAAGGCTGTCAAGAAATTTATTTTAGAAAGGAGCAGCGACGATGTCTGAAAGCATTTTTAAATCTATAATAGAAGAATATGCCGAGCGCGAGTTTAATTCCTATCCCGAAACTACCGACCACAAATTCTCCTATAAACACCGCCTCAAAATGAAAAAGATCTTCAAAGTCTATGAGCGCAACGCCGCCGCTCTTCGTAAGAAAGACCGCGCCGAAACTGCCCTTTCCTATGCGCCCGCGCTTCCCAAGAGGAAACATATTTCTGCAAAACTAATACTTATCATAACTATCTTGATTTTTCTAGCCTTAATATCGGGTTGTTTTTTAAAACCCGACGTTATATTTACTGATTTTACCGGCAGGGAATATCCCGACCACACCGAAATTCGCCCCAAAAACATAAATAACGCTCCCGAGACTATAGAGAAAAAATACGTTTTGACCGATATTCCCGAGGGATTTGAAATCAGAGACGAAAAAGAAGATGTATTCGGTGTAGGTACCGAATACATAAATCATGAAACAAATCAACATATTTGGTTCGACCAGCGCATTAAAAAAACCTGTGGTGTTATTCATTTAAACACGGATCAAGGCAAGTTGGTCGAGGTCGATATAAACGGACACAGAGGATTATTGCTTGAAGCAATTATTGAAAATGATCATTTCACTGACATTCTATGGGACGACGGAGATTACATATTAGAATTATTTTGCTATTTTGACAAAAACACTACTTTAAATTTAGCTAAAAGTGCCAAACTTTCAGAAACCGAATAAAAAATATAATAGTTATGGTATAAAACTATTTTTTTTAAAGGTCTTATATTATAGAGGACTAAATAATCCTCTGAAAAAAATTTTTAAAACGGAGGTGATAAAAATGGTTTTTCTCGCTGACCGACGGCACAGGTAAAACAGAAGAGTTTACCATTTACAGCGACTAAGTAAAATCGGCATAAAATGCCAAAGAAATTTAAGGAGGTAATTACCATGAAAAAATTAGCGGCACTATTTTTGTCAATCGCCGTACTTACATTATGCTCTGCCTGTGAAAATAATGACAACAATTCGTCAAACCCCGACCTCAATTTTGGCGATCCCATAGATAAACATGAAAATCCTATAACTTATTATACAAAAGAAGAAGTAAAAGAAATGATAGAACAAAACGGCAACCTCAAAGTAAGCGATGATTTCTTTTATACTTTAGTTCCAAAAACTATAGACCATGTGAGCGAATTTGTCACCTGCACTTCCTTTGATCTCGAGCCGAAAGAAGAACTCGAAGAATTTAAAACCATTTATAACTATCTGTTCCCCAACCACGAATTAGACGAAAGATGTTTATATTATTACTATCCTTTTGATGAATATGATGACAGCGCTACTGATGAAGAGCTGATTGATCAGATGGTATTTGGACGCCCGCTAAACAACAGCGATATATTAAATGCATACTTGGCGGGTGAATATATTTATGACGGTCTTACATTTCTGGTTTATGATGAGATGAAGTTTCCGCACGAGGAAAGCGTTGCTTTGTCATATCGCAGCCCGTTCGGAAACGATTATTGCAATTTTAACAAAGGCGTTCTTGAAAAATATATTGCACAAAAGAACGGCGAACAAACTTATCGTGCAGCATCGAGTATTAGTGTTCGCTCCTATGCGGCAGAATATGTCGGACACTATCCTCCCGACAGCGAAGAAAAATTCAAAATGCTTGACGGCAAAGAAATTTCAATAAAAGACGCGGTAAAGTTTTTTGAAAGTTATATAGAATCTATCCCGACCGCCGCAGAACATTCGGGATTTGATATCCATGTAAATGACGTCTATGTCTATAAGCTCTCGGAAGACGACGATTATTATGGATTTGATTATACTACTTCCAGATCGTTCGACAATATACCATTTACTTATATTGACGGCACTGATGTTGACGGCGGAAACAGAGATATGGCTAATGGATGTATGGTAGTTACGGACGACGTTGAGGGAGCATATTCGACTTATAATGCATATAAGGCTTTTGATGAAAAAAAGCACACGGACTTCATTCCGTTTGAAAAAGCAGTAAAAACAATCTCCGAAAAACTGACGGACTATGTAGACTTTGAAGTAACAAAAGCCGAGCTTTTGTACAGATGGGGCGAATTTGTAGGCGAGCATAAGATAGGAGAAACCTATACACGAGCTTATCCCGCATGGAAACTGACTCTTGAAAATCCGAACGACGATATAACGTATGTAGCCTATTTAAACGCTCTGACGGGAGAATTCAGCGGAGGGAGATAAGAAATTAAAATTGTCATAAAATGCCGAAAAAATTTAAGGAGGTAACTACCATGAAAAAATTAGCGGCACTATTCTTATCGATTACCGTAATTACATTATGTTCAGCCTGTGAAAATAATGACAACAATTCGTCAAACCCCGACCTCAATTTTGGCGATCCTATAGATAAACATGAAAATCCTATAACCTATTATACAAAAGAAGAAGTAAAAGAAATGATAGAACAAAACAGCAACCTTAAAGTAAGCGATGATTTCTTTTATACTTTAGTTCCTAAAACCATAGACCATGTGAGCGAATTTGTCACAGGCACTTCTTATCAGCTCCAGCCGAAAGAAGAACTTGAAGAATTTAAAACCGTTTTTAAATACCTTTTCCCCAACCATGAACTAGATGAAAATTGCCTTTATTATTTTAACAATTATGAAGATGTTGATAAAACCTTGGCTGTAGATGATGGTTATTTCCCACTCAGCAACAAAGAGGTATATGACACCTATATGTCGGGCGGATATGTCCACGACGGTTTGACGTTTATGGTTTATAAAGAGGATTATGCCGAACGCGAGGAAAGCGTTTCTTTGTACTATCGAAGCCCGTTCGGAAACGATTATTGCGCTTTTAACAAAGGCGTTCTCGAAAAATATTCTGCTCAAAAGAACGGCGAAACAACTTATTTTGCATCAAGTAATATTTGCGCGTTCATAACGAACCATGCGACCGAATTTGTAGGGAGCTTTCCTCCAGACAGCGAAGAAAAATTTAAAATGCTTGACGACAAAGAAATATCAATAAAAGAAGCAGTAAAGTTTTTTGAAGATTATATCGTATCTATCCCGACCGCCGCAGAACATTCGGGGTTTGGTATACATGTAAATGAAGTTTATGTCTATCAAATTTCGGAAACCGACGATCATTGCGTATTTCAGTTTATAACTTCAAGATCGTTTGACAATATCCCGTTTAGTTATGTCTATGACGGCACTGATGTAGACGGTATGGACAGAGATATGTCTGTAGGGTGTATGGTCGTTACGGACGACGTTGAGGGAGCATATTCGACTTATAATGCATATAAGGCTTTTGACGAAAAAAAGCACACGGACTTCATTCCGTTTGAAAAAGCGGTAAAGACCATCTCCGAAAAACTGACGGACTATGTAGACTTTGAAGTGACAAGGGCTGAGCTTTTGTACAGAGATAACAAAAAAATATATTGGGGGCAGATCGGCGAAAACTTTACACAAGCACACCCCGCGTGGAAGCTGACCTTAGAAAACACCAACGACGGCGTTAGATATGTAGCCTATGTGAATGCTCTTACGGGAGAATTTAACGGAGGGAGATGAGAAAGTTATTGCTATAACGGGCGATGTCATTTAATTTTACACTATGCAAACTACAACTCTATCAACAATTTTAAACACGAAAGGAAAAATCATTATGAAAACAAAAACAACAATTTTAGCGGTATTAGCTTGCGCGGTGCTTATGTCGGGGTGCGACCAGTCTACGCCGATAGGCGAACTTAAAAACATATCTTTAGAAGAAATGGGCGGAAAGGAAATCGAAATATTGAACAAGCCGAAAGACGAGATAAAAAGCGCTATAGACGCCTGCGATAATTTCAAGGCCTCGGAAGACTTTTATTTAAACGCTCCCGAAAGAGCAAAGGCCTATGAATTCAGGTCGTTTTCCGACAACGATTATGTCGGGAGAGAATATACTCCCAAAATGGCTATAGAAGATTTCAGAAAGGCATACTCCTATTTCTTCCCCGACAGCGAACTTAACGAGGACTATTTTTCTTATACATGGACAGAGCCTTTAGAAGATCTGAAAAGTTATAAAGATCTTCCCGAAAACCCAGAAGTAGAAAGCGGATTTGTAAAAGACTTTTCGCAGACAGAGGGAATAATCAGTTTAAATTACAGCGAGGGAGATGACGCGGAAATTCCCGTCAATATGTCCTCTACGCCGAATATTTCGAGTTTCAGCGTCTGCCATGGAAAGATCTTTGAATATGCATATAAAAACAAACTTGTTTATGAACGTATGTCGCCTGTTGCTCCTTTAGATCAGTATTTCCGTGTGGCAGGCACATACAGTCCCACAAGCGAACAGTCATTCAAGCTCCTTGACAAAGAAACAAGGATATGCGACGCGGTGCGTTTCTTTGAAGATTATATCAACAACGCGCCTATAGGAAAAAGCGTAGAGAAAAATATGACCACAAAGGTTTACTCCGTAAAGGTTTTGGAGATAGGCGATATATACGGATTTTATTTTGATCTGCAAAAGCAACTGACAGATGTCAATTTTGAGCATTGTCCTATAGGAAATACGGTTTCCGAGAACAATATGAAAAATCACTATCTCGGCGAGGGCGCAACCGCGCTGATGATAGAAAGCGATACAGTAGACATGTTTTCGTCAATGCCCTTGCATATTGGAATTTCAAGCGCAAAAAGCGTTGATAAGGTTATCTCGGCAGACGAGGCTGTAAAAAAATTCTCCGAGGGCTTAACAAAAGAAGTTGAATTTGAAATAAACGATTTAGAGTTTGTATACTATTCGTCTTATGTTCCGACCGAGCTCGGCGGTTTAAATCCTGTGACGCACGAATCCAAAGTCGTTCCCGCATGGAAGCTCACCGCCTATAACCCGAACGATCATCTTACATATTTCGTCTACATCGACGCCAAAGACGGCGGGAATTTAAGACAATACTCCGTGTCAAAAAACATTGGTGTCATTAAAGAATAAAACCGTTTATGCCGATTTCGGCATTATGAAAGGAGATAAGAAACGAGGGATCATTATGCGTGAAATAGCAGTATCTTTCAAAAAAACAGTTACTTCATGGAATTTCTGGCTCTGCGCGGGAGCGACGGTTGCATTGCTGTTCTTTTCCGTGATATACGAGGACACCCAAACGGGAAACAGGTATTCCGTGATAAATGCGCTCTTTAGCTTTTCAGCTGATGAAATGAAAAGCCATTATGAGTTCTGCAATATGTATGTGTATTATGGCGCGCGAGGCTCGTGGTTTTCGCTTTTCGTTCCGATCATAACCGCGTTTTGTTTCGTTCCCCAAATGTGCGCAGAGAGAGAAGAAAATGCTCTGCGGTTTCAGGTGGTGCGCTCCTCAAAAACGAAGTGGCAGTTGTCAAACTTCTTTTCGGGAATTATTTCGGGTGGCACAGCGGTCACTCTGGGGTATGTCATATTCTCTGGTATTGTAATGCTCTTTTTCCCCGGCATTTCCGAAATGGAGCCTTTCGCGGCGGAAACGGTGAAAATGATATCAGGGGAGTTTTACATTCTCGTTCTTGACATGTGGATTTTTGCAATATTCTGGAGCATTCCCTCAATGTTTCTTACGAGCGTTTTGCAGAGCAAATATCTGATAATATGTATACCTTTTTTCCTTAAATACGCTCTGTCACAGCTGTTCAGCAAGCTCACTATGGACAGCTGGAGCAACGATTACGGCGAGAGCTTTAATGAGATGTTAAAGTTTATAAATCCCGACGGACTAATGGATATAAGCATGACGAAATTCTATGAGACATTTATAATGTACGGAATACTTCTTGCGGTCTCGTTGGCGGCGTTTATGATAATTGAAAGAAAGCGGGGCGATTTCGGTGCATGAACTGCGAAAGATCTGGGGCGTCGCAAGGACGGAATATGTAAATTGGATAACCGATCCCCGAATAATAATCCTCGGCGTCCTGATGATATTCATAAAAACCCTAGTAATAGATCCGCTTGCGGCGCGCGCGGACAAGTTCGGCGACACTATGATAATTTTTGAGCCGTATATTGCCGTAGGAAATTCATCGGCGCTTCTGCTGTTTATGCCGCTGGTCTTTCTGATATTGCTGGCGGATTATCCGAGGCTCGGTGGAAACTCCATGTTCTTTATATCAAGGACGGGAAAAAAGAGCTGGCTTTGCGGGCAGATATTGTTTCTGATAATGGCGATAACGACGTTTATCGCAGTAATATTTTCAGCGAGTATCCTTTTTTCGGGAGGACATTTCGGAACGGAATGGAGCGAGGCTGTAAGAAAATATGCGGCGCGGTTTCCCGATGAGGCATTCAGCTTTGACAGTCTGCTTCTTCCGCCTAATCTTTATAACCAGATACCGATGATTACGGCTGTCTGGCAGACAAGCGTTCTGCTCGGAGCTTATCTGCTGGCACTGTCGCTTATAATTTATCTGGTCAAAATTCTATACGGCGGTCCCGCGGGACTTGCAGCTGCAGTTGCAGTAATGGCTCTCGGAACAGTAACGGCAAATCTTTCCGGCGGAATAAGGTGGGCGTTTCCCGCGGCAAACACTATACTCTGGTATCACTACACAAATATATTCAGCGATCCTATCTACCCCTTATGGGCTTCTTTCTTATACTTCGGGGCATTGATAGCGGCACTGACAATAGGCTGTTTTATAGCTTTGAAAAAATTGAAATTTACGGAGAATCACTGATATGATAGACATTAAAAATGTAAACCTGACATTACAGAAAAACCCGATCTTAAAGAACATCAACGTACACTTTGAGCGCGGAAAAATACACGGACTTATCGGCAGAAACGGTAGCGGAAAAACCATGCTCATGAAATGTATATGCGGATTTGTAAAACCGAATACGGGAGAGATAATTGTCGATAACAAGCGGATAGGAAAAGACTGCGACTTTCCGAAAAACGTCGGAATAATCATAGAAACTCCCGGATTTATACCGTATTATTCGGGGTATAAAAATCTGAAACTGCTGGCGGATCTGCGAGGGCATATTTCAAGAGACGACATACGAAAGACAATGGAACAAGTCGGACTTGATCCCGACCTTAAACGTCACGTCCGCAAATATTCTCTCGGCATGCGCCAGCGTCTGGGCCTTGCACAGGCGATAATGGAAAACCCCGACCTGCTTATCCTCGACGAGCCTATGAACGGTCTGGACAAAGACGGCGTAAAAGATATGAGACAATATCTTCTTGATTTGAAAGCACAAGGCATAACAATTCTTATCGCATCACATTCCGCCGAGGATATCGACGTGCTTTGTGATACGGTATGCGAAATGGACAAGGGAGTTCTGACGGTGATAAGGTAATTGAAAGCAAATACTTTTGGAGGTATATATGAAAAAAATATTAACAATTATTCTCAGCATAGTTCTAGTACTGCTTATTCCCGGGTGCGATGATACAGGCGGAAAGGATCTCCAGAAAATATCCGATCTTCGCAATGAGCTTAATAAACAGATAGAGGAAGTTAAAAACGCAGGATATAAAGTCGTCACTTTGAGTGATGATTTTGTTGCAAAAATTCCCGACAGCGACGTAGTATACGACCTTACTTTAACTGCCGAAACTTTTGATTTTCAGCAATTTTACGATAAATTTGACAAGATTTTTGACAAAGAGTTCGGCGATATTTACACGCAGGAAGATAAGGACTCACTATACCGCGTTCTCTATGAGGGCGAAAACGGCGAAAACTATCTCGAAGATACAGTGCTTTTGAAAAACAGGATAGACAAGCTCAAAAGCGGAGAACAGAAACTCGGTCAGATATATGTAGATACCGACAAGGCATATCTCACGTTATTTTTGTTTGGCACAGGCGTATACGGTCTTAGTCATGATGACCTGCTAAAACAAGCGGGCGTTACCGACTACATATCCGTTTCAATGTACGATCCGACCAACTTTTTTGAAGTTGCTGAAAACTATCTTAACGTTGATTCCGAAGACAAATATGCTCTTCTTGACAGAGAAGTGTCTGTCAAAGAAGCAGTCGAAAAGGCAAAAGAAATGACGGCGGAATATAATTACAGCTGGGGCGGCGATCTCAAACCCGAAGTTTATCAGGTGAGAATAATTGACATCGGCGGCGGAAAATACGGCTTTGATTTTACTTTTACTCCGTCATATAAAGGCGTTATATTCGACAGTTATGAATTTACGGACAGCGCAGGGCAATCCATGTACGGCGAAAAAGCACTTAGTCACGATTATGATCTGTTTATGCCTCAGGCATTTATGATGGAATACGGACAGTTTGAGCGTTTTCATGGAGGATATTCCGGATACACCGCAAAAGAAACGGCTTCTCACGACAAAGTTATTTCATTTTCTGGCGCGGTAAAGATATTGGAAAAAGAGCTTGCCTCGCAAATGGAATTGTCGGTTTCAAGAGCAGAGCTTATATATACGGGTATGTATCCCGCAAGCGAAGACGATGAAAACAATGAAAATTCCGGAGGAGCAGCAGACCGCTCCGTTGAAAAGGCTTTTCCCGTTTGGAAATTCCGCTGTCACAATACGAATGACGATTTGAAATACATCATTTATGTAAACGCCATAAACGGTAATGTGGAATATTATGTATGCGATTGGTGGGAAGCTAGAAGCTAGAAATTCAGAGGCAAGAGGCTAGAGTTTTAGAGGAAAGAGCGTAAGCCTGCGATAGGTTTACGCTCTTTTTATTATAAAATAATCTTTATTTTATCCGCGAAACGGATACCTTAACTGGATACTGTACCCCGTCAACTGTATACTGCCGACACGGTCTATTTTCTTGTCCGTATGCATATAAATAGACAAGTATTTTAAAGGGGTGTTTATATGGGAATATTATACGACAAACTTATAGCGCTCGATGAGCTTTCGATGCGCGAATGTGTGATAACCATACGCATGAATTCAAGCTCGGATATGTCGGAGATATACGTTGAAAACTGTCGGAAAGTCTTGTCCTGCGACGAGGAATTTATAACGCTTTGCGTTTGCAAAACCGATATACGCATTTCGGGAACGCCTCTCGTTCTCGAAAATTTTGGCGCAGGGGGAGTTAAAATAACGGGGAAAATTTCTTCCGTGGACTTAAATTGTTCGGGAGGAAAGTCATGAAAAAAGAAAAGCGTTCCGACTTGTTTTTCGGAACGGTCGGTTTTTCGGGAATAGGCGGGTTTCAGGAAAATCTCCTGACGGCAATTATTGACAGCGGTATTCCCGTAAGGAATCTCAGAGTTTCGGGAGCGGAAATAAGCGGAGAAGTGTCGCCGTTCGATTATTACAAGACCGCTTCTCTTGCGCGGAAAAACGGCGTAAGAATACGCGCGGGAGAGCGGAAAGGATTGTATTTCACATTGTATAAATACCGCACAAGAGCGGGGCTTTATGTGGGGCTTCTTGTGTTTATCCTGATAATATCAATTTTCGGAACAAAGGTTATTGACATACAGTATGACGGCGAGGCAGTGCCTGCCGAGATAAATCCTATTCTCGAAGAATGCGGGATAGGAATAGGCACGAGCGTTTCAAAAATAAACTTTTCCGAAGCCGAACAGCGCATAATGCTCGAAGTTCCCGACTGTGCATGGGCGGACGTTTCGTGCGAGGGATTCAGGCTGAAAGTTGAAGTGCATAAAGGAATACCCGCTCCCGAAATAGAAAGCACAAATCCGAGAAATATCGTTGCTTCGCATTCTGCCGTCATCATTTCGCAGACCATAAGAAAAGGCGGTTCGGTCGTTACGGTAGGAAGCGGCGTGAATGAGGGCGACCTGCTTGTTTCGGGGACGGTCTTTGACGGCGAAACCAAGACAATGTTCATACATTCGGACGCGGAAATAATCGGAGAATTTTCTGAAACAAAAGAGTTTTTTGTTCCATACAGTGAAACCGTATTGCGCGCGGAGGGCGAACAAAAACGCTTTAGCTATCTTATTTTCGGCGACGACGAATATCCGCTTTTCTTCGGGAGAGCGTTTGCCGAAAACTCGCTTTATTCCGAGGAAACAAAGCTGATATTAAACGGAAACGTGAAAATAAGAACGGAGATATTTACGCAGTATGTTCCTAAAGAAATAAAAAGAAGTCCCGAAAACGCTGTTTCGGAACTTAAAAAACAAATTGCCCTCTTTGAGGAGAATTTCTATAGTGATTTTGAAATAGTAACTTCAAACGAAAGATATTACCCCGAAGAAGACGGCATAAGAGTTATGGTCGATTATACTCTTCGCGGAGATATAGCGAAACCTGTTGATATTGAAATGGACCTTGACTGATGAATAAATTCCCGAAAGAGATCTCCGCGCCGAGTTTTATTTACAGCGCGGAGGTCTTATTTTCAAGAAGCTGTTCTATCCTGTCAAGAAACGCATCTTCAGAATTTTTAATATCTTCAAAGTTGTCATTATCTTTGACACATATATACTCGACCGCAAATTGAGTTATGGCATTGTTCAGACCGTATAAAGGCGAATATGTCTGAACACCGGGGGCGCTTTTTGACGGATAGACAAGCGCGCTGAAACGCAGGGGCGGGTTTCCTGTAAGTTTGCTATGTTCGTTGTAATATCCCGTATATGAATGGATCTGAAACATATCGCCCCTGTCAACATCATCTTTATCATAATTCATTTTCTTAAACTTAGCGTCAAGCACCGCAACAGGCACTCCGTCCTTTGTTTCAATTACAATATCAGGTCTGTTGGTTCTTTTGTAGAAAGCGTCGTTATACAGTTCGAGTTCTTCCTGCGCTAATATATTATACTCATTATCAAAACGCTTCCTAAGCAGATTTACAAGGTATACTTCCCAAAGCTGGGAAATGTCGAGCAAAAATCCCGAAAAGCCCATTTCACTGCTTTCGTCGTTATGAAATACCTCTTTCATTTCAAGAACCATTTCCGCAAAGTACAGCGCAGTTTTATACCTGTTGTACAAAGGATTATTAAGAGAACGGTGTTTTCTGATATTGTGAATAGTGGCGTGCGTCACCGTTTTATCTGAGCGCATTTGTCTTAATTCGCGGTAATATTTCTCATAATCCGCCGTGTTTATCTCGCCCGATTCCTTTAGTGTTTTCATTGCAAGATACAGCACGTCGATCACGTCCTGAACGTATTGCCTCTGTTTGTAAGAATACGACAGCGCCCCGCCCAGAAGCATATCCTTTTGAATGTACTTTTTAACGTCGATCTTTCCCTTTACGTTAAAACCGTGTTCGTTTATAGTTTTATACTCAGACGGCATACCCATAGCAAATGCGGATTTAAATCTCGAAAGGAACATAAAGCTAACCAGACCTGTCAGAGAATTTGCTTTTGCGCTTTTTGCACCGCTTGAAGTGTTGTCCAGAAAGACATTATTCGCAACGTTCAACATTCTCCGAAAGAAAATATCACTGTATCCCGTATCGATCTCAAGGCATAAACGTTCGTCTTTCACGGTGATGTATAAAAAACCCGTATACAGACCTGTTTTGAAATAATAATAATTTTTTGAATTGTTGTCTTCGTCCGCAGTTATTGCCAATTCATATACAAGACGGCTTTCATCGTAATTCTTTGAAAAACCGTTGCTTTCAAAAGACTGAAGTTCAAAAAGTTTATATCCGCGCTTTTCAAAATCTCCCTGACCTTTAACATAGAATTTCTGCGCTTTAGGACTGCCGTATATCTTATTAAGCAACCCTGTCAAACCCGAGTTGGATTTTTTCAGCTTGTCAGCTGACGGCGGTTTATAGAAATTGCTGTTTGCAGATTCCTTAAATGTTTTTATATCTTTTGCCATATCACGATCCTTTTATTCTTCGGGTTTTTCGTCATTTTTATCGTTATCATCACTCTGCTGTTGGTCTGTGCTGTCAGCTGGCGCAAATCCTGTTTCTTCTTCAATATCATTCAGAAAAGCTGTCTTTATTCTTTTAACCTGTAAATCTATCTCGCTTTCATCTTTGAAAGACCTGATGTATTCTCTTAAAACGGGTTCAAGATGTTCGGCAAAGAATTTTTTAACGCAGTCCTTTGTTATCTCGCCGTCTGTTTTAACATAATTCTTGATTTTCATGAAGTAGGCGTGACCGAATTCATACGGTTTCCCGAATCGCAATTCACCGCCCGATATACTGTTGTTCAAATTTTCGCATGCATTGCGGAATCTTATCTTTGAATCAGCTTCGCAATCTGCCAGCATACTCTCCAGAACTCCATAGTCGCAGTCTTTTCTTATCCACTTGAAACGCCTGCGCAGAGCAAGGTCAAACGCGTCAATGCTTTTATCAACGTCATTCATCATGCCGATAAAGTAAATGTTCTTCGGTATTCCGAATTCTACGTTTTCAATTTTCTCCAGCTTTTCAGGATTTCCCGCCAATTTTTGGGCTTTTGCTTTTTTCTCGTTGTCATTGCAATCCAAATCCGAAAGTTTGCACTTGTTATTATCGCCCTCGCCGAATATCAAATCGCATTCGTAGACTTTTTCCCTGATGTCATCAAGTATCTCTTTAAGTACAGACTGGTCGCCGTTTGCAGTCTTGATTTTATCGTTGAAATACACCGCAGTAAGCTGTGACATGGGGGTTTCTATAGTCTTGCGTATAGTCTGGCGTTCAACCTTATTATCACTTGGCTCTCTGAAATCCCTGTAATCAGTTTCCAGAAGTGAGAGAGTTTCTCCGAACATAGCCGAAAGATTAGCGCGGTTTATTTCGTCGGCAACAAAATAATATTTTTCGTTTAGGTGTTTTCTTGCCCTAATACAGAGGTTTTTAAAAGTTCCGTTTACCGGTTCGAGCTTCAGCGTGCCGTTGCTTGTAAAACCAACGGGTTTAAGTCCCTCTACAAATTCTTCATAGCCAAATCCCGGGTGGCACTGAACTGTTACCGAATAATCTTTCTCTTTATCACCCTTACCGTCAGAAATCAAGTTCATTTTAATGCCCTGCGTCACGGTATAAGTTTTTCCTGTTCCCGGACTTCCGTAGTATATAACGTTCGGCGTTTCGTCCGTAACGTCAAGTATATCTCCGCGTTCCATATCCCAAAGCACATAGCCTATTGCAACATATTGTTTAAATTCTGCGGAGGGTTCTCCGGGGGTTTCTGCAGTGGCTTCTGCGGGTTTATTTTCGAGGTTGTCTGCGGACTTTTTTTTCAATTTTTCTTTAAACGTTTTAAAAATTTCGGCAGATTTTCTTGTTGTTGTCAAACCTTTATCGTTTTCAGAAACGTGTTTTTTATAAAGGCTGGTTATTGTACCGTTTTCAAGTATAATCGGCAGTGCGAATCTGAGTTCTTCGGGAAATTTACCTTTATCATTTTCGGGAACCAATTCATATCTTGCAGATTCCAGAACCATTATTTTTATGATCAGCTGTTTTCCGCTGTAATCCTTATAGAGCTTAGTGTGCTGAACAAGATCGAGAGCATTCAAACCTGTGGGACCTGTGGGGGGTTTAAGTAAATTTTCAATCTCCTCTATTTCAGATATTATCTCTTTTATATTTTTGTTTATTGTATTATAGTCTTTATTATCAGACATTTTAACGAGTTTAGTTTTTATATTTCCTTTGGTTGCTTCATTTTTAGCTGTTTCCAACGCTTTTATAATAGCTTCCTTTTTCTTTTTGATTTCATCCGACGTTTTATTATTAATAGATTTTTGCAGTTTAGTTATAATATTAGTTATACTAGCTTTTATGTTGTCTAATAAACTATCTTCTAATGTCTTATTCTCTTTAAATCCGTTTTCATTAAACGCATCGATAACCAGCTTCAGCAAAGGGCGAATATGTTCATTAAAAATTTTTTCAGCTTCAGCATTATTAACCTTAACAGTTTTGCTCTTTTTATTTTCTGCATTTTTTGTCTCTAACTCTTCGGGTGTATAATACGTCTTAGATACGGAATATATATCATTATCTTTATCTTTATATTTATCATCATCTTTATATTTATCATCATCTTTATCTTTATAAATCATATAGTGTTCGGGATTACGGGAACTAAGTTCAACAAACGCCCCTGACTTATTGCCCAAAAAGTCAACAAGTTCTATGTAGTCGTCCAATGTCATTTGCTCCGTAATTTGTGCCCTGCGCTTATTCCAATCTTTAATGACAGTCACATAAAAACTTATCTTATTATTTGCTTCGCCCTCATAATGATTATAAATCTTTTGAAAATTTTCGTCAGCCATTTTAACTTCTCCTTTAATTTAAATTTTACTTTATGATATAATTGTCCATTACCGCACGGAGCAAAATTTTGTAAAAAATTTTGCGGATGTGCGTGGACATAAACATATAATAATCGCCTTGTGATTATTATACCATATCGCCTGCAATATGTCAAGCGGACACCTGCCGTAATCCGAACTCCAAAAGTTCAGACAACGGCAGGGTGTTTTATTATCATTACTTCAAGGCATAGCTATCTAGATTGACATTTTGTTTGGTCAATGTTAAGGCATTTCGCGTATAATATGCAGAGGGGGGTGTTTTTTTGAACAATATTGATAAATCAGTTTTGAATATTGCAAACACGGCAATTGTCTACAATATTTTTTTATATCTTCTGACCTCTGAAAATGTGAGGAACGGAGACAAACTTTCGGATATTGCGTCTGACCTGAAAAACATGGATACAAGCACTTTAAAAGAAATGGAAAAGTCTCAATTTGAAAAGCGTTCTGAAATAATACAAAAAGCCTGCATGGCAGACAATGCGCTTGCAAATTCGGTAATAGGAAACTTTGCCGTAGACTACAACAACAAAAACGGCGGAATGAAAGCCTGCACCTTTGTTCACGGCACGGGAACGGTTTATGTAATTTTCGCAGGTACAGGTGCGGGTGAATGGATAGATAACGGGGAAAGTTTGTCCGGCATACCCGAATACAATCTGTATGAAAAATACGATAAATTCGGTCAGCTCCTATACACTGCCGCCGTTGAAAAGGATTATGCCACCGACCAACAAGCTGAGGCTTTAAACTGGTTCAGCAGGATATGCGGGGAAAACGGCTGGAACGAAAATACGCGCATAATACTTTCAGGACACTCAAAGGGAGGCAATAAGGCACAGTTCGTCACGATAAATTCCCGCTTTGCTGATATGTGTATCAGCTTTGACGGTCAGGGATTTTCGCCTGAGGCAATGACAATGTTCAAGAAAAAATTCGGCAAATCTTTTGAAGAGCGCAGAAGAAAAATATACAGCTTTTCCGCTGATAACGATTTTGTCAATGTTTTAGGCGAGCCGCTTGCACCTGCGGAACAGATCTATTTCTTAAAGTCCCCGGATATTAGCGACAGTCCCTTTGCTTACCACTATGTTGAAACACTTACGGACAATGACGGAAGATTAAATGAACAAGATGTCCAGGGGGATATATCACAATATATGCAAAACCTGTCACACACTATAATGGCAATTGAGCCGTCGGAAAGGCAGTACATAACACTAAGCATAATGAGCATACTGCAAAGGATCTTAGGCAATTCAACTGTCCCTGTCAACGGCGATTTTGTTTCAGCAAAAGATACGGTAAAGGGAATAATTATGGCGTCGGCTCCCGCATTGCTCAGTCTGCTGTTTACAAAGGACGGAAAAGAGGCGGCGGACATTGGGGAAATATATATGGACAACATTACACGGTTTATTGATAAAATAAAAAAAGAGCAAGGGGATTTTCAAGCCGCTGCCGCGGCGATTTTTTCACAAACCGCCGTTATGTTTATGTCCCCATTCCTGTCTCATAAAAAGAAAACAGACATATCCGCATTGCTTGATGTGTCAGATGCTTTAAACGAAAAGCTGAATAAATTATATTTGCCTATATATGCAGGAATTAAGCCTTTCTTTAAAAATATTGCTGAAAAGCTGAAAGGACAGTAATTTTAATATAAAACAACTTTATTTAATTGCAGACAGGTATGTTGATATTCGGTTTTTTGGTTTTTATCCGACAATATACATGTATGGGTGTGACTGAAATAATTTGTATAATGTTTTAAAAGGTTAGAGGCAAGAGTTTAACCTCTTACCTCTAGAGCTGTTATTCACCCGACAGTAACATATTTCCTTATCTTTTCAAGAGTTGCCTTTCCTATGCCTGTTACGTTTATAAGCTCGTCAACAGATGAAAAACCGCCGTTTTCCTCGCGATAGCCGATTATGGCTTCGGCTTTTGCTGTGCCGATACCCTCAATGGCTTTAAGCTCGCGCAAAGTTGCGGTGTTTATGTTTATAGGAAATGTTACGGCTTCCGGCGCGCTTTCAATGTATCTCGGATAATCGTCATCTGCAAGTACATTCCTAAGTTCTGCTTCATCTTTTACAAGATCGTATACCAGCCATGCCATTGCCAGAAACCACACCACAAGAATAATTATCTGCTTTATATAATACTTTGCTTTCATTTGTTCACCATTCGGAAGTTGTAGTGCCGTTTACTTTATGACCTTTTGAAAAATTCCTTGTACACTGCTTTTGAATTAAGCATTTTCGAGGAAAAGTTTTCGAGCCTTTTCGCCTCGTCGCTGTCCGAAATAGAGATGTAATAGGTCACATCATCGGTGTCTGCCGTCAGCGGGTGTTTAAGTATTGCCCGCCTGAATGCCGAAACCGCCGTTTCAATAAACACATCCCGCATTCTCATGTGCTCGTCATGATCCTTTTTGTCATGAATTGAAAGCATTTGACACGATTTTAAAAGCAGACTTTTTCTGCCGTTCATTCGGTCCGAATAACCCCAGCTTTCTATTTTCCATTTTAATTTCTCATCGGAAGTGTTTTCGCCGAGCGTTCGGGTAAGATGTTCAAGGGTATTTACATAAAGTGAAACAGAAGTACAGTTGCTGTCCGTTAAAAGCGCGGCGGCATAGATCTTTTCATCTCCCGCAGCGCGCCGTATTTCCCAAAGTTCCTTTACAAAAGCCTTTTCAAGTTCTTTTACCAATATCTCATAAAATTCAGCCATAGCGGCCTCCTTTCGGACCGTTTATTGTGCTCAAAACGCATAACGCCAAAACGGCAATGCAACTTTGCCTGTGTTGCATTGCCGCCGGCTTCGCAGATGTGACTTTACGAACAGTTTTGTATAACAAGCGTTTTTACGGTTATTATACAGTGCTGTCCCGAAAAAGCGGAGCAAATGCCCCTCTGCGTAATTTTTAAAAGTACCGCCTTGCCGTAAGATGCAATATAAAACCCGCAAATAGCAGGGTGGGTAAAGTCGCCCGACAGTTTCACGCTCCCGCCAACTGTCCTTTCGGAACAGGAGGTCTGCAATCCGCTGACGGAGTCGAGATCCCTTTTACAATGTGTTGGGATTATAACAGCACACATTCGCGCTGCAAGGCAGTATGTAAACAAAATTAAAGATTGTCGTCCTCGGGCTCTTCAAGATCTGGCAGTTCAGAAAATCTTTTCAGAAACATCTCTCCGACCTCGTTGTATTCGTCGTCGTCATCGACAGTTGCGAGCATTATATCGCCGTTGACTTCCTGTTCTTTCAGAACGACAAATTCAGCCGTGCCCTCGTCTTCGGCGTCGTCGGGAATAAGCGCATAATAAACCGTTCCGTTATACTCGGCACGATCTACAAACTCAAATCTCGTGACGTTTCCGTCTTCGTCCTCAAGTTCAATTATTCCCTCTTCTTCGTCAAGAAATGCATCGTTATTTTCAGCCATTTTACCGCCGCCTTTTTCGGCGCAGTATTTTCAGATATGAATAACGCCGACTTTATTATTTTACACTATTTTTTGTTTTGTGTCAATAGGAAATTTATGAAAAACAGCGTTTTGACGTGCATTACATGAAATTATCATTAGTTTGCCCAAATTGATTTTTAAAAATATATACAAATTCACAACAAAAAAATTAAAAACTTCTATTGACTTTTAACAAAAAATATGTTATTATATAATCACAAGGAAAGACAGACCGCGACGGCGGATCTTCCTTAAAGTAAAAACCAAGAAAGGCGGTTCAGTCCGATGGGTATCTGATTTAAACCCGAAGAAAGGTCTATAGGTATATAGCTAAGTAATCGGTGAGAGATGAGGAATTATCCTACGGCAATGAAAGCCGAAAAAATTCAGCTTGAAGCAGAAAGGAAGCGAGTCCAATGGAAATGAGCGAGGGATTTTTTGAACAGTCTGCGGATTCGTGTTCCGCCGACCGCTTAGGTCGAATTTGAGAGTGTTTATCCGCGCGAGTGAGTGCGTCGATACGCTGATGTGAGGGGCATTACCCGTTTGATAAAAACCTTTGCGAGTAGGCAGTCCGCAGACATTTTTCTACCGCTTGCAGCGACGAAGTCGCTCAGAGGCGTTTACATATAACCCCCAAAAAGAATTAGGTGATTAGAATGTGCGCTTTGAAATTACGGAGAGGAAAATTTGACCGAAAGGATTGAGTCCCATGGGCGGTAAAATTTGTGTGAAGTACGAATTTTATTGAGAGGTACGGTCCGATGTAATACTTCAGCTTACAAGCAGGATGAATTTAAAATTGAATAATTGAGGCTCCCGCTGTAACAGGCGGGAGCGGTTTTTATATGCAAGTATACAGGGTACAGCGGACAGTAGTCAGTTATGGTATCCGCTTCGCGGATAATTTTGGATTGTTATCAAACTTAAACGTTTTGGAACGTAACAATAAAAGTTTGCTAGTGTGCCTATTGTTCAAAAACGATCTAAATCTTATCCGCCGTAAGGCGGATACCTACTACTGCATACTGTACCCTGTATACTGTAAACTTTTCAATTTCCCCACTTGAAATTTTCCTGTGTATGGTGTATAATAATTGATAGAGAATATTTTTCTCTTATATCACTTTTAAGGAGAAAAACTATGGAACATTATAACCCTCTGCTCCCCAAAGACGGAAACCAAAAGAAATTTATAACTATCGGCGAGATAATGCTTCGCCTTACTCCCCCGAACTATGAGAAGATCCGTATGGCTTCTACGTTTGAAGCAAGCTACGGAGGAAGTGAAGCCAATATCGCTCTTGCGCTTGCAAACCTTGGCGTTGACAGTACGTTTTTCAGCGTTGTTCCCAACAACAGCCTCGGAAAGAGCGCAGTGCGCATGCTTCGTTCAAACGACGTTCATTGCACGCCCGTTATTTTGTCCACAGCCGAGGAGACGCCTACCCACAGGCTCGGTACTTATTACCTTGAAACAGGCTACGGAATACGCCCGAGCAAGGTTACATACGACCGTATGCACAGCGCTATAACCGAGTATAACTTTGACAACTACGACATTGATTCGCTTCTTGAGGGATTTAATTGGCTTCACTTGAGCGGAATTACTCCCGCGCTCGGAGAGAACTGCCGTAAACTTATCATGAACTGTATTAAAAAGGCAAAGGAAAAGGGACTTATAGTCAGCTTTGACGGAAACTTCAGAAGTCAGCTCTGGAGCTGGGAAGAAGCGCGCGACTATTGCACGGAGTGCCTGCCTTATGTTGACGTTCTTCTTGGAATTGAACCTTATCATCTCTGGAAAGACGAGGACGACCATTCAAAGGGCGACTGGAAAGACGGTGTTCCGCTCCAGCCATCTTATGAGGAACAGGAAGAAGTGTTCTGCCACTTTGTCGACAGATATCCGAACTTAAAGTGCATTGCGCGCCATGTACGCTATGCTCACAGCGGAAGCGAGAACAGCCTTAAAGCGTTTATGTGGTATGACGGACATACGTTTGAGAGCCGTTTGTTTACGTTCAATATCCTTGACAGAGTCGGCGGTGGCGACGCATTCGCGAGCGGACTTATCTATGCTATGATGAATAATTTCAAGCCGATAGATATGATAAACTTCGCTGTTGCATCAAGCGTTATCAAGCATACTATCCACGGCGACGGAAATATCACCGACGACGTTCAGAGTATTCGCAACCTGATGAATATGAACTACGACATCAAGAGATAATTCAGGCACAAAGACGCGCAAGGGGGAAAACCCATCTAGAGGCTAGAGGTTAGAAGTTAGAGGCTAGAATTTGTTTTGAGCGGCGAAGCGCTTTTCCGTTCAAGCCGCCTAACTGGCGGGCGCACGAAAGTTTTTTGAAAAGGAGTTTGAGGGAAAACTTTTTTTCAAAAAAGTTTTCCCTCAATAACGATTCTTAGCGCTAAAGGGTGCGGGGAAAACAAGAGTTTTCCCCGCATTGCCGTTTCAAAGCCGTGCTTTGAAACGGCAATCTTACAAAGATGTTTTGAGCGTAAAACCGCCCTTGAATTGCATTTACTTTTGAGCGGGAAAGAAGTTCGTTGAGATTATTTAAAAGTGAGAAATAAGCGGACTACCTTTCGGCAATTACTGAATTTGGATGTATTGCATCGGCTGATGTGTTTTTTGTAAAATGACTTAGTGTTAAAATGGCGCTTGCTAAAAATATTCCCGAAAAAATGATGATTACTTTTTTCATAAAAATTCACCTCGCTTGTTTTAATGCTCATCTGGCGAAAGGCACATATTTCCCCGTATCCTCGCAATTTGTCAGTTTCCCCGAAGTATCGAACGTATAACGGTAAACCTTGCAGTTGCCTGTGAAGGGATAACTGCTTACATACGGCATAAATCCCGCATTTACTATGCTTTTGACATCCCAGATAAGCTCTCCGTCAGAAACGTCAAGGTCGCCTCCGAGAGCATTTTTTGCCGACCAGAATGTTTCGGGCTTTCCGCCGTTCGGGTCGCATACAAGCAGGACAGCCGTGTAAAATTCGCGGATATGCTCTGTTATATCAAACGGTTCATCTGAGTTTCTGCTTGCAATAGCATCCCAGAGCGAATCGTGTTCGCTATATGCGCCGCTTTCCCCCTTAGGGAATGAATAAGCCGACAGATAAACTTTCCCCTCAAATTCTGCCATATCAACTATGCTGTAGTCGCAGTCGTCGCTTTCGTAGAAATAGTTTTCGGTCACGTATCCGTTCTCGTCAATTTTTACGAGCCTTTCGCCGCTATCGGTCCAAATCTGCGCAAGATACTCATTGCCGAGCTTTACGGCGTTTCTTACGTCAATAATGCCGTCGATTTTCGCCTTGTTGAAATTAATCTCGTTTCCGTTTTTGTCAAGTTCGGTGAAGAACAGACAATCATTGTCGCACACTCCCAGACAAATCAGATTATCCCCGTTTTCAACAACTCTGTACAAATAATCCCAGTCAAAACCATGGTCAAAACTGTGCGTCCAAAGTTTGTTTCCGCTGTTGTCAATCAAGGTCAGAAAGCTGTGTGTAACGCCGTCCGACTTACTGCCTGAGGTAACTACTCTGTAATGGCAAGTTGAACCGATAACAGCGGTCTTGTCCGAAATATACTGCGCCTGTTCAATATAAAGGTCGTCGTCCTCCCACCTTGTTCCGAAATTCGGGAAATCGGCCGTCCATAAAACAGCGCCGTTCTTTTCGCATTTTACCGTAACTTTTTCATGATCGTCGCCTCTTTTGCTGCCGACATAATCAATGGAATATTTCACGGGCGTTTCTTTGGTGTATGCGTATGTGCTTGTATTTACGTTGTTGTTCCAGAAATATTCAAGCTCGTCGGGAGAGGGTTCGCTCTGAAGTATCTCCGTTCCTGCGACAGAGTTTCTGAACACCTCGGCGGTTTTTCCGTTTGTAAAGCTGTTTGTGGTTATGTCGCGGTATACCGCCTTCAGATCATCACGGCTCAGCCCCTCGGACGACAAGCCGTTCTCCTCGAAAAACTCGACCGCCGAGTTGTATTCCTTCGCCTCCTCTGCAATTGCAAAGCCTCCTACTCCCGCAGCAACAGCAACGCAGGCGGCGGGTACGGCTATCTTTACGCTTAAATGCCGGGGCTTTATCTTTGCATTTTTAAGAACTCTTTTCCTGACGCCGCGAAGCGTCTTACCCGACAAATTGACGTCAATATTATCGGGCATTATTTCATCAAGCTCGCCGGGAGTTAATTCGTCTAATAAATTGTCCAAAGAATATTTCATTCTCATTTCCTCCAATCTTCAAGACTTTTGCGAAGTTTTTCAACAGCGCGGCTCGTTCTTGTGTCTACATTTGACACCGTCATTTTAAGCCTTTTTGCTATGTCCTTTGAGCTTTCGCCGAGGTAGAACTTTCGCATAAGTATTTCGCGGTCGGGTTCGGCTAATGCCTTTACTGCTTCTAAAACGGCTTTTCGCATTTCCTGTTCTTCGAGGTCGCTTTCAAGCGAGCAGTCGGCGGCGTTCAGCTCGTCGTCCAAAGGCAAAGGCGCGTTCCGCCTTATAATGTCTGCGGCATTATGCCGAGCAATAACGCAGAGCCAGGCTCTTATACTTCCTTTTGCGGGATCAAATTTACAAATGTCGGTATAAAATTCGCTGAAAGTGTCGGCGGCGCAGGCTTCAATATCCGCTTCGGCAAAATTCAGCCCCGAAAGTTTTCGCCTGACTACCGCATACACAAGCCCGCCGTATTGCTTTAAAAGCGCATTTATGCCCTTTTCGGGCTTTGTTTTCAGAAGTTCAAGCAGTTCCACATCCGTCAACATATCACCCCGTTATATTTATCAAGCTTGATCTATATATCTATGCGTTTAAAATCCTGAAATCTTACAAAAAAAGATAAGAGGAATAAATTAGCTAACCACCGTTACGCTAGATTCTTACCTCTTACCTCTAACATCTTATTTCTAAATGTCTAACCTTTACAAAAAAGATTTTTGCAAGTTATAATTTAAAACCACTTTTCGGGAAGTGCGCATTTTTACGGTTTTGCGAAGCAAAATTGAAATTCCATTAGGGAATTTCAAAGTAAAAATACGCAGCGTTGAAGCCCACCGTAAAGGTGGGCTTCAATGCGTGGTGCGAGTGACGGGACTTGAACCCACACGTCGTGAAACACTAGCACCTCAAGCTAGCCTGTCTGCCTATTCCAGCACACTCGCATTTCCTGACGACTATTTAATTATATCACATACTTATCGAATTGTCAAGGGTTTTTTAAAATTTTTTTTAGTTTTGTAAAAGCTCGGCAAAATGGCTGATTTTCCCTTAAAACAAGGCAAAACCTTTGAATAACGGCTTATGTCAAAGTTTACAGCGCCGAAATTTATAGTCGTGCCTTTTGATATCGGCACATACTTTTTAACAATCTCGTTTTATTCTCAATTGTCCTCGTAAACCGAAGCGAGCTGTCCGCAGGCGGCTTTGAGCTCCGCGCCGAATTCCTTGCGCTTTGTTGCGACAACGCCGTTTTCTTTCAGAACACGGCAAAAATTGTCCGCAACGTCCGAGGACGGCTTTTTAAACTCGGTGTCGGTCTCGTTGTACGGAATAAGGTTGATGTAAAAATCTCTGCCGTGAATAAGCTCGGAAAGTTCTTTGGCGTGCGCTTCACTGTCATTTATCCCCGCCAAAAGGATATATTCAAGAGTAACGCGCTTGTTTGTCTTTTTTGAATAATACTCCGCCGCGTCAAGAACATCATTTATGGGATAGAGCTTGTTTACGGGCATAAGCGCTGTTCTCAGCTTGTCATTCGGCGCATGCAGGCTTACCGCAAGGCTCACGGGCGCTTTAATATCCGCAAACTCCCGTATTTTCGGAACGATCCCGCAGGTCGAAACAGTGACTTTTCTTCTTGAAACTGCAAGCCCTTTGTCCTCGGTTATTATGGCGCAAAAATCCGAAACAGCAGAAAAATTGTCGAACGGCTCGCCGATTCCCATGACTGAAACGCCGTCTATCCTGCATGAAAACTCTTTTGAAATAGCTATGAGCTGTCCGACTATTTCTCCTGCCGAAAGGTTTCTTTGCTTTTTGAGCATACCGCTCCTGCAGAATTTACAGCCCATGTTGCAGCCCACCTGAGTTGAAACGCAAACGCAGTTTCCAAACCTCTGACGCATAAGTACCGTTTCACAGAAATTGCCGTCGGAGAGTTTCAGCAAGAGCTTTGCGGCGTCACCGCCGTCTAATTTTCGCACGACTTCGGGCGTTTCAAGTTTAAAGCCTGACAGTTTATTTACAACACGCCCGCTGAACCCGAACTGCCCGAAATCATCAAAGCCCTTGCGGTATATCCCGTCAAAAAGCAAAAGAGCCTTTGAGGGATTTTCGTTTTGTTCGGCGAGAAATTTTCTTAATTTATCAACGGTCATATCGTAAAAGTTCATTATCATTCCCGCCCCTTTGCTTGCAGTTTTTATCAGCATTTTTATTATAGCACATCTTAATATATTTTGTCAACATAAAAAGTAAGAGATAGGAACTTGAACCGAAAGGCTGTTCGCTTAACAGAACGTATAATAAGTCACGCCGAAATTATCTTTCCGTCCGAGATTTCAATTATCCTGCTGCACTGCTTCGCGATACCTTGGTCGTGCGTTACGATAACAACGGTTTTCCCCTCGGCATTGAGTTGTTTGAAAACGCTCATGATCTCGGCGGCGGTCTTGCTGTCGAGCGAACCCGTCGGCTCGTCCGCAAGAATTATGCTCGGCTCGTTTACGATTGCCCTCGCAATGGCAACGCGCTGTTTCTCGCCACCCGAGAGCTTACGCGTTTCCTTTTCCGAAAGCCTTTCAATTCCCATTTTCTTCAGCGCCGCAAGCGCCTTTTTCTTTTTATCCTTTGCTTTTATCGGATAAAGCGGGAGCATTACATTGTCGAGCGCGGTGTAGTCCTCAATAAGCGCGAAATCCTGCTTTACAAAGCCGATGTTTTTCGCGCGGTATTTTGCCGCGGCGCTTTCGGGAGTTTTCGCAGCGTCCTTTCCGTTCAGAAAATAATCCCCAAAAGAAAATTTATCGAGCAATGCTATTATGTGCAGAAGCGTCGATTTGCCCGAACCCGATTTCCCGATGACAGCGCAGAATTCCCCGTCGTTTATCTTTAATGTTACGTCGTTAAGCGCCGTAAATTCATTGTGCTTTTTTGGGTTGTAGACTTTTGTTATGTTCCTTAAATCAATCATTTTTTTGCCCTCCTAGAAACTAGAAATTCAGAAGCTAGATGCTAGAACTAATGTTTGGATTTAGATTGTTTTTAGATTAAATCGACATAATCTGCCGAACGGTTTGCGGTCATTTTAAACAATCTAAATTTCATCTGCGAAGCAGATACCTTTGCTGTTTACTGTACATTGTAAACTGTATACTTTATTTCGCCCTCCTCAGATATTCAACAGGTGAAGTGTTTTTGCTCTTTATCGCCGGGATTATCATTGACGCTAAAATCAAAATCAATGACAGAGCGACAGTTGCTATTATATTTGCAATTGAAAGATTTGCCGAAACGACAAGTTCTATTTGCAAAAGCGACATTATGAAAAATGCTCCTACGCTCAAAATCGCCGCGACAACAAAAATTATAAGCATATTCACAAAATGCGCGAACAATATTTGCCGTCTGCTGAAACCGCATATCCAAAGCACCCCGCCGCGTTTTTCATTGTATTTGTTTAAGATAATGGAAATGCTCATTGTGCCGATTATTACCACAAGCAAAATGCAGATCACAACGGGAATGAAATCCGCCAAGTCCTCCCACAAAGCCTTTTGCGAGTTTTCGAGGATCGCTTTGCCCTCTTGAACGCCTGCTTTCTGTTTGAGTTTAGCTATGTTCTCATCATAGTTTTCGGGGAAGCGGATAATAAATCCCATTTCATACACTCCGCAATATGACAATACTTCCTCTTCAAGATCGCTTTTTCTGCAAATTACAAAGTTGTCAAGTTCGCTTGAATCAACATAAAGGTCTTTGGTCGTAAAGTCATTTGCACTGCTGAATGAGCGCATAAGAGGAATGTATGTGTCGGGAGTAAGTTTTCCCGAAATAGTTAAGTAGAAATCCTTAGCTTTTTCCTGATAATCTACGTTATATGAACCGAAACAATTGTCGTTCGGATAATTAAAACTTGCTATTGCTCCCGAATAATCTCCCGACACAAGAGGTAAAGCCAGATTGTCATAGATCTCATCGGAAACCACAATAAGGTTGTCTGCATTCATTAAGTGTGCATATACCGACACAGCCTCGTGTATTTCATATTCATCCGTTATGTCGGAAAGTATAAGCTCTCGCGATCCTTTCATATCATTCGCAAGACCGTTTATTTTATTTTGGGTGAAATTGATATCCCAGACAAACGCCGAATTATCTCCCAAAATTTTCTCATAACCCTTTGTAAGCATTTGCCGGTCGGAAATAGTTGAAACCATAAAATTGACAGTGAGCAGAAGAACAGCTATTTCAATGGTAATGAGCAGAAATGTAAGTTTGTTCTTTCCTATAGAAGATAATGAAAGTTTTAAATATTTCATTTATTTCACCTCACATTTCCCTAAGCTCATCGCTTATTGATTTGTTCAGCGACGGGGCAATATAAACAGCGAACATAATAGCCGTTATTGCTATAAATCCTATTGTAAAAGCCGCAAAAAATCCGAAGTCAAACAACACCGAAACAACAGGGAAAAACGTCTTTAAAAGCGGAATGAAAAGCGAGAAAATAACGCACGACAAAACCGAACACACCACCGAAATAGAAATTATCTCAACAAGCGGAAAAGCCAATGCCGTAAATTTTCCGTATCCGCAAAGCCTCAAAACGGCATACTCGTTTCTGCGCTCGTCTGTCATATACTTAAAGATCGCAAGAATAATAAATGCGGATATTACGAGCAGAGCCAACGTCATTATGACGATAGAAACGCTTTTGCGTATCTCAAGCAAGCCGTCGTTGCTTGGGAGCCAGGTGTTTGCAATATTTATATCGGGAGCGACTATTTCTTTAAACAGGGCTTCTGTTTCTTTTTTCTGTTCATCTGACACTAAGTCCTTTGAGATAAGAGCGACAGAACAAACCTTTGAATTATCCGGCTCGCTTCCCCATAAAATGCTGAAACAATCGTTTATGGGATTATTCCCGACAACAAGATATTCGTCGTCATTTTCTCCGAAAAGTACATGACTTTCATCGGAATAGGCGAACGGATCTCGTCCCATCCATGTTGGGAGCATTCCGATAACAGCGACCTTTTCGTGATTTAAATACTGTTCTTCGGTAGGATACGAACCCGCAGACATTGACATTGATTTCTCATAGAAATCCACAAGGTCGTCGTATGTAACAAAGTAGTAATCTGTAACAGTATATTTATATTTATCATCGGCAAGTCTTATAGACATATATGACAATTCAACAGGCGAGCGTCTGCAAAATTCATATATCCTTTCTCTTAGGCTTTCAGCTTCAGGACATTTTGCAATTTCCTCGGCGTATTTAGGATCGTCATTATTTAAACCCTCAACATCGGGAAATGAAAAAGTAAATCCCTTTGCATTTTCCACAACATAGTTCTTTTCGATAACATAATTCATCACCGTACAGCTTGCAAAAAGCGAAACGCCGAGCAGAACTATCTCGCAGAGCATTATAGCAACGTATCTTATAGGATTTTTTCTGAATGAGTTTAAGATGTATTTTTTGAACATTGTTTTCTCCTTTTGCAGAAAATAATATATAGGACGTTTTTTGCCTGCCGCGCATAACAAGAATTTTCAATATCTTTCTATACAGTTTAATTATATCACAAGGTACTATATATTGCAATATACTAAAAGCATAAAAATCCGCCGATTTCTCGGCGGTAATTTGTATATTTATCATAAATTATTGTAAAAGAAATATAAAATATCCTTTAAATGAGGATCTATTAAAAATTTCGCTAGGAGAAAATGATGTGCGCATTAGTCGAGCAAAATTCCGTCATTATGTCTTATGGCATAGAAAAAATCAAGCTCATCTGAAAAATCGGTTTCTTTGTCCCAAATGATCCGTTCCTTTTCCTCTGCGTTTTGGTATATAAGTATCCAAACCTTGTAATCCCTAAGGAAAGCGCCCTCATTTTGCCAAAATTTATAGAAATCATATATCCAGCCGACTTCCCGAGCTGTTGCACCTTGATCAACAATTATAATTTCTAACCCTAAACCGCCCGTGTATGGAGCTGCAGTTTCATAATTGTCAGTAAAAGAATAGTCGAGTGATGCTGTGATGTTTCGCGGATTAAAGAATCCGTCTTTAATAATTTTGTCAAATTGTGTGGCTGCTTTCCTATAGTAGTAACTGTCAAAAATAATCTTACCGTATTTTGCTCCGACATTAAAAACTACACCGTCAAGTTCCAATTGCATACTACTAGCTTGATGAGGACCAGCCGGAAGCTGGACAGGGAATGACATATCAAGTATTTTTATTGTGTCGGGATAATTGTCTTTTACATATTTCAACATCGCCCGCTTATCCTCCTGACGCTCAAATCTCCACCATGCGGGCGGATCAATGAAAATATCAAACACATTGAATAAAATCAATGCTGCAACAACCGAAAGAGCAATTATTCTCTTTTTCGTAAAAAAATGCCTGCGCTCCTTTTGCGTGTCGGTCCTGTCACTGCTTATTTGCATATCGTTGTTTTCTGTATTCATATATTCTCCGTTCTGAAAAATTAGTTATGTCCCTTACCGCACGAAGCAAAATTTTGTAAAAAATTTTGCGGATGTGCATGGACATAAATGTATAATAATCGCTCTGCGATTATTATACAACAATTTTCTGCAAAAGTCAACTTACGAGTAATAATCCTCGTTTTCCGAGAAATGAGATAAGAACTCGGCGAATATCTGTTCGGTACAAATTCTTACCTCAAAAACCTTATCCAAGAAAAGCAACATCAGCGCATTTTTACGCTTTTAGAGGTAAGATGTAAGAAGTAAGAGGTAAGAGTTTGAGCCAAGATGTTGTTTGCTGAAATTAACGAATAAAAAAAGAAATAAGAGGTAAGAAATGAGCGAACAATCGTTCGATACAAATTTTTACCTCAAAAACCTTATCCAAGAAAAACAACGCCAGCGCATTTTTACGGTTTTGCGAGCGCAGCGAGCAAAATTGAATTGCGCTTTTAGAGGTAAGAGGTTAGAGATAAGAAGTAAGAGTTCAAGCCGAAAGTTTGTTTCCCTTATTAAAGCAAGTTTGTTATAAAAGAAATAAGAGGTAAGAATCTCAAATTCTTACCTCTTATTTCTAAATGTCTAACCTTTACAAAAAAGATTTTTCTGCCCAATATACCTAAACCACTTTTCGGGGAGTGCGCATTTTTACGGTTTTGCGAGCACAGCGAGCAAAATTGAATTGCCGTTAGGGCAAATGTGCAACGTTGAAGCCCGCCGTAAAGGCGGGCTTCAATGCGTGGAGCGGATAATGGGAGTCGAACCCACCACCTCAGCTTGGGAAGCTAATGTTTTACCGATAAACTATATCCGCAGATAATAAGAGTATTTGCCTTTGGAATGTGCGCTGTTCAACATGTCTTCCTTATAACAGCAACATAACGAAAGTAAAATACGAAAAGACTTTAAATAATACCGTGCAATTTCGCCGCATCGTATAAACAATACATGTCGGGACCGCAAGCGCTATAACCGTTGGTTTTAAGCTGTAAGCTCCCGCTTTTTGTCACGGGAGCATACATCTTTCTGAAATTTTATTACTGCTTTTTCTTGCAGCATCTCTTTGCCGCGGGAGCTTTGTCAACAGCCTTTTCAGCGGGAGCCTGTGCCTTTACCGCTTCAGCCTTAACAACCTCAGCCTTTACTTCAGCTTTTGCTTCGGTCTTTGTTTCAGCCTTTGCAGGAGCTTTTTCAGCCGTCTTCTTTGCGGGAGCCTTAGCTGCCTTTGCTGTTGTCTTCTTAGCTGTTTCAGCCTTTACAGAAGTCTTCTTCGCAGGAGCTTTCTTTGCGGGAACAAGAACTTCGAGTGCCTTAAACTTAGCAACGTCGCCGCCGCATACTCTTACAAGTCCGTCGGAAAGCGCCTTATCAAAAGAAACTGCTCCGGAGAAGATCTTGTCGATGCTCTCGGCAGATGCCTCAACAGCACAGCCGTAATCATTGTAAGAATAAGGAGCAACGCTTATCTTTCCGTCCTTTACCTCAACATAAAGATCCTCATTGTTTTCGGAAATCAAGGAAACTGTCACAGCGACCAGATCCTCAAACTTCTTTGCCTTTGATGCAGAAGACTTTAAATAGCCCTCTATCTTCTTTACAAGTTCTACATTATTCATATTTTTCCTCCTGTAATTTTGGGCACCGCCCAAATAACCGTCTGATCGACTAACCAACTAACCAATTAACTTACTAACCAATTAGCGCTGTACAAAATACATACTTTTGTATCTTCAAACGTTAGTATAACACATATTGACGAGATTTTCAATAGTCAATATTTATAAATTTAAAAAGAATTTATAGGCATTTATGGATAAATATCCCAATAAACTGCGGTGTAGGCAGTATACAGTGTACACTGCATACTTGCAATTTCGTGTTCTTTATCTCTTTAGAAAACGTTTTATCACCGGACAACATTTAATCCAAAAACACCTTTAATCCCTTGCTCTTTCCTTGGGTGCGGAGCTTTCTCAATGCCTTTGCTTCTATTTGGCGTATTCTTTCCCGCGTGACCTTGAACTGACGTCCTACTTCTTCAAGCGTATGCGAACGGTCATATCCTACGCCGTAGCGGAATTTCAGAACTTCTCTTTCACGTTCGGGGAGCGTATTCAATGCCTTATTCAGCTCGTCCTTGAATGCCGACTTCATCGCCGTATCAACAGGCGTCGGCGCTTCTTCATCAGGAATAAAATCACCGAGAAAACTGTCCTCTTCTTCTCCGACGGGAGCTTCGAGCGACACAGGCTCTTGTGATATCCTTAGCACTTCTCTCACTTTTTCGGGCGTCATTCCGAGTTCTTCTGCAATTTCGTTTGTCGTAGGCTCTCTGCCGTTTTTGTGAAGCAGGCTGTTCTGCGCTTTCTTTACGCGGGATATCGTTTCGACCATGTGCACGGGAATTCGTATAGTCCTCGCCTGGTCTGCAATTGCTCTCGTTATTGCCTGTCTTATCCACCATGTGGCATACGTCGAAAACTTATAGCCCTTTGTATGGTCAAATCTTTCCACAGCCTTTATAAGTCCGCTGTAGCCCTCTTGTATAAGGTCAAGCAGAGGCATTCCGCGTCCGACATAATGCTTGGCTATGCTTACCACAAGTCTCATGTTCGCCACTATCAGCTTGTCGCGCGCTTCCGAATTTCCCTCGGCTATCTGCTCCGCAAGCTCCGTTTCTTCTTCGGGCGTAAGAAGCGGTATCCTGCCTATTTCGCGAAGATGTATCCTGACAGGATCGTCAAATCCCGAAGCGTTCGGATCGTTTTCTTCACAGCTTTTGATGTCGCTTTCCAAGTCGTCCTCAACGGCATAGTCGTCTATCAGCTTTATATTGTTCTTTTCAAGATAATCGCTGACCTTGTCTATGTCAAGGTCTGTTTCGTCCGCGAGAATATACAGCTCCTTTGCACTTATCGTTCCTGTCTGCTTTCCTTTTTCCAACAGCTCGTTTAAAATTCTATCCGTATTGTTCATTTATTATATCCTTTCGGCTAATGCGCAATGTGCACAGTCCTTATGCACACTATATATCCGCGCACGCACGTTTCAGAAATTCAGGCTGTCCGTAAAGCCCGAAATTTCATTTTTGCTTAAGTCTGAAACTCCCGGCATATTTCCTTTTTTATTTATTGTCACCTATTGTTATTATTGCAATTCTCCGAGTTTAATTGATAAACTTCTGCAGGCATTATTATGCCCGACAATCGGCGCATTTTGTAGAGCTTGGCTCCTATAATTGCACATACTATATAATTTTCAGAAATTCAAAACAGAAAATATACCGCAAATGCTCTTTATGTAGAGGAATTTATTCAAGAAAATCTCTCAGTTTTCTGCTTCTGGTCGGATGGCGCAGTTTTCTCAAAGCCTTTGTTTCGATCTGTCTGATACGCTCGCGCGTTACCTGAAACTCCTGACCGACTTCTTCGAGAGTTCTTGCCCTGCCGTCGATAAGACCAAAGCGCATGATTATAACGCGCTTTTCCCTCTCGGAAAGCGTGTCGAGAACATCGCTTAACATTTGCTTTAACATACTGTTGCAGGCTTCGTCGGCGGGCGCAGGAGCGTCCTCGTCGGGAATGAAATCGCCGAGGTGACTGTCCTCTTCTTCTCCTATAGGAGTTTCAAGCGACACGGGATCCTGTGCGAGGCGGATTATCTCGCGCACCTTTTCGGTAGACATTCCGAGATACTCCGCTATCTCGTCCTCGGTGGGCTCGCTTCCGTTTTCGTGGAGCAGGAAAGTTTCGGCTTTCTTTACTCTTGAAATTGTTTCGACCATGTGAACAGGTATGCGAATGGTCCTCGCCTGATCGGCGATAGCTCTTGTTATTGCCTGTCTTATCCACCATGTCGCATAGGTGGAGAACTTAAAGCCCTTTGTATAATCGAACTTTTCTACTGCCTTTAAAAGTCCGACGTTTCCCTCTTGAATAAGGTCGAGGAACTGCATGCCTCTTCTTACATACTTTTTGGCAATGCTTACAACAAGACGCAGATTTGCCTCCTGAAGTCTTGTTTTAGCACTCTCGTCGCCTGCCGCCATTCTCGCGGCAAGCTCAATTTCTTCTTCCGTAGACAAAAGCGGTATCCTGCCTATTTCTTTCAGATACTGCTTTACGGAATCGTCGGCAGTCACAACGTCCGCGTCGGGATTGTCATAATCTCTGTCGCTGTAGTCGAACAGATTTTCAATGTCAAAATCCGCGTCCGCCTCGAAGTTATCGACTATCTTTATATCCATCGCCGCGATCTTATCAAAGACGCGGTTTATCTGGTTTGCGTCGAAACTCAGTTCTTCGAGCGCGTCCGTTATCTCCCTCGCCGTTAGAAATCCTTTTTTCTTTCCCTGCCTGAAAAGCTCTTCGAGCAGGTTATCTCCTCTTGAATTGACTGTCATAATTATCTCTCTCCTTTTTCAGTCTGACGATAAAACTCCATCTGCGGCGTCAGCGTCCGGGGCTTTCTCGACAGACTGTCTTTCATTTTATAAAGGCTATTCGTCGCCTTGTTTGTACTTGATATAATTTGCAAGATCCGCAAAATTGTGGACGCTTGTCCTTTTACGTTTTATATCCGATATTTTTCCCGCTGCTTCAAGAAAACATTCTTCGCTGAATGCATATATCGTATCGTTTTGGATATCGTTTATTCTTCCCTTTTCTTCGGGGAATTTTTCGGAAAGCCATGAAATTTCACATTCTCCGCTGCTTGTCCGGATCTTTTCGACAAGCGTTTTATATGCGCCGTTTCCGAAATCCGTCAAAAGTCCGTCCGAAAGCTGTTCTTCTACCTTTGTTATCTCGTCGGGATTGTGAAACAGATAGGACAACACCGCCGTTTCGGCGTTTTCCTCGCCTTTAAGACCGCTGTCGTACATTTCTTCTTCGGCGCGGCTTTCGGCATTGTCATTCTGCTTTTTTTTCAGATAAGGAGCTTTTTTTTGGATAAGCTCGTTTACTCCGTCAAGCACCGTCTTTTTTGAAACATCTCCGAGTATTGACGCCTTTTCCGCGCACAATTCTCTGAATGCATCATCATGTATGTCAGCCATAAACCGGACCGCTCGCCTAATAAAGACGTTTTTGTCGTCGGGATCGTTCATTTTAAGTCCGTTCGAGAGCCTTTCCATTTCAAATACGACAGCGCCTATAGAATTGTCTATAAGCAAGGAAAATGCCTCGCCGCCGTATTTTTTTATAAACTCGTCGGGATCTTTTGCGCCCGATATTTTAAGCACCGTAACTTTTTCAAACGCCGTCTGCATAAACAGGTCTATAGCTCTCGAAGTAGCTTTTTGACCTGCGCTGTCCGAGTCGTATGACAGAACGGCTTTTTTCTTTCCGCGTTTTGAAAGAAGCTCTGCCTGTTCGGAGGTGACCGCTGTTCCGAGCGATGCCACGGCGCTGTCAAAACCCGCCTGGTGCATGGCGATAACGTCCATATATCCCTCGCAGATTATGAAATGATCCGCTTTTGACTTCTTCGCATAATTGAGTGCGAAAAGCGTTTTTCGTTTCTGAAAGATGGGCGTTTCGTCGGAGTTTAAATATTTCGGAGCCTTTGTATCGCTCGTTATTATCCTGCCGCCGAAAGCAATGACTCTCCCCCGCTCGTCAAATACGGGGAACATAACGCGGTTTCGGAATTTGTCATAATATTTTTTCCCGTCGCGCGTTGTGATAAGCGCCGCTTCTTTAAGCTCTGCGTCGGTATATCCGAGGCTTTTCATATAATAGTGGAGCTTGTGATAATCGTCCGCAGCAAACCCCAGCCCGAAGCGCTTTATTGTTTCATACTTCAGTCCGCGTTCTTTAAAATAATCAAGACCTGCTTTTCCGTCGGGAGAGAAAAGCTGTTCGTGGAAAAATTTTCCCGCCGCCTTGTTCATTTGGTAGATCCGTTCTTTTTTTGAATATCCGCCGCTGTGAAAATAATATTCCTCATTTCTGTCGGGAGGGATATTTTCGGGCGGAATGTTTTCTGGCGGGATATCCTCGGGAATATCGGGCGCCTGCTCGTATTCGGGGGGCGGTTCGGGTTCGGGCGGAGATGTGATATGTGAAATTGTTTTGGAGGCGGAGCTGTGACTGTAGGCGGGGCGTTTTTTATACCCGCTGTTTTTCCCGCTTCTTTTGGGAATAGTCATTCCGACACGGTCGGACAATATTTCTACCGCGTTCATAAAGTCGATATTTTCTGCCTGCATAAGGAACTTTATGACGTTTCCGTGTGCGCCGCAGCCGAAACAGTGGAAATGATTGTCCTCAAGATAAAGCTGGCAGGAGGGTGTTTTCTCCGTATGAAACGGACAACAGCACATATAATTGTTTCCCGAACGCTTTACGGCGATACCGTGTTCTGTTGCAACAGAAGAGATATCGTTGTTTTGGCAAAGCTCGTCGAGGTAGTTTTGAAATTCAGGTGAAATCGCCGTCGTTATCATCTCCTGTCGTCAGTTTACAGTGTAAAGTTTACAGTGTACAGTGTACAGTAGTAGTTGTCCACTTCGCGGACATTATTTGATTGTTTTAAGTCAATAGGCACACGAACCTATACTTACAGTTGTTTCCAAAACGTTTCAGTCCGATAACAATCTAATATTATCCGCCGCAAGGCGGATATATTTTACTGCATACAGCGTTGCACGCGAAGCGTTCAATGCGTACACTGTACCCTGTCAGCTGTCTATATATCCGTTCTTCCAGCTTTTAGGCACGCAAAGTGAAGTAAAGTAATCAACGGCATAGTCATCGGTCATTCCGCTGATGAAATCCGCGACCGCTCTTTCAAGACCGTCCTGTTCGGAAATATCAAGGTACAGTCTCGGGAGCTTGTCCTTGTTTTCGGAAAAATATCTGAAAAGATACTCAATGATAAACTCGGCTTTTCCTTTTTCGGCAACGGTCCTCGAAGAACGGTAGACTTTTTCAAACATAAAATCCCTCAGCTCGTCGTGAGCTTTTCGGGTGGTATAATCCATTTTTATCTCGTCGCCGCTGTTCTGCACAAGGCTGTTTACAAGCGCCGAAATTCTCGCGGATTTTGTTTTTCCGAGGACCTTTATCGGGAATTCGGGGAGCATGTCTTCGGTTATCACTCCCCCGCGTATCGCGTCCTCGAT
The DNA here is from genome assembly GCA_947627205.1 of uncultured Clostridia bacterium. GTDB lineage: Bacteria > Bacillota > Clostridia > Oscillospirales > Ruminococcaceae > CAG-115. The sequence continues at coordinate 17,405 of CANQVE010000008.1, read as the reverse complement.
GTCGTGGTTTATGTATGCTATCTTGTCGCAAAATCTTACGACCATTCCCTCGCGCGTTTCGGGAAGCTCCTTTCCCGTGTGGGCGGCTATCCCATCAAGCACCTCGAACGTCAGATTAAGCCCGCTTCCGTCTTTTTCTATCCTCTCGCAGACACGCCGGCTTTGGAGATTATGCCTGAAGCCTGTTTTCATAAGGGCGTTCAAAATCCTCTCGCCGTCATGACCGAAAGGAGTATGCCCCAGATCGTGACCGAGAGCAATTGCCTCCGTCAGATCTTCGTTCAGTCCGAGCGCTCTCGAAACCGTTCTTGCAATCTGGCTCACTTCTAGGGTATGCGTCAGACGCGTTCGATAGTGGTCGCCGAGGGGATCAAGAAAGACCTGCGTTTTTCGTTTGAGCCTGCGAAAGGAGTTGCAGTGGATTATGCGGTCGCGGTCGCGCTGGAAATCCGTCCGCAGGTCGCAGGGCTTTTCATAAAAAGCGCGCCCCTTTGACATATCCGCGCGGCAGGCATATTCGCTAAGTAAAATTTTCTCGTTTTGTTCGGTCCTTTCACGCGGAAGCATAAACTCACTGTCCTTTCTTAATTGTCAATAATTCACTCTCTCACAATTTTCCTGCTCTATTTATAAATACAACTTTCGACATCAAAAATCCTTTTTTTATTTTTAAATTCAGCGTTTTGCACAAATGTTTCCTGCTGTGCCTGCTGTTTTTTTACTTCACAATTGCCGTTTTATGTATTTGTTTGCAAATTTCACAAAAATACAAAATCTATCTTGAAAATTTTCTGCAAATATGCTATAATTTTATCGGGTAATTCTATATTTTAATTTCCATTAAGGAGGACTTTTTCATGGATATCCGTAAAGAATATGAACTGTGGCTCGAAAAGGCGACCGAAGATCCCGATCTTAAACCCGAGCTGGAACAGATCAAAGACAAACCCGAAGAAATAAACGACCGTTTTTACCGTGAGCTTGAATTCGGAACGGCAGGTCTGCGCGGCGTTATCGGCGCAGGCACAAACCGAATGAACGTCTATACCGTAAAAAAGGCTACCCAGGGACTTGCGGAATACATTCTTTCGAGCGGTCTCGAAAAGAAAGTCGCTATAGGCTATGACAGCCGTATAAAGTCTACATATTTCGCTCAGTGCGCGGCGGAAGTTCTTGCGGCAAACGGCATAAAGGTACATATCTACAAAGAGCTTATGCCTACCCCCATGCTCTCGTGGGCGGTGCGCTATCTTAAATGCGGTGCGGGCATTGTTGTTACTGCTTCTCATAACCCTGCCAAATACAACGGCTATAAGGTATACGGCGCGGACGGCTGTCAGATGACTTCCGAAGCGGCGGACGCCGTTCTTGCTAAAATAAATAACATCGATACTTTCAGCGGTATAAAGTCTGCGGACTTTAATTCTGCGGTCGAAAGCGGAATGATAAACTACATAGGCGACGACGTTATCGACGCTTATATCGCAAAAGTAAGAGAACAGAGCCTGCATACCGACGTTGTCGCAAAGAGCGGACTGAAAGTCGTTTACTCACCGCTCAACGGCACGGGCAACAAGCCTGTCAGAAGAATACTTTCCGAGATCGGCGTAAAGGACGTTGTAGTTGTTCCCGAGCAGGAAAATCCCGACGGAAACTTCCCGACCTGCCCGTTCCCGAACCCCGAGATAAGAGAAGCTCTTGCAGTTGGTCTTAAGCTCTGCGAAAAGGAAAAGCCCGATCTTATGCTTGCGACCGATCCCGACTGCGACAGAGTGGGAATTGCCGTTCCCGACGGCGACGGCTACGAACTGTTTACAGGAAACGAAACAGGTGCTCTCCTGCTCGAATATGTCTGCAGAGAACGTCTTGCGCTCGGAAGAATGCCGAAAAACCCTGTCGCTGTAAAGACAATTGTAACCAGCGACATTACAAAGGCAATTGCGAAAAAGTACGGAGTAGAGCTTAGAGAAGTCCTCACGGGATTTAAGTATATCGGCGAACAGGTAGGTCTGCTCGAAGCGGCAGGCGAAGAAGAGCGCTATATATTCGGCTTTGAGGAGAGCTACGGCTATCTTGCGGGCGGATATGTAAGAGACAAGGACGCTGTCGTTGCTTCTATGCTTATCTGCGAAATGGCTGCGTTCTACCGCTCAAAGGGCATTTCAATGATAGAAGCGAGAGCTCGTCTTTATGACGAATACGGCGTATATCTCAACAAAGTTGAGAACTTCGGCTTTGAGGGCGAAGCGGGAATGACAAAGATGAGCGAGATAATGGCGGGACTCCGCAATACAAAGCTCGACAATATCGGCGGTCTTAAAGTCCTCGCTACGACCGACTATAAGGCAAGCGAGAGAGTAGAAGCCGACGGAACAAAGAGCGAAGTAAAGCTCCCGAAGTCGAACGTTATTACCTACAACCTCGAAAATGACGCGAGCATTATAATCAGACCGTCGGGCACGGAGCCTAAGATAAAGGTTTACTATACCACAAAGGCTCCCGCAAGAGATATTGCTGTTGAGATCCAGAAAGAATTGTCCGTTGAATTTACCAAAATTCTCGGCATTTAACGGAATAATTTGTATATTATAACATAATAATATTTTTTGAAATTCCCTTGATTTTTCGGGGCAAATATGTTATAATTGTTTTTGTGATTTATGCACAGCATATTTTTGTGAGGTGAGAAGAATGAAAGAGGGTATTCATCCCGCATACGAAGCGACAACTATCAGATGTGCCTGCGGAAACGTTATTGAAACACGTTCCACCAAAAAAGACATAAGAGTTGAAATTTGCTCAAAGTGCCACCCTTTCTTCACGGGCAAGCAGAAGCTCGTTGACAGCGGCGGACGCGTTGACAGATTTAATAAGCGTTATAATCTCGGAAAGTAATTTGGTATTAAAACGCTCATATCGTTTTGTTAATTTTGTTTATAAACAAGCTCACGCGCGTCTTGTGATGCGCGTGAATTTGTTATATCCCGAGGAGTAAAATGGAATACAGGACAATTGAAAGCCGCGTTGTGTCACGGTTTGAGGAAAAGAAGTCGGAGTTTATAGGCTATCTTGCGCCCGTTTCGAGCGAAGAAGAAGCGACGGCATTTATAAACGAAATACGCGCGGCGAACCGAAAGGCTCGCCACAACTGCTATGCGTATATTCTGACGGACAAGACCTCCCGTCACTCGGACGACGGCGAACCCCAAGGAACGGCGGGTGTGCCGATATACGAAGTATTGCAAAAAGAGGGTTTAAGCGGGGTATGCTGTGTTGTTACGAGGTATTTCGGCGGGATACTGCTCGGCGCGGGCGGGCTTGTGAGAGCGTATACGAAAGCCGCCGCGGACGCCGTGGGAATGGCGAAGATAAAGGAAATGGCTTTTGCGGTGAAAACCGAGATAACCGTAGACTATTCGTTTTACGGGAAGTTAGCGAGGATATTTGACGAGCTGGGCGCAAAGATTGCAGACGAGGATTTCGGAAACGGCGTTAAGCTCGCCGTTTATGTAAAAGAGGAGCTTTCGGAAAAGCTCAGAACAGAACTCACAGACGCCTGTTCGGGAAATGTCGGGTTTGAGGTGAAAGGAAAAGAGTTTTTTGATTTCACCATCTAGACACAGTATACAGTGTAAAGTGTAAAGTAGTCAGTTATGGTTGTCCACGCATTATGCGCTTCGCGCAAAACGCTATGCGGACATTTTTGATTGTTATCAAACCGAAACGTTTTAAAATGTACCCATAAAAGGTTGTTCGTGTGCCTATCGACTTAAAACAATCTAAATACTGTCCGCGAAGAGGACACCAATGCTGTACACTATCCACTGTACACTGTATACTTGCCTACCCCCCTCCGCCCGAATAGCGCCAAATTCCGAAACAAGTCTTAATCAACATACCTACATATTGTTATCAATTAAAATTTTAGTCATTATGTACTTGAAATATTGAAAAAAATATTGTATAATAAAGTTGTATGGCAGATAAACTGCTAAATATTGGAAAAAAGGAGAAATTAAAATGACTTATTCTCATGAAGTCGAAGCAATGTGTCCTGTGGCACAGGGCGTTGCTCACGGCGCTGCGCCTATTCCCGAAGAAGCTAAATGGGTAAAGGCAAAGGAAATTTCAGACATCAACGGTTTTACGCACGGCATAGGCTGGTGCGCTCCCCAGCAGGGAACGTGCAAGCTGTCGCTCAACGTAAAGGGCGGTGTTATACAGGAGGCTCTCGTTGAAACGATCGGCTGTTCGGGTATGACACATTCTGCGGCTATGGCGGCGGAGATACTCCCCGGCAGAACTATTCTCGAGGCGCTCAATACCGACCTTGTATGCGACGCTATAAACACGGCTATGAGAGAACTGTTCTTACAGATAGTTTACGGACGCTCGCAGTCCGCTTTCTCCGAAGACGGTCTTACAATAGGCGCAGGTCTTGAGGACCTCGGAAAGGGCTTACGCTCGCAGATAGGCACAATGTACGGCACTCTTAAAAAAGGTCCCCGCTATCTTGAAATGACAGACGGATATGTAACGGGACTTGCTCTGAATGAGGACAATGAGATAATCGGCTATAAGTTTATAAACTTCGGCAAGATGATGGACTTTATAAAGGGCGGAATGGACGTTAAAGAAGCCTATGAAAAAGCTCAAGGTCAGTACGGAAGAGTTGCCGACGCGGTCAAGATAATTGATCCGAGAAAGCAGTAATGGGGAGGTAACGAAGAATGGCTTTATTTGAATCTTATGAAAGACGCGAAAAGCAGATCCTCGCTGTCTTGAAAGAATACGGAATAAACACTATAGAAGAATGCCGCGATATCTGCCTGGCTAAAGGCTTTGATCCTTATAAGATAACCGAGGGCATTCAGCCTATCTGCTTTGAAAACGCAAAGTGGGCTTATACCGTAGGCTGCGCTATTGCGATAAAGAAAGGCTGCACAAAGGCTGCTGACGCGGCTGCGGCTATCGGAGAGGGACTTCAGGCGTTCTGCATTCCCGGCTCTGTTGCTGATCAGAGAAAAGTTGGTCTCGGACACGGAAACCTCGGAAAGATGCTCCTCGAAGAGGACACAAAGTGCTTTGCATTCCTTGCAGGTCACGAGAGTTTCGCGGCGGCTGAGGGTGCTATAGGAATTGCCGAAAAGGCAAACAAGGTCCGCAAAGAACCGCTGAGAGTTATACTTAACGGTCTCGGAAAGGACGCGGCGCAAATAATCGCGCGCATAAACGGCTTTACATACGTTGAAACCGAAATGGACTACTACACCGGCGAAGTTAAAGAAGTATTCCGCAAGGCTTATTCTACGGGACTTCGTGCAAAGGTAAACTGCTACGGCGCGAACGACGTTACAGAGGGCGTTGCGATAATGTGGAAAGAGGGCGTTGACGTTTCAATTACGGGCAACTCCACAAACCCCACCCGTTTCCAGCACCCCGTTGCAGGCACTTACAAGAAAGAGTGCGTTGAAAAGGGCAAGAAATACTTCTCCGTTGCATCGGGCGGCGGCACGGGACGTACCCTCCACCCCGACAACATGGCGGCGGGCCCTGCTTCTTACGGTATGACCGATACAATGGGACGCATGCACTCCGACGCGCAGTTTGCGGGTTCTTCGTCAGTTCCCGCGCATGTTGAGATGATGGGACTTATCGGCATGGGCAACAACCCCATGGTAGGCGCTACAGTCGCTTGCGCTGTTGCGGTTGAAGAGGCTATGAAAGGCTTAACAGTCTTGTGCAAACCGCAAATAAAAAATTGAATTAAATAAAGCCTGTCGGCTCATACGATTACGAGGAAATTCCGTTATATGAGGTGCTCAGCGGAAAGATTATTCCCCGCATGAGATTAGTGGATGGATTTGTTTGCAGAAGTTCATTAGGACGTTCGATAAGGATTTCGGCACGGCATACGTTGCAAAGCTGAAAAATATATCGAGGACGGATAAATGTCCGTTTCCAGCGAAAATTATGGATTTACCCTAACGGTATATTCGTCTTAAACTACATTCTTTCAAACGAACTCGAAATCAATGCCGACAGGCTTTTTTTGAATAATTGACATCAACCACACGTTTTTGATTCGAAGAAAAGGGAGTACATTTAAATGAATATTGTTTATGGTAAGGATATAGAAAAAGGTCTTACGGCTTCCAATAGGGTATACCTTTGCGGCTACCTTCATAGCGAAAACGGAGTAAGACATATACCTACGGACGGATACGAAATAGGAGTTAGCAATTACCAAGGATTTAAAGCAGATATGCCACATTATCATTCGTTCAATACCGAGTATAACTATGTGATTGAGGGTGAGGTCAAGTTGCTTCTGCTGAACGGGAAAACGGAATACAAATTTGGGAAGGGCGACCTCTATGTCATAAACAGTAACGAACCATATGTATCGAAATATCTACCTGGGACACGAATCATTTTCTCAAAAGTTCCCGGTGGAAACGATAAGGTACTTGTGACCCCAAACGCCGAAACAAATGCGTGGATGTCTATGTGGAACGACGATTTTAGGGATATTTGAGATGATATTTATTAGTCATAGCAGTAAAGACCACAGTATCGCTCTGCTCATAAGAAACATACTTGAACTGCATGGAATTGAGACCTGGATTGCCCCCGAGGATATCTTACCGGGTACGGAAGACCACACATTAGCAGAGATTGAGAATATACAGGCGTGCAGTATCTTTCTACTGCTCCTGTCCAAAAACACGGAGACTTCTGATTATGTTTATGATGAGATTGAGCGAGCCAAGAAGATACATCGAAAAATATGGGTGCTTAAAATTGATAACACAGCGGAAAATGATATAGCAGATGAGCTGAGATACAAGATTGGACGTTCGCAGCGCTTCGATATAAACAACCTAAACCTTAAAGGATTCATTAACGAAATAAGCATGGGAGAAAGATATTTCGAAACAGATATAGATTCTCACGGGCACAAGTTCTCACTAATAAAGGGTAATTTTGATTCAAACATGAAATTTCTGATCGACAATGGGAAAGTTGACGCAGGCACGACATACTTCGCTATGGGTATGGATGTATCAGGGAAAATAAGCAAGCTTACAAAATCGGGCATTTTTTGGAGCGTGTGTCAATATTTAAAGGACGAATTCGGCGTTATGCCAGAGAGTTTACAGGCAAAAATGGACACCGCTATAGGAGAGCTCCACAAAGACGGAACTCCTCTTTGCCTTGGTGATATAATCACGGTGAGTATCCCGATTATGCCCAAAGTATTTCGACAATTTTCCGTAAATCTGTTGCTTATCGCCAACTCTGGAATGGTCTCCAATGATGATAAAAGCGAAAGTATTGCGGGTATTGATTCGCGAGAAGCAGTCATAAAAATCTTCAACAAGTGTGCGGAGATAAAGGATATGGCAACTCTTGTCATCGGCGCAATTGGAACAAACGTAATGCTGTTCCCATATGAGGTCGTGACAGCAGAAATTATGAATTCATATCTTTTCTCCATTAAGAAAGGCTGTACACCGCAAAATCTCTGCTATTCTGTTAGAAAAGAAGATATGCTGAAGCATAATCTTGAAGATGCCGAAATATACAGGTATATAAGAAGCGTCATAAGCTTCTTCTATCATCGAAATAACCACTAATGCGCTTCTCCCCGCCCCGACCGAGCATGGATACTTTTAAAAATCATTCACCCCAGCTGTTCCAAAAGCCTTAAAATTTCCTCTCTTTTCCCTATGCCCTCGGAAAAGGTCGTTGCGCCGCCCGCGGCTGTGCCGAGCTTCAAAGCGTATTCATAGTCTCCGTTTGCAGAACCCGCGATAAATCCCGCGACCATTGAGTCGCCCGCGCCGACCGAGTTTCTGACTTCTCCCCTGCAAACCCCGCATATATGCGTTTCGCCGTTTTCATCAAGCAATAACGCTCCGTCGCCCGCCATTGAAACGAGAACATTCTGCGCTCCCATTTCTTTCAGCTTTCTTGCGTAAAGATTTATTTCCTCTTTGGTGTTGAGCGAAACGCCGAACATATCTCCCAGCTCACGGCTGTTCGGCTTTACCAGAAACGGCTTGTATTTAAGAGCGTTTAACAAAAGATCTTTCTCCGCATCGACAACTATCTTTATTTTCCTGTCCGATATTTCTTCGAGTATCTTTTCGTAAATATTTTCGGGCAGGCTTTTCGGAACGCTCCCCGCTAAAACAAGCGTGTCTCCGTCTTTTATATCTTTCAGTTTTTTCAACAGTTCATCTATCGCTTCTTCGGGGATATCCGGTCCTCTGCCGTTTATGTCCGTTTCTTCGGTCGATTTTATCTTTACGTTTATCCTCGAATATCCGCTTTTAAGAAAAATAAAGTCCGTTTTTATTCCCGCTTCTGAAAGACCGCTTTCAATCGCTTTTCCCGTAAATCCCGCGACAAATCCGAGCGCTGTCGATTTTACCCCAAGCTCGTTCAGCACTATCGAAACATTTATTCCCTTTCCCCCGAAATATATTTCCTCGCTTTCGGAGCGGTTTACAATGCCCGCCGTTATTTTTCCTATGCGCATTACATAATCTACCGCAGGATTGAACGTTATTGTATATATCATTTTGTTCTCCTTTTCTGAAGTTTTCCGTCTTTATTTTATCATCTGCCGTATATTAAAATCAAGACTTTTGTTTTTAATTTTCAATTTTTGTAAGTTCAGACATATTGACTTGACTTAGTTTATTTATTTTTACCAAATCTGTTTTATTTATTGACAATTGCACATGATTATTTGCTATATTTCACTTGAAATAAAATGAAAATAATGTTATAATTATTGTAATTGAAACTAATAATAATTGAGGAGTAATTATGGGCATTATTACAATTGAAATAAACGGAAACAACTTTTCTTCGCTCGACGAGTTTTTTGACGAGGCGCAGCGCGTTCTTACAAATGATACGGGTTTCAGAGCGGGACATAATTTCGACGCTTTTCACGACCTTTTGCGCGGGGGATTCGGCGTTTTTGAATACGGAGAATCGGCGGAATTTGTGTGGCTGAACTCCGAAAAAAGCCGTATGGAGCTTGGCTATGAAGCGACGGCACGGTATTATAAAAAACTGCTCGAAAAATGCCACCCCTCAAACCGCGAAAAAATACTCGGCAAAATAAAGTCCGCCGAAATGCACGAGGGGAAAACTCTTTTCGATATGATAACCGAGCAGATAAACGACAAAACCGACTCTTACAATCATTCGCTTATTCTTAAATAAAAAAACAGATAGAGAAATTTTCATTAGTTTTTTGTGAAAAATGACTGAAAATGTTCTTACACTCTTGCAATAATTTAAAGAATATGATAAAATTAAATAAGGCTAAAGCCTAATATTTAACGGAAGAAGGTCTGACCGATGAAGGTTACGATTACGGCAAAGAAAATAAACATCTCACAGGCATTTACCGATTATGCGGAAAAGAAGTTTGCGGCAAAGCTCGACAGGTTTTTCCCCGAAGAAGCAGAAGCAAAAATAACTTTATCCGAAAGGCGCGAACAGATAGTCCTGGAGCTTACGGTAAGCTATAACGGGATAATTTACCGCGCAGAAGAGACCGCGAGAGATAAGAACGACGCGCTTGACGTTACGATCGACCGCATTATCCGTCAGATAAGAAAGCATAAGACAAGAGTCGAAAAAAATCTGCGTGAAAACGCTTTTGCGGGACTTGATCCCGAGCCAGAAGAGCCCGATTATGAAGTTATACGTTACAAGAATTTCCGTATGAAACCTATGACCGTTGAAGAAGCTATCCTGCAAATGGATCTCCTCGGACACAATTTCTTTATGTTCAAGAATGCAACGACGGGCATTGTAAACGTTGTTTACAAGCGCGACGACGGAAATTATGCGGTGCTTGTTCCCGAGGACAATTGACCATAACGAAGCAATAAATAAAACGCGGAGAAATAAAAATTCTCCGCGTTGTTTTTTATTCATAAACTTTTTTCGCTATATCTACCGTTTCCTTTGCGTCCTTTGCATAATAGTCTGCGCCTATCTTTGCCGAATATTCGGGAGTAAGGACCGCTCCGCCCACGACTATCCTGCAGTCAATGCCGCGCTCTCTGATGAGCTTTATAGTGTTTTCCATGCTTTTAAGCGTCGTCGTCATAAGCGCCGAAAGCCCTACGAGCTTTGCGCCCGTCTTTTCGGCGGCGTCCGCTACAGCCTCGTATTCAACGTCTTTTCCGAGGTCGATTACTTCAAATCCGTAATTCTCAAGCAACGTTTTGACAATGTTCTTTCCTATATCGTGAACGTCGCCCTTTACCGTCGCAAGGACAACTTTCCCTCTCGCTTTGTTTTCGCCGCCGTTTTTGGAAATTGCCGTCTTTACCTCGTCAAACGCCGCCTGCGCCGCTCCTGCCGCGCGTATAAGCTGGGGGAGGAACATCTTCCCTTTTTCAAAGCGTTCTCCCGCCTCATCCAGCACAGGCACAAGCAGTTCGTTTATTATCGTCATAGGCTCTGTACCGCTGTTTAAGAGGTCTTTGGCTATCTGAGAACATTCGTTGTTCAGACCGTTTAAGACCGCTTTTGAAAGCTCGGAGCTTTCGTTCTTAGAACTGTCCCCGTGCTTATCCTCCGCAGGCTTTGGAGCTTTTTGCTGTACAATTTGGAAACGCTCGGCGTTTTCTATAAACTCCGCTCCTCCGCGGTCGTATCCCGAAAGCAGTCTGTATGCCGCGACAGCGCCGGACATTGCCGAAGAATTCGGGTTCATTATCGGCAGGTCAAGTCCGCTGTTCATTGCCATTGTGAGAAATGTTGAGTTTACAAGCTCTCTGTTCGGAAGCCCGAAAGATATGTTCGATACTCCGAGGACTGTCTTTAGCCCAAGCTCGTTTTTTATCCTCCTCATCGCCGACAGCGTCTGCTCCGCGCCGTCCTGTTCCGCAGAAGCCGTGAGCGTCAGGCAGTCTATATAAACGTCGCGCTTCGGTATGCCGTATTCTTCCGCTTTTTTCAATATTTTCTGCGCTATCTCAAACCGCTTTTCAGCTGTTTTGGGAATACCGTCCTTGTCGAGAGTAAGTCCGACTACCGCCGCGCCGTATTTCTTTACGAGAGGCAGAACGCTCTCCAGCTTTTCGTCCTCGCCGTTTACCGAGTTTACTATAGGTTTTCCCGAAACTCTCCTTAAAGCCGATTCTAAAACTTCAGGCTCGGTCGTGTCTATCTGAAGCGGTACTTCCGCGACGCTCTGCACGGCGTCCACCGCTTTTATCATCATTTCTTTTTCGTCAATGTCGGGAAGTCCTACGTTTATGTCGAGTATCTCCGCGCCTGCGTCTGTCTGCTCTACCGCCTGACGCATGATATAGTCAATATCTCCGCGTTTCAGCGCTTCTTTAAACAGCTTTTTCCCTGTCGGGTTTATTCTTTCGCCGATAACGCGGACAGTGTCTATAACTACGGTGTTCTGCGCACAGCACACCGCTGCGGGGATATCGCGCGCTTTTTTCTCAAACTTTTTTCCGCCTAGGCGCTTTGTAATCTCCGAAATAAATTCGGGACCTGTCCCGCAGCACCCGCCGAACAGCTTTACTCCCATATCCGCCATTTTTAAGGCAATATCCGCATATTCTTCGGGGGTAATGTCGTATTCATTCGTGACAGGATCGGGAAGCCCTGCGTTTGCGCGGATAAGCACGGGTATTTCCGCCCACTTTAATATCTCCTCTGCAACGGGCATAGCGTCTTTCGGCCCAAGAGAACAGTTCATTCCCACAGCGTCCGCGCCCATTCCCTGTAAAGTCAATACCATAGCCGACGCCGTACAGCCCGTAAATGTGCGCATATTGTCCTCAAATGTCATAGTGCATATAACGGGGAGAGTCGAATTTTCCTTTGCGCAAAGAAGCGCGGTCTTTATTTCCATAAGGTCGGTCATTGTTTCAAGAACGATAAAGTCAGCGTCTTTTCCTGCCTCTATTATCTCGCGGAACATATCATACGCTTCTTCTGCGGGCAGGTCGCCTATGGGCTTTAACATTCTTCCGAGCGAACCTATGTCCAGTCCGACAAACGCTCCCGTTTCTTTACACTCCGCTTTTGCTATATCAATTCCCTTTTTTACAATTTCCGAAACCGAATAACTGCTGTTTGAGAGTTTTATGCGGTTCGCACCGAAAGTGTTTGCATAAACGGCTCTTGCGCCCGCTTTTATATAAGCGCGGTGGACGCTTGCCACAGCTTCGGGATTTGTAAAATTCAGCTCTTCGGGTATACCGCCGAGCTTCAGTCCGCTTTTCTGGAGCATTGTTCCCATAGCCCCGTCAAGCACTATATATTCATCATTATTGAGCAATTCTCTGAAATCCATTTTTGTCTCCATTCAACCGCTTATCTTTTTAGATCCGCCTATTATGAACATATCTATTAAAACGCATACCGCTCCGCCGATGAAATAGCAGATTATATCCCTATAGTCAAATGTTCCGCCGACAATGACCGCCAGCACTTCTGACTTTTCGCTTATAATACTGTGCAACGGCGTGAGCTGTAAAAGCTCGACAACGGCGGAAATACCAAACGCAATTGCCGACATAAAGTGCGGTTTTTGCGGGAAAAACACCCTCGCCGCCATATACACGAATATGACCGCAAGCACATCTCCTATATATTCTCTGATAAAACCTTTTGCAATTACGGCTATCAATATCTCTGCAAAAAGCAGTGCTGCAGCCCATAATCCGAAAATCAATCTTCTTGACGGCATTTTATTCGCTCCTTATTTCACGAAAAGCCTGTCCTAGGTTTCTTACTATAACTGTTTTCATTCCTAGGTCCTCGTTTTTAGTGACCGTGTTTGCAGGAATAAGACACGTTTTAAAGCCGAGCCGAGCTGCCTCTCTGACACGCTCTCTGACACGGCTGACGGAACGTATTTCCCCGCCGAGACCGACTTCTCCTATCATTATCATATCTTCGGGAACGGGCTTGTCGCAAAGTCCCGAATAAAGCGCCGCCGCTATCGCGAGGTCCGCCGCAGGCTCGTCTATCCTAAGTCCGCCGACGATGTTTACATATACGTCAAGTCCGCCGAAAGTGAACCCGAGCCTCTTTTCAAGCACCGCTATAAGCATATAGAGCCTGTTGTAGTCAACTCCCGTCGCAGTTCTCCTCGGAACGGAAAAACCCGACTTTGCCACAAGCGCCTGTACTTCCGCCAAAATAGGTCTGCTTCCCTCTAATGCGCATACGACAGTGCTTCCCGAAACGCCTTTCGGTCTGCCCGAAAGCATCATTTCCGAGGGGTTCTTTACTTCGCTTAGACCGTTGTCGTCCATACTGAAAACGCCTATCTCATTTGTAGAGCCGAAACGGTTTTTTACCGCTCTCAGCATACGGAACGCGAGCTGTTTTTCTCCCTCGAAATAAAGCACCGTGTCAACTATATGTTCCATTATTTTAGGACCTGCAATGCCGCCGTCCTTGTTTACATGGGAAACTATAAAAACGGGTATCTCTTCGCTCTTTGCCATTCTCATAAATGCATTTGTACATTCTCTTACCTGGACGATACTGCCCGCCGAGCTTGAAACAGAAGCAGATGTTATGGTCTGGATAGAGTCGATTATGACAATTTCGGGCTTGTTTTCGGAAACGGCGCGAATTATGCTCTCACAGCTGTTGTTTGAAGAAATGAAAAGGTTTTCGCTCTCTATGCCGAGCCTTTGAGCTCTTAGCTTTATCTGCCTTTCGCTTTCCTCGCCCGAAACATAGAGGATAGTGTGGTCGCCGCCCATTTTCCCGCAAATCTGGAGCAATAGCGTGGACTTGCCTATTCCGGGATCACCGCCTATGAGGACGAGCGAGCCTTTTACCAAGCCGCCCCCGAGGACTCTGTCAAGCTCGGAGATGCCTGTATTATATCTTATTTCGCTGTCGCAGGAAATATCGGACATTCTGCTGAATTTAAGCTCGGCGGAAGAAACGGCTTTTGTCGGAAAGTTAGCCGAGATAACGGTTTCTTCCAAGCTGTTCCAAGCCCCGCACGAAGTGCATTTCCCGCCCCATTTGGGGTATTCCTGTCCGCATTCGCGGCAGACGAAAACGGTCTTTTCTTTCGGCAATTATTCCACTTCCTATTGAAAAATTTTACAATATTCATTATACAATAGAAAAGCGGTTTTGTCAATATAGAGGTTAGAAATAAGAAGTAAGAGGTAAGAAATTAGAAGTTGTTTTAGAGATGATGTTTTTTGTATTCAGATAAAGAGGCAAGAGGCTAGAGTTTAAAACCTAGACTCTTTTTATATATAATATTCAGCAAATAACATTTCGGCTGTTACTGCATACTGTACATTGTATACTGTCAACTGCCCCCCTTGTTGCAAAAAATAAAAATTTTATTGTTTTTCAATAAAAACCTATTGACAAACATAAAATATTGTGGTAATATATGTTCAGCAAAAGAAAATCAGACTTTATTCGGGAGGATATCATGTGGAACAAAGATAAGTCTATTGTGCTTTCAAAAATATTGATAGTCATTATGGTCCTCGGTATTACCGCGAGCTGTATTTTTGCGCCGCAGCTGGTGAGGGAATATGACAACCGCGTTATACTTGAAGCGGGGCTTCCGAGCGTTTTCACACCGCTTTTAGTAACGCTTTATTGCTGTGTGCCGCCGGCGCTCATCGCGCTTATAAGCCTTTATATGCTGCTTATAAATATTCAGCAGAACAAGCCGTTTATAAAAGTAAATATTGTCTACCTCAGAATAATTTCATACTGCTGTTTTGCGGGAGCTGTCATTTTTGTTTACTTTGCAATATTGCGCCCGTTTGCGTGGGTGATCGTTGCGGCGGCACTGTTTTTCGGGATAATACTTCGCGTTGTCAAGAACTGCTTCCAGCAGGCTGTGGCTATCCGCGAGGAAAATGACTTTACGATATGAGGTTTGCTTATGATAATTGTAAATCTTGATGTAATGATGGCAAAGCGTAAAATTTCCTCAAACGACCTTGCCGAAATAATTGATATAACCCCCGCGAACCTGTCTATATTAAAGACGGGCAAAGCAAAGGCTATCCGCTTTTCTACGCTTGAAAAGCTGTGCGCGGCGCTTAAATGCCAGCCGGGCGATATTCTTGAATTTGTCGATGACGATAATAAGGAGTAATTATGGAAAACCAAATTAACATGCCAAATAACAATTTAGAACAAGCGCCATTAAATTCCCCTGCAGGCAGTGACGAAAAGCCTAAGTTCCCGCTCTGCGAAACAATCGCGGCATGGATAATGTTCGCTTTGGGATTTGTGTTCACTCATTTCGCGTTTAAATACGCAGGAGGTATCTGGGGAGGAATATTCTGGTTTTTGAGCGGGATAGCGGGAGCAGTTTTCGTAAAAGCTAAAAAATTGTCCGTTTCAAAAAGACACATTGCCGTTTTTGTAATTGCCGAGCTGTTCAGCCTTTCGCCGTTTTTCTGCGCGAATGTGTTTATAAATTTCCTCTCGGCGTGCTTTGTGTTTATGCTCGATTTTTATTTGCTCATCACAATAAGCGGAGCGGAACTTTTCGGCAGGCACTTCGTGCTCGACGCGCTTCAAGCCGTTTTTGTCCGCCCGTTTATGAACTTTGCAAAGGCATTCCCCGCGGCATTCTCGGTGTTCAGAGGCAAAAAGCGCGCTAAAAACGTCTTGTTCGTGCTTTTAGGTCTTTTGCTCGCAGTTCCCCTGACGCTTGTGGTAGTAGGAATTCTGATGTCAAGCGACGACATTTTCGGCGATTTTATGATGAACATTAAATACAGCCTGCCTCATATCTCGTTCGCGGTAATTCCCGAAATCATCTTTGCCGTTCCCGTGGCGCTCTATATGTCGGGAGCGCTTTACTCGGCAGAAAAGAATGCCCCGTCATACAGTATGGGCGAACCCGAATACCGCATATTGCCGCCGATAGCGGGATATGTAGCCGTAACGCCCGCTTGCGTGTTCTACCTTTTTTATATCGGCATTCAGATCTCGCGTATTTTCAATTCTTCGCTCAACACTCCCTCGAAACTCTCCGATTTTGCAAGAAGAGGATTTTTCGAGCTTGTAATTATAGCCGTTATAAACCTCGGCGTTATCGTTCTTATGCAGACGTTTATAAAGCGTCTTAATGACGACAAAAAGCCGAAAGCTCTGAAAATCTATACCGTTCTGCTCTGCTTATGTACGCTCGGAATTATAACGACTGCTCTTGTCAAAATGATAATGTATATAAGCGCGCTCGGAATGACGCCTCTTCGCATTTACACCTCGTGGTTCATGATATTGCTTGCAATTATTTTTGTTATCATCATTGTTATGCAGTTCAAGGACTTCTACTGTTGGAAAGCTGTTTTCATTTCATTTTCGGCAATGTTTGCAATTCTTTGCTTCGGGGACATCGACGGGCAAATAGCGAGGTACAACATATCCGCATATCAAAGCGGGGCAATTGAAGAGCTTGATACCGAAGCATTCAGCGAGCTCGGCTATTCCGCACTAGCCCCCGCGGTGCGCCTTAAAGAAAGCGGTTATTCTTCGCAAACGCTCAATGATTATTTAAAGATGATGAGAAGAATGGACGGCTATGACGACAAGTTCGCCTATTTCAGCGTTCCGAGGCTTATCGGACAAATCGAGTTGTACAAATAACAAAAAGCGAATGGTTCTAAACATACCATTCGCTTTTTTTAATCGTCAATCACGCCTATATCCCTAAGCATATCAATTTGGGATTCTTTCAGGTTTCCCTTTTTATATCTCATTCGCATTAAGTTCTGCCAATGATACAACCGTTGTTCTTTTGCCGACGGCTTTCTGTGGTTGTCGGCTACGAATTTTTTGTATTCGTGGAAAGTCTTTATCCAGCGTTTCTGGGGCATTTCGCGGGTTGAAGAAAAGTGCGCTATGTCAATGTCAAGCTCCGCAAATCTGTCAATCAATTCTTTCGGCAGGTTTCCCTCTCTGCAAAGCTTTTTCTGGCTTAACAGCCAAAGATAAAGGTCGGTGTTATGGTACTTTTCCTTGCTGTACGGCAGGCGACCGTGTTCTTTTATGAACTCTTTCAGCAGCTCAAATTTCTTCTCCCACGCCACGCTTGTCTGCGGTTTTTCGAGTGCAATTGCATTTATCTTTTTCGCTTTAATTTCATCAAGCGTTCCGCTCTTTAGCCGCCTTAATTGCTCCGAATACCACTGACCGATAGCCTTGTTTTTGAACTTTTCGTTGGCAGAGGGAGTTCTTTTGTTTTCACGAATAAACTCGTTCAGTAGTTCAAGCTGCTCGTTCCATTTAGCGTCAGATAAATCCCAAACCATGCCGAGGTCATTTAAGAGCTTTGTTTTTTCCTCGGACAATTTTCCCTCATTAAATGCTTTTCTCTGGCGGAT
>CANQVE010000007.1 GCA_947627205.1 uncultured Clostridia bacterium | reverse complement strand
TCTAAACTTTATTTTGCTCTCATTATTTTTTTATATTTTTTGTCTCACATCATTGACAAAAGTACAAATTTTTAAAATTTCATCTATTTTTTACAAATCGCCTTTTTCGTCATTTAAAAACGCATTTCGTTTCATAAGTCCCGACATAACGCAAACTCCCGCAGCTCCCACGTCTATACATCTTTGCATATTGTCCGGGGTTATCCCGCCTATGGCATAAACGGGGATTTTCACGCTTTCGCAGACAGCTTTCAGAAATTCAAGTCCTCTCGGAGCCAAGCCTTTTTTACAGTCGGTAGCGAAAATATGCCCCGCCGTAACATAAGACGCTCCGAGCTTTTCCGCCGTTTTTGCTTCTTCTACGCTATGAATGGAAACACCTATTGTTTCAAATTCCGAGCATATTTCCTCATTCAAAAGGCTTAGAGGAAGATGAATTCGGCTTAGAGAAAGTTTTCTTGCGACATTTGGAAAATTATGGATATAAAGCTCTATTCCCGAAATGCCGTAAATCTTTTCGGCAAGAGCGGTGTATTCTTCCTCGCTTAAATCTTTTTCACGCAGGATAACTTTTTTTATTCCGATTTTCGCTAGCTGTTCAATTCTCTGTTCAAGCGGGGTTTCACAAATCTTCCTGTTCGTAACGCAGATTATCCTCTTGCGTTCGTTGTTACTTAACATAGACATAATCGTTCATAACAGGCTGAAGCCCGCGCGAGCGGATAGCGTCGCACACTTCAGTAAGCGTTCTTCCGTCGCTTATTTCAAATTGGTCGTCGCCGAGGGATTCTTCATCGGTATGCGAGCCTATTCCCGTGCTTACGCCTGCGGAAATTTTCGTTGCGCACATTCCCACAACGTTATCTCTGAAGCCCGCTCTTTCGCGTGTTGAGATAGTAAGTCCCGCAAACGGCATAAAAATACGGAATGCGGTCATTACCTGCAAAAGTTGTTTTTCGTGAACGTCGCGCGGATTTATCTTGTCGTTGTTTATTATCGGGCGCAGACGCGGGCAGGAAAATGAAATTTCCGCATGGGGATATTTGCGCTGGATAAGATAAGCGTGAACTCCCGCCGCAAAAGCGTCCGTTCTGAAATCATCAAGCCCCAGCAACGCCGCAAACGCAACGCCCCTCATTCCCCCGCGTATTGCGCGCTCCTGCGCGTTCAGACGGTAGGGGAAAATGCGCTTGTGACCGCCGAGGTGAAGCGTTTCGTATTTGTCGGAGTTGTAGGTCTCCTGAAATACCGTTACATAGTCCGCTCCGCATTCATGAACGTACTTGTATTCATCTGTGTTCATGGGATAAACTTCAATTCCCACGTTCTTAAAATACTCGTGAGCTATCGAGCAGGCGTTTCCTATATACTCAACATTCGACTTGTTACGGCTCTCGCCCGTGAGAATTAGGATTTCTTCCATTCCCGTTTTGGCAATTGCTTCCATTTCACGGCGTATCCCGTCGGTATCGAGTTTTGCACGGCGAATTTTGTTGTGACAGTTGAACCCGCAGTATACGCAGTAATTCTCGCAGTAATTCGAGATGTACAGCGGTGTGAAAAGATATACGCTGTTTCCGAAATGCTTTCGCGTTTCAATGGTAGCTTTCCTTGCCATTTCTTCAAGAAACGGCTCTGCTGCAGGCGACAGCAGCGCCGCGAAATCCTCTATCGACGGATATTCAGCTGACAGCGCGCGCTTTACGTCCGCAGCCGTGTATTTTGTATAATCATACGCTTTCATTTTTGCTATGACCTGATCGCCGATATCGGAGTCTAAAACTTCCATATCCGGAAGATAGGTCATGTGGTCAATTCTTTTCTGTTCCATTTTTTTGCCTTTCTTTATTCTCTAATTGTATTTTAACCATCTGTAACGGGTGGTTTTTCGGTTATGTGTCAATCCTTTTAAACTCATGTATATTCTTATTGCGGTATACTATGTCTGTCCTTACGGTAAAACCCATTTTTTCCCAAAATGCGTTTCCGAGCTTGTTCCTCTCAAAAACAACGAGCGCCGTTTTGTTTATGCCCTCTTTATCAAGAGCGTCAATCACGCTGTCAACAAGTTTTCGCGCTATACCCCTGTTTCTGTACGCTTCAAGTACCGCAGTGTGATAGATATAGCCTCTGCGCCCGTCATGTCCCGAAAGTATTGTGCCGACGATTTTGCCGTTGTCGCAGGCTACAAAATTTGTCGTGGGATTGCGCTTCAGAAACCTTGCTATGCCGTCCTTGGTATCATCTGCGGAATTAAGCCCCATGCCCTTGGTATTTATCCACAAGTCGTATATGCCGTCATAATCTTCAATAGTCATTATCCTTATGTTTATCATAATCGCTTAATATAATCTCCACCGCCTTGCTTGCCTGATGCCCCGCGCATATCATAACTCTCGAAGCGGTAAGTCCCTCTCCGTCGGCAACGTCCGTTTTCATATCCCCGCAAATAAAAAACCTCTCCGAAACGGTTTTTGTGGTTATGTCATTTGCTCTGCCAAAGCCCGCCATGCCCGAACCCGAAATGACCTTAACTTTCTTGTTGCTTAAAAGTAAACCGTTTACAAGAACGGCTTTGCTTTGCGCATTGTCGAACGCCTCGCAGACTATCTCACAGCCGCCGAAAATTTCCGCGCAGTTTTTCTCGTCAATGAAAACGTCATGCGTTATCACGTTGCAGAACGGGTTTATTTCGCTTATTATCTTTTTTATAGCCACGGTTTTTTTCATTCCGAGGTGCTTTAGTGTATACATCTGTCGGTTTATGTTGGACAGTTCAACTGTGTCGAAATCAACCGCGACAATAGTTCCCGCACCGCTTCTTGCAAGCGCGCAGACAATATTTGAACCTAATCCCCCAAGCCCCGCAACGCCTATTACGGCTTTTTTCATCTTTTCATATATCGGGAACTTTGAGCGCGAATTTACCGCCCCTGCAAATTCTTCTTCGGTAATTTCCATGCAATTAACCACCGCCCACAAAGCCTACAATTTCAATTTCGTCATTGTCGGAAATCCTTGTTTTCGCATAATCCGCTTTCGGCAGTATCTCGCCGTTTACCATAACAGCTACGCGCTCGGGCGAATATCCCGTATTTTCGAGATATTCGGAAATCAGCGCGTTTTCGGCGTTTATTTCTTCTCCGTTAATTCTTGCCATAATTTACATTTCCTTTCAGGCAATACAGCCCGTCATTATTATAGCATTGTTTTTTTATAAAGTCAATAGCCCAAAAGAGTTTATGCTCAAAATGTTGACAAAAACAGCTATACGCTGTTCAGATTGTATAGTAACCTATTTGTGTTTTTTTTCAAATGTTATTTCGCTCAATAATGCACTCTCGCCCTTTCCCCCTGCCCCCTTTCCCGAGGGAAAAGGGGGAGATTCGGGGCGCCGGCGCGCCCCATGCACGCCTGTTGACAGTTGGCAGTAGACGCATTGAACGATTTGCGTGCAACGCTGTGTACAGTATTCAGTAACAGCCGAACAGTTTTCCACGCAATATATGGTATAGAAAGGAAAAAGAAGTTAGGGCTTAATCTCTAGCCTCTAACCTCCTGACCTTGAAAAAAATATTATATACAAACTGTATTATTAAAACCTCTTTTCGGAAATTTATTGACATTTGGATTTAAAAGGTATATAATATATGAGTATTCAATCTTAAATACTATGGGTAAGAGAAACACGTTTTGACCTCAATTCTTACCTCTTACCTCTTATTTCTTACATCTAAAAGGAGAATTTTAGCCTTTGGACATTATTATAATAGGCTGCGGAAAAGTAGGAGAGGCTCTTGCGGAGCAGCTGAATGAACAGGGAAACAATATAACGGTTATTGATACGGACGCGAAAAAGCTGAGCGAAGTATCGTCAAAATGCGACGTTATGGGAGTTACGGGAAACGGCGCGACGCACCTTGTCCAGCAGGAAGCGGGCATAGAACACGCCGACCTTATGATAGCCGTTACGGGCTCGGACGAGCTTAATCTTCTGTGCTGTCTTATAGCGAAGAAAGCGGGCAACTGCAAGACCATTGCCAGAGTAAGAAGTCCGCAGTACAGCAGTGAAGCGCCGTTTTTAAAGGACGAGCTTGGTCTTGCCATGGTCATAAATCCCGAACAGGCTGCGGCGGCGGAAATAGCGAGAGTTCTGCGCTTCCCCTCGGCTATGAAGATAGACACATTCTGCAGGGGAAGAGTTGAGCTTATAAAGCTCAGATTGCCCGAAAACTGCCCGCTCGTCGGACTTGCCGTAAAAGAGCTTTCTTCAAAGCTCGGCTGTGATGTTCTTGTATGCACTATAGAGCGCGGCGACGACGCTTATATAGCAAACGGCAATACCGTATTTGAGGAGCGCGACGTTATTTCCATAATCGCTTCCCCCAAGAAAGCAAACGACTTTTTCAGAAAGATAAACTACAAGTCAAAATCTGTAAAGGACGCTATGATAGTAGGCGGCGGCGAGATAGGGCATTATCTGTGCGATATTCTTGTAAACGACGGGGTTTCGGTAAAGATAATAGAAAAAGACGCCGAGCGGAGCGATGAGCTTTGCGCGCAGTGGGGAAACGCCGTTACGGTCATAAACGGCGACGCCTCTGACCAAGAAGTTCTGCTTGAAGAGGGCTTGCAGCAGGCAGGAGCATTCGTTGCTCTTACAAATCTTGACGAGGAAAACATTCTCCTGTCGCTGTTTGCGCGAAGCGAGGGCAATGCAAAGCTCGTGACGAAGATAAACCGAATTGATTTTGAGGACGTAATTAAACACCTTGACCTTGACACTATAATATACCCCAAGAGCATAACTTCTGACACGATAGTGCGCTATGTACGTTCGCTCAAAAATGCCCAGGGAAGCAACGTCGAACAGCTCCACCAGGTCATTAAAGGCAAGATAGAAGCCGCGGAGTTTATCATTCGCGATTCGAGCGCTGTCACCGAAGAACCGCTCATGAAGCTGAAGCTCAAAGACGGTATACTTGTCGCGGCGATACTTCGTGATAAAAAAGTCGTTATCCCGCGCGGTTCCGACGTGATAAAGCCGGGAGATATGGTGGTCATTGTTTCGGCGGATTCCGAGCTTCACGATATTACGGATATTCTCAGATAACGGGGAAGATTTATGAATTACAGAATGATAACTTATATTCTTGGCTGGATATTGATATTTGAAGCCATATTTATGACCGTCCCCGCGATAACCGCTATTTGTTACGGAGAAAGCGCCATATTGTGGTTTGCCGTGACTGCGGCGATATGCCTTGCAATAGGATTATTGCTTACAAAAATAAAAAAACCGCAGGACAAAAAGCTCTATTCCCGCGACGGTTATGTCATAGTTTCGCTAAGCTGGATAGTATTGTCGGTGTTTGGGGCGCTTCCGTTTTTCCTTTCTGGGGAGATACCGTCTTATATCGACGCGCTTTTTGAAACGGTTTCGGGATTTACTACGACGGGAGCAAGCATATTAAGCGACGTTGAAAAGCTCTCAAAGTCCATGCTGATATGGAGGAGCTTTACCCATTGGGTAGGCGGAATGGGCGTGCTGGTGTTTATAATGGCGTTTGTAAGGCTGTCGGGCGCGCAGAATATGCACATAATGAAAGCCGAGTCTCCGGGACCGTCTGTAAGCAAGCTGGTGCCGCGCGTAAAAACGACCGCGCTTTTGCTGTACGCTATATATTTCGTGCTTACGTTGGCGGAGTTTATTCTGCTGATAGCGGGAGGAATGACGCCGTTTGAGGCGCTTAATACTTCGTTTGCTACTGCGGGCACGGGCGGCTTTGGAATTTACAACACGAGCCTTGGCAGTTTTTCAGCATATATACAGATAGTAGTTATAGTGTTTATGCTTTTGTTTTCGGTCAATTTCAACAGCTATTTCTTCTTGATAAAAGGCAAGATAAAAGAAGCGCTGACTTCGGAAGTTTGCATATTCTTTGCAATAGTCGCCGTTTCGATAACCGTTATTGCATTTAATATAAGAAGCATGGTCGGAGATCTGGGAGAAGCTTTTCTTGATTCCTCGTTTGCGGTATCGTCCATTATCTCAACAACGGGATTTTCGACAGTTGACTTTAATCCATGGCCCGAGCTTTCGAGAACGATACTTGTCCTGCTTATGTTCATAGGCGCTTGCGCGGGAAGTACGGGCGGAGGAATAAAGGTTTCTAGGATAATCATTCTGTTTAAAAGCCTCGGAAAAGAACTGCTCGTTATGATACATCCAAATCAGGTGAAAAAAGTAAAGCTCGGCGGAAGACCTGTCGATCATGAAACGGTTCGCTCGGTGAGCGTGTTTATAGTGGCATATCTGCTGTTATTTGTGTCGTCTATGGTACTTATATCGTTTGACGAGCATGACCTGATAACAAACTTTACGGCTGTTGCGGCGACTGTAAACAACATAGGTCCCGGTCTTGAGCTGGTAGGACCTACGGCGAATTTCGGCTTCTTCTCGGTATTGAGCAAATCTGTGCTTATCTTCGATATGCTCGCGGGAAGACTTGAACTTTTCCCGATGTTACTGTTGTTTACGCCTGCGACATGGAAAAAATAAAAACAGCTTGAATAAATAGTCAAATTTCAGACTGTATAGAAAGCCCCAGTATGCACGCGTTGAACGCTTTGCGTGCAACGCTGAAACGCCACTGCAACTAGCCTTTGTGGCTGTTGCATGTGGCGTTGACAACGCAGATGGGGCTTTATATACAGTCTGATAAAAAAGGAGGAAAAAATGCCAAACAAGACTTATATTACCGTGCGATATGCGGAAACCGACTGTATGGGCGTTGTACATCACGCGGTATATCCCGTGTGGTTTGAGATAGCGCGGACGGATTATATAAAAGCCGCGGGAATGAGCTATGCGGAGATAGAGCGTTCGGGGATAATGCTCCCCGTTGCGGGGATAACCTGTAAATACAGGCTTCCCGCGAAATACGACGACGAGCTTGTTATAACCGCGAGGATAACTCGCCTTAACGCCGCGAAGATAGAGTTTTCATACACCGTAGAAAAGAAAGGCGAGAGCGGTATTCTTGCCGAGGGAACAAGCTCCCACGGCTTTGTAGACGCAAAGACTTTCAAGCCGATAAATTTCAAAAAGCAATGCCCCGAATTTTTCACGGTGCTTGAGAGATATGCGAAAATTGATGAGGAGGAAACGACATGAAAAAATTTACGGTTATAGCGGCAATCGCAGTTATCCTGCTCGCGGGGTGTTCTCCGAGGGCAAACGAAGAGGGCGAAAATTCGCAAGTGCAAAATTCGTCCGAAAACAGCACTTTTTCATCAGAAAACAGCGAAAATTCAAACTCGAATTTAACCAATGATTTTAGTTCAAGTTCGTCTTATTTAAATAATAATAATTATAGTAGTAATAATAATAATTTTAAGCCCGATTCCGGATCATTGAGCGAGTTAAGCAGTCAAAGCGCGGAAAATTCGTCAAGTTTGTCAAGCTCTTCAAGCTCAACCCCCACTCAATCCTCATCAACACCTTCATCACAGTCAACTCCATCTAGCAGCTCTTCGAGCAAGCCTGCATCATCATCAAAGCCCGCTCAAAGCTCGTCAAGCACGCCGGCGCAGTCAACGCCTACGCAGAGCAAGCTAACGCCTACTGATACGACAGGTATGGAACTTGATGAAAATGGATTTCCTGCAAATCCTCAAAGGAATGATAGATTTGTTGATAAAAACGGTCAGGAATGGGAGTGGAATACACATGGATATTGGGATAAAACCAGCGGTCCCGGCAGTCAACTCCCCGGTACTCCAGCAGGATGGGAGAATGATCCAACACATTGGGGACAAGATCCAAATGCTCATTAAATTTTAATAGTTATATTCAGCCCTCGGCCTTTGTGCCGAGGGTTATTCTGTTTTAGAAAGGAGACTTTCAAATTGGAAGTAAAACGATCACAAACTTTATCAGTAGTATTAAACATATTACTTTCTACTTTAAGTTTTTTATATGATGTAGTATGCATCACATTAGCTGTTACAACCATTACTGTAGTTATATACGGAAGTTTTACAGGTGTAATAGCGCCATGTTAATTGCTACTGATTTGCAATATTTTTAGAAAGGAGATTATATTATGCAATCAAAACAAAAAACACATATATGGTTAAGTTTGATTTCTGTTCTTATGGCGTTGCTGATGTGCATACCTTTAGCAGTTACATCATTTGTATATGCTGAGGATTATAATGGCAAAAAAGGACCGATTCCAGGAGATTCCGATTCTAAATTTCCGGGTAATGGGTGCAAATTGACTGGCGGAGAATGGGGCGCTCGTGTTACATTGGTTTATGCAGACACAGGTAATCCTGTTTCTGGTAAAAAAATATTAGACTTTTCCAACACAAAAACCGTAAATAGTATATCCTTAAACAATACATCACATTTTGGAAAGGTATGTAAATCAGATTATAGAAATGATCCAACGCTTGACCCACAGGATGATGGTTATAAGTATGTATATGCTCCGGATATTAAGGCTTTAGATAGTAGCGGCAATGCTAAGAAATATAAAAACGGCTTAAATGCCGGTACAGCTACACTATATTTTCCTCGCACCCTTAATTATAGTGCAAATCTTTCTGTTATAATCGAAGATGTTAAAGATTACTTCACTAACTATTATGTGCTTCAATTTCTCGCAGGTCAATGGAATATGTCTAAATCAGACCTTGAAAGCGGAAAATACTCAATTATACTTGAACCTATCATATATTTTTCTTACCCGTCAATTGGAAGAATATTTGCTGCAACTGTAACAGAGGTAGCTCTTTGGCAGCTTAATAATAGTCATATTAGTGCACGTTTCAAGGCAGCAGAGTGCCGTGGTTTCTGGCCGAGTTCAATGGTTCTTGAAAATTGGGGATTTGGAACTAAATTTAAACCAATTAGTCAAATAAGTAATTCAAGTGGTATTTATTCTTGGACTGATATGCGTGACCATATGGGCATAAATATCATTTCGTGGGACGCCCCCTCAACCCCACCACCTACAACCATCAAGGTCTACTACCACCTCTACAACAGCAGCGACGTCCAGACCTCACTTAAAACATCAACTTTTGACTTAGGCACAAGCTCCACCAAACAATTCACGCCAAGCACCGCATACGGAACACCTGTCGCGGCTTGCGTTCGGAACAACGCTATCCCCCTCTTTGTTTCCCCGCATTTTCCCCCAACAGCAGTATCGCGCACATTGCTATAAGACAAACCGACAGCGCCGCATTCCCCGAAAACGCGCTTGTATAGGCGTTTCCCGCAATGGTTTCTTCGCTGACGTTCGGAAGAAAAAGCGAGAACAGGGCTGAAAAAGCCGCGCTGAGAACGGCGGCGGGTATCCTCGAAAGCAGAAATTTTCCGAGAGGTATTCTTCCACCGACTATCGCCGTTACCTGAAGCGCAACGCAAACTCCCCCGAAGCTCAAAAGCCCCGCGCATATCGGCATTGAACCCGCCTTTATTTCCTTTATTCTCGTAACTTCTAAAATTGACGAGAATATAACGGCGTTATCGCCGAGTAACAGTAAAGCGCCTGTTTCTTCTAACAACGCAGAAATGACCGAGAAAATAACTATCATCGTACAGACGGAAAACATCGCCCTTGCCGCAGCTGAAACCGAATTTATAAAACAGCCCGCGCTAAGGTCAAACCCGCTGTCCGCTTTTTTCAGAGTTACCTTTTCTTTTGATAAAACTGCCCATGCCATAACAAGCGACGAAAGAAAGCACGATAAAAACAGAAATGTTCCCGCAAGGGCGCTGTTGAATACGGCTTTTCCCACCATACCTATTATAAATGACGGTCCGCTCCCGAAACAACAGCACATAAGCCTTGCCGCGTCGTTTTTACCGAGCCTGTTTTCACTTACAAGAGAGGAAAGGAGACTTGCTCCGACAGGATATCCCCCGATATTTGAAAGCAATATCAGCCCGCATATTTCCTCGTCTGTTCTCAGCATTTTCGACAGAATGAATGTAAACGGCTTTAAAGCGGTCTTATACAGTCCGCTTTTTTGAAGATACATTGCCAGAGCCGAAAATGCAAACAGCGACGGGATAATTATTTCAAGACAGTCAGAAACGGCGTTTGAGACCGAAGCGCGCGCCTTGTCCGAAAATATCAGAAGAAATCCCGCCGCAAAAAGAGCCGCCGCGGAGAGGGTTATTATCTTTATGTTTTTAAGTTTCCTTAGCATTAACTCCCGAAACTCCTCCCGCCGCGCCGAAAATAACGCTTAGTATTATCTTTACAAAAAGCATAAAGCTCCCTGCTTTTCCGAATATTACCGAAAGCAGAATTATCGGGACAATAAAAACCGCCCCGCATAACGCCCCTGTTTTAAGTCCTGATTTTCTTTTAATTTTACCGAAGATCCGCCCGTTTATAAAACTCCCTGCGGCAATTGCGAATATTGCCGCTGCGCCCGCTAAAGCTGTAACGTCGGTTATAAGCACAATAAGCGCGGCTATCCCCGATATCAGAAGCAAAGCGCCATACCCCGCCGCTATCCCTACGGCATAAGGCAAGAGCCGAGGATCTTTCTTCTTTTTCCGCATAAATATCACCCCTAACGGATTTTATGCAAAAATCGGACTTGTTAGAAGCAAGGACAATAAAAGGAAACAAAGTGTTGCTTAAACCGTGCTAGAGGTAAGAGACTGAAGTTACCGAAAGGTTGTTTGTTTAATGTTCCTCTCTGACCTCTTGATATTTAAACGTCTTTTCGCTCAATAAGGCACATTCGCCCTATCCCCCTGCCCCCTTTCCCGGAGGGAAAGGGGGAAAGGCGCGGGGCGCTGCGCGCCCCACACCCCGCCTCTTGGCAGTTGACAGTAGACGCATTGAACGCTTTGCGTGCAACGCTGGGTACAGTATTCAGTAACAGCCGAACAGTTTTCCGCTCAATAAATGGTATAGAAAGGAAAAAGAGGCTAGGACTTAATCTCTAGCCTCTAGCCTCTAAACATCTAGCCTATAGAAGCAGGGGCTGCGGGGGCGGCAGCCCCCGCATTCTCCCCCTTTCCCCTCGGGAAAGGGGGCAGGGGGATAGGGCGAGTAAAGGTTATTGAGAGAGATAACGTTTGAAAAGAACCACTAATGGGTTTTTGTACGTCAAATTCAGCAAATAACATTTTGGTTTAAACACTTGCTTCTTGCCTCTTTCTCCGAAAGCAAGAAAACTTTATCCCTCAAAAGTTCCTCGAAATTCTTATCTCTTATATCTTACCTCTAACCTCTAGCAGGATAGGGTGAGAGTGCGTTATTGAAAGAAACAACGTTTAAATATTAAAGAGCTTAGAGGGGAGCGCTAATCAAAGAGCCTTTTTACAACTAAAGCTCAATACCTTTAAGATGAGAATTATTATACAGAACAAAAGTAAACATAATGTTTCCGAATTCAATTATTATTTCAAAAACCGCTTTAAATCATTGATTTGTGACTTTTAACAGAAAGTTTATAAAAAATTTCAGAAATTCTATTGCAATTTACAAATAAATGTGTTAAAATGTAAGTTGTAGATAAGTGTCCGATTTTTTCGGATACCGAATAAAACTTAGGAGGAATAAACCAATGGCTAGAGAAAAGCTAACGATGGACGGCAATAACGCCGCAGGTCACGTTTCTTATGCGTTTACCGATCTGGCTGCTATTTACCCCATCACCCCATCTTCCGTTATGGCGGAAGTTACAGATTCCTGGGCTACTGCCGGGAGAAAGAACATCTTCGGCGAAACCGTAAAGGTCGTTGAAATGCAGTCGGAAGCCGGCGCTGCGGGCGCTGTTCACGGCTCACTTTCCGCCGGAGCACTTACAACTACATATACCGCTTCGCAAGGTCTGCTCCTTATGATCCCGAATATGTACAAGATTGCGGGCGAACTGCTTCCGTCGGTTATTCACGTTTCGGCAAGAGCTGTTGCTTCAAACGCTCTTTCGATCTTCGGCGACCACAGCGATATTTATGCTTGCCGTCAGACGGGCTATGCTATGCTCTGCTCGACTAACCCCCAGGAAGTTATGGACCTCGGAGCTGTCGCTCACCTTTCTACAATAAAGGGAAGAGTTCCTTTCCTGCACTTCTTTGACGGTTTCCGTACCTCTCATGAGATCCAGAAAATCGAGGTATGGGATTATAACGATCTTGCGGAAATGGTAGATATGGACGCTGTTCAGGCATTCCGCAACAGAGCTCTCAACCCCGAGCACCCCGTTCTCCACGGTACTGCTCAGAACCCCGATATCTTCTTCCAGGGAAGAGAAGCATGCAACACTTATTATAATAATATCCCCGCTATCGTTACGGAGTATATGGACAAGGTAAATGCCAAGATAGGCACTAACTACAAGCTGTTCAACTACTACGGCGCTCCCGACGCTGAGCAGGTTATAGTTGCTATGGGTTCTGTATGCGATACTATCGAGGAAACTATCGACTATATGCTCGCACAGGGCAAGAAAGTCGGACTTGTAAAGGTAAGACTTTACAGACCGTTCGTTTCAAAGGCTCTCGTTGAGGCTATTCCCGAAACAGTAAAGAAGATAACCGTTCTCGACAGAACGAAAGAGCCCGGCTCTATGGGCGAGCCTCTTTATCTTGATGTTGTTGCCGCTCTCAACAGAGAGGGCAAGTTCCAGAACGTTCCGATTTTTACAGGTCGTTACGGACTTGGTTCAAAGGACTGCAACCCGTCCCACATTATCGCTGTTTACAACAATACGGATAAGCCCGTATTCACTGTCGGCATTGAGGATGATGTTACTAACCTTTCGCTCAAGGTAACCGAAAACCCGAACACCACTCCCGAGGGCACGACCTGCTGTAAGTTCTGGGGCCTCGGCTCGGACGGTACTGTCGGCGCAAACAAGAACTCTATCAAGATAATCGGCGACCATACCGACATGTATGCTCAGGCATATTTCGCATACGACTCGAAGAAGTCGGGCGGCGTAACCATTTCTCACCTGAGATTTGGCAAGACTCCGATAAAGTCCACCTACTTCATAAACAAGGCGAACTTTGTTGCTTGCCACAACCCGTCATATATCGACAAGTATGATATGGTTCAGGACGTTATCCCCGGCGGTTCGTTCCTGCTCAATTGCCAGTGGTCTGTAGACGAGCTTGACGAAAAGCTCCCTGCTCCCGTAAAGGCATACATTGCAAAGAACAACATCAACTTCTATATAATCAACGCTATCAAGGTAGCAAAGAAGATAGGTCTCGGCAATAAGACCAACACCGTTCTTCAGTCGGCGTTCTTCTCAATTGCAAACATTATCCCCGCTGACCAGGCTATCGAATACATGAAGAAAGCGGCTTATAAGTCGTTCGCAAAGAAAGGCGAGGACATAGTAAACATGAACTACGCCGCTATCGAAAGAGGCGCAGGCGAAGTTATAAAGGTAGATGTTCCCGCTTCTTGGGCTAATGCAGAGGGCGAGCTCGTTCACCCGCACTTCGAGGGCGACAACAAGTTCCTTATAGACTTTGTAAACAAGATCCAGGTTCCCGTAAATGCACAGCGCGGCGATCAGCTCCCTGTTTCGACGTTCGTTGACATTGCAGACGGAACGTTCCCGCAGGGTTCTGCGGCATTTGAAAAGCGCGGTATCGCTGTAGACGTTCCCAAGTGGATCCCCGAAAACTGTATCCAGTGTAACAACTGTGCAATGGTATGCCCGCACGCTGTTATCCGTCCGTTCGTTTATACCGAGGAGCAGGCTGCAAAGCTCCCCGAGGGTGTAGTTACAAAGGACGCTATGGCAATGCCCGGAATGAAGTATACCATGGCAATTTCTACTCTCGACTGCACGGGCTGCGGCGTATGTGCTAATATCTGCCCTGCGGGCGCAAAGGACAAGGCAAAGAACGCGCTCGTTATGTCGCCTATCGAGTCGGTTATGGAACAGCAGAAGTTCTTCGATTATGCTGTTGCTAATGAAAACTCGAATGACGCGGCAGTTGAGAAGTTTAAAGAGAGCACCATCAAGGGCGCTCAGTTCAAACAGCCGCTGCTCGAATTCTCGGGCGCTTGCGCGGGCTGCGGAGAAACTCCTTATGCAAAGCTCGTAACTCAGCTCTTCGGCGACAGAATGTACATTGCAAACGCAACGGGCTGTTCGTCTATCTGGGCAGGCTCTGAGCCCTCGACTCCTTATACTACAAACAAGGACGGTCATGGTCCTGCTTGGGGCAACTCGCTGTTTGAGGACAACGCAGAGTTCGGTCTCGGTATGTTCCTCGCTCAGGATACTCTCAGAAACAGAGCGCAGAATTGCCTGAAAGTTCTCCGCGAAAAGGCCGAGGGCAAGGGCAACGCCGAAATGGTCGGACTTATCGACAAGTATTTTGAAACCAAGAACGACGGCAAGGCAAATGCTGAGGCTACAAAGGCTCTTGTAGCAAAGATTGAGGCTTGCAACTGCGGAAGCAAGGAAGCAACAGATGTTCTTGCGCTCAAGCAGTACCTCTCAAAGAAGAGCCAGTGGATCCTCGGCGGCGACGGCTGGGCTTATGATATCGGCTACGGCGGACTTGACCATGTAATTGCTTCGGGCAAGAACGTAAATATCCTCGTATTCGATACCGAGGTTTATTCAAATACGGGCGGTCAGGCTTCCAAGGCTACAAACGTCGGAGCTGTTGCGCAGTTCGCTGCAGGCGGTAAGGACGTAAAGAAGAAAGACCTCGCAGGCATAGCTATGAACTATGGTTATGTATATGTTGCACAGATAGCAATGGGCGCAGACAGAAACCAGTGCTTAAAGGCAATTGCAGAGGCTGAAGCGTATGACGGACCGTCGCTGATAATTGCTTATGCTCCTTGTATCAACCACGGTATCAAGGGCGGACTTACAATAGCTCAGCAGGTAGAGAAAGAAGCAGTAGAGGCAGGTTATTGGCACTTGTTCCGCTTCAATCCCGCGCTCGCTGACGAGGGCAAGTCTCCGTTCACTCTCGACAGCAAGGCTCCTACGGGCGACTACAAGGCATTCATGATGAGAGAAGTTCGTTATAACTCTCTTATGCGTGCTAATCCCGACAGAGCTACTGTTCTGTTCGACAAGGCAGTTGCAAACTCCAAGGCTAAGTACGATCACCTTGTAGAATTGCAAAAGGCTTATAAGGAAGAGTTTGAAAAGGCATAATAAGGCATTATAATCAGGCTCAATAACACTAAAAGGCGGTCGAAGAAATTCGACCGCCGATGTTTTATACATAATTTCGCAGATGTTCGAAGATAATCAGTTAAAATTAAATCAACAGAAAACTACGAACATGTTGTTTGATATCGAAATGTCGGATGTTATAATAAAGATACAAAAAGAAATGCGGTGCAGATAAATGCACGGCATTAAAAAATCAAAACATTAAAACGGAGGTATCTTATTATGAACACGGACAAAATTTATGCAGAGGCTATCGTAAACGAGTATTCGAAAAAGAGCGCGACAAAGGTCATGCAGCTTAAAAAGCTGGACAGGGCGGCAAAATTGCCCGCTCAGATATTTACCTATACATTCGGCATTATTTGCGCGCTTGTCGCGGGAACGGGAATGTGCCTTTGTATGGGCGTTATAGGCGGAGGAACGACAGCTTCTATGATAATGGGGCTTGTTATAGGAATTATAGGATTTATCGGGACTGCCGTCAATTATCCTATCTATAAGACCATTCTTCAGAAAAGCAAGGATAAATATGCGGGCGATATAATACGCCTTGCAAGAGAAATAGCCGACAGCGAGAAATAAAGTATATCATATCCGAGCGCTGATAAAAAAACATTAAGAAAGAGGGCAAAACGGTTGAACAAAGCGGAAAGCAAATATTTCAGTACAGCCGCACGAATGGACGAGGCACTTATTGAATGTCTGGAAAAAAAGGATCTTGAGTACATTACGGTAAAGGAAATATGCGAAAAAGCAGGCGTCAACCGTTCTACCTTTTATCTTCATTATGAAACTATCGGGGATCTTTTGAACGAGTGCGTTGAATACACAAATAAAAAGTGCTTTAAAAAATTTTCGCCCGAGCTTACGGACGTGAAAAAGAGATTAAGCTCGGAAAATATAAAGGACTATATCTTTATCTCTCCCGAATATCTAAAACCCTTTTTTGAGTTTGTACGCGAAAATAAACGATTGTTCAAGGTCGTGCTTTTAAACCCTTTGGTTTTTGACACCGAAAAGACGTTTATAAAACTGTTCGATGAGGTATTTTCTCCCGCAATGGATAAGTTTGAAATTGAAAAACAGCAAAAGCCCTATGTAATACATTTCTATCTCGGCGGGATAATATCGGTCGTAAAAGAGTGGATAAAAAATAACTGCGCAGACACTATAGAGGATATAACGGAAATATGTATGTTCTGCATTGCGCCAAGCGGTATTGAGGGCGGACTTGAAAACCGCCGGAGAGATCTGAAATGAAAGAAAAGAGCAGTATATCAAAGTTTAAAAACGACAAGCTGTTCAGAGCCGAAGTGCTCTTGTATTTCAGCCTTGCAATAAATCTCATTTACGCGTTATTGCAGGGCATAAACGGGATAGCCGCGCGCTCTGTCTGGTCGGGAACGCTTGCGTTTTATTATCTCACTTTAAGCGTCATTCGCTTTTCCTTGCTTATAGGGCGCGGAAAAATGACGCTTTTGAAAAAATGGAAAAGATATATCGCTTGCGGCGCTGTTATGATGCTTTTGGTATTTGCCTTATTCGGCATTCATTGCATAACGCTGTATATGGGGCATACAATAGTTTATCCGGGATATATGATCTATGCTATAGCCGCATACACTTTTTATTCGGCAATTGCGGCTGTAAGAAATATAGTTGTATACAGAGCTTATCATGATCCCGTTCTTTCTGCAAGCAAGGCGCTTTCGCTCGCTACTGCGGCTATTTCCATGTATTCGCTGCAATCCGCACTTATATCGGCATTCGGCGATTCGGAAGAATTCAGGATAATTATGGGAAATTGCCTCGGAGCGGCGGTGTTTTTACTTATTCTGTCAATGTCGGTCTATATGCTGATAAGAGGGCTTTTAGAAATAAGAGGTAAGAGGTAAGAGTTTAAACCCTTACCTCTTATTTCTTTTTTACGTTATATTCAGCAAACAGCCTTTAGGCTTAAACTCTTACTTCTTACCTCTAACCTCTTACCTCTAAAAGCCTGTTTAATTCAGCCAATCTCTGCATCGCTTGCAGTATATTCTTCGAGCGAGCCAGCTTTTACCTGAATACAGATATAGCTTATCGGGGAATTGTCCGCCGCAAAGAACTGCCTTTTAGCCGCGGGGGAAATTCTCAGCCAGTCGCCTGCGTTAAGCTCTACGCTCTCTCCGTCAATGACAGCTTTTCCGCTTCCCGAAAGTACAGCATATATCTCCTCGTTTTTCTTGTGGGAATGGACAAACGGAACGCTTGCGCCTGCGGGAAGATTGTTTATGCTAATTTCCGCGCCCGTCAGAGAGAGCTTGTCGTGAAGCTCAGTCCTTGCTTCTTGCCCAACGTTTACTTTTGTGAAATTGCTCATAATAATGACCTCCGAAAAAAATAGTTGTAACCTTTATTGTTACAACAATATTATAGCAAATTTAAGTTGTAATGTCAATACTTACAACGCATATTTGTATGCTTGCACAAATTTTTCATAGTTTCATTGTAACTATTGACATTACAACAAAGAAGTGTTATAATGAACTAAGAGGGCAGGGGGTGTTTTTGTGCAGTTTTCTTCAAGATTTACTATAGCAACGCACATTTTGCTGTGCATTGCGATGTTTGAAAAAGAAACCAAGGTGACCTCAAATTTCCTTTCGGGAAGTATAAATGTAAATCCCGTTATTATACGGAATATTCTCGGCTCGCTTTCGTCTGCGGGAATGGTCGGGATAAAACAGGGAATAGGCGGTGCATATCTTTTAAAGCCTGCAAAGGAAATAACGCTCCTCGATATATTCAAAGCGGTAGAAAAAGAAGAGTCGCTTTTCCACTTTCACGAAAATCCTAACCCCGAATGTCCGATAGGAAGAACAATACATTCGGTCATGGACGGTAAGATAGAAACTATACAGTCCGCAATGGAAAACGAAATGAAAGATATAACTTTGAGCAGGCTTCTGGAAGAAGCAAAAGAAAAAATGTGACTCTATTTTAACAGAATGGCGGGTTATCAGGATATTCGGACAACCCGCTTTTTTATTCATCATACCCTTTTTCGAGCGCTTCGGCTATAACATTCCCCAAAAGCTCTCCCGTATAGACTGCTTCATCTAGGGAGTTTCCGTGGCTTCCTACTTCAATAAGAAGCGCGCCGGGGGATAAATTCTGATTATAACATCTGTAGTCAAAAAGTACAGGTCTGGCTAGGCTCGGATAGGCGGTTTCGGCGCACTCCTGTAGCAAACAAGCCAGCTTGAAGTTTTCTATATAATCGGGCATATCAAAAGTTCCGTCGTCACAGCCCGATATTATCATAAACTGCGCGGCATTTTTCCCGTTTATTTCAGCTACGGGCGCGGGCAGCGAGCCGTCGGTGTTTATAATAGCGTCCCTGTGCAGATCAATAATTATCTTAATGCTCGGATATTGCTCCAGGTCATGCTTTATCGTTTCGGCAGAGCTTTGATAAGCCCCGGGAAAAGACGGATAGTCATGTACCTTGCAGTCGTGAACGCTCGATATCCCATGTTTTGCAAGTGCATTGCACAGCGCGTCTCCGACAGCCGTTATGTTTATTTTGTCATTGAATGAGCGGGTGGGATATTTTTCGTCATAACTGTCGGCTTTTGGGAGAAAGCTCTCGGTTGTATGAGTATGGTAGATAAGTACCTGCGGTTCGGCGGGATCATAATTTCCGCCGTGTTCGGGAAGCGTTTCCGCCGCCGCTTCAAGTACAGAGTTGCTTATAGAAGTGCAGTTTCTTACCTGCGCGCCGCTTTTCAGATCTATGTAGTTTTCCGAGGAATATTTCCCGTAGTTCATTCGGTATATTTTTCCGCTGTTTTCGGTAAAGACGGAATAGTCCGTATTGTCCGTAAGCTCCGTTTCATTCAGCCTTATGACCGTTCCGAGTATATCGGGATATTCGGACGGTTTTTTGTTTGAGGAGCTTTGAGATGATGACTGTTGAGAATAAGAAGAGGGATATTCGGAATTATTCTGAATATCGGGAATATCGGGCTTGTCCGTTTCCGGAGAACTTGAATTGCTTACAGTATAATAAACGCCTGCGGAAAGATATGCCGCCGAGCGCAGAGCCGCCCCTACGGCATTGTCAGTGCCTATAAATATCGGGCAGGAAAACGCCGCTATGCACACCAGAAAGTTTCTTAATTTTCCCATAATTCCACCCCCGGTGCTATGATATTCGAGTGAGGAGAAAAGTATGCATATTGACAGCACTTTGTCATTCAATAGAGTAAAGAGAGGACCGCAGTAGACAGTGTAAAGTGTAAAGTATTCAGTAAATGGTGTCTGCTAGCGCAGACATTATAAGATTGTTATCGGACTGAAACGTTTTTTGCGTAACCGTAATGTTAGGCTTGTGTGCTTATTGACTAAAAACAATCAAAAAAATGTCCGCCGAAAGGCGGACACATTCTACTGTACACTTTACACTTTACACTGTATACTGACAGCGTGTGGTCAGCAAAGCAACGTGTGATACAAAACTTCCCCCGATGATATTATAACTTTATAAGGTATTTTCTGTCCACCGCGCCTGTTACATCTCCGCTTGTGCGAGTCGATACAACAATGCGGTCTCCGTTTATCTGACGGACATAAAGAGGCGTTGTATAAACCCAGCTCGCGAATTTGTCCGTTGTTCCGTAAACAGGCGCATTTTCCTGCATCATAACCTTATCGCCTACGGACAGCACTGTCTTGTTTTCGGTGACTGTTCCGTTGTAGCCTAAACTCTCGGCATAAGATTTTAGTTCATTTGCCTTATCCTCGGTCGGTATGCCCGTTATCGTCAGCGTATAGCTCGTGCCGTTTTCTTTTGGGAATACGTTTTTCCCCTCGGCTTTTATCTTTGCCGCAAGGTCTAAGTACATATAGTCAACGTCACACTGCCCCTTAACTCCCGCCACAGAGCCTATAACTTCAAGGTCAAAGTCGGGATTTCCCGCAACGCCGAATTGCCATAAAGCATAGTTTGTTATTCCGAAAGTGCTGTTGAGCGTTTTTTCGGGAATGTATGCCGCAACCCAGAGCGGATAGTCTTTTAGCTCATCTTTATTGAAATAAGCATTATAAGCCGCCGCATAAGTATAAAGCATGGGCTGGTAATTTGCCGCCGCTATGGTATCCATAAATGCTTTGGCAATTTCCGTACAGACGGCTTTTCCGAGCTTTAAAACGTCATTTTCTTCAATATCAAAAGCAACGGGAAGAGAGAGCTTTCCGTCAAGATCGTTCTCTTTTATCAGCTTTAATAAAAGCTCCGCTTCGGATTTTGCACTGTCTGCGTCCCTCGCGGTCGAATAGTGATAAACGCCTACCTGAAGCCCCGCTTCGAGAGCCTGATTTATGTTGGCAATTGCGCGTGTGTCGGGATTTTTACCTGCGCTTATTCTTATTATCACGAACGAGACGGGAGTGTCTTTCAGCTTTCCCGCCTTTACGGCTTTGAAGTCAATGTTCCCCTGATAAGAGGAAACGTCTATCCCTGCGTATTTTATATTCACTTTTCGTCACCTCCTTTCTGCGAATTCGCCATATCCGTAAGTCCCTCGCCGAAAATGTATCCGACAACTGCCGCTCCGCTTAGTATCGCGCCGCTTATCATACCTGCCGTTTCGTCGGAACCGCCGAACATAACGACAATTCCCGCAACAAACCCTGCAACAGCTATCCACAGCTTTCGGCTCGTGAGCTTTCGCTTCCAGTCAATTTTCATAGTTGTTCCTCCTTATATAATAATATGTGTAAACAGATAGCCCAGCAAAAGGCTTATAACGGCTGTTATCGTATAACCTGCTACCTGCCGCCATTTCTCGCCGTCGCGGCTTTCGAGAGATTTCAGCCGCGAACCCTGTTCCTCCTGTTCGCGAAGCATGCTTTCCATATTTACGGCGAGTTTTTCTACAGAAGTAGTCAGAGTTGCCAATTCGCGGATATTCTCCTCTAACAATTCTATGCGGCGGTTCTGCCGCGCGTTCTCACTGTCGAGCCGTCGGCAGAATTCGTCGTGTTCGCTTCTGCTGATAAATTCATCGGACATTCTCCCACCCCCTTTCCGATTATTATTAAGAGGATGTTTTTAACTGCAAAAAACTGCAACTAGAGGCTAGAATTTAAGAGGCAAGAGGCAAGAGTTCAAGTATAAAGGCTGTTTGTTGAATATAACATATAAAAGAAATAAGAGGCTAGGGTTTAAACGCTAGCCTCTTGCGTCTAGCTTCTAGCCTCTTTCTCTGAATACCAAATAACCTTATCTCCCGAAAGTTCCCCAAATTTCTTACCTCTTACCTCTAACCTCTAAAAGGGCAGGGGGGATTGGGCGAGAGTGCGTTATTGAGTGAAATAAGGTTTTGAAATAAAGAGTTTATAGGGGAGCACTAATCAAAGAGCCTTTCCTTTACAACTCTTGCCTCTAGCCTCTAAAATTATTGACAAATGGAAAAAACAGTGGTATAATAAGAAAAGAATTAGAAAGTGTTGTTTTTGTTCATTTAATGAAAAACAAGAGCAATTTAATTCACACTTTGTGTTTATGTTCATTTAATAGAAAAATGGCTTTACAACTATGGTCGGCGGTAATTATACAAATATGAAAATGTTGTCAAAATGTTACAACGTTTTCAAAAAATAAATGTTAATATTGCTTAATGAGTGAAAAAAAAATTATGCATTATTGACAATTTTTCAAAAAACAGTTGAAATGAGCGCTATAATGTGATATACTCAAATAGAAGATTATTGACCGAATAAACAATAAGTGTGTCTTGGAGTCCTTTCTCGCAGTTCCGAGGAGGTTATCCGCAGCCGAAGAAACAATTCGGAAGTGCGGCTTATTCTGAGCGGAGGGCGGGTTTAATGGATAGCTTTGAAGAAGAAGAGAATGACGGAGGCGCATCGTTCAGACGGTACAGAACTATAGACCTCGTTATCTGGACAATTATCGCGGTCGTCATAGAAGTTGTCGTGACGCTCGCCGCAAATAAGTGGTTCCCGCATGAAATTTACTGTTTGTCTACGACGATAGCAGTAACAAGCATCGTTATGATGAGGTGGAACGGCTTTGCGGCAATACAGGCTGTAGCGGGCGGATTTGCCTACAGCGTGGTGCTTACGGGATTTGACGTTGAGAAGATCGCGGTATATTGCGTCGGAAACTGCTTTATGCTGTTGGGGCTTCTGATGTTCAAGTTTGTGGACAAGGAAAAGATCCGCAAGACATGGTGGCTGACGGGAATATACGCTGTTCTGATGTTCGTTTTGGCACAGGTCGGTCGGTGGGCGGTGAGCCTTATATTCGGAGGAAGCGCAGCGTCGATACTCGGTTATTTTGTAAGCGATCCGATAACGCTTTTGTTTACGGTAATAGTGGTACTTATTTCGAGAGTTCCCGACGGTCTGTTTGAGGACCAGAAACATTATATAATCCGAACCGACAGTGAAAGAAAAAGAGCTGACGGGGAAAACTATCTTTAACATTGATTTGCATTCTTCGATAATACAAAATTCGCATTTAGGAGGTTTCAAAGATGCAAGTAAGTGACTATCTGATTTTCGATGAAGAAAGCGGCACATACATCGAAGATCCGGAGCAAGCTGTTCGCGATGATGTCGAAAAACATCATTGGCTGAACGTTCTGAGAACGGTTTTAAAGGATTGGCGTCTGTATCTTATGCTGATCCCGATGATCCTCGTTTTCTTGTTCTGGCGTTATTTCCCGATGTATGAACTTCTCGGGTGCTTTAAGATGCCCGACGTAATCAAATCTGTTGCAGAACAGAATTATGTCGGTTTCTCGCATTTTAAAACGCTGATTTTCGGAAACGCGATGAGCTCGATCTCTCC
This sequence comes from uncultured Clostridia bacterium, assembly GCA_947627205.1. Classification (GTDB taxonomy): domain Bacteria; phylum Bacillota; class Clostridia; order Oscillospirales; family Ruminococcaceae; genus CAG-115. The sequence continues at coordinate 52,476 of CANQVE010000007.1, read as the reverse complement.
GGAGTTCTGGCGCGCGTTCCGTAATACGTTCCTGCTTAGCTTTTACGGATTGCTGTTCGGCTTCCCGACGCCCATAATCGTCGCGCTGTTCTTTAACGAGATCCGTTCAAACATTGCCCGCAGCGTACTTCAGGTAGCGACCTACCTTCCTAAATTCATGTCAACGGTCGTTATGACCTCGCTCATAGTGATGCTCGTTAAAGCGGGCGGACAGATGTCCGGTGTCGGCGCTCTCTCGCAGATGCTCGAAGCTATCGGCGCTATCGACCATGAAACGGCTATGAGAGGTCTTCTCCACATGCCTCAGTATTTCCGCGCGATCTACCAGATAAGCGGTATCTGGGAGGGTGCGGGCTATGACAGTATCGTATTCTTCGCCGCGATAATCGCTATTTCGCCGACAAGCTACGAAGCCGCACAGATGGACGGCGCAGGCAAGATGGCACAGATGAGATACGTTGTTCTTCCGAGCATTCTTTCAACAATAGTTATCATGCTTATCACGAGAATAGGCTCGCTCCTTAGCATAGGATACGAAAAGGTCATCCTCTTGTACAACACCGATACATATCAGACAGGTGAAGTTGTTTCGACATTCGCTATCAGATACGGTGTCAACAGCGAGGGTGCGACGGGCGGTGGCGTAAGCCCCGGAAAGGGACTTGCTTCTGCGGCAGAAATGATGAACAACGTTGTCGGAATGTTGCTGGTTATCGGTGCAAACACCGTAGCGCGCAAGGCGTCTGACGTATCACTCTATTAAAAAAGAGGTCCGTTTATGAAAAGAAAACTTGAAATATCTGAGCTCGTTTTTAAGATCATCAGCTACACGCTGTTGACGATGTTTGCGATCTGCTGTCTGTACCCGTTTATCTACACGATCTCCGCGTCAATAAGCGGATATAGAGCGGTCCAGTACAGTGAGGTCGTTCTTCTGCCGAAGGACATTCAGTTTGAAGCGTTTGCGAGAATGTTCAACGACAATATGTTCTGGAACAGCTATACAAACACCCTGTTCCTTACATTCTACGGAACTATCTGGGAGCTTGTTCTCTCGATACTCGGCGCTTATGCACTTTCTAAAAAGCGCCTCCTCTTCCGCAAGGGCTTCAACTTCTTCCTCGTATTTACAATGTGGTTCAGCGCAGGTACTGTTCCTCAGTATTTGAACTACTTGGATACGCAGAGAGTTTTCGGTACTGTAGGTATCACGGACGACAAGTGGCTGGTCGTTATCGCAATGGGTATGGCTGCCATGAACATAATCCTTTTGAGAAACTCTTTCGAGGGTGTTCCCTCCGAAATTGAAGAAGCGGCAATAGTAGACGGCGCAACCGAAATGCAGGTTTTGTGGCGCGTTTACATACCGATGAGCAAATCAATAATCGCGACTGTCGCGCTGTTCTTCGGAATATCCCGTTGGAACGGTTACTACTGGGCAAAGACCATGATGAAGAATGCAAACGAGCACCCGCTCATGGTTTATATCCGTAATAACCTCGAAAAATATCAGGATCCCGAACAAATGGCAGGTTGGAACGAAAACTACGCTCCCGACTCGCTGATCTACGCGATGATCATTTGCTCGATCATTCCTATCCTTATTATTTACCCGTTCATTCAGAAGTATTTTGCAAAGGGCGTAAACGCCGGCGGTGTAAAATAATTAAATTCATTTGCTGTCAACACGCATTGAGCGGTTGATATATAAGTAAGACAATAATGTCTCAAACAAACAATCCTAAAGGAGGACAAAAATGAAAAAAACAAAACTCGCTGCTTCATTGTTGGCGGTGTCAATGCTTGCAACAACAGTTCTTGCAGGCTGCGACAACACCCAAAACAATAGCAGCACAAGCAACAATTCACAGAACTCTGACTCATCTTCCGGTGATAATACATCTTCGGATAGTGGATCAGAAGGACCTTCTGCGGACGCGGCTTGGAAGGCTACACTTTCCTATGCTGACGGCACAGAGATTCGTATGGCTTGTGGCTACAACAAGGTAAACACAGGTATCACATTTGATGCAGGTACTGCCGGAGATGGCGTAACACTTGCAGACGGCAAGACTTATCATACAGGCGACCTCAAGCCTACATGGGCTGCTCTTCAGGACACACTGAAGGTCAAGCTCACCAATAAGTTTACCGGTGCAGGTAGTGCTTCACAGGAATGGGCTGCATGGAAGGATCAGCTCGATCAGGTCGATTTCGTTGCAGGTGGTGCAGCAGAGCTTTCTGCGGCAGGAAGCGACGGAATGCTCCTCAACATCGGTCAGTATCTTGACAGTATGCCTTACTTCAAGGCTTACCTCGACAGAAACCCGATCGTTCGTCTTTCTATCACAGGCTCGGTTGCAGGTCAGAACAAGGGCGCTATCTACTTCTCACCGTACTTCGACGGTGTAAACGATATCGAGCGTATGCCTCTTATGAGAACCGACTGGGTAGTTAAACTTCTCGACGGTCCTGCTGATGCATCCGATATCACCACAAGCGACCAGCTCAAGGATTATGCTTATCAGCCTTATATGCCTACAAGCGGCACAGTTTCTGTTGATGTTGTTAAGCTCGACGGTTCCGACAAGGAGACCATCACTAAGGATTACAGCAAGTACGGAAACATCGTTGATAAGATGAACCAAGCAGGCGCTATGGACGGTAAGAATGCTGTAAAGATGCTCCGTGAGTACATCGACGCTACTTACAACGGCTACTACGGCGAGACACGTTCTAACCTCTTTGTTGGTCAGAACGCTGCTTGGGACGCTGATGAGCTCGTAGCTCTTCTCCGCTGCGTAGTTTCCAACTCCGCTACACTTAATGCTGACGGCAAGAAGGTTCAAGGTCTGTTCTCTCGTGAAGACTCCAACAACCAGCGTCGTGTTGATATGTTCCGCTTTGCAGGAACACTTTTCGGCGTTCGTGGTCTTGAGTCCAGACAGGATTACCTCTATGTAGGCAACGACAACAAGCTCCATGACGCACGTACCGAGCAGGATACTTATGTAGCTCTCGAAAGAATGAACCAGATGGCTAAGGAAGGTCTTATCTCCGAAGGCTTCATCACCGGTACAGATGAGAATGCAAAGACCGAAAACTATCTTGCTGATGACGCAGGCTTTATGCACTACGACTACAGCCAGACTCAGACCCTCTACAATGAGACAAAGCTCCAGGAAGGCGAAGAGTACACCGCTGTTATGGTTCCTGTTGCAAGATGGAATGACGGCACAGGCGAGCAGTTTATGAGATTTACCGAGTCTTGGCGTTCAGTTAAGACCGACGGTTGGGCAATCTCTCTTGCAGGTCTCGGCTATACAAAGGATAACGTTCCTAAGACAGCTGCTGAGCTTAATGATAAGGCTAAGGCACTCCTTACTATCATTGACTATGCATACAGCAAGGAAGGTATGATCCTTATGTCCTATGGTCCTAAGGAATTCTACAAGGACGAAACATTTAACTTCAACGGCGAAGAGTGGCCTGTTCTTTCCGACCAGAACGCAAAGGATCTCTGGGATATCGGTAAGGGCAACTACACCAACTACGCTCGTTACTACATCGGTTCTACTCTGAGCTTCGTAAAGAGCCAGGCATTTGAGTATCAGTGCACTTGTGACGCAGGTAAGAAGGGCGCAGGCTACATCTCCAACGCTATCGCACTCGGCACTATCAAGCACCCTGAGCTTGCTCTTGCGGACAACGCTTGGTACACCTCTGTTCCTACTGTTCTTCCTCTGACCTCTGCTGAGTCTCAGACAATCAACGACTATGGTAACCTTTCTACAATGTTCTCAACTTCAAGCAAAAAGCAGAACTTACTCGTTGATCTGATTGTAATGGGCTACGGCTCTGATACATTCTCTGACGCTGCCGGCGCAGTTGCTAAGGTTAAGGAGTGGGGCGGCGACCAGGCTCTCGAAACCAGAAATGCTGCTTGGGACAGACTTAAAGAGTACTATACCTCTCTTTAATTAGCAACCCCCTTATTCATGCAAAACTAACAAGCGCGTGAACGTGCGCTCGAAAGGGCGCACGCGAACGCAAAATCCACGTTATGTTGTTATGGAAGGGGAGAGAACCTCCTCTTCCCCAACATAAAAGGAAGGTCTTCTATGTATAAAAAACAAATGATTTTTCAGCGGGTAATTTGCTTTGTTGTGCTTATTGCGTCCGCACTTGTATTCATTTATTCTTTAGGGTTTATGACCGATATTTACGACAGCCTTGGTACGGCTATTGACCTTGACCTCAGTGAATATAATGATGAGGGCGAGATCGTAGAGTATTACGAACACGTTAAAGGCGCCGTAATATACTATGATATGCAGGAGTTCAATTCACAGCTAACGCTTGTGGGAATTGGACTGATACTTGTTTCGTTGGTTTTGTTTATCCTGTGTACACATTCGCGCAGGAAATATTATGTCGGTAACTTTGTTTCAGTCGGTTTGTCTGTCGCAGCTTGCTGCGGGGCGGCTGTCTGGGCGCTTCCGATTATTGAAAAATACAAACAGCAGTTTTTGACTACGGTTGACTTTGAAGGTATGAAGGTATATTCCGAAAAATGGGGCAGACTTTATACCGATTCAACTTTCTGGTTTGACGCAGGTTACATAGTTTTTGCTATACTTGCGGTTGCAAACGTTCTGCTGGTTGTAAATCTTGTTTTGAAACTTATCTTGATGAAGGAAGAACAGCATACTATAGGTAGCAGAAAGGGTGTTAACGGATGAGTATGATGAATGGATCCGCAAAGAGAGATCTAATGCGGTACAAGAAAAATTCGATCGCAGCTATCCTGACTTACTTCGCTATCATTTGTGATTGTCTTTTCTTTGTAAGTGTATATAGCTCCGATTTCGGTTCAGTTTCAAATGCTGATAAAACGGTCTTGTTTTATCAGTGGCTGATCGGTATATCGGTAGTATTTAATCTGTTGTTTTTGCTTGCAGGATTTCTTTCGTCCGAGGGCGTAAAGAATTATAAGCTCGGCTATTCGTTCTTGCTTATGATCATGGGAGCGGCACAGGTCGTTCGTATATTTATTATCCCTGTTTTGGCAAGATTCGGCGGGATCGACAAGATGTTTGAAAACGGCATCTTCAATGATATTCCCGAGAGCTTTGCGGCAGCTGTACTTGAGGAAACAGGCAGGTCTATAGGAATTATAGATCAGGGCAAGTTTATCTATATGGTTTGCTGCCTGCTTGCATCTGCGGCGTTCTGCATAATTGCGGGCGTTATAGGATTTATTAAGAGCACAACCCTTAAAAGCTATATGAATGAACTTAGTAAAAGGGGTAGCAAGACATGAGTGACGTAAAATTACAGCATATTGATAAGATCTACGACAATAAGGTCCAGGCAGTCTTTGACTTCAACCTTAATGTAAAGAACGGCGAGTTTATCGTTCTTGTCGGACCGTCGGGCTGCGGTAAATCAACGACGCTTCGTATGGTTGCCGGACTTGAGGATATTTCCGCAGGAAACCTCATAATCGACGGACGCGACGTAACGCAAAAGCCTCCGAAAGACCGCGATATAGCGATGGTATTCCAGGATTACGCGCTGTATAATCACATGACGATCTATGAGAACATGGCGTTCTCGCTTGTACTCCGCAAGGAGAATAAGTACGAGATTCACCAGAAAGTTCTTGCGGCGGCGGAGATACTTGACCTTACGGATCAGCTCAACAAAAAGCCGAACCAGCTTTCGGGCGGTCAGCGTCAGAGAGTTGCGATGGGACGTGCAATAGTTCGTACCCCGAAAGTATTCCTTTTTGACGAGCCGCTTTCAAACCTCGACGCGAAGCTCCGCGGTTCAACACGCCGCGAGATACTGCTTTTGCATAAGCGCCTTAAAGCTACAATGCTTTATGTAACGCACGACCAGACAGAAGCGCTGACGCTTGCAGACAGAATAGTTTGTATGTCCATGGGACATGTTCAGCAGATAGGAACTCCGCTTGAGCTTTATTATACTCCTGCAAATCTGTTTGTCGCGAGCTTTATCGGACTTCCTCCGATAAACCTGTTCGATGTTGATATCAGAAACGGCGAGGCTATCTGCGATGACTTCTGTGTAACGCTTACACCTGAGGAAAAAGCAATGCTCGCCCGCTATGAGGGCAGAAAAGTTGTTCTCGGAGTTCGTCCCGAAAACGTTGTTCAGGGCGGCAATATCAATGTCAATGTATTCTCAAATGAAAACCTTGGCATGACAACGCTGGTTCACGGAAACCTCGGTCATCAGAAGATCACCTGTAAGTTCCGCGAATGGAGCAACTTCAAAGCCGGAGACACGGTCGGAGTTTCCTTTACAAGAAAGATATTCTTTGATAAGGATACAACCGATGCGATTACTTTGTAAAAAGGAGTAGAGGGCAGATGAGTCAAGAAAATGCCGTTAAAACCAGACGAGGATTCAAGGAATTTGTTCGTAAGTTCTTTGTTTCACTGAAAAGAGCGCCCCAGAATATTTCGCTTGTAGCGCTGGCGATTGCCTTTTTGGTTTATTCGCTGAACCTGTCGTCAATATCAAACACGACTGCGCTTATTCAAGGTCCGAATATGGGACAGTGCGAGTTTATCGCGATGCTTTTCTCGATACTTGCATTCGTGGTATTCCTCAGAGCTTTTCCTAAGCGCAAAAAAGCAGTAAAGATAATGCTGGTACTTCTCTTCCTTTTCCTTATAATTCTTGTTGCAGCTGATATCATTTATATCATGAGGATCGACGCTGCATTGAATAACACCGAAAGCCCGATCGTTATTGAGCAGCCGTCTGAAGCAAGTCCGAGCGGAAGAAACTTGTTTGTTTTAGCTGCCAAGAACATTGTTATGGTACACATCATATTTGTTATAATATGTACAATTCTTGTTGCTACGCTGCCGATTTACGGAAAGCTCATCAAGAAGATCAATACTTCTATTGAAGTTGAGGGCAACGAGGGAATGGGCGAGATCGATATCTCCGGCGAAGATTGAGCAAATTTAATAATTGATGAGAGCAGCATCAGCCATAGGCTGTTGTTGCTTTCATTGCAAAAAGGGACTATTTGTTTAGGTTGTAAGGAATAGATATTTAATGAAAAATAAAAAGAACAAAACGGTAGACAAAAATGCAGCTGATTATTACAAACTAAAAACGGGAGCTGTGGATAAGCTCGTAGACACGAGCAACGCGCCTGTGGTCCCTGACAAGGAAATTAAAAAGTACAAGTCCGGCACTAAGTTTAAGATACCCCAGTGGCTGAAAGTCGTTTTCATAAAGTTCTGGTTTGGCGGAGCGGCATGCTTCTTCTTTATCTGGGGACTTGGGATGTATCTCGACGATTTTAGCAGTATCGTTGTTAATGCCCTGGGACTTGGAATAGTGACAGATATTTTTGTAAATCACATTCTGCACTTCATGGAGCCCGAAAAAGGTGAATTTGATAAGTGGATGATGTTTCCGTTCAGAAAATGGTGGACAATATTCCTGAATGTGGTTTATGCGGCTTTGTTGTTCTTCTGCATAATGCAGACGTATGATTTTATCAACAGAGTAATAATCATGAACTCGGATCCTGCTACAGTTGATCCAGAGTCAGTGCCTTTAGGCGTCGAGCCGCTTTTGTTCGGCGTGTTCTATATGGGATTTGATATGCTGTTTATTGCCATAAAGAACACATTCGTTAAGATCTTCCGCGACGCAAACAAAAAAGCGTCCGGGCTTAAATAAGTTTATCGGGAGCTTTCGATGATCAACACATTATATATTGGATCGGTTTCGGCGTGTTTTGAGTTTGAAAACAAGTCGCCGTATTATTCACCGAGCGAGTACACCGTTTCACTTAACGGTGAAAAGCAGTTTTCTGCGAATACAAACGTGTTTTCGCTTTTCTCGCTTAAGCCCGATACGGAATACTCCGTAGAAGTAAGCGGTGAAGAGCCTGTCACATTTAAAACAAAGACCGAGACTTGCGCGGTATCAGTAAAGGATTTCGGCGCGGTCGGCGACGGCGTTCATGATGACACGATGAATATTCAGGCGGCAATCAATTGCCTGCCCGTTGGAGGCAGACTTTATTTTCCCGACGGTATTTACAGCTCTGCGCCGCTTTGTCTTAAAAGCCACATAACGCTCGACCTTGCAGAGGGAGCGACTATACTTGGAACGACCGACGAGAGCAAATACCCGATAATTCCAGGAGCGGTAAACGATATCGTAACAGGCGAAGAAGTTCCTCTCGGAGCTGTTGAGGGTAACGCTGTTCCGATGAATGAAAGCCTTATTTTCGCTGAATATGCCGATGATATTACGATCGTCGGAAAAGGTATTATAGACGGAAATGCTCAGAACGGTCAGTGGTGGGTAAACCTCAAAGACCGCGTTATAGGCAGACCTAATCTTTTGTTTATGAACCGCTGCAACAACATAGTTGTTCACGGTATAACGGGGCAGAATGCCGCTATGTGGCAGCTGCACCCCTACTTCTGCAATGAAGTGAAATTCCTTGACGTTGCTATAAATGCGCCAAAAGACAGCCCGAATACAGACGCCTGCGATCCCGAAGCGTGCGATAATGTAGATATGATCGGCTGCCGCTTTAGTGTTGGCGATGACTGTATCGCTATAAAATCGGGAAAAATTGATATAGCGAAAAAATATGAAACTCCCGCAGATCATCACATGATACGCAACTGCATAATGCAGTTCGGTCACGGAGCAGTAACTCTCGGAAGTGAAATGGCAGGCGGCATAAAGAACCTTACGGTAAACCGCTGTATTTTCAATCACACCGACCGCGGACTTCGCATAAAGACTCGCCGCGGACGCGGCAGGCTCGCGATAATAGACGGGGTTTTGTTTGAGAATATAAAAATGGACGGAGTGCTTACTCCTATAGTAATAAACATGTGGTATAACTGCTGTGATCCCGACAAATATTCGGAGTACAACACGACTCGCGAAAAACTCCCTGTTGACGAGAGAACGCCTTATATGGGCAAGTTTACGTTTAGGGATATGGAATGTACGAATTGTCATGTTGCCGCGTGTTATTGCGACGGGCTTCCCGAAATGCCCATAGAGGAAATAACCGTTGAGGACATAAAGTTCACTTATGACGCAGACGCAAAGCCCGGCTATCCGTCAATGAGAAACAACAACGTTCTTCGCTGCAAGGCGGGAATGTATTTTGAAAACGTAAACAAGCTGACCGTCCGTAATGTCGATATCGAGGGAAACGATGGCGAACCGCTTACGGCAATTAACGTCGGTACGCTTGTAAAGGAGTAATATGTACGACAAAATTGACAAGTATATAGATAAACTTCTCGAGGGTTCAAAGCCCGATGCTCCGCTTTGGAATATCGAATCTATCCACCAGGGGAAAGCTCCCGCATGGAATTATATCGACGGCTGTATGATAATTGCACTGCTTGAATTGAGCGAAATTAAAAACGAGCCGAAATATGCCGATTTTGCTGAGAAGTTTATAGACTACTATGTATTCGACGACGGTTCAATCCGCGGATATGATAAGGAAAAATTCAACCTCGACGACATAAACGAGGGAAGAGTCCTTTTCGACCTTTACAAGAAAACGGGCAAAGAGAAGTATAAAAAAGCAATTATGCTTCAGCACAGCCAGCTCGAAGAACATCCCAGGACCGTTACAAACAATTTCTGGCACAAGAAGATATATCCCAACCAGATATGGCTTGACGGGCTTTATATGGCGCAGGTGTTCAGCCTTAGATTTCAGAAAGAGTTCGGAAACAAGGACTATTCGGATATCGTAAACCAATTTAAGAACGTAAGAAAACTTATGTTCGACGAGGATAAAAAGCTCTATTATCACGGCTGTGACTGCTCGAAAAAGGCTTTCTGGGCTGATCCCGAAACAGGCAGATCGAAGAACTTCTGGCTCAGGGCCATAGGCTGGTTCTGCATTTCGCTTATTGACAATATAGGTTATATAGATAACGAAGCGGATAAAGCCGAGCTTTCCGCAATATTCAGAGAAGCAATCGAGGGCATTTCTCAATATGCCGATGAAGAAACGGGTATGTACTATCAGGTCGTAGATCAGGGCGCCAGAGAGGGCAATTACCTTGAAACCAGCGGAAGCAGTATGATAGCTTATGCGATGATGAAAGGCGCAAGGCTCAAAGTCCTTGATGAAAAGTATGCAAAGTTCGGAATGAAGACTTTTGAGGGCATTTGCAAAAAGTACCTCACGATAAAAGAGGACGGCGACTTGAATTTGGGCGGCATTTGCCTTGTGGCTGGGCTTGGTCCCGAGGACAACAAGCGCCGCGACGGTACATACGAGTATTATATATCCGAGCCTGTCGTTGAAAACGACGCAAAGGGAGTTGCGCCTTTCGTATTGTGCTATACGGAAGTTCTTAGAACGGCTGAGTGAGCCGTGCTTATTGAAGCAAATTTCAACATGGTCTACAGCGTAAAGTGAGATAATATAATGACAAAGATAAAGATCGCCTATTTAGGCGGCGGCTCAAAGTTGTGGGCGAGAGTATTTATGACCGACCTTGCCGTTGCAGAGGGATTGTGCGGCGAGATAGCGCTTTATGATATCGACGTGCCTGCGGCGGAGCTGAACAAAAGAATAGGCGGCGTAATAAATGCCCGGCCCGAGACAATTTCAAAATGGGACTACAGGGTATATGAAAACATCGGCGAGGCTCTTGAGGGCGCGGATTTCGTAGCGGCTTCAATTCTTCCCGGAACGTTCGACGAAATGGAAAGCGACGTACATCTTCCCGAAAAGTACGGAATTTACCAGTCTGTCGGCGATACCGTAGGTCCCGGCGGAGTATTGAGAGCAATGAGGACCGTCCCGATATACGAGGGCTTTGCAAAGGCAATCGAGAAATATTGCCCGAATGCATGGGTGATAAATCTCACAAATCCCATGACAGCCTGCACGAAAACGCTGTTTGATGTTTTCCCGAAAATAAAGGCGTTTGGGTGCTGTCACGAGGTGTTCCACGCACAGGAGTTCCTGTGCTGTGCGGCACATGAGATACTCGGAGTTGAAAAGCCGACAAGGCATGATATCACCATTGACGCGTGCGGAGTAAATCACTTTACTTGGATAACCGAGGCAAACTTTAAGGGAGTAGATATGCTGAAGATACTCCCGAAGTTCATTGATAAATTTTACGAAACGGGATACTGCGAGCAGATAGGCTTTGAGCCGCAGGATTTCCGAGGCGAAAACCCGTTCCTTTACGGAAACAAAGTAAAAATGGATCTGTATAGGCGCTTCGGGGTGCTTGCTGCAGCGGGAGACAGACATCTTGTAGAGTTTATGAACAACTCTTGGTACATAAAAGATCCCGCAGACGCGGAAAAGTGGCTCTATCATTTAACTTCCGTAAACTACCGCAAAAAAGACCGCGACGAAAAGATCGCCCAGTCAAAGCGCATAGCAAACGGCGAGGAGAAAATAGAGGTCAAAAAGAGCGACGAAGAAGTTGTCGAGCTTATGAAAGCGATACTCGGAATTGTCCCGCCGATAATTTCAAACGCAAATGTTTTAAATGTCGGACAAATGCCCGATATGCCGCTCGGAGCAGTAGTAGAAACGAACTGCGCATTTTCGCGCGACAGCGTAAAGCCTATAGCGGCAAAGCCTCTTCCGAAGAATGTTAGTGTTCTTGTCCGCAGAAACTGCGAGAACATTGAGAACACCTATTACGGCATAAAAAACCGCGACTTCGGGGCGATATTCGAGGCTTTCGCAAACCAGCCGCTTTGCTCGGGACTTACTGTAGATGATGCAAGAAAGCTGTTTACCGAAATGGTAAATGCAACGAGCGCTTATCTCAAAGATTATTATCCTATGGATAAACTTAATTTATGTTAGATGCATTCTTGTTTGCGGCAAACGCAGTTTTGCCGATAGTTATACTGATAGCTTTCGGGTATATCCTAAAGCGCATAGGTCTTTTTACAAAGGACTTTCTGAACATAGGAAACAAACTTACGTTCAGAGTTCTGCTCCCCGTAATGCTGTTCTACAATGTTTACAATGTAGACAGCCTAAGCGATATAAATTGGGGATTTGTCCTTTACGGGATACTTGCGGTGCTTGTTATATTCTTTATAGGCATTGCGGTGATGTGCGCGTTTACTAAGGACAACGCAAAGCGCGGTTCGCTCATACAGTCGGTTTTCCGCTCTAATTACGCGATAATCGGACTTCCTCTCGCGGAAAGTCTTTTCGGCGCAAAGGGAGCTGCCGCGGCGGGCGTTATGAGTGCGTTCTGTGTTCCGACGTTCAATATTCTCGGAGTTGTCGCACTGTCGATCTTTAACGGCTCAAACGAAAAGGGAAAAATCGACGTAAAGAAGATACTCAAAGGTATCGTCACAAACCCGCTCATTCTGGGAACAGTCGCGGGAGTTGCGGTACTCGGTATAAGAGAGCTTTTCGTTCTGGGGAACATAACTTTCAGGCTCAAAGATATTGAGTTCCTGTATGAAGCTATGGGCGACTTAAAGGCGATATGCACGCCGTTCGCACTGCTGGTTCTCGGAGGAAAGTTCGAGTTCTCGGCGGTTTCAAGGCTGTGGAAAGAAATAGCTTTCGGAACATTTGTCAGAACGGTCGCTGTGCCGATCTTGGGACTTGGCGGGGCGCTGATACTCAGAGCCACAATAATGCCCGAGCTCGCGGGCGAGCATTTCGCCACCTACATGGGCGTATTTGCAACGCCTGTGGCAGTAGCGAGCGCGATAATGGCAAAGGAAATGGGAGCGGACGATGACTTGGCGGGACAGCTGGTCGTCTGGACGAGCCTAGTCAGCGCGGTAACGATATTCATTTATGTCACCGTTCTAAGGACAATGGGCATTTTTTAAAAGGTAAATTTTTGGCGGGCGAAAGCCCTCCATAAAAAATAAAATTAGCGGAGGATAGAAATTATGATCTTAGACAAATTCAGCTTGGCAGGAAAAGTCGCTATCGTTACAGGAAGCGACACCGGTCTCGGACAGGGCTTTTCAAAGGCGTTTGTTGAGGCAGGCGCAAAGGTTCTCGGTGTTTCAAATATGCCGAGTACAGCTACACAGGAGATGCTCGGCGAGGAAAACTTCCAATTTATAAAGGCAGACCTCTCCACACTTGATCCTATTGAAACTATTATCAACACCTGTCTTGAAAAGTTCGGCAGGATAGATATTCTTGTAAACAACGCGGGCGTTATAAAGCGCGAAGATACTATAGACTTCAGCATCGAAAGCTGGGATCTCGTTATGAACGTAAACTGCCGCACGCTGTTCTTCCTTTCACAGGCAGTTGCAAAACAGTTTATGAAGCAGGAAAGAGAAGAGGGCAAGAGCCGCGGAAAGATCATATCCGTTGCTTCGATGCTTTCATATCAGGGCGGTATCAGAGTTCCCTCGTACACCGCTTCCAAGTCGGCTGTAAAGGGCTTTACAATGACAATGGCTAACGAGTGGGCAAAGGACGGAATTAACGTAAACTGTATCGCTCCCGGATATATGGCTACAAACAACACAAAGGCTCTCCGCGCTGACGCAGACAGAAGCGAGGCTATCCTCGACAGAATTCCCGCAGGCAGATGGGGAACTCCCGACGATATCATGGGCGCAGCAGTATTCCTTGCTTCAGAGGCTTCCGACTATATAAACGGCTTTACGATAGCTGTTGACGGCGGCTGGCTCGGACGCTGATCAGGTTTATAATTGGCATTACGATAATGATACAATTGGAGGTTGTTTGAAATGGACAATAAAAAGTTTTTGGATCAGCTTGAGGGCACAGGTATAGTTCCCGTTATCAAGCTCGAAAACACAGACGACGCTGTAGCTCTCGCAAAGGCTCTCTATGACGGCGGTATCCGCTGTGCAGAGGTTACTTTCCGCGCGGCAGGCGCAGACAAGGTCATCAAAGCAATGACCGACGCATATCCCGATATGCTTGTAGGCGCAGGCACAGTCCTTACCGTAGACCAGTGCGACAAGGCTATCGAAGCAGGAGCAAAGTTCTGTGTAGCTCCCGGCCTTAATCCTACTGTTGTAAAGCACTGCCTTGACAAGGGCGTTCCTTTCGCTCCGGGCGTTGCAAACGGCTCGCAGATAGAGCAGGCTCTTGAATTAGGACTTGATTTCGTAAAGTTCTTCCCCGCAGAGCAGGCAGGCGGTCTGCCTTATATAAAAGCTGTTTCCGCTCCTTATTCAATGATGAAGTTTATGCCTACGGGCGGCGTAAATGAGAATAACCTCAACAGCTATCTCGGATTTAAGAAGATAGTATGCTGCGGCGGTTCTTGGATAGTTCCCGACAAGCTCGTAAAGGCTCAGAAGTGGGACGAGATAACCGCGCTCTGCAAGTCCGCTGTAAACAAAATGCTCGACTTCCAGCTCGTTCATGTCGGCATCAACGCAGAGAACGAAGCTGACGCAAGCGCAATTACCGCAAAGTTCGGCGAGCTTTTCGGCTGGGATCAGAAAGTCGGAAACAGCGCTATCTTCGCAGGCACTTATGTAGAGTGCAAGAAAGCGGAGAAGATCGGCACTCACGGTCATATCGCAGTTGCTACGGGCAACGTAAAGAGAGCCGTTTATCAGCTCGAGCAGAAAGGCGTTAAGTTCGATATGTCTACCGCTACTTATGACGATGACGGAAGAATGAAGTTCGTTTACCTCGCTGACGAGATCGGCGGATTTAAGGTTCACCTTGTTGAAAAGAAGTAATTACAGTAATTTAAATTTATAAAGGAGAATAAACCGATGGCTAAGGTTATCACTATGGGCGAGATCATGCTCCGCCTTTCCACCCCCAACAATGAAAAGTTTATCCAGGCTGACGAGTTCGACGTTTGCTACGGCGGCGGCGAAGCTAACGTTGCTGTTTCTCTTGCAAACTACGGACATGAAGCTGAGTTTGTTACCGCTGTTCCCAACAACGAGATAGGCGAGTGCGCTGTTGCGGCTCTCCGCAAGTACGGCGTTGAGACAAAGCACATCGCAAAGTGCGGCGAAAGACTCGGTATCTACTTCCTCGAGAGCGGCTCTTCTATGAGACCGTCAAAGGTCGTTTACGACAGAGCGCATTCTTCGATCTCCACGGCTACTGCTGCTGATTTCGATTTTGACGCTATATTCGAGGGCGCTGATTGGTTCCACTTTACGGGAATTACCCCCGCTGTTTCCGACGCTGCCGCTGTTCTTACAGAGGAAGCTCTCAAGGCGGCTAAGAAGCACGGCGTAAAGGTTTCCGTTGACCTGAACTTCCGCAAGAAGCTCTGGAGCAGCGAAAAGGCTCAGAAAGTTATGAAGAATCTCATGCAGTACGTTGACGTCTGCATAGGAAACGAAGAGGACGCTGAGCTTGTTCTCGGCTATAAGCCCGGAAACACCGACGTTACCTCGGGCGACCTCGAGCTTGCAGGTTACAAGTCGATCTTCGAGCAGATGGTAGCTGACTATAACTTTGAATACTGCATTTCTTCTCTGCGCGTATCACACTCCGCTTCTGACAACGGCTGGAGCGCTTGCATTTACAGCAGAGATACAAAGGAGTTCTACCACTCTAAGGAATACTCGATCCACCCGATCGTTGACCGCGTAGGCGGCGGCGACAGCTTTGCGGGCGGCGTTATCTGCGGTCTTGTAGACGGCAAGGACTTCAAGTCCGCGCTCGAATTCGGCGTAGCTGCTTCCGCTCTCAAGCATACGATCCCCGGCGACTTTAACCTTGTATCCCGCAAGGAAGTTGAAACTCTCGCAGGCGGCGACGCTTCGGGACGTGTTCAGAGATAATGAAGCTGTTTATCCGCGCCCATGACCTGGGCGTAAAAGGCGAGGAAAATATCGTCGCAAGGCTCGATGAACTCGGGCTTTGCGGCGTACAGCTCGTCGCATATAAGTGCCTTGACGGTATAGCCTACGCTCCCGGATCAATGACAAAGGAGCGCGCGGCGGAGCTTCGCAAGGTCTTTGAAGAACACCAAAAGACCGTTCCCCTTATCGGAGCTTATTTCAACCCCGTTCACCCGAACGAGGAAAAAGTTAAAAACGGTATTGCGGTATTCAAGGATTATTTAAAGCTGTCGCACGACCTCGGCTGTGACATTGTCGGATCGGAAACAGGCTCTTATAACGGCGACAAGTGGACATACCACCCGCAAAACCGTACCGAAGAAGCTGTACAGAGGGTTATCTCGACATTCTCGGAGCTTGCGGACTATGCAAAAGACTGCGGTTCATACATAGGTATGGAGGGCGCGTTCGGTCATGTTTGCTGGAACGTTAAGACGCTTGACAGAGCTGTAAAGGCGATAGGCAGAAGCAATATAAAAATCATTTTCGACCTGTACAATTATCTCGACGGTTCAAATGTAAACGAGATGTACGATATCCTGCACGAGGGACTTGAAACATTCGGCGGCAGGATAGTGGTGTTCCACATCAAAGACTGCATAATAGCAGAGGACGGAACATTAAAGCAGGTCGGCGTCGGAAAAGGGATCTTCGATTATTCGAGGATCATTCCCGAAATCAGAAAGGTTTGTCCCGACGCAAATCTTGTTTTCGAGGGAACGACAGGCGAGGATATCCCCGCGGCAGTTTCCCATTTAAAGCAATTCATTTAAGGAGAGCAATTGAAATGACTTTAGACATAAGATACGGAAATCACCCCGATGATTCCAAAAAATACGATACGGAGGCTTTGAGAAAGAATTATCTTATCGAAAAGGTTTTCGTAAAGGACGAGATCGCTCTGACCTATTCACACCAGGACAGAATGATAGCGGGAGGAGCGATGCCGGTAGATAAGGAGCTGACGCTCGGCAGCACTAAGGAGCTAGGCACCGAATATTTCCTTGAAAGACGCGAAATGGGAATGATAAACGTCGGCGGAAAGGGAACCGTTGTTCTTGACGGAAAGGAATACGAGCTTAACTATAAGGACGGTCTTTATATCGGAATGGGCACAAAGGAGATAATCTTCAGGTCTGCCGATAAGAACGCTCCCGCAAAGTTCTATCTTAATTCGTGTCCCGCGCATAAGACCTATCCTACGGTTTTCATTACAAAGGATATGGCTGTACACCGTCCTCTCGGAACGGCTGAGAATATGAACAAGCGCGTTGTAAATCAGTATGTAAACCCCGCGGTATGCGAAAGCTGCCAGCTCGCTATGGGCATGACAGAGCTCGCCGTAGGAAGCAGCTGGAACACAATGCCCTCTCATACTCACGAAAGAAGAATGGAAGTTTATTTCTATTTTGAACTTGAGGGCGACAATGTGGTATTCCATATGATGGGACAGCCGCAGGAAACCCGCCACATCATTCTTCACAACGAGCAGGCGGTAATTTCTCCGTCATGGTCTATCCACAGCGGCACGG
Source organism: uncultured Clostridia bacterium (assembly GCA_947627205.1). Lineage (GTDB taxonomy): Bacteria > Bacillota > Clostridia > Oscillospirales > Ruminococcaceae > CAG-115. The sequence continues at coordinate 35,068 of CANQVE010000007.1, read as the reverse complement.
CTACCTCGAATTACACATTTATATGGGGTATGTGCGGCGAGAACCAGACTTATGACGATATGGACAACATAGGAAATCTTGAACTTAAGTAACGGGAGAAATCGCGTTACCGAAAATAAATTTAAAGTGGGAGAACCGATATGGCATATTTAACTTTACAGGGAATTAACAAAATTTACCCGAACGGATTTCACGCCGTGCATAATTTCAATCTTGAGATTGAAAAGGGTGAGTTTATCGTATTCGTAGGCTCTTCGGGCTGCGGAAAGTCAACAACGCTCCGTATGATCGCGGGACTTGAAAACATAAGTAGCGGCGACTTTCTCATAAACGGAGAAAGAGCCAACGAAAAAGGTCCCCGCGAGCGCGGTATCGCGATGGTGTTCCAGAGTTACGCTCTTTATCCCCATATGACAGTATACGATAACCTCGCGTTCGGACTTACGCTCGAGGGCGTAGATGATGATGTAATTGAGGACAGAGTAAACAAAACCGCAAAGATCCTCGGTCTTACGGATTATCTTGACAGATTTCCGCGCGCTCTTTCGGGCGGTCAGAGACAGAGAGTTGCGGTTGGACGTGCAATTATCCGTAAGGTAGAGATATTCCTTATGGACGAGCCGCTGTCCAACCTTGACGCGAAGCAGAGAGTTACGATGCGTTCGGAGATCACTCAGATCCACCGCGAAACAGGCGCAACGACAATTTACGTTACGCACGACCAGACCGAGGCTATGACGATGGCGGACAGAATAGTCGTTATGAAGCTCGGTTATATCCAGCAGGTAGGAACTCCGTATGATCTTTATTTCAATCCTGCGAACTTGTTCGTTGCAGGCTTTATAGGAGAGCCTCCTATGAACTTTATTGAGTCCACCGTAAATGATGGCAAGCTCAACATAAACGACAATATCGTAGATCTTGTTGCTATAGCTGATAAAGAAGTCATCGACAAGTACGAGCATGAGGAAGTTGTTTTGGGCTTCCGTCCCGAAGCAGTAAAACTTGTCGGAAAGGGAGAAGTAAGAAACGCGTTTACATTTAATTGTACCGTTGAGCTTACGGAGCTTCTCGGCGACAACACGAACGTTTACGTTGATATCCGCGGCGTAAAGGCTATACTTAAAGTTGAGCCTCACGATTCTCCCGCTATCGACTCGAAACTTCAGTTTGCCGTTCCTTTCGAGAGCATTTATCTGTTCGACAAGGCTACCGAAAAGCGCATAAAGCTCAGAAACAGCTAAGTCGCTAAGGCAATATACAGAAAGGCATTTAATGGCAGGAAAAGGGAACAACGATTCTGCCGTAAGCGAAAAAGATAGAAAACGAAGAGAATTTATCCTGAACGGCAACCCCATGGCGGTTGTCGTCAGGATATCGCTTCCGCTTATGGCGTTGGGAGCATTTTCGTACATAAGCAGCGTTATAGACACCGTTGTTGTATCTGCGACGGATAACGACGCTCTTTCGAGCGTCGTTATGATATCTCAGATAAAAGCGCTCATAACCGCTCTCGGAGCGGGCTTTGCTACGGGAAGCTCCATTATAGTATCAAGACTTATCGGAAGAGGAGAATACGATAAGGCGAAAAAGGCGGCAAATACAACGCTTGAGGTCTTTTTTTTACTTGCAATAGGACTTATAGCGCTTATCCAGGCGGTCGCGGTGCCTATTTTAAAGCTGAGTCAGATGACCGACGATATGATAGATATAGGCATAGGATATTTCCGTGTCCAGATCGTTTCGATAGGAGTCGGACTTTTCAATCAGGTCTTTATGGGACTTGAAAAGGCGCGCGGCGCTATGATGAACATAACGCTCATAAACGTTATGTCGATGGTATTAAAGCTGTCGTTTACAGTCTTGTTCGTCACGGTTTTAGGACTCGGGACGACATGGGTTGCGGGAGCGACGCTCTGCGCGGACCTTTCCGTTACGACTTATGCAATGGTAAACCTTTTCAGGAGGGAATACCTCTTTAAGTTCAACCCAAGGAACGTTATGTTTTCAAAGGACTTCTTCAAGCCCTTGTGTTCGCTGTCAATACCCGTTTCTCTCGGAAAATTCGTTTTTTCTGCGGGCAAGGTAATAGTAAACGGTCTGGCTATGGGATACGGTGAAGCCGCGCCGGGAGCGCTCGGCGTTTCAAATCAGATAAGCGGTTCTGTCACTCACCTTACGACCTACAGCGAAGATTCCGAAAGCTCGGTCATAAGCTACAACCTGAGCCAGAAGCAATATAAGCGAATGATACAGGTTTTCTTCTGCACGCTTTCGTTAAACCTTTTTATAACGATAGTGGGCTTTATCCTGCTTACAATTTTCAGTGCACCGCTCTCGCTGTTCTTTGCCGGAGACGGTGGACAGGAAGAAGCGGAGCTTATCGAAAAGATCTTCTCTTATGAGAGGATAGGTATAATAGCGCTCGGCGTAAATTCGGCGGTAAACGGACTTATTTACGGTCTGGGCTACACAAAGCTCTCGATGATATGCAATCTGTCGAGATTATTTGTGTTCAGGATCCCCTCAATGCTGGTAATGATAAACTGCTTCCCAAGCCTTGGAGCGGAGAGCCTCGGAATAGCGATGCTCATATCAAATGTCGGCATAGGGCTGATGTCGGTGGTCATAGGTATTGTGTGCCTTTTAAGAATAAAGAACCACAAGACCAAAGACAATATAAAGATGTAATTTTGAGGTGCTGAGTATGAAAGAATTGAACAGAAGCAATTTCCAGACGGTAGACAGACCTGTAAAGATCATGCAGTTCGGCGAGGGCAATTTCTTGCGCGCGTTTGTTGACTGGATATTGCAGAACCTTAACGACGCGGGAGTTATAAACGCAGGCGTCGCAGTTGTACAGCCGATGCCGATGGGAAGAGTTGCAGACCTTGAAAAACAGGACGGACTGTACACTCTTTGCCTTGAGGGTATCGACAAGGGCGAAAAGGTACAGAGCAAGCGCATAATTGACGTTTTAAAGGATTTCATAAATCCCTTTGAGCAGTATGACAAGTTCCTCGGATATGCAAAGAGCGAGGATCTCGAAATAATTATTTCCAACACGACCGAAGCGGGTATCGCTCTCGACAAGACCGACACCGATCTTTCAAAGTGCCCGAAGAGCTTCCCCGGAAAGCTCCTTGCGCTCCTTAAAGCTAGATATGACCACTTCGGCGGTGATATGAACAAAGGTCTTGCGATAGTTCCCTGCGAGCTTATTGACCATAACGGCGACGAGCTGAAGAGATGCCTTGTAGAGCTTGCAAAGATAAACAGCATGGACGAAAAGTTCATTGAGTGGATGACGACAGCTTGTCATTATACCAGCACGCTCGTTGACAGAATAGTTCCCGGTTATCCGCGCGATAACGCCGACGCTATCCGTGAGGAAATGGGATTTAACGATAACAATATCGTAAAGGGCGAGATATTCCACCTCTGGGTTCTCCAGAAAGAGCCGTATGTTCAGGAAAAGCTCCCTGCCGATAAGTCGGGACTCAATGTTATCTTCGCAGATGACATAACTCCTTATAAACAGCGCAAGGTCAAAATACTTAACGGTTCTCATACCGCAATGGTTCCCGTTGCTTATCTTTCGGGCATTGATACGGTTCGCGAGAGCGTAGAGGACGAAGATGTCGGTCAGTTTGTAGCAGAGCTTATAAATGACGAGATAAAGCCGACAATAGATCTTCCCAAGGATCAGATGGACGCATTTGCAAACAGCGTTGTAGAGCGCTTTAAAAATCCGTTTATCCGTCACGAGCTTATGTCTATAGCTCTTAACTCCACCACAAAGTTCAAGACCAGGCTTCTTCCTACTTATAATGATTATCGTGCAAAGTTCGGAAAGTCTCCCAAGCACATTCTGTTCTCGTTCGCTTCGCTTGTTGTATTCTACCGCGGAAAGCGCGGCGACGCTGATATTGCGCTTGCAGACGATCCGAAGTATATCGAGTTCTGGAAAGAGCTGTGGCAGATGAACGACTATACCGCAATGGCAAAGAAAGCTCTCTCTGCGGTTGACCTCTGGGAGCAGGATCTTGACGAGGACGATAACGTTCAGCTTGTTGCGGGTTATATCGAAAGCATTGTAAAGAACGGAGAAAGAAAAGCTCTCCAGGCTTTTCTCGGTAAGTAAGCTATGAAAAGTACAATTAAAATTTCCCCTATAGACAGCGTTGCAGTTGCTCTTGAAAACCTGAAATCGGGCGAGGAGCATGAGGGCGTAACGCTTATAGAAAACATTGAAAAAGGTCACAAGTTCGCGCTTAAACCCATAAAGACGGGCGAAAAGGTCATAAAATACGGCGAGATCATAGGCAGAGCAACAAAGGACATCGCTGTCGGCGAACATGTTCACAGCCATAATATGGCGACAAATCTCGAGGGAACGCTCGAATATTCTTTCAACAAGAAAGAAATAGCTCCCATGGAGAAAAAGACCGCTCCGAAAGTAAACGTTTATGTGCGTGAAAACGGAGAAGTCGGCATAAGAAATGAGCTTTGGGTAATTCCGACGGTAGGCTGTGTTAATTCTCAGGCGCGTAAGATCGTCGAGGAGTTTATTAAAAAGCACCCCGACAACGACGGTATAGACGGCGTATTCGCTTATACTCACCCTTACGGCTGTTCGCAGATAGGCGAAGACCACGAGCGTACCCGTACCATTCTCCAGAGAATGGTAAAACACCCGAATGCGGGCGGTGTTCTGGTTCTTGGTCTTGGCTGTGAGAATAACAGAATGGACGTTTTCAAAGAAACGCTCGGCGATTATGACAAAGAGCGCACGGCTTTCCTTATAGCGCAGGACGTTGACGACGAGATATCGGCGGGAGTTGCGCTTCTTGAAATGCTTTATAATAAGGCAAAGGAAGACAAGCGCGTTGAAAAGGATATGTCTTGTCTGAAGATAGGACTTAAGTGCGGCGGCTCGGACGGACTTTCGGGTATAACCGCAAATCCTCTTGTCGGAAGACTGTCGGACTATATGTCGTCAATAGGCGGCACGACTGTTCTTACAGAGGTTCCCGAAATGTTCGGCGCAGAGCAGGGGCTTATGGACAGAGCAAAGGACGAGGAGACTTTTGAAAAGATCGTAAAGCTGGTAAACGGCTTTAAGGAATACTATCAGAAGCACGACCAGCCTGTTTATGAAAACCCGTCGCCCGGAAACAAGGCGGGCGGTATAACGACACTTGAGGACAAGTCGCTCGGTTGTACGCAAAAGAGCGGAACTCAGCAGGTCTGCGATGTTCTGTTTGACGGCGACGTGCTCACTTGTCACGGGCTCAATCTTCTGAACGGACCTGGAAATGATATGGTAGCTGTCACAAATCTTGCGAGCGCAGGCTGTCATATAGTTCTGTTCACGACGGGCAGAGGTACGCCGTTCGGCGGATTTGTTCCGACAATAAAGATCTCGACAAACAGCGATCTTGCAATGCGCAAGAACAATTGGATCGACTTTGACGCAGGCACGATAGTTACGGGCGACAGCTTTGAGGATAAGCTCAATGAGCTTGTAGAGCTTATAGTAAGCGTTGCAAACGGACGTCAGACCGTAAATGAGCGTCACGGCTCGCGCGATATCGCGATCTTTAAGACAGGCGTTACATTGTAATTAAAGAAGAATAAAAAGAAGAGGATCCTTTTAAAAAGGGATCCTCTTTTTAGATGTCAGAGGTAAGAGGTTAGAGGTAAGAGGTTAGAGCTGTAGAGGAAAGGCTGTTTTTCTTTTCAAAACAAGGGGGTGTGCAAAATGTGCAAAATTTATGTAAACCTTTCTATTATTTATTTTAAAATACTTTACATTTTTTTTGCACATTTTGCACATTGGTGTTTCTTGGAAGTTCTTTCTAGCTTCTAACCTCTAGCCTCTAGTAGCCACCCCTGTTGTCAGTTGACAGAACACAGTGTACGCTGTCAACTTCAAATGAACATTAAAGACTGCTTCTTCATATTATATACCGAGGGCAATGCCCTCTATCTTAAAATGAAAGGCGGGCATGAACGTGGAGAACAAAGATAAGAAAAATAAAACCATTCTTTTTATACTTGTAATTGCGGTGGGATTTTTGCTCGGTATAGCTATAGGATATTTCGCCGCACATAATGCTTCTGTTAAAACCGAGGGCGGCATAGGCTTTACGGTCGTCCCCGAAAATAACTTAAACAACACCAACACCGAAAAGGGCGTTACCGTTCCGGGAATTACCTCTATGTCCGTTAAAGCAGGAAGCGACAGACTTGTCACGGGGTTCTATAATCCCGTTGAAAATAAAGACAGATACTATCTTACGTTTCAATTATGGGCGGAGATAAACGGGAAAAACGAGCTTTTATATACATCGGGACTTGTTGAGCCGGGAAACAGTATCTATGAAATAAAACTTAACAAGACACTTGAAAAAGGAACATACAACGCGGTTATCCACATTCAGCCCTACCGCATGAATAAAGACCTTACTCCCACAAATAACGCGGATATCAAGGCGGTGATAAAAGCCGTCTGATATCATAAGGAGGGGATCGGCTATGAAAATATTGAAAGCCGCTATGGCGCTTATTATGGCGGCGGCTTTAACTCAAAGTGAGGTCATAGATGAAAATGACAGTGAAAGTTCGGGATCTGTAAGCGTCGGATACAGCGTGAGCGCGTCGTATGAAGTGATAATTCCCGCAAACGTTGAATTTACCGAAGCGGACAAAAACACGGCAATAGAAAGACCTCTCCAGGCAAACAATGTCCTGCTTGAAGAGGGAAAGCACCTGAACATCTATGTTAAAAGTCAGAACGGATTCAGAATGGTAAACAACGAGGGATATATCGAATACACCCTCAACGCAAACGGAAGCCTTATTTCGGGAACCGACAACGTAAAGATCCTTACAGTTTCTCCGGGCGACAAGTCGGGCTGGGTACTCCTCAGCTTTACTTCGGCGCTTTCTGGCGACTATTCGGGATTTGCGGGGAATTATTCCGATACTCTGACGTTTACTGTAGAAATGGTGTAGTTTATTTTTTGGCAATTAAAAGTCGCGGGAGATTTTCTCCCGCGATAATTTTGTCAATAAGAAATAGCCCTGTAGGCAGTTGAGAGGGTACATTGTACTGAATACTGTACACTGTATACTGACAACGCGCCCGAGCCGAAGCCCGGGTGTGTTTGTTTTTAAAAGAGGCTGATATTATCAGCGAGTTTTCTTTCTTGAAATAACGACTGCCGCGCCTGCAAGGGCAACAATGCCGAGCGTGAGCGAAAGTCCTGCAACGCCCGTGTCGGGGGTTGTGGTGCTGCCGCTGTTGCTGGAGTTGCTGTCGGTAGAGGTTTCGCTGTCCGAGCCGCTGTTGTCGGTGCTGTCGGAAGATGTTTCACTATCCGAGCTTGTTTCAGTGTCCGAGCTTGCTTCGCTGTCGCTGTCAGCGGGCTTTTCGCCTTGCTTTTCTGACGTAAGTACATACTCGCTGAAATGGTCGGTCTTAAATACCGCATAATCGCCCTCAACAACAGCGTTCATGTCGGTGTATGTGCCGTCGTCTTCTATGCGGTAGACATAGACCGTCTTTCCTTTCATTGCTTCGGGGACGGGGATTTTAACGGTTACTTCTCCGTCGGGCTGAATTTCCTTGTCGTTTTCGGTAATGGTAATTTCATAAGTGGCTTTTGTGTTGTCGGTTTTATCGGCAATCGGCTTAACATTAAGTTTTGCGTCTTCGGGAAGAACGCCCGCCTCCGCGTCAAGAACTACATTTTCAGCCGTAAGGTTTACAGGATTTGCAAAGTGGAATGTGTTAAGGACTGCATAATAATATTCGTTATCTTCGCGTTTAGAATCTCCAAGAGTTTCAAGAGTCATATGCGTGTAAAGATCATACATATCATCAGGTCCGCCCTTTGACGGATAAGCATAGACGATTATTCTGTCAAACTGTTCCTGAGAGCCGTTGAAATAAATATCTGTTTCATAAGGGAAAAAATTGCCGAGGAACATTGTTTTAACTTTTTTGCCGAATGTAAGGCTTGTTAAAGTTTTTTCTTCGCCAGAATTATTAAAGCAATAGCTAATCATTTTTACATTGTTAGGTATAACAACATCGCCCTTTAAAGCCGAGCCGTCGATTAAAATATCATTGACAATAACCATCGGATCTTCTTTTATCTTGTTTTCAAGCCAGGGCGTTTCTTCAAATGCTCTATCGTATATAAAAGTTACACTTTTCGGAATGGTTATGTTTTCAAGCTTTGTACAGCCTCTAAAAGTACCACTGTCAATTTTGGTTACACCTTCAGGGATAACAACGCTTGTAATATTTTCGTTATCCTTAAATATTTCCTTCTCGATTACAGTAACGTTTGAAGGAATAACCACATCGCCCTTGCATTTGCTACCGTCTATCAGTATGCCGTTAATTACCACAAGAGGATTTTCGTCTGATTTCTTTTCAAGCCATGGAGTATTGTCAAAAACATCGCGACCGAGGTCTTTTAAGCTGTCTGAATATTTGACTTCTTCAAGTTTTGCACAGTTTGAAAAAGCCAGATTGCCGATTGTTTTTACGTTTTTGGGGATTGTTACGCTTGTAAGATCGGTATAGCCGAATGCTCCGATGCCGATTTCTGTAACGCCTTCTCCGATTTTCACACTTGAAATAGAGGTGAAAGAAAAAGCTCCGTAGCCGATTTTCGTCACGCTGTCGGGAATGATTACTTCTGTAAGGTTAAACTTTTGTTCATTATCGTAATACCAATCGCCGGGGGCAAAAGCCCAATCGTCAATTATTTTTACACCGTCGGGAATAGTATAAGATGTATCTGACTTTCCAAGAGGATAACGTATGAGTTCGGTTTTATCCTTGTTAAATAAAACGCCGTCAACTGATGCATAATTTTTATTGTTTTCGGAAACATCTATGCTTTCAAGGTTCTCAACACTCAAACTGCCGATTTCTGTAACACTTGCGGGAATAGTCACGCTTTTAAGATTTTCACAATCATATAAAGGACCGACTTTTGTTATACCTTCGGGAATAACTAACTCCGTTGCCGTTTCACCTTGCTCCGTAACTCCCGTTACGACCGTTCCTTCAATTTTAAGGTTTCCGCTGGGGTCAACAATATCCTGTGCGCTGCTTTCGTCATTGTTGATATAGTGGATAGTTGCGGTTTCCGGTATGCCGAAATCTTTTGCGGTTTTTTCTTCAAACATGTGCTTCCACTCTTCCTCCGTGCCGATAAAATACACGTCGGTGAGATTTGGACAATCAAGAACACGCTGATTGCCATAAAATTTACCATAATAAGGTATAGTTATGCTTTTAAGATAATCATTGCAGATCGCCATACCTTCGATATTGGTATTTTCGGAATCAGGAATTGAATAACTTTCATCTGTCCTGCCTTCGGGATACAATGCCAATCTTAAAGTGTAGAAATCAATTCGAAACAGAACCCCGTCTATCGAACGTATATACTCATTGTTCTCTGAAACATTTATGTTTTTAAGTTTTTTGCAATTGCGAAAAACGTCAAGAGGAAATACCGTATCATTGGGAATATATACGTTTTCAAGATTTGTACAGCTTTCAAAAGAAACGTCAATATGTGTCACACCATCGGGAATAATTATATCTTTAGCCGTCTTTCCTTTTTCTGTAACACCTGTTACAGTAGTTCCCTCAATAATAAGGTTTCCGCTTTCGTCAACAATGTTTTGTGTGCTGTCGGTGCTGTCCGTCTGCGAGCTTTCAGCCATTGCCGCCGTAGTAACTGCGGGTGTTGCCATTAGCGCGCCTGCCAAAAGAATTGCGCTTAGTTTTCTTACTTTCATTAAAATATCCTCCATTCCTTTTGCGGTCTGTTCTTTTTTTACGCGCGCAATTCCCGCAAAAACAAAAAGCGCGCAGCGTTGAGCCACGCACTTGTAAAAATGCAGGCTTCAATCACTGCGACGCAATTGTTTTCGGCAAATATAGTATACGAAAAACAAGCATGCACTTTTACCGAGTAAAAGTGTATACTATATTTGCATTTTTATTCAATTACGTCGCAACTTCATTTTACCACATCACCCACTATTTGTCAATATCTTTTAACAAAAAAACATACCCGCCGAAAATCGGCGGGTATCAGGCTGTCGATAAAGCCCCATCTACGTTGTCAGCGCGGCTGCGGCAGGCACAAAGCCTAGCCGTAGCCGCGCTTCCTAGTATCTGGGGCTTTCTCAACAGCCTGAGGTTCTACTTTTTACACATTCAGACGCGGGAGAAAGCCTCCCGCGCTGCTATTATTATTTTATTACTTCTTGATCTCCGTCCCTGCGGGCAGCATTTCATATCTCGAAAACTCGGACGTAAACTCTCCAAGCCCCTGGGTTATCTGTCTTAAAACAAGCGCGAAATCCATCATTTCCGCGTCGGGAGCCTCGGCGTTTACTTCGGTAAGTCCGTCGCCTATGCTGTTCATTCCCATTACCGAGCCTCTGCGTTTTGACAAAACGCTTATAACATCACCCTGCTTGTCGTCTGGAACTATTATCTTATAACTGCTGAGCGGTTCAAGCAGATACGGTTCAGCCTGCTCCATACAATTTCTGAACGCCATTGAAGCGGCAGTCTTGAACGCAAGCTCCGAGCTGTCGACAGGGTGATAGCTTCCGTCAACAAGCGTAGCTTTTAGCCTTACAACAGGATAACCGCCGATAGATCCTTTTTCGCAGCTTTCCTGCAAGCCCTTTTCAATAGCGGGGAAGAAGTTCTTCGGAACAGAACCGCCGAATATCTTCTCCTCAAATTTCAGCTCTTCGCCGTCATACGGTTCAAACTCGATTTTAACATGACCGTATTGACCGTGACCGCCCGACTGCTTCTTGTGCTTCGCTTCGATAAGCACTTTCTTCTTTATCGCCTCGCGGTATGCAACTTTCGGCTCAGACAGCGTAACGTCAATGCCGAATTTGCTTTTCAGTTTAGCTACCGCAACATCTATATGCTGCTCGCCAAGACCGCCGATAATGCGCTCGTGTGTCTCGTGATTGTGGATATATTCGAGAGTTCTGTCCTCTTCGAGAAGTCGTCTTATCGCTGCGCCGAGCTTGCTTTCATCACCGTTTGCCGCGATCTTTACAGCGCGGAAATAGCACGCTTTCGGGAACTCCATAGGCTCAAACGCTCTGAGGTCTGACGGATCGCAAAGAGTGTCGCCCGTGTTCGCTTCTATCTTTGTTATCGCGCATATATCGCCCGCTCTTATCTCGGACGCTTCTTCCTGGTTCTTTCCAACTACGGTTATGAGCTTTCCGAAACGAAGCTCCGCGCCGCTTGTAGAAACGGGAACTGTCTTAGAGGTGAGCTTGCCCTGAACGACCTTTACATAGCTTATCTTTCCTACAAACGGATCTGCTACGGTCTTGAAGATAACGCCCTTAAACGGCTTTGTTTCGTCATAATCAACAGGCTCGCCGTCTATCTTTTCGAGCTTTCTTTCATTTGGCGAGGGGAGCATTGAAACGACCGCGTCCAGCAGCATATCAACGCCCGAAAGAGTATCGTTTGCACAGCATACAACGGGCGTTATAGTGCCGTTTGCAACGCCGTCGTGTATTCCTTTGACAAGCTCTTCTTGAGTAAATTCTTCCTCATTGAAAAACTTGTCCATAAACTCCTCGTTGGTTTCCGCGACAGCCTCTGCCATTGCCGCGCGAAGTCCTGCAATTCTGTTTTCCGAGGCAGGCATTTCAACTTCTGTCGGAACGCCTTTCTTGTCGTATTTATACGCTTTCATTGTAAGCAGGTTTATGTATGCTTCGACAGGACCGTTCTTGTCATAAGGAACGACTATCGGGCAGACGGTAGGACCGAACTCTGTTTTCATCTGTGTAAATACGCGGTAGAAGTCGCTGTTTTCAACTTCCATACAAGTGACTGCGAGCATACAAGCCTTGTTCTGCTTCATAGCGAGCTTATATGCTTTTTGAGTTCCCGCGCATACGCCGTCTTTTCCGTTTACGCAGACAATAACGCTTTCCGCGGCGCGTATTCCCTCATACATTCCGCCTACAAAATCGAACTGTCCGGGAGCGTCTATAACGTTTATCTTTGTATTTTTCCAGACCATATTTACTATAGCGGCATTTATTGAAATTTTACGCTTTATTTCTTCAGCGTCAAAGTCGCAGACGGTGTTTCCGTCGGCAATAGTTCCTATCCTGTCTGTTGCGCCGCATTTGTAGAGCATTGCCTCTGCGAGCGCGGTTTTGCCGCTTTCACCGTGACCTGCAAGGACCACGTTTCTTATAGCGTCAGCCGAAAAAGTCTTCATAATGAACCTCCCGAAGATTGTTTAATACAGCGCTTTTCATTTTTCTAAACACGCTATAATAATATTATACAATATCCTTTCACAAAATGCAAGCGTTTTTGTGGATTTTTTTAAATTTTCACAAATTGCTATTGAATATATGTGCATAATGTTATATAATTAAATAGGAAACAACATTTACGGGAAGTGATAGTTATGAACAATTCTGCGCGGGATATGCTGATTGCAATATCCGGCTTTGCACAAAGCGGGCGCGAGGCTGATGTTTTATCATACAATAACAATGACAATGAGAGTAGTTTGTTTTTGTGCACGCAAACAGAAGACAGCGACTTTATACGCTTGGAATTGCAGAAAATAATAATGGGAAAATACGCCGCAGACGCGCTTATAAAATACGCCGACATTTTAAAGCTCATCATTCCCGAAATAGCGCCGTCAATAGGTTTTGAACAGCGCACGAAATACCATGATTTTGACGTTTGGACGCACATTGCGAGGTCGGTCGGATATGCGCCGTTTGAGCCGACGCTTCGTTTTACAATGATGTTTCACGATCTCGGAAAGCCCGACTGTATGACTATTGACGAAAACGGCGCGGGGCATTTCAGAGGTCACGGAGAGCGCGGAACGGTGATTGCCGAGGGGATAATGGAGCGTCTGAATTTTCCGAAAGAGATGTTCCGGAAAATAAGCCTGCTTGTTTTAAATCACGATTACAGGATACCCGAGGACGAAGCAGGCATAAAAGAGCTTATCGAAGTCTTTGGAAAGGAGTTTCTCGGAGAGCTGTTTATGTGCGAGATAGCCGACAGCATGGCGAGGAAAACAAACACCGAAACGGAAGCAACAATAAGCCTGAGAGCAAGCCTTAAGATTTTCAAACAGATAACTGATATTACATAAGCATTTGCGGAAGATAAAAAAGAAAAGGGGAGACCTTTTAAAAGGTTTCCCCATTTTGATTTCCCGCTCTAAAGTTTTTTCATACTGAATGTATTTTCCCGCCCAAAACATCTTTTAGGATTGCCTTTTCAAAGCACGGCTTTGAAAAGGCAATGCGGGGAAAACTCTTGTTTTCCCCGCACCCTTTAGCGTTATTTAGCGAAGTTTCGCGGCTTCGCCGCGACCAGAGAGGAAACTTTTTTGAAAAAAAGTTTCCTCTCTGGACTTTCTTTCAAAAAACTTTCGTGCCGCCGCCCGGCAGGTGACTTGAAAATTAAACGTTGTTCGCCGCTCAAAACAGCTTCTAGCCTCCAGCTTCTAGCGTCTTTCACTCAAACACCGCGAACAATGCGGTGTGATTAAAGTGCTTTGTTCCCATTTGTTCGCCGCAGCAGGAAAATCCTATATAATTCGGAAATTCCTCCGACAGCCGTTTCTGATAATCCTCTATAGTGTTTTCGCTTTCAAAAAGTATCGTCCTCGCAAGACAGTTGAACAGCATAACAAGCGACGGCGCGGGATTCTCCCTCTTTATTTTTTCAAACGTACTCTCGGTTATCTGCTTGTAATCTCCCACCGTCATTACCGAAATATCCGTTCCCTCGTGTATTCGCGCGAGGTTTTTCAGGCTCCCGTTCGCTCCGACCTCGTAAATTGCGGTAATGTACGTCTCATCTCCGACGCGCCTGCCCAGAGGATAGTAGAAGAAATACTTCTTTATGTCGCTTATCGGAACACCAAGCTCCTCTGCATAAACTTCCGCGGCAGTCTTTTCGCCGAGCCGCATTACCGTCCTCGAAACACTGTTCGCTTTCGTTGTCGGAAATTGCCTGCCCGTAAGCGGAACGTAGATATTCTCGCGATATAGCCTTATCGCGCCGCCGAGATTTTTTATCAGCATAAACACACAGCCGTCCGTATAAACTTCACCGTTCAGCGAAACATATCCCGTTTCCGAGGTGTTGTCGTTCGCCGCTGTTCCGCCTATTATCGGAATGCCCTTTCTCAAAAGCACGCTGTTTAATACAACCAGCGCGTATTCTTCATAATTCTTATACGGAACAGTAAACTCAATGCACACCGTGTTTTTCGTGTCGCTTATCTTGTTTACACATTCTTTAACTCTGTCGGCATAAGTAAGCGCAAATTCGTTCGCTTTCGGGATAACGTCCGCGCTTATTTCAATTCCGTCCTCTATCGCCATTGCATACAGCGCGTTTTTCTCCGTTCCTGTATTGCCCCACAGCCTGTAAGTTGAACAGCCTATTGAAACGGCATTCGGAAACTGCGAATGTATAAGTCTCGAATATTCGCAGAAATCATATTCATCAGAAAAGAAGATGATGAGCTTCGGGCTGGAAAAATCCTTTACCGCTTCTTTTACGCAAAGCTCGGCGCTTTCCTTGTTTCTCCCGACGCCAAAACAGCATTTCATCATTGAAAAGCTCCTTTCTCTGACTTTCGATTTAATCGAGAACATAGTCCTTGTGCTTTATTCTGTCGATAAACTCGCTTTCCGACAACGGTCTGTCAAAAATAAATCCCTGTACAAGATCGCACCCGAGACTTTCTATAAGCTCAAACTGCGCGTTTGTTTCAACGCCCTCGGCGGTTATCGTAAGTCCTAAGTCCTTTGCTATGCTTATTATGCCTTTAAGCAAAAGATAGCTCTTGTCCTTTTCGCCGACGGGCGCTTCGGGAATAAAGCTCTTGTCTATCTTCAAAACGTCAAGATTTAACATCTTCAACATTCCGAGAGAAGAATAGCCCGTTCCGAAATCGTCTATCGAGGTCTTTATCCCGTGATTTGCTAGCCCGTTTACAACACTGCTCATAACCCCTTGGTTATACGAGTTCTCGCCCTCTGTAAGCTCAACTTCAATATAATCATGAGGAATACCATAGCGGTCTATAACTTCAATTATCTCCTCTACAAGCTTGTTGTTTGTGAGGTGACGTTTTGAAAAATTCACCGATATCGTCACAGGCTCAAGCCCGTTGTCCAAGAGCATTTTTAACAGCTTGCAGACTTCTTCGAGCATAAAGAAATCAAGCGTGCAGATACAGCCGTCCTGCTCAAGAATTGAAACAAAACTTCCCGGCATAAGGTCTCCCGTGCTTGTGCGCCAGCGCACCAACACTTCCGCGCCGTGGAGCTTTCTGTCTTTAACGCCGACTTTCGGCTGATATACTACATAAAATTCTCCGTCGCTAAGTGCCTTGTGAAATCCCGAAAGGATTATTTTCTTCTGTATAAGATTAAGGCTTGCTTCCTCGTCATAGAGCTTGTACAGCGTGCGGTTTTCTCTTGCGCTCTGATATGCAACGTTTGTATTCAGCATAATGTCGCCTATGCTGTACTTGTCCGTAAGCCTTAAAGCTCCGACAATTGCCCCGAACATAAACGTAAGTTTTCTGCCGTCTTTTTCGTAGAATATGACCATATTCTGGAGCAGGTCGAAAAAATAATCGAGATTGTCATTTAATATAAGTGCAATGAAATTATCTCCGCCCGAGCGCGCGACCATTTCTTTTTCGGTCACGGCTTCTGCAACTATCCTGCTGTATTTTTTAAGAACTTTGTTTCCCTCTAAATATGTAAGAGAGCGGTGGACGGATTTAAAATTGCGTATATTGAAAAAGATAGCGGTATAGTCCTCCGCTTTGCCCGCGTCTATTATTTTGGAAGCAAAGCTCATAAATGCTTTTGTGTTGGAAATGCCCGTCTGAAAATCAATGAGCGAAAGCTGTTCGCATTTAAGTTTAAGTATAAGGCTGTCGAGGATATAACTAAGCTGTCTTAAATCAATTTCAAGAATTTCCGTTTCTTCCTCGGAAAGTCCTTTTTCATTCGTGTAAACTAGAAATTCTACATTGCCCTCATCAGAAAGTTCATAAGAAAACTTTATCGGTTCGCCTTGTCCGTTTTCTCCGTAAACAGAAAAGCTGTTTTTAAAGCCCGAAAGCTCCTGCGGCACGGACAGAACACAATCGACTTTTGTTATTCCCAGCTCCTCGGCGATAAAGCCTACAGCCCTGCGGGCTTCTTCCGTAAACCCGCCGAGGTCGGAAATATGAGCGTTTTTGATGTCCTCAAAAAGGCTTTTCTGACCTTTTTGACTTATGTTCATCTCTACCGCCCCCTTTTCATGAAAGCATTTCCACATTACTAATATAAATTATACCACACATTAAGAAAAAAGTCAACAGTAAATTATTGAACAATTGCATATATAAATAGTTATCGCGTTTTTCGGCGGGTATCTTTTTTGTTAAAAGATATTGACAAATCGCGGGGTATGTGGTAAAATTAAGATGTCACGCAAATTGAATATTTTCCAACTAAAGGTGCACACTTTGCCTATAGGTAAAAGTGCATACTCTTTTCGTGTACCTTTTTTTGGAAACGATTTGCGTGACGGCTAACGGAGTTGTGCATTTTTCAGTGCGTGACTTCGGTCGCGCACTTTTTGTTTTTGCGGGGAAAATGCGCGGGAAAAATAACATACCGCAAAAGAAACGGAGGATTTAAAATGAAGATAAGAAAACTCAGCGCAATTTTACTTGCAGGCACACTTATGGCGTTTCCTGCCGTTATGCCGGCGGCAATGGCTGAAAGCTCGCAGACGGAAAGCACCGAAAGCATAGTTGACGAAAGCGGAAATCTCAAAATAGAGGGAACAACTGTAATCGGACTGACGGAGCAGGGAAAGAAAGCTAAAGAGATAGTTATTCCCAACGGCGTTGAATCTTTTGATAATGAATTTAATTTTGATGAATGTACAAACCTTGAAAACGTATATATTCCCGATGAAACAATTTTTTCTTTTTATATTTTTGGCGGTTGTAAAAGCCTTAAAAACATAAATGTTTCAGAGAATAATACTCATTTCTATTCGGTAGACGGAGTTTTGTTCTACAAAACATACCCAAAAATGGTGCAGTACCCATCAGGCAGAACAGATGAAACTTATTCAATCCCTGACGGTATTGAACATATCGGCACATCGGCGTTTTGCTGTGATAATCTTAAAAGCATAATTATACCTGACAGTGTTATAGGCTTTGGAGATAAAGACGGACAGTATGCTTTTGAATGTCCGAATTTGACCGACATATATTATACCGGTACAGAGGAACAGTGGAATAGAATAGCAGGTGTACATAACGATAAAAATGAATTTGATTGCGGAATACCGGAAACTGCAACTATCCATTATAACTATATTGAATATACTGACGAAACCACGGGCGTTAAGGTTTCTTCTGACGGCGGCGTAGTTGAGGACGGCGCAAAGCTCTCAGTCAAAGTTGTTTCCGATAAGACCGACACAACCAGGAGCACCTTTGAAATTTCTTTTGTAAAGGACGGAAAAGAAGTTGAGCCTACAGGTGCGGTAACAGTAAAGATCCCCGTTCCCGAGGCATTCAAGGACAAGACTATATACGCTTACCGCGTAGAAACTGACGGCAAGTACACCGATATGAACGCGAAAGTTGAAAACGGCTTGGTTATATTTGAAACAAACCATTTCAGCGAGTATGTACTTACGACAGAAAAGCCTGCTGACACTGACAGTGAAACTTCATCTGACACCAGCACCGCTGAAAGCACCGACAGCGAAACATCTACCGACAGCAATTCAAGCGGCGGCGCAACCTCTCCCGAAAC
Organism: uncultured Clostridia bacterium; assembly: GCA_947627205.1. GTDB lineage: Bacteria > Bacillota > Clostridia > Oscillospirales > Ruminococcaceae > CAG-115. The sequence goes on along the minus strand of CANQVE010000007.1, from coordinate 17,128 downwards.
AGGCGTTGCAGGGCTTTCGATGACGCTTGGTATTGTTGCCCTCGCAGGCGCGGCGGTTGTTGTATCTAAGAAAAAGCGCTAATATTTAAATTCATCTGATACTAACAGAGCGTAAGCAACTCGGTTGCCTACGCTCTTTTAGTCTAAAAACAATCTAAATAATATCCGCGAAGCGGATACCTATGCTGTACACTGTACACTCTACACTGTATAATGTATAATGCCTATTATTCAGTGCAAATAAAAAACGCGGGCAGTAAAACCCGCGTTTATTGTTTGGTTATAAATTAAAATCCGAAATAACGCTTGGTGTTGTTGTAGGAAATGTCCTGAACTATCTCGCCGAGCAGTTTTTCATCATCGGGATATTCTCCGTTTTCTACCCAGTTTCCGAATACGTCGCAAAGTATTCTGCGGAAATATTCGTGACGAGGATAGCTCAAAAAGCTCCTTGAATCCGTGAGCATTCCGACAAATCCCGCAAGATAACCGAGGTTTCCGAGAGAGGTTATCTGCTCCGTCATTCCGACCTTGTTGTCGTTGAACCACCATGCCGAGCCGTGCTGTATCTTGCTTACAGCCTCGCTGCTCTGGAAACAGCCGAGAATGGTGTCGATAGCCTGGTTGTCATTCGGGTTAAGGCTGTAAATGATCGTCTTGGGGAGCGACTTGTTCATTTCGAGAGCGTTCAGAAAATCAGCCGTTTCGCTCGACGGTGCATAGTTGTTGATACAGTCAAAGCCCGTGTCGGGACCGAGCTTGTTGAACATAGGCGTGTTGTTGTCGCGCTTGCAGCCGTAGTGGAGCTGCATTACCCAGTTTCTCTTGTGGCACTGGTCGCCCATAAACATCATAAACGCGGTCTTGAACTTCTTTACACATTCGGGGCAGGACAGCTCTCCGCTCATCTTCTTCGCAAAGATCTTTTCAATTTCCTCGTCAGAAGCGGGCGCATAATAAACGTATTCGAGCGCATGGTCGGAAACGCGGCAGCCCATAGAGCCGAAGAAGTCCATTCTGTTTTCGAGAGCCTTTTTAAGGTCAGCCCAAGATGCGATTTTAACGCCGCTTGCGGTTTCGAGCTTTTTCATATAGTCGGCAAAGTCGGGCTTTTCGATGTTCATTGCCTTGTCGGGACGCCATGCGGGATATACCTTTACGTCAAATGTGGGATCTTCGGCAATTTTCTTGTGCCATTCGAGACTGTCAACAGGGTCGTCCGTTGTGCAGATAACTTCAACATTCGACTGCTTTATGAGGTTTCTTACGCTCATGCTCTTATCAGCAAGTTTCTTGTTGCAGAGCTGCCATACTTCCTCTGCGGTATCGCCGTTTAAAACGCCGTTATAGCCGAAGAAACGCTGAAGTTCGAGGTGGCTCCAGTGGAACAGAGGGTTTCCGATACCCTTTGCGAGAGTTTCAGCCCACTTCTGGAACTTTTCTCTTTCCGAAGCGTCGCCCGTGATATACTTTTCGTCAACGCCCGCCGAGCGCATAAGACGCCACTTATAGTGGTCGCCGCCGAGCCATACCTGAGTAATGCTCTCAAACTGTCTGTCCTCGGCAATTTCGCGGGGATTTATGTGGCAGTGATAGTCGATGATAGGCATCTTTGCCGCATAATTGTGAAACAGCTTCTGTGCGGTCTCTGTTGAGAGAAGAAAATTCTCGTCCATAAATTTTTTCATTTTAAATACCTCACTTTTTATAAAATAATTAGGCATTTTTATTGTATAAAAAATTCACGAAAAAGTCAACAGGAATTTCAATTTTTCAGTTACTTGTCACAATTCTTTTGTAGATATGCACAAATGCGGTTGACGTATTAACAAAATGAACAATTTAAGTTATAATAACATCATGGCATAATTTATGAACACTTTATTTTATGAAAGGTAGTTATGTCTTGTCAATGAAGCCTTTGTTCGGCTTCTGCGTAATGTATGTAATTGTGACAATGATGGTTCAAGTTCATTTTGCATATTTTGTGGTGCTCCCAAGCCCTGACAAGAAATTACATAAAAAAAGGCAAGCCTCGGCTTGCCTTTTTTATCACTGTTAAAAGGCTTAACGAATTTGCTTCCACGCTTTGGGCTTTTTTTACTTAAAGCACTTTCCCACTCAAAACCTCTTTTAGGATTGCCTTTTCAAAGCACGGCTTTGAAAAGGCAATGCGGGGAAAACTCTTGTTTTCCCCGCACCCTTTAGCGCTAAGAATCGTTATTGAGGGAAAACTTTTTTGAAAAAAAGTTTTCCCTCAAGCTCCCTTTCAAAAAACTTTCGTGCGCCCGCCCGTTAGGCGGTTGTTAATTAAATGTGCTTCGACGCTCAGAACAACTTTTAACCCCTTGCGCGTCTTAGTGCCTTATAAGCACCTTTTCCCGTTTTTCCTAAACTCGCATTTATCCCGCATATTGCAATTATCGCAAGACTTTACGGCATTATGCGTTGTTCCGCGCGACAGCCCCGCCACGCCTACAATAGACTTTGTCGGGGCAAGGGTATTCGCGGCGGTCGTGGAAATTCCGATCTTCCTTGTCGCGTCAACTGCCGTGATCAGCTTCGGCAGGATATCGAGCGGAAAATCCCCATACCCCGCACCGAAAACCCATGTTGCCGAAAAGCCCTCGTTTTTCTCCGTAAGGTCCTTTACCGCGCCGTCGCTTATCTGCTCGATATACGCGCTCGCCAGCGCGTCGCTCACCAGCATTTCAAGCGCGCCCCTGACGCTCATCTTTGCTATAAATTTATCGCAGTCCGCGGACAAAGTAGAGCAGACAATTGCTGCTTTATCGCAATTTGACAGATGTTTTTTGATATCATTTCCCGAAAGCTCAAAATCACAGCCATTAAGGAACAACCCGTTGTCCCTTATAATATCAAAAACCCGCCAGATAAATTTAGGCTTTACCGCTTTGAGCAGTTCTTGTTCAATTTTATCGACAGCCTCGGCGGTCTTTTCGTCAACATTCTCCGAAAAAGGCTCGCGAAAACCCATATACCTGTATGCGTTTTCGCGGTCTATTTTTATTTCATTCATCAGTCGTTTATAAATCCCGTAAGAGGCGAGCTTGCTGACGCTCTGTCCAGAACTCTGCCAAGCCCCGCAAGATAAGCCCCGCGCCCTGCGTTTATCGCATGCTTAAAGGCTTCAGCCATTTGAACGATATTTCCCGCAGTAGCAATAGCGGTGTTTGCCATAACAGCCGCCGCGCCCATTTCCATAGCCTCGCAAGCCTGCGACGGTCTGCCTATGCCCGCGTCAACGATTATCGGCAGGTCAATTTCCTCTATCAGAATACGGATAAATTCCTTTGTGGAAAGTCCTTTGTTCGAGCCTATCGGAGCGGCAAGAGGCATTATAGCCGCCGCGCCTGCGTTTTTCATATCACGCGCCGCATACAAGTCGGGGTACATATACGGCATAGGCGTAAATCCCTCTTTTGCAAGCAATTCGCAAGCCTTAGCCGTTTCATAGTTGTCGGGGAGAAGATACTTCGAGTCGTGAATGACTTCTATCTTTATAAATTCTCCGCAGCCTGCCTCGCGCGCCAGCTTTGCTATTTTTACAGCCTCTTCTGCGTTTCTTGCTCCCGATGTATTCGGAAGCAGTGTAACGCCTTTCGGAATATGTTCGAGAATATTCCCCGTAAAGCTGTTTACTCTGCGCAGTGCAAGCGTTATTATCTCCGCGCCCGCATTCTGCACAGCCGCATTTATAAGGTCAAGATCAAACTTTCCGCTTCCAAGTATAAACCGCGAGTGAAATTCTTTGTTGCCTATTTTCAGTATGTCTTCCATTTCTATTCCTCTTTTGTTTATGATTTTATAACGCTCGAAACGCTTTCGCATATCCTGCGTGCAATAAAAGGATCGTTCATTGTGTAAAGGTGAACTCCGTCAACCCCGTGCGCCGCAAGGTCAATTATCTGATCCGCCGCATAAGCAATTCCCGCGTCGCGCATTGCTTCGGGCTTTTCTCCGTAACGCGCTATGAGCTTTGTAAACTTTTCGGGAAGCGACGCCCCGCACATCGTTATCATGCGCTTAATTGAATTTGCATTTACGCAAGGCATTATTCCCGCTTCGATAGGAACGTTTATGCCTTTTGCTCTTGCCTTGTCGAGAAATCTGTAAAACGCGCTGTTGTCAAAGAACAATTGAGAAATAAGGTGTTCCGCTCCCGCGTCTACCTTTATTTTCAGATTGTCAATGTCCTCGTCGAGATCGTCGCATTCCGTATGCCCCTCGGGATAACAAGCTCCCGAAAACGAAATATTGCTCCTTGCTTTCATATACGAGATAAGGTCGGACGCATGGAGAAAATCATGCTTTGGCTCAACGTCGGGCATAAGATCGCCCCTAAGCGCCAGAACGTTTTCGATCCCCGACTCGGTAAATTCCTCAATAATACGGTCAATATCCGCTTTTGTGGAGTTTATGCAGGTGAGATGAGCAATGCTCGTCGTGTGATATTTTTCTTTTATTATGGACGTAATTTCGCGGGTAGACGCTCCCGGGAGACTTCCTCCTGCGCCGTATGTAACGCTTATAAAGTCGGGGTGAAGATCCGAAAGCCCGTCGAGCGTTTTATATACGGTGTCAATAGATCCGTCCTTTTTCGGGGGAAAGATCTCAAACGAAAGAACGGTTTTTCCGCTTTTAAATAATTCGGGAATTCTCATTTGCCACTTTCCTCCGCTTTCTTCATGGCTTTGAGAGCCTGCGCGAGCTGGTCGGGGCAGGAGGTAGACTTCATTCCGCAGCGTATACCGTCCAGCCTTTTTATTACTTCGTCTACGGGAAGTCCCTCTACGAGCCTTGCAATTCCCTGAAGATTACCGTTGCAGCCGCCTAAAACTCTGAGGTTCTTTACGATGTTGTTCTCAACGTCAAAGATCATTTTCTGAGAGCAAACCCCTCTCGGTGAATATTCATAAGTCATTTTATTTACATCTCCTTTTTAATTATTTATGTCAATTATTACTTGTCCAGCAATCGGCAACAGCTTTCGCTACTGCGTCCGCTACGCTCTTGTCAAGCGCCGAGGGGATAATGTATTCGGGCGAGAGCTTGTCATCGGTTACAAGCGCCGCAATTGCCTTTGCAGCCGCCAGCTTCATCTCCTCGGTTATCGCCTTTGCCCTTACGGAAAGCGCGCCCTTGAAAACACCCGGGAACACAAGAACGTTGTTTATCTGGTTCGGATAATCCGAGCGCCCCGTGCCTACAATATATGCTCCGCTTTCCTTTGCGAGGTCGTAGGTTATTTCGGGGTTGGGGTTAGCCATAGGGAACAGAATAGGCTTTTCTGCCATTGACTTTACCATTTCGGGCGTAACGAGATTAGGTTTTGAAACGCCGACAAACGCGTCCGCACCTTTAAGTGCGTCTGCGAGAGAGCCTTTTATGTTGTTCTTATTCGTCAGCTTTGCAATTTCCGCATGAGCGGGGTTTTCGTATTTGTCGTCACGGTTTATTATTCCGCAAAGGTCAACCATTATGAGGTTTCCTATTCCGAGATTGAGCAGGAACTTTCCTATGGCAATTCCCGCTGAACCCGCGCCGTTTATAACGACGGTTATGTCGCCGAGCTTCTTTCCCGCGCACTTTACGGCATTTATAAGCGCCGCGCCTACTACTATTGCCGTTCCGTGCTGGTCGTCATGGAAAACGGGGATATCGAGCTTTTCTTTCAGCTTTCTTTCAATTTCAAAACACCTCGGCGCTGAAATATCTTCGAGGTTTATTCCGCCGAAGCTGTCGGAAATAAGCTCTATCGTCCTTACGATTTCGTCTGCGTCCTTGCTCTTTACGCAAAGAGGGAATGCGTCAACACCGCCGAATTCCTTGAACAGACAGCATTTGCCCTCCATAACGGGCATTCCCGCAAGACCGCCTATGTCGCCAAGACCGAGAACAGCCGTTCCGTCGGTTATAACCGCCACCAGATTTCCTTTTCTGGTGTACTTATAGGCAAGGTCTGGATCTTTCTGTATCTCAAGACACGGCTGGGCTACTCCGGGAGTATACGCGGTCGAAAGATCCTCGCGTGTCTTTATCGGCGCGCGGGAGATAACTTCGATTTTTCCCTGCCATTTTTCGTGCATTTCGAGTGATTTTTCTTTTATGTCCATTTTTATCTCCTTATAATCGGGCTTTAAGTCCGTAATGTTCTTTTTCGTCAGATATATTTGCTCGCTTCTCTGATACTCAGGCTGTTCATTTGCTCTTTGTGCTTTTCTATAAAACTTCTCACCCATTCGGGATCGGTTTTTGAATATTCTCTCAATGCCCAGCCTATCGCTTTATTTATAAAAAACTCATTACTGCCGAAACAGTTTGTTATTATCTTTTCAAGTAATTCGGTGTCGGTCTTATCCTTTAAGCCGAGCTGATGTTCAATAGCCGTTCTTCTTACCCAAAAATTTTCATCTTCCGACCATTCGGCCATAAGCCCTTTTATCCTGTCGTCTCTAAGACCTACATCTCCTATGACCTTGCATAAAAAATCTATCGTATCCCACCATGACTTATTCGTTATGTAGTTCTTGATCTTCGTCATATCCTCAAAGGTCACATATTGCTTCATAAACAAAAGATAGTCCGAGACCAGATATTGAAACTCTCTGTGCTCGTCCTCATAGCATTTGTCAAGGAGATCCCAGTCGATGACCTTTTTGCTTTTCTCGGCTTTGAGAAAGTCCTTGTAAACTGCTTTTCTTTTCGGAGTAGCCAAGCCGTAGAATTTAAACTGATCTCTCATATATGCCGACATTGAAACGGCGTTTTTGTCGTCCTTGTTTGTTTCAAATGCCTTTTTAAGCTCGGAATATTTGTCCGTTTTGTTTTTCGGCACTGTCTTTCCTGCCATAAAAATTATTCCTCCAGAGGAATTATTTTTCTAAGCTCATCTTCGGGAGTGGTGAGCGAGCCTATCTGTATGGCATAGTGATTATAAAATCCGTGGAAGTCCGAACCGCCTGTTTTCAGGAGCTTGTATTTATCGCAGATGTCCGAAATTTCCCCGCGGTATTTCTCGTCCGCGCTCGAATGCCAGACCTCCGCGCCGTCGAGTATTTTTTCTTTCGCAAGCTCTTCGATAAGGTCAAGGCTGTCGAATACTTTCGGGTGGGCAATTACAGATATTCCTCCCGCGGCTTTTATCATAGTAAGCACAAATCTCACATCGGGATAGAAGTCCGCCTCCGACTGCACCTGTTCTGCACACAGTCCCTCGTCCGCATCGAATATCTCGTCGTATACGTTTCCGTAAAGCTCGGTCGTATAGCCGTAGTCCATGAGCGCGTGCATTATGTGGCATTTGTAAATTGCCTTGCTCCCCGCCGAATAGCGCAGGATACTTTCGAGGGTAATGGGATATTTTTCGAGCACCCTCATAGCAAGGTTCTTTCCGAGTTTCATTCTCCCCTCGCTTGTTCTGAGACACAGCCCCTCGAGTCTGTCAGGCTTTTTCGGCATATAGCAGAGGATATGTACCTTTTTTCCCCTGGAATGGTCGAAAGCGGAAAATTCCACAGCGGGTATGACCTTAACGTTATACCGCTGTCCGAGTATCGAAGAGCGCGATAAAGAAGCAAGACTGTCGTGGTCTGTAATAGCTATGCAGCGCACATCGTCCCTGTCCGCCTGTCTTATGATATCGGAAATACCGAGCGAACCGTCCGAAATGGTAGTATGGCAATGCAGATCTGCTTTCATAAAAGCCTCCCTTTTCCATAACAAAAATAAATAGAATATAATTAAAGCCATCAGACTTTTTGCACACGCTTTTGCGTCGTATTGACAATTATTGCCAAATTTATACGGTACAGTTTTTATAAAACATACAGTTATATTATACTACATTTTGACGTCTTTGTCAACACAATTATTATAAATGCTCGGGAACAATAAAAATATTTTAAAAAAATGTTGATTTTTCGGAGGTAATATGTTATAATTTCTTTAACTGTATAAGTTGAATTTTATTTTTTTAAAAGGGGGATTGGGAAGTGGAGAAAAAGCTGTCTTTGTATGGGTTCAATAATCTTACGAAAACGCTGAGCTTTAATATCTACGATATCTGCTATGCAAAAAGCGAGCGCGAACAAAAGGATTATATCTCGTATATCGACGAACAGTATAATTCCGAACGACTTACGCGCATACTGTGTGACGTTACGGAAAGGATCGGCGCGACGGTCCTCAATATTTCCAAACAGGACTATGATCCTCAGGGCGCGTCTGTAAACGTCCTTTTTGCAGAGGGCAGGATCGATCCTACGCATATCGATGAATCCTGCAATAAAGGAATGGGCTTTTTTTCCAACATGAACGGCGAAACAATTCATGCTCACCTCGACAAGAGCCATATAACCGTTCATACTTTTCCCGAATATCACCCCGACAAGGCGATATCCACTTTCAGAGTAGATATTGACGTTGCGACCTGCGGAGAGATTTCCCCGCTTAATACTCTCGATTATCTTATCGGCTCTTTCGATTCTGATATAATCATAATCGACTACCGCGTAAGAGGCTTTACGCGCGACGTTTCGGGAAAGAAGTTCTTTATAGATAACAACATTACTTCCATTCAGGACTTTATCGATCCGAAAACTCTCACAAGATACGACGCTATGGACGTAAATGTCTATCAGTCCAACATATTCCACACTAAAATGCTTATAAAGGAAATTGAACTCCAGAACTATCTTTTCAATACAGATGTTTACGAAATTCACCCGCAGGAGCGCCTTGAAATTACAAACAGCCTAAGGCGCGAAATGATCGAAATATTCAGCGGAATGAATATTTATTGACCAATAGACAGCTTTCGCAGAAAGGCGGTGTGGGATTTGAAGCTCGACCAGACTCGCGCTCCGCTCTATGAGGCAATGAAAGAACACCGCCTGAACCGCGTTGTTCCGTTTGATGTTCCCGGACACAAGGGCGGGAGAGGAAACGCTGTGCTTTCCGATTTTCTCGGAGCGGACTGCCTGAAAAACGACGTAAATTCAATGAAGCCCCTCGACAACCTCTGCCACCCCGTTTCCGTGATAAAAGAGGCACAGGATATCTGCGCGGACGCTTTCGGCGCGGAAAACTCGTTTTTTATCGTAAACGGCGCAACAGGCGCAGTCCAGGCGATGATAATGTCCGTCTGCAAGGCGGGCGAAAAAATAATTCTTCCCCGAAATGTACACAGAAGCGCGATAAACGCTCTTGTGGTCTGCGGGGCTGTTCCTGTTTATGTAGATCCGGGCGAAAATAAACAGCTCGGTATACCTCTCGGAATGACTCCCGAAGCCGTAGAAAAGGCGATAGAGGAAAACCCCGACGCAAAAGCCGTTCTTGTAAATAACCCTACCTATTACGGGATATGCTCGAATTTAAAGGCAATTGTAGACATTGCTCACAGACACGGGCTTATGGCGCTTTGCGACGAAGCTCACGGAACGCATTTTTATTTCGGAAAGGCTCTTCCTCCGAGCGGTATGTCGTGCGGAGCGGATATGTGCGCGGTGTCCGTCCATAAAACGGGCGGAAGCCTTACGCAGAGCGCCGTCTTGCTTATGGGGAAGAACGTAGATCCCGACTATGTCCGCCAGATAATAAACCTCACACAGACCACAAGTGCCAGCTATCTGCTTATGGTATCGCTTGACCTTGCGCGGAGAAACCTAGCGCAGAACGGCGCGGAGTTCTATGAAAAGACCGTGAAGTTTGCGGATTACGCCAGAAGCGAGATAAACAAAACGGGCGGTTATTATGCTTTCGGCGGGGAATTATGCAACGGAGCCGACTTCTACGCATTTGACAGGACAAAGCTGTCCGTTCATACAAGGGAAATAGGACTCGCGGGAATTGAAGTTTACGACCTGCTCCGCGATGAATACGGAATACAGATAGAGTTCGGCGATATAGGAAATATTTTAGCGATAATAACGGGCGGAGACAGGGCGCTTGAGATAGAAAGGCTGTTGGGTGCATTAAGCGAGATAAAACGGCTGTATTCAAGATCGCCCGTCGGGCTTTTCGACCATGAGTATATAAACCCCATAGTCGTGACAACTCCCCAGCAGGCATTCTACGCCGAGCAGGAAACAATGCCCATAGAAAAAACGGCAGGCAGGGTTTGCAGTGAGTTCGTTATGTGCTATCCTCCGGGGATACCTATCTTAGCCCCCGGCGAGCGGATAACCGAGGACATTCTCGATTATATAAAGTTCGCGAAAGAAAAGGGCTGTAATGTAACGGGCTGCCGCGATATGAAAGTAGAATATCTCCAAGTTATAAAATAATGGGACGCAAGAACAACACCCGTATACAAAAATACAACTACAAGCGCAAAATGCGCGAATATAACAACCGCAGTAAATTGTTCAACGGCAACGTCCGAAGCCCCGGAGAGTTTATATTTATCTGGGTTCTGATTTTCGCTTATATAGTCGGAATGTGGATATTCTTATTGAGCATGGGAATTCATAAAAGCGACTATGTTGAAGCGGAGCTTTCGTTTGAGGGTATATACCGCAAAAACGACAGCATGGTGTTTACGCTTTCGGGAAAGGAATATACCGTGTGGGCGAGCGCCTGCGACATTGACGGAGTTTTGTCGCTCAAAGAGGGCGACAGGCTTTCGGTGATAACCGCAAAGGACAGCCTTATAAGCGCGGAATTTGACGGCAGAACGCTTGTTGACCAAACGGCTGTAGAAAAAAGCGACGCCGAGCAAAAGCAGACTTGCTCGTTAATTTTCGGCATTTTTGCGGCGTTCTGGGCGGTCTTTGTCGGTTTCTCGGTCTGGGTAATGTGCAACGCGCACAAGCTCCCGCTTTGGCTTGTACATCTGTTTGTAAAGCCGAGCTATATAAACCGACCGCCGAGATAGAGATAAGAAGTAAGAAGTAAGAGGTAAGAGTTGAAACCAAATCAACTTTAACCAAATAATGTTGTTTGTGCAGCAATAACCTAAACGCACTCTAAACAGGAAAATCACGTTTGACCTCAACTCTTACCTCTAACCTCTAATAGGAAAGGAGAAAAATTTGGAACTTTGGTTCACGGAAAATCACACCTCGGGCGTGAAATTCTCGATTAAAATAAAAGAACATTTAGTGTCCGAGCAGAGCGAGTTTCAGAAAATTGACATTCTCGACAGCTATGATTTCGGGAGAATACTTGTGCTTGACGGGTGCCTTATGCTGACCGAAAAGGACGAGAAGATATACCACGAGATGATTACTCACGTTCCTTTGAGCGTAAACCCGAACATAAAGCGCGTTCTTGTCATAGGCGCGGGCGACGGGGGCACAATCCGCGAACTTTGCAGGTTTAAGAATGTCGAGCATATTGACATGGTTGAAATTGACAGGCGCGTTGTCGAGCTGTGCAGGGAATATCTCCCGCAGACGACCTGCTCCCTTGATGACAAGCGCGTTCATATCTACTACGAGGACGGCTTGAAATTTGTCAGGGGCGCGGAAAATGAATACGACCTGATTATTGTAGACAGCACCGATCCTTTCGGACCGGGCGAGGGGTTGTTCACAAAGGAGTTCTATGGGAATTGCTACAAGGCATTGAAATCGGACGGCATACTCGTAAATCAGCACGAAAGCACGTTCTATGACGAATATGCCCAGGCAATGAAACGCGCTCACAGCCGTATAAAGTCGTTTTTCCCGATTGCGCTCGTTTATCAGGCGCACATTCCGACTTATCCGTCGGGGCATTGGCTGTTCGGGTTTGCTTCAAAGAAATTCCACCCCGTTGACGATTTCAATGCCGAATGGTGGCTTTCGCAGGAACTCAAGACTTACTATTACAACCGCTTTGTGCATATAGGCTGCTTTGCGCTGCCGCAGAATGTGCGCGACGTGCTCAGGGAAACAAAGGGAGCGAATTTATGAAAGTAACCGACAGGAAAACTGCGGTAATATGCACCGTTATAACCGTAATTCTGGTCGGGGTGTTTTTCTTTTATACAGTCGTTTCGGGGATTTCCGAGCTTTACGCCGAGCCTGTTGAGCATGGCGAAAGCGGCGATATTCAGGAGTATTACGCTGTTTACGCGCAGGAAGTAAAAGAGGTGCGCCACAGCTTTTTCGGAATTTTCAACCTTTATTCTGACAAATATTACGTTACATCGGGCGCGAACGGTCTTAATCCCGTTGCGATAAAAGCTGACGAAAAATGGTTTTCTGAGAATTTCAGTGCGCAGGGTATTGCAAATTCTCCCGTTAAAATTACGGGAATGTTGAAGCTTGTAAAGGACAACAGCGCGCTTGATATTGCGAAGATAAACGGGGATATTGAAGAGCTTGGGCGCGTTGACAATGTTTATTACGCAGACATCGGGTACACTTCAACTGCCGTGATGAAGATTGTCGCGGGGATTATTCTGCTGACGGCGACGATAACGTTTGTGCTGATGATGATTTTTTTCAGAATGGAAATGCTAAACAAGGTCACGGGAAATTTGATGTGCATATTGTTTATAATTCAGCTTCTGGCGTTTGTTGTTATAATGATAGTGATAAACTGATTTTTTGAGGAAGAAAAGGAGAACAGAATGAGGACGAGAAACAGCGGATTAAGCATTATCATAGTTTCGGTATGTGCCGCGATATTTCTTGTAATGTCGATAATAGGCGGTATACATGACCTGACAGCCCGTACCGCTCCCGTTGAAACGGCGAGCGACGGCGAAGTTATCGAATACGACGCATATTATGCGCTGGAAGTGTGGGAAATTTCGCACAAGCTGTTTGGGTTTATCCCCACGCGGCAGGAGCATTTTTACCTCACGGTAAGCGAGGACGGCGCGGAACAGTATCTTGTTATGGCAAGCAAGCGTTGGTTTGAGGATAATTTCGACTCGGAGGGGCTTGCGCGCGGCGGCGACGTACATATAACCGCGCTGTTGCGGAGGACTGCTCCCAAAAGCGGACTTTACACGCGCGAAATAAACGGCTGGCTGTCGGACAGCGGCGTTTCGATAAACGAGTATTTGTACTCCGACTTAAACTTCAAAATGGTCGGCGTGCTGAAAATCGTGGCGGGCGCGCTGATAATTGTTATCGCCGCTTTGATTATAACTTTAGTCAGACTTCACACTCTGCAAATGCTGAACAGCAAAGTCGGAACGGCACTTACTTCGGGGCTTATCGTATCGATTTTGGCATTGGCTGTAATATTGGTATGGTTTATTTAGTTGAATAAGTAGGAGGTTTTTTAAATGAGCAAAGCATTGATAATAGGCGCGGGCGGCGTCGCTTCGGTAGTTGTCGCAAAATGCTGTCAGAACAGCTATGTCTTTTCGGAAATTATGATAGCGTCGCGGACGAAAGCCAAGTGCGACGCATTAAAGGAAAAATGGCAGGACAAGACGAAAACCGTTATCACGACGGCTTCTGTCAATGCCGACAATGTAGAAGAACTTGTCGCATTGATAAAGTCTTATCAGCCCGATATCGTTATGAATATTGCGCTTCCTTATCAGGACCTGCACATTATGGACGCTTGCCTTGAATGCAAGGTGGATTATCTCGACACGGCGAATTATGAACCCGAGGATACCGCAAAGTTCGAGTATTCCTGGCAGTGGGCGTATAAAGAGCGCTTTGAAAAAGCGGGGATTACCGCTGTTTTAGGGTGCGGGTTCGATCCGGGCGTTACGGGGGTTTTCTCGGCTTATGCGCAAAAGCACGAGTTTGACGAGATAAACTATATCGACATTCTCGACTGCAACGGCGGTGACCACGGTTATCCTTTTGCAACAAACTTCAACCCCGAGATAAATATCCGCGAGGTTTCCGCAAAGGGCAGTTATATCGAGGACGGCAAGTGGGTTGAAACCGAGCCTATGGAGATAAAGCGCGTCTACAACTTCAAAGGCGTGGGCGAAAAGGATATGTATTTGCTGCATCATGAAGAGCTTGAAAGCCTTGCGCTCAACATCAAGGGCATAAAGAGAATTCGTTTCTTTATGACGTTCGGGCAGAGTTATCTAAACCACCTGCAATGCCTTAAAGACGTGGGAATGACCAGCATTGAGCCTATTATGTTCGAGGGCAGGGAAATAGTGCCTTTGCAGTTTTTAAAGGCAGTTTTGCCCGATCCCGCGTCATTAGGACCGAGAACCGTCGGCAAGACCAACATAGGCTGTATATTCCGCGGTAAAAAGGACGGCAAGGACAAGAACTACTACCTCTACAACATCTGCGACCACCAGGAATGCTATAAAGAAGTCGGCTCGCAGGCAATTTCCTACACCACGGGCGTTCCCGCAATGATAGGCGCAATGATGGTTCTTACGGGAAAATGGAAGAAAGCGGGCGTGTGGAATGTTGAGCAGTTCGATCCCGATCCGTTTATGGACGCGCTGAATAAGTGGGGATTGCCGTGGGAAGAGGATAGAAATCCTGTTTTGGTTGACTGAAAGGAGAGCTGACAATGGCTGAAATTATTACCGGAATTGTTTGTATAGCATTTATGCTGGCAAGCGTGATTTTGGGAATAGTTCATCTTTTGGAAAAGGGAAAGCCGTTCAATAATTCATATATCTTCGCAAGCGAACAAGAGCGCGAAACCATGAATTTAAAGCCGCTTTTCAGACAGTCGGCAATAGTTTTCCTGTTTATCGCGGTAATATTTCTGATAAACGCTTTAGGCTGTCTTATGAAAAATAATAATGTGTTTTATCTGCTGATACCCGCAATAGCGGGAGCGGTGATTTACGCGATAATATCAAGCGTTGCAATGAATAAAAAGAATTAGGTGAAATGTTCAAGTGAACTGGACAAACGAAGTTGAAACGCCCTGTTACGTCATTGACGAGCGGAAACTTACGGAAAACCTTGAAATTCTCCGAGATGTCAGAGAGCGCGCGGGCTGTAAGATACTGCTCGCGCAAAAGGCATATTCGGTATATCAGACCTACCCGCTTATAGCAAAGTATCTTGACGGCTGTACCGCGAGCGGTTTGTTTGAGGTAAAGTTAGGGTTTGAAGAAATGCGCGGGAAAGAAAACCACGTTTTTTCTCCCGCCTTTACGGAAAAGGACCTTGACGAGCTGTTGAAGATATGCACACATATTGTGTTCAATTCTCCGAAACAGTGGGCGAAATTCCGCGATAAGGTGCGCAAATCCTCGCGTTATATACAGACGGCGATTCGCGTAAATCCCGAATACAGTGAGATAGAAACCGACATTTACAACCCGTGCTTTGAGGGTTCACGTTTAGGCACAACTGTTTCCCGATTTAAAGAAGAACTTTCGCTTGCCGAGGGAATTGACGGCTTGCATTTTCACACCATGTGCGAACAGGGCGCGGACGTTTTAGCGAGAACATTACCGCACTTCGTTGAAAAATTCGGTTTTATGTTCGATAAGATAAAGTGGGTGAATTTCGGGGGCGGTCATCATATCACAAGAGCGGATTATGATGTTGAACTGCTGATAAAGACAATTAAGGACTTCCGTGAAAAGTACGGCTTGGAGGTTTATCTTGAGCCCGGAGAAGCCGTTGCGCTGAACGCGGGGTATCTGGTGACGAGCGTTCTGGATGTGACCGAAAACGGCGTTAAGATAGCAATAACGGACGCCTCGGCGGAGTGTCACATGCCCGATGTTCTGGAAATGCCGTACAGACCGAATATAGTCGGCGCGGGAAACCCTAACGAAAAGCAGTTTACCTACCGTCTCGGCGGGAACACCTGCCTTGCGGGGGACATTATCGGCGACTATTCGTTTGACAGCGCGCTTAAAGAGGGCGACAGGCTGGTTTTTGAGGATATGGCTATTTATTCTATGTGCAAGAATAACACCTTTAATGGTATGCCCCTGCCGTCGATTTACCTGCTTAAAGAAAACGGCGAAACAGAGTTGTTAAAGAGTTTCGGCTACAGCGATTTTAAAGAAAGGCTTTGAAAAGATGTCAGTGCAGTATAATATGAAACCGCTCCCCGCATTGCAGACGATTTACGGCAGCATAACGGACGGTTTTACCAAAAACGATTTTGAGCTGAACGAAAACAGCCGAGGTATCGTTGTGCCGTTTTTGCTGAAAGAATTTCTGTCTAAATACGCATATTTGCCCGTAAACAGACAGGGCGGAAGTTTAAGATTTTTCCACCCGAATTTAATGACTGTCATGAAGTTCGCCGCGGGAAAAACGGAGCTTTCGCTTTTGTGTATCGGGCGGATTGGCGAGTTTCAGATCGCTGTCAAGAACGAAGCATCGGAAGATCCTCGGATATTCCTTATAAAACTTGACGCACAGGGGAAAACAAAAGTTCTGCCCTCGGACGATATTGTAAGCGAGCTTATAAAGGTCATGATCTGCAATCTGCTTTTGACAATGAAAAGCGCAGTGATAGCGGATAAGCCCGAGGACGCGGTGCGGTTGCTTATTGAAAACGGGGTAGACCTTGACAAAATAGAGTACAGCCCTAAGCTCAGCCGTGAATATTCGTTGAATTTTTCCGAGGAAACGCATACATTTGCAGTTGCAGAGCTTGTAAAGGGAGAGTTTGTGAGGTTCTTTTTTGTGAAGAATAATGAGTTTCGGATAGAGACTAAAGGTTAGAAGTTGTTTTGAGCGGCGTACAACGTGTTAAATCTAAACCACCAAACGGGCGTCGCACGAAAGTTTTTTGAAAAGGGATTCCAAAGGGAAAAACTTTTTTGTCAAAAAAGTTTTTCCCTTTGGTCGCGGCGAAGCCGCGAAACGGCGCTAGCTAAGCGCATCAGGTTAAATGCCTGCGGCATTGAACCTGGGGTGCGGGGAAAACAAGAGTTTCCCTTTTAGAGGTAAGAGGTTAGATGTAAGAGGTAAGAAATCAAAGGTTGTTTTGGAGAAAAAGTTATCTGATTTTCATAGAAAGAAGCAAGAGGCTAGAGTTTAAACTTTAGCCTCTTTTTAATGTGTCATATTCAAAGGACGCATTTTGGTTGAATTCTTACTTCTTACCTCTTATCTCTTACTTCTAAAAGGAGTTTAAACTTTAGCCTCTTTTTAATGTGTCATATTCAAAGGACAGCATTTTGGTTGAATTCTTACTTCTTACCTCTTATCTCTTACTTCTAAAAGGAGTTTAAACTTTAGCCTCTTTTTAA
>CANQVE010000006.1 GCA_947627205.1 uncultured Clostridia bacterium | reverse complement strand
CAAAAAAGTTTTCCCTCAATAACGCGTCAGCTAGCGCTAAAGGGTGCGGGGAAAACAAGAGTTTTCCCCGCATTGCCGTTTCAAAGCCATGCTTTGAAACGGCAATACTAAAAGAAGTTTTGAGCGGGGAACGACCTCAAAAATGGATTTACCTTTGAGCGGGAAAGAAAAGCGTAAAGTGTTTTAAACACTGATAAATGAGCGGACTGCCTTTCGGCTGTTACTGAATACAGCACCCCATAGCCTGTCACCAATTCACGCTGTCGTTATACAACGCATCTTCCTCTTTCGGGCGCTTGTACCTCTCCTTTATGCTCGCTAAAACCTCGTCTGCGTCAAATGACGACTCCATACCGCGCGAACGCTTTTCGGGCGCAGAAGCGGAACGGGCACTGTTATTCGAGGAATAAGAACTGTTTGGCGAGGCATTATTTGGCGAAGAACGAGCACTATAAACCGCCGTCGGGGCATTGTAGAGCGCGGTTATGAGATAGGCTCGAATGTTTCGGACATTGCCTGCATTGCTTTCGAGAGTGCCGAGGACGTGCTCAATATGCGCTTTCTTCAGTTCAAGAAAACGCTTTTTGACCTGTTCAGCGGGAAGTTCTTCCCCGTTCACTCTTACAGTTCCCTTTTGCGAACACATCACGTCCAACATTACGCCGACAACTTCATCAGCTTTTTCTTTTTGCGAAAAGCTGTCGTAATCTATATTCTCGTGAATAGTGTCCAAGTATTCTTCCCGTTCACTTCTTTCATTCTCAAAAGAATTTTCTTCATGAAAATCATTCATTCCCTCCGTCATTCCCTCTGTCAATTCTTCCGTCAGATCCGTCATTTCTTTTGTTTTCTGCGGAAGAATGATTGATGACTTTGGATTGATGACTTTAGATTGAATTTCTTTTGATTGATTTTCTTTTGATTGATTGACTTTAGTTTTATATATAGGATTTGCGTTTTTTGACAAATTGATTTGTAAGTTTTTCGCAAATTGATTTTCAACATTTTTACAAATTGATTTGTCACTTTCTTGCAAATTGATTTGAGAGTTTTCAGCAAATTGATTTGTTGCTTTCTTACAAATTGAACCACCGATATCAAGCAAATTTGCAAGTGCAGTTTCATCATCAACAAGTCTGAAAAATCTTCTTGGCGGTGTTCCCTTAACGTGGAATTCTATAAGTCCTTTTTTAACAAGAACACTCAATACTCGGTCTTGCTGTGCGCGGGAAAGCGCTGTGCTTTCCTCTAAGTCCTCGATTGTGGAATAAAAAAATCCGCTTTCGTCGAGCATTTGATTTTCCTCGTAATACACCTGCTTTGCGATAAGCGAGGCAAAGACGATCGCGGCGTTCACGCCGATCGCGTGGGCGAGCGGACGGTTTACAGATAACGTATTGTTCGGGTTTAAAATGTTGGTGATTTTCATTTTCAACACTCCTTTCGCCCATAATTTAAACCCGACTTTAACTGCAAAAAACTGCAACTAGAGGCTAGAGGTTAGAGGCAAGAAGTAAGAGTTTTAGGGGAAAGGCTGGTTGCTGAACAGGACGTAACCCCCATTTGTAGTTCTTTTCAGACGCTATTTCTTTCCCGCGCTAAGGTTATTTCACACCTAAAGTTCTTTCCCGCTCAAAACCCCTTTTAAGATTGCCTTTTCAAATGCTTGCATTTGAAAAGGCAATGCGGGGAAAACTCTTGTTTTCCCCGCACCCTTTAGCGCCTTGTGCCGTTTGCGGGGGCTTTGCCCCCGCACCCCCCACCAAAGGGCGCAATGCGCCCTTTGGAAACCCATATACCGCGCCTTACGGCGCGGTCGGATAGCAGAAAGGTTGTTCTCCGCTCACAACAGCTTCTTGCCTCTAACTTCTAATTTCTAGTTGGGATAAAGCAAAAAAATAAGAGGTAAGAACCAAAATTCTTACCTCTAATCTCTTACCTCTATTCCCCAAAACCGTTCGGGTGGGTTTTATGCCAATTCCATGCGTCTGCAATTATTTCTTCAAGGCTTGCGTGTTTGGGATCCCAGCCAAGGACCTTTCTTGCTTTTTCGCTTGAAGCTACGAGCCTTGCGGGATCGCCCGCGCGCTTTTCCGTTTCAACTGCGGGAATAGGATGTCCCGTGACCTTGCGCGCGGTTTCTATTACCTCGCGCACAGAATATCCAACGCCGTTTCCGAGATTGAATATATCACTCTTGTTTCCGTTTCTTAAATACTTGACCGCAAGTATATGCGCCTGTGCAAGGTCCGTTACATGGATATAATCGCGAATGCACGTTCCGTCGGGCGTGTCATAATCCGTTCCAAATATCGAAATACTGCCTCGCTTTCCGTTTGGCACCTGGAGTATAAGCGGTATAAGGTGGCTTTCGGGATCATGTGCCTCTCCTATATTCCCCGACTTATCCGCGCCGCAGGCATTGAAATAACGAAGCGAAACATATCTCATACCGTGAGCGTTTGCTGTCCAATAGAACATTTTCTCCATTGCGAGCTTAGTCTCGCCGTATGGATTTGTCGGCAGTGTCCTGTCCGTTTCAAGAATGGGAATATTCTCGGGCTCGCCATAGGTAGCCGCGGTTGATGAAAATACTATCTTGTCTATATTATGCTCGACCATTGAAGAAAGCAGGACTTTCGTTCCGCAAAGATTGTTGTCATAATATTTAAGCGGGTTTGTAACGCTCTCTCCGACAAGAGAATACGCCGCGAAATGAATAACTGCGTCTATCTGCTCGTTTTCAAAAATACCGTCAAGAAACGCTTTGTCATGCAGATCGCCTTTATAGAATTTCGCGCCCTCGGGAACAGCCTGTATATGCCCCGTCGCAAGATTATCCGCGACAACTACGCTCTCCCCCGCTCTCACAAGCTCTAATGCCGTATGAGAACCGATATAGCCCGCTCCGCCCAGAACAAGTATGCTCATAATTTTCCTCTTTTCATTTTTGTGTTCATTTTTATGTTCAATTTACGGGAGCTTATCTTATTTCAAATATAAACTTCCCTTATTGAATTATAAGGCATTTAGGGCGTTTTGTCAAGATATTTTTGACGTTTATTTTCTTTATGCATTTTGTGCGCATTATTTAAAAATTCGGGCGTTTGTTGTTGACAAAAAATGAATTATATGTTATAATGTATTTTGTAGATGTGTGTAAATGTAAAGTTAATTACATACTTTTCTGCAAAACGTATTCTTATTTTTTGATTAACTTAAACTTGCTTAAATTTTTTAGAAAAGGAGAATATGCGGATATTACGCAGGAATGTCTTATGGGAAAAATTCTTATTGTTGACGACTCTCAAATGAACCGTGAGATACTTGCCGATATGCTGGAGGAATATGAAATTCTCGAGGCTGAAAACGGTAAGGAAGCTATTGCTATGCTTAATGAGCGGGCAAACGACATCTCGCTCATACTGCTCGATATGATAATGCCCGAAATGGACGGTCTTGAAGTTCTCGAAATAATGAGCAAAAACAGCTGGATAGACGATATACCCGTTATCATGATAAGCTCGGAAGATTCTCCCGTGCTTACTCATACGGCTTATGAGCTGGGTGTTACGGAATTTATCCGCAGACCGTTCGATTCTCTCGTTGTTCAGAAACGCTGTCACAACATCATTGCTCTTTATTCAAAACAGAAAAAGCTCGTGGATCTGTTCGCAGACCAATTTTATGAAAGAGAAAAAAATTCGAGAATGATGATAGACATTCTCGCTCACATAGTCGAATTCAGAAACAACGAATGCGGTCTGCATGTAAAGAACGTTCAGAATTATACCGAGATACTTCTGAAAGCGCTTTCAAGAATGACCGACAAATATCAGCTCTCCGAAGCGGATATTTCGCTTATTTGCAACGCTGCCGCGCTTCATGACATAGGGAAAATTTCCATTCCCGACGAGATACTCAATAAGCCGGGGCGTCTTACAAACGAAGAATATCAGATAATGAAAAACCACTCCGCGGCGGGCGCGAGAATGCTTTCGGATCTTCCCTTTCACGAGGAAGAACCTATCGTAAAGTATTCATACGCCATTGCGCGGTGGCACCATGAGCGCTGGGACGGGCGCGGTTATCCCGACGGGCTAAAAGGCGACGAGATACCAATAGCGGCGCAGGTCGTTTCGCTTGCGGACGTTTATGATGCGCTCACCGCCGACAGAGTATACAAAAAAGCATATACCCACGAAAAGTCAATGGAAATGATATTGAACGGGGAATGCGGGACGTTCAATCCCCTGCTTTTGCAATGCCTCGAAGAAACGCAGGAAGAAATGCGCGCCGTAAAGGAAAAAGGCAGCGGGCTGAATACAAATGACGAGCATGAAATTAAAGCGTTCGCGCGGGAGCTTCTTAAGAACGACGCACTGTACAGTTCGGACAGACTGCTAAGAAAGCTCGAATATGAAAGGCTGAAGAACCGTTTCTTTGAAAAGGTCACGGGGAGCTGCAGTTTTGAATACAGCGTTTCAACGAGAATGCTGTCGTTCTCCGAAAACTCCGCCGCTGTTCTGGGATTGCCCGAAACGATAATGGATCCGCATTCGGACTGGAGACTTGCGAAATTCTTCGGCAAAGACAAGCTCGGCGATATTATATCGCGCATAAGAGGAGCGAGCATTGACGATCCCGTGGTGATGTTCTATTTCCATCAATTTGTTACAGCGGAGGACGGAAAAGAAATAAACAGCTTTTTGCTTAGCGACAGTCCCGAAGCCGAGGTGCCTGAAAACGCAAAATGCTTTACTTATAAACTTATCTGCCTTACGACATGGACTGTGGAAGAACCGCCGTCTTATACGGGCGTTATAGGGAAACTTGTGCCGTACGGCTATACTTACGGAATGCTGAAAGGAGCTGACGATATTGACTTTAAAGGAATTTTATGACAGCATAGGCTCTGATTTTAACGCGGCGCTTATGAGAATGGGAAACTCGGAGAGAATGCTCGACAAGTTTGTGAAAAAATTCCCGAACGATAAGACCGCCGAAGAGCTTTTTAGGTCGCTCGGCGAAAAGGACTATCAGCTCGCTTTCAGAATGGCGCACACGCTAAAGGGAGTCTGCGCTAATCTTGGGCTTGACAATTTGCAGAAAGCGTCATCGGACCTTACGGAAGCGCTAAGGAACGAAGTAGCCGAAAACACCCCCGAGCTTGCGGAAATTGTAAAAACGGAATATGAAAAGGTCATTTCCGCACTCGGAAAGCTGGACTGACTATTCTTGTCTAAATGCGGTATCCGAATACTTTTTGTATTCGGATATTTTCAGTATAAAGGAAAGGCGGTGCGGTTTTGAATAACCGGAACAACGCAAAAAAGCCTTTGAAAACTTCGCGTTTTCTTATGATAAGTCTGCTTGTGCTTTTGGTAACGACAATAGGCACTTTGGCTTTTCTCGGAATATATATGTCCTTTGAGAGCCGAAAAGCAGTAAGTCAGATAGGCGAGATATACATGGAGGGCATGAGCCACGAGATATCCGAACAATTCGACAATACTATTTCTCTGCGTATGGATACTCTCGAAGAGCTTGTAGAAATTTATCCCGACGGTTCTGCGCCTTATGAGGACCTTTCAAGCGGTATGGGCTATCAGGGGCAGATACGCTCCTATCGCTCGCTGGGCTTTATGATGAGCGACGGTTCGACGGAAATGATATACGGCGATACGGTCGAGCTTTCAGCGGCAACGAAGTTTTTTGCCTCTCTGACAGAGGGAAAAAAGAAGATCGCCGTGGGAATAGACTCTGCGGGCGATAGAGTAGTTATGTTCGGACTTCCCGCGGTCTATCATCTGAATAATGACCGCACAAGCATTGCAGTTGTGGCGACTATTCCGATGTCGTATATTTCCGCGACGCTCTCGCTTGATGAAAAAAATCAGCTCATACAAACGCGCCTTATCCGCTCAAACGGAAATTATATCGTAAACAACACCGACAATCAGGATATAAACAACTATTTTGATTATATGCGCTCGTTGGTCGGAGAAAACAGCAATCTCGAAGAGCTTATTTCGGGAATGACCGAGGCAATGGAAAACCGCGGTGTCTATAACAATGCTTCTCTTGTTGACGGGCAGATGAGGCACATATATGCCTGCCCGCTGAGCGACAGCGAATGGTATCTCGTTTCGGTAATGCCGTATGGAAATATTGACAGCATAATCGAATCTTTGGGGCAAGTAAGGCTTGTGCTTATGATAATCTGCATGGCGATAAACCTCGCGGTGCTTACTATTATTTTCACGCTGTATTATCATTCGAGCACAAGGCAGATGAGGCTTCTCGAAGCGGCGCGCCTTGAAGCGGAAAATGCAAACCGCGCAAAAAGCGAATTTCTCTCGAATATGTCTCACGACATAAGAACGCCTATGAACGCTATTGTCGGAATGACCGCCATAGCTATGGCGAACATAGACAACCGTGCGCAGGTAGAAAACTGTTTGGAGAAGATAAGCGTTTCAAACAGGCACCTTTTAGGGCTTATAAACGACGTTCTCGATATGTCCAAGATCGAAAGCGGAAAGATGACTTTGTCTGTTTCGGACGTTTCGCTGAGAGAAGTAATGGACGGAGTAGTCGGAATAGTTCAGCCTCAGATAAAGGCTAAACGTCAGCATTTCAACGTAAGCATTGACAATATTGAGCATGAAAACGTTCTCTGCGACTCCGTAAGACTTAATCAAGTCATACTCAATCTCGTTTCAAACGCCGTTAAATTTACGCAGGACGAGGGAAAAATTGAAGTAACGCTGTACGAAGAACCCTCCCCTGCCGGCGAAAATTTCACGAGAGTTAAACTCGAAGTCCGCGACAACGGCATAGGAATGACAGAAGAATTTCAAAAGACCGTTTTCGACGCTTTTGCGAGAGAGGACACAAAGCGCGTTCACAAGACCGAGGGAACAGGTCTCGGAATGGCTATTACAAAGTACATAGTTGACACGATGAAAGGCGATATCCGCGTTGAAAGCAAACAGGGCGAGGGCACTTGCTTTTATGTGACGCTCGACCTTGAAATTGCAGATGTACGCGAGGAAAATATGATACTTCCGAACTGGCACATGCTTGTTGTTGACGACGACGAGCTTATCTGCAAGACGGCTTCGGAATCGCTGAAGAAAATAGGGATAAACGCCGAATGGACGCTCGACGGAGAGAGCGCGGTAAAAATAATCGAGCAAAAGCACTATACAAACCCGTTCCATATCATTCTTCTTGACTGGAAGCTCCCGGGAATTGACGGCATTGAAACTGCAAAGCAGATAAGGATACACCTCGGACATGATGTTCCCATTCTGCTGATATCCGCATACGACTGGTCGGAAATAGAGGACAAGGCAAAGGAAGCAGGCATATCGGGCTTTATCGCAAAGCCGCTGTTTAAATCCACGCTCTACTACGGGCTGAAAAAGTTTGCGGCAGGAAACGAAGTGCCGTCTACGGAAGATACAATAGAAGTAGAACGTCCCGACAACATAGAGCGCTTTGACAATGTGCGCATACTGCTTGCAGAGGACAACGACCTCAACCGCGAGATAGCAAACGAGCTGTTGTCGGAGCTGGGACTTCTGATAGACAATGCGGAAAACGGCAGGATATGCGTGGATATGTTTGAAAAGAGCGAGGTCGGATATTACAAGGCGATACTTATGGACATAAGAATGCCCGAAATGTCGGGATATGAGGCGTCGGAAGCCATACGAAAGGAAAACCGCCTCGACTGCGATCTGCCGATAATAGCGATGACTGCGGACGCATTCTCGGACGATGTTAAAAAATGTCTTGACGCGGGAATGAATGCGCATACGGCAAAGCCTATCGACGTAAAAGAAGTCGCAAGGCTGCTAAAAAAATTTATGAAGTGAAAAAAAGCTATTGACAAATCATACAAAGTGTAATATAATGTAGATGTGAGAGATCACAAATAAATTTTAATCTGTTTCGGGGCGAGGTGCAATTCCTCACCGGCGGTATAGTCCGCGAACAGCCGTTAAACAAAACGGCTGCCGAATCGGTGAAATTCCGATACCGACGGTATAGTCCGGATGAAAGAACAGAACACAAATAGTCACATATTTGCGCCCCGATTTTTGGACTGTTGTCCGAAAATCGGGATTTTTGTTCAGAAAAAGTCATACCCTGAGGAAAGGACTTTTTATGGAAAAAACAGTTAAACAAGGAAAGCGGATCGATGTCAGGAAGCTGGTATTCACCGCGCTGATGGCGGCGGTTTCATATCTTCTGGCAAATCTTGATTTCAATATTCCGATAATGCCGTTCTTTATAAAGTTCGACTTTTCGGACGCTCCCGCAATTTTGGCGGCGCTCACTATGGGACCTGTTTCGGGAATTTTCGTGTGCCTGATAAAAAATGCAATAGGGTGTTTTACTTCAAGCACGGCGTGCATTGGCGAGCTTTCAAACTTTATTCTCGGCGCAGCGCTTGTTATTCCCACGGGAATAATTTCGCACAAGCAAAAACAATTCAGCCGTGCGGTTATCGGCTGTATTGTCGGCGTGGTTACAATGACTTTGCTTGGAGGATTTGTTTCGAATTACTTCCTCATTTATCCGCTTTATTCAAACATAGGAATGCCGATAGAGGCTATTGTCTCGGAGTATCAGAAGATAAATCCGAATGTGGATACGCTCGCTGAATGTCTGCTTATTTTCAACGTTCCGTTTACGTTTGTAAAAGGTCTTATCGCGGCAACATTCTCAGTCCTGCTCTACAAGAGATTAAGACCGATATTCAATTCTATGTATAGGGAAAAATAATTCAGACTGTATATAAAGCCCCATCTACGTCGTCAACAGCACTGCGGCAGGCACAAAGCCTAGCCGCAGCACTGTTTCAGCGTTGTACGCGTAGCGTTCAATGCGGTATCTGGGGCTTTCTCTACAGTCTGAAGTTTGACTTTTTATACAAACTGAAATACTGCAAACCCGCGTTCTGAAAAGGAACGCGGGTTTTTGTTTAATAATCCTTATTGTGTTTTAGATAATCCTTTAAAAACTTAAATGTTTCGTCCTCTCCCTTTTCGGCAAGCATTTTCAAAAGCATTTCGAGAAAAGCCGACGTTTCGGGGTGGATAATGCGTTTGTTCTTTGCTTGTGCGAAATAATCGAGCGGATCGCTGTTTTTATAGTCTTTTCCTCGGTAGATCTTGCTTGCGGCTACTCTGTCGCAGAACATCTCCGCAGCGTATTTAAGGGGCATTTTTACAGGCGACATCAACTTTGTTTTGGGATCGTAGTCCGTCCAATATTCAAAATGGTGGCGGTTTCTGCCTTTGTGATGAAGCCATGCTTTTGAATAGCCGTAAGCCTCGCGCTCGCCCTCGTTCGGGCTGCGTTTTCCCGTGGAGAATTTTGCGCCCGGAATAAACTCTGTCGGGGAATATTTTGAAAGATCGTGCAATAATCCCTGTCCTAAAATTCCCGCCTTGGCACAATGAGCTATGACCTTATGGCGGTGTTTTGTTATTGTTTTAAAATGAGTGAGCGCGCCGCGAAACGACATAATTATCTCCCGTCTTACTATTTGTTATTCAATATTCTGTATCTGCTCTCTTATTTTCTCTATCTCGCTTTTCTGGTCTACGACGATTTTCGTTACTTCTATATCCTGGACCTTTGAACCTATGGTGTTTGTTTCGCGGTTCATCTCCTGAACAAGAAAATCGAGCTTTCTTCCGACAGGCTCGCCGCTTTCGAGCATTTCACGGAACTGCGCGATATGCGACCTTAAACGTACCGTTTCTTCGCTTACGGCAGTCTTATCGGCAAAAATTCCCGCTTCAAGAAGTATCCTACTCTCGTCTATTTCCTTTCCCTGCAAGACTTCGGTCATTCTGTCATAAAGGCGCTTTCTGTAATCTTCGACAATTTTCGGCGAACGCTCGTCTACTATATCCACCCACTTCTCAATCGTCGAAAGTCTAGAAAGCAAGTCAGCTTTCATTCGATTGCCCTCGTTTTCGCGCATTGTGATAAAGTTTGAGAGAGCCTGCTCGGTCACTGTTTTTAGATCTTCCCAGAGCTGTTCTTCGTCGGTTTCAGCCTTTACTACCGTAAATGCGTCGGGAATACGCATAACATTCGACAGCGTAAGGTCGTCCAAAAGACCAAGCTCGTCTTTTATATCGCGCAGGGCTTCTATATATTGCCGAACAATGTCCTTGTTTACGGCTATCTGCTCGGACACTTCTCCTACGCTTTGTATCTGAACGGAAAGCTCCGTTTTTCCGCGCGTTATCCTGCCGTTTAAAAGTGTTTTAAGGCGTTCCTCGCAGTAGTTCATACTTCTGGGGAGCTTGCAGGTAAGCTCATAATAACGGTGGTTTACCGCTTTTATTTCCACGGTAATATCTCTGCCGTTAAGTACGGCGTTTCCCCTGCCAAATCCTGTCATGCTCTTTATCATTTTACTTCTCCTTTTCATTCAGACGTTTTAGCGTTTTCAAAAGCCGCGGGCGGTTGTAGCGGTGAACTATCACAAACGCCATATCATAGACCGCGGCAAATACCGAGATTATCAGAAATATGTACCATTCCCCGAATGGAATTATCAGGAACAATGCCAGAAAACCTGCCGCCGCGCAGAGCCAATGCACCATTTCCGACTGACAGCCTGCCGTAACTATTTCCTTTACTGTGTGAGTTTTAAGCGAGAAAAGTTCTTCGTCTGCTGTCGGGAAATTATCTTTCCATTTCTTTATGCGCAGTTTCTTGTAAAAATTCTTTTCAAAGCCTTTTTCTGAGAACCACTTTTTATTGTTGTCAATTGGCTTTTTCATATTGTAGTCTATAAGCCCGCATATAACGAGCCTTGCGGAAAATTGATAGCACACAGTCAGCGAAACTATTCCGAGAATGTAGAAGATACGCTTTTCGCTCGAAATAAATATCCCCCAGAAAACCATCATAAGCGCAAGGGTAACCCCCGAGACCGCCATCATTTTTTTAACCATTTGCTCTGTCCCTCAAAACGCGCTCGGCGGCTTTCATTATCGCTATTTTTCCGCTCGCAAAGGTAAGTCCGCCCTGTACCCACACGGCATAAGGCTCTCTCAATGGTGCGTCGGCAGAAATTTCTATCGAAGCGCCCATTGTAAACGCGCCCGCCGCCATAATTACCTTGCTGTCATATCCGGGCATATCCCACGGCTCGGGCGTAACTCCGCTGTCTATAGGAGAACCGCTTTGTATTCCCTCGCAGAATGCGCACAATTCCTTTGCACCGTTCAGTTTTATCGCCGCGATAATGTCCGTCCGTTTTTCGTCATATTTCGGGAATGCTTCATATCCCAGCTCATCAAACAAAGCGGTCGCAAAAACGGACGTTTTAAGCGCTCCGCAGACCGCCTCGGGCGCGCGGAAAAGCCCCATATACATCCCTCTAAGCTGATTTAATGTACAGCCAACCTCTTTGCCTGCTCCCGGCGTTGTGAGCCTGTAGGCGCATTTTTCGATAAGGTCTGCCCTGCCCGCGATATAACCGCCCGTTTCGGCAATACCGCCGCCCAAGTTCTTTATAAGGCTTCCGATAATAAGGTCAGCGCCTACTGCTGTCGGCTCTTTATCCTCGACAAGCTCACCGTAACAATTGTCAACTATTACTATGCAGTCGGGATTATTATTCTTGACAGCGGAAATTATCTTTCCTATTGTTTCAATGTCATAAGACGGACGAAGCGAATATCCCCTCGAACGCTGAATAAAAGCCGCTTTACAGCCTTTTGCGCGCTCGGATATTTTTTCAAGATCGGGCATTCCCTGCTCTGTAAGCTCCGCAACTTCCGCCGTTATTCCGTAATCTTTGAGAGAGCCGATATTCTCTCCGAAAACCGCGTCGCAGACGGTATCATACGGTTTTGAAGTCGTGAACAATATCTTGTCGCCCGCTCTAAGAACGCCAAACAGAGCGGTCACTATTGCATGAGTGCCGTTTACGAAATTATGGCGCACAAGCGCGTCTTCTGCGCCCAAGACCTGAGCGAATACCGCGTCGAGCTTATCCCTGCCGGCGTCGTCATAGCCGTAGCCTGTTGTGCCTTTAAGGTGCATTTCGCTTATCCTGTTGTCGATAAAAGCCTTTAAGACTTTTTCCCCGTTTTGCCCGCAAAGTCTGTCGAGCTTTTCAAACTGCTCCTTACATTTTTCGAGAGCCGAAAGCTCCGCTTCTATAAGCTCGGGACTGAATTCAAATATCATTTTATTCTCCTCTGTCTGATAAAAATACTCCGCCTTTTAAATTATAACGTTTTTCTCCCTAAAAGTCAATAGTGAATTTGTCCGCAATCATAATCCTGTCACAAAGGACATAAAATTTAGTGCTATACAGTTTGAAAGGGGTTGAATTTCGTTGAAAATGATAAACAAAGGAAATGACGAAAGGTGTGTCGTACTCGGAACATATATTGTCGAAAATAACGCAACCGTCAGAAGTACCGCAAAACAATTCGGGATAAGCAAAAGCACGGTTCATCAGGACATTACCTCCAAACTCCCAAAAGTAAACAAAGCGCTTTATGAAAAAGTAAAAGCAGTCCTCAACAAAAACAAGCAGGAACGCCATATACGCGGAGGAGAAGCGACAAAGAGAAAGTATAAGGAGTTAAGATCAAGAACGGCATAATACATAAAAAAACGGCTCGCCCTTTTAGAGGTTAGAGATAAGATGTAAGAGGTAAGAATTTCGGGGAACTCTTGTTGCCTGCCCGAAATTCTTAAAAAAATTAACGGCTCTCCTTTTAGAGGTAAGAGATAAGATGTAAGAGGTAAGAGATAAGATGTAAGAGGTAAGAATTTCGGGGAACTCTTGTTGCCTGCCCGAAATTCTTAAAAAAATTAACGGCTCTCCTTTTAGAGGTAAGAGATAAGATGTAAGAGGTAAGAGATAAGATGTAAGAGGTAAGAATTTCGGGGAACTCTTGTTGCCTGCCCGAAATTCTTAAAAAAATAACGGCTCTCCAAAACGGAGAGCCGAATATCTTTTTTTTGATTAAATCAGTTTCCTGCAAGCTGTGCAACTTCTGCCGCGAAATCGTCAGCCTTTTTCTCAATGCCCTCGCCGCGCTCAAAGCGGATAAACTCCTCGACCTTTATCGAACAGCCCTGAGCCTTTGCAACGCTGTCTATATACTTTCCGACATTCATAGAATCGTCCTTGAAATACTTCTGGTCAAGCAGACAAACGTCCTCGTAGAACTTTCTGATACGTCCCTCTACTATCTTCTCCGCTACGTTTGCGGGCTTTCCCTCCTGCTCAACGAGCTTTGTCTGTACTTCCTTTTCATTTGCAAGAACATCTGCGGGAACAGTATCTCTGCTGATATACTGAGCGTTAAGAGCAGTTACCTGGAGAGCGGCGTTCTTTGCGCACTCTTTTACTTCCGCGCTGTCGGGCTTGTCGGTGGATATTCTGAGAAGCGTTCCTATTCTGCCTCCGTCGTGCATATATCCCGTAAGCTCGCCCTGCATCTTAGCAAAACGGCGGATCTTTATATTCTCGCCGATAGTCGCTATCTTATTTGTAAGATATGCCTCTACAGTCTCTTCAGCACCCGCTACCTTACAGCTCATAAGAGCCTCGGGAGTTTCAGCATCGCTTTCAAGAATAGTGTTCGCGATATCCTCAACAAGCTCTAAGAACTTCTCCGACTTAGCGCAGAAGTCTGTTTCGCAGTTTATCTCGGCGATAATGCCCTTATCGCCCTTTACAAGCGTCTTTACAACGCCCTCTGCGGCAATTCTTCCCGCCTTTTTAGCCGCCTTTGCAAGACCTTTTTCACGAAGTATCTTTACAGCCTCATCGCGGTCGCCGTTTGCGTCCTCGAGCGCTCTCTTGCAGTCCATCATACCGCAGCCCGTCATATCGCGCAGCTCTTTTACGTCCTTTGGTGTAATATTAGCCATATTATTCATTCTCCTCTGTATTTATCCGCACCGCTCAAATTATTCAGCCTCTGCTTCTGGCTGTTCGTCATTTTCTTCTGCGGGCGCTTCTGTTGTTCCCTGGTTGCCTGCGATTATCGCGTCAGCCATTGCGCCTGCAATGAGCTTTACAGCGCGGATAGCGTCGTCGTTTCCGGGGATAACATAGTCTATCTCATCGGGATCGCAGTTTGTGTCTACAATAGCCACAACGGGAATACCGAGCTTTCTTGCCTCGCTTACGGCAATTTTCTCCTTGCGCGGATCTACAACAAACAGAGCCGCGGGGAGCTTCTTCATATTCTTTATACCGCCGAGGAACTTTTCGAGCTTTTCAATTTCAAGATTGAGCTTTATAACTTCTTTTTTGGGAAGAAGATCGAACGTTCCGTCTGTTTCCATTGTGTGAAGCTGTTCAAGACGGGCAATTCTTCTCTGGATAGTCTTGAAGTTCGTCATCATGCCGCCGAGCCAGCGGGCGTTTACATAGTGAGCGCCTGCACGCGTAGCTTCTTCCTTTATGGAATCCGCAGCCTGCTTCTTTGTTCCTACAAAGAGTATCTCTCCGCCGTTTGCCGCTGTTTCGTGGACGAAGTTATAAGCCTCGTCGAGCTTCTTTACTGTTTTCTGGAGGTCGATAATGTAAATACCGTTTCTCTCGGTAAAGATATACGGAGCCATTTTCGGGTTCCATCTCTTTGTGAGGTGTCCAAAGTGAACTCCTGCCTCCAGAAGCTGTTTCATTGATACTACTGCCATTTGTTTTTCCTCCTGTTTAGGTTGATTTCCTCCACGCAAAACAAGCCTTTCCAACAGCTTTATGCTTTAGAACTCGTGCAGATGCTCCGCGCTCTT
Source organism: uncultured Clostridia bacterium (assembly GCA_947627205.1). Lineage (GTDB taxonomy): Bacteria > Bacillota > Clostridia > Oscillospirales > Ruminococcaceae > CAG-115. The sequence goes on along the minus strand of CANQVE010000006.1, from coordinate 60,947 downwards.
TTCACACAATGCCGCACCCAAAAAGCCTTTTGCGTGTGTGTATTTTTCGGTATAATACAACAACCGAAATTACCATAATATTGTACCATAAATTTGTTTATTTATCAAGTATTTTTTATTTGTTTATTTAAACAAACTTCCAAAACCTTTTCCGCGGTGTTTTATACAATTTGACGGAACATCACATGAAACAAGTATCGTGTCATCACCTATAACGTCAATATCACACCACTTTATATACAGGTCGTCCTCTCTTCCGAGCAGTCCGAACAGCTTTGCTCTGCCGAAAACTATCATTCTGCATATCTTTGCCGTACAGCTGTCGAACTCGATATCGTCGGGATATCCGAGTCTTGCGCCCGTCTTTACATTGATGATCTCTTTACACTTCAAGTCATTAAAACTGTATACCACGAAAATCACCCCTTGTGCAATGTTTATGCATGACTATAACGTTTTATTTCTATCAGGCATTATTATAGGGGAGATGTACTTTGTCTATGATTTGCAGTATACAGTGTACAGTTTAAAGTAAACAGCAAATGTATCCGCTTCGCGGATAAAATTTAAATTGTTATCGGGCTTAAACGTTTTTCTTGTGTCTTTCTCGTGCCTCGGCTCTTTTTCTGAGCTTTTCGGAAAAAATGTTTGCTTCGCTCTCGGTAGAAGCATAGACCGAACGCATGACCGTAAAATTTCCCTCCGATATAAACGCCGCTTTGAGCTTTACCAGATACACTTCACTGCAAGTACAGCGGGTAATAGTCCTGCAATTTTTTCCGTTTGTGAAAAGCCACTCTCCGAACGTGAGCTTTTGCTTGCAGGCGGGGCATTGTATATCTGTCACCCGTTTATCAAGGAGCATTTGTTTGCAGTCTTTCACTTTCGGTACGGTATCCCTGAATATCGGCTCGGATATTTTCGAGGCAAGCTCCGAATATTCCGCAATTCCCAGCGTCATATCGAGTTTTTTGCATACCTCGTATGTAAGATATGCGTCGTTTGCCGCGTCATGCACCTGAACATCTATAGGAATACCGAGCTTTTCTGCGGCGGCAGACAGACTGCACTGATGCTGGGACGCTTTTGTCTGACGGTTGTAAATAAGCTGGAGATTTATATAATTCCTGCCGAAAGTATCGTCGAGCCCGTGGAGCTTTAAATTATCCGACAATACCCCTATATCGTCAAAACCCCATGTTATAAAACGAAATTCATTTCCGCACCACTCCGAAAACCGTCTGAACGCCTGCGGAAAAGTCTCTCCGCAAGTCAGGCTGATGCTTGAAATGCCCGTTATTTCCTCAACATAAGGGTTCATTTTATTGTAATATTTCGGACGGACGTTTATTTTGAACTTGTCTACAAGCTCAAAATCCTCGTCTGTCTTTATTGCGCCGATCTGAATTATCTCTCCGTTCAGAACTATCGGCGAACGAATGGTCTTAGCCCTGCTCAAAGCCTGGTTCCATTCCATATCAAGAATAATGTAATTCATATTTCCACACCCCGATAAATGCGCCGTTTTTGTCAGATAGCAAGCGCTCCGCCCACATTTTCGCGCCGCCATGAAACATAATCCTCATAGCTTCCCGCAAAATCACGGCAGCCGTTTTCGGTAAGTTCAATTATCCTGTTCGGAGCAGTTTCGAGTATTTCGAGGTCGTGAGTAGCGAAAAGCAGATTTCCCTTGAACTCCGAAAGGCCGTTGTTTACCGCGGTTATGCTTTCAAGGTCAAGGTGGTTCGTAGGTCTGTCAAGAATAAGGAAATTGCTTTTAAAAAGCATCATTCTCGAAAACATGCATCTTACCTTTTCCCCGCCCGAAAGTACCTTTACGGGCTTGAAAACGTCATCTCCCGAAAACAGCATTCTCCCCAGAAATCCTCTTAGATAACTCTCTGTCTCGTCCTTTGAATACTGACGCATCCAATCAAGTATGGACAGGTCACAGCCGTTAAAGAACGAACTGTTGTCATTCGGGAAATATGAAACGCTTATGGTGCTTCCCCATTTGAACGTTCCCTCGTCGGCGGGAATTTCTTCGGTCAGTATTTTAAACAGTGTCGTTATGCCTATCTCGTTTGCTCCGACAAATGCTATCTTATCGCCTTTTGCAACGGTGAAGCTCAAATTGTTCAATACCTTTACGCCGTCAACGGTTTTTGACAAGCCTCTTACTTCGAGGATATCCTTTCCAGACTCTCGCTCCATGTCGAACGCGATATAAGGGTATTTTCTCGAACTTGCTGGAAGTTCTTCTACTGTCAGCTTGTCGAGCAGTTTTCTGCGGGAAGTCGCCTGTTTTGACTTTGATTTGTTCGCAGAAAAGCGCGCAATAAAGTTCTGAAGCTCCTTTATCTTTTCTTCGGTCTTTTGATTTTGCTGTTTTATCATACGCCGAATGAGCTGTGAGCTTTCATACCAGAACTCATAATTTCCGACGTACATTTTTATTTTGCCGTAATCTATATCGACTATATGCGTGCAGACGTTATTCAGAAAATGCCTGTCATGAGAAACGACAATGACTGTTCCGAAATAATCCGCAAGGAAATCTTCGAGCCACGAGACCGCGTCAACATCAAGGTGGTTTGTCGGCTCGTCCATAAGGATAATATCGGGATTTCCGAAAAGGCACTGTGCAAGCAAGACCTTTACTTTTTCATTTCCCGAAAGTGAGGACATCTGCGAATACATTATCTCCTCCGAAAGTCCGAGCCCCTGGACGAGCTTTGAAGCGTCGCTTTCAGCCTCATAGCCGTTCATTTCGGCAAATTCGCCCTCTAAAACAGACGCTTTTTCTCCGTCCTCGTCGGTAAAATCCTCTTTCATATAAAGCGCGTCTTTTTCTTTCATAATATCGTAAAGGCGCTTGTTTCCCATAATTACGGTATCCATTACGGTATACTCGTCAAACGCATAGTGGTCCTGCTTTAAAACGCTCATTCTCATCTCTGCGGGGTGTGAGACCGTTCCTTTTGTCGGTTCAAGCTCTCCGCAAAGCACGCGCAGAAATGTCGATTTTCCCGCACCGTTTGCGCCTATAACTCCATAACAATTTCCCGCGGTAAATTTAAGCTCGGCGTCTTTAAACAAAAGCTGTCCGCCGAACGACACGGAAACGTCCGATACTGTTATCAACAGTTATCTCCTTTCAGATCTTTTTCTCTATCAGCGGTCAAAGAACTGTACAAACAGCCCTGCCCACTCTCTTAGCCAGTAATTCAGGAGGTTCGGCAAAAATGTATGCGCCGAATGCGCTCCTGTACTAAGCCCGTTTCTTTTTGCAAAAATATACGCTCTGTATTGGTGGAACTCGTTTGTAACTATAATGATGTTGTCCGATATTCTGCGTTCCTTTAGTATCTTAGACGCAAAGGCAATATTTTCCTCGGTAGAGGTCGATTTGTCCTCAAGTATCATTCGTTCTTCGGGTATTCCCTTTGCCGTCAGATAACGGCGCATTGCCTCGGCTTCGGTTATCTTCTCGCTTCCGCCCATTCCTCCGCAGAGAACTATAAGCGCGCCGGGGTTTTCTTCAATTACCTCAACTGCCGCTTCAAGACGTGCATTCAGCATTAAGCTCGGAGTTTCTCCCTTTACAAGACAGCCTAAAACTAAAACAGCTTTCGGCTCGTCAACGGGGACTTCCGCGCGTATCAGCATATTTGCCGAAAACCAAATGCACATTCCCGCGAAAAACGCAATTGCTGTACCCAGCGCAAGCATTACCGCCCGAAGCGGTATCTTTTTCCAGCAGAATTTAATTGCCCTTAAAATTGGCTTTATAAAAACGCAGACGGCTATTATTGCGCCGAAGCCGAAAACGCCGATAAACGTTCCCTCTGTAATTTTATTGCAAAGCGACCATACGAGCATTATTCCCGAAATAATTATGATAATTGTTCTTATAATTGTTGATTTTTTTGTGTGCATTTAAAATTCCTTTTTATCATAATGTTACGAGCTGTCAAAAATAAAAGTCAGATATTTGCAAAAGCACCTTTAAGGTCGTCTATAATGTCATCAGCATTTTCAAGACCTACGGACAGTCTTATAAGTCCGCCGTCTATTCCCGCCGCAACGAGCTGCTCGTCGGAAAGCTGACGGTGCGTAGCGCTTGCGGGGTGTAAAACGCAAGTCCTGATATCAGCGACATGAACTTCATTTGAAGCGAGCTTTAAGCTGTCCATAAACTTTACCGCCGTGCTTCTGCCGCCCTTTATTGAAAATGAAATAACTCCGCTCGTTCCGTTAGGAAGATATTTTTTCGCAAGCTCGTGACCTTTGCTTCCCTCAAGCGCGGGATATGTCACAAACTCCGCTTTTCCCGTAGACTGTATATACTGCGCGACTTTCAGCGCGTTTTCGCAATACTGCTTCATTCTTACCGCAAGCGTTTCAAGTCCCAGATTGAGCAGGAAAGAAGAATTTGCCGCGGGATAACAGCCGAAATCGCGCATAAGCTGCATTCTCGCTTTTGTGATATACGGCGCAGCTGGATATTTTTCCGTATAAACAAGCCCGTGATAGCTCTCGTCAGGCTCGGTCATACACGGGAATTTTCCGTTTGTCCAGTCGAATTTTCCGCTGTCAACTATAACTCCGCCGACCTGAAGAGCGTGTCCGTCCATATATTTTGACGTAGAATGAACGACGATATCCGCTCCCCATTCAATAGGACGGCACAAAACGGGAGTTGCAAAAGTGTTGTCGATTATAAGCGGAACGCCGTGTGCGTGAGCAACCTTTGCCCACATCTCGATATCCAAAACCGTCAGTGCGGGATTTGCAAGAGTTTCTCCGAAAACAGCCTTTGTGTTGTCCTTAAAAGCCGCGTTCAGCTCTTCTTCCGTGCAGTCGTGTTCTACAAAAATGCACTCAATTCCCATTTTTTTCAGCGTATAGCCGAACAGATTTATCGTGCCTCCGTAAATTGACGCGGAAGCAATAAAGCTGTCGCCTGCCTCGCAGATATTGAGAATAGAAAGCAGGCTCGCCGCCTGACCGCTTGACGTACACATAGCCGCCGCGCCGCCCTCCAGAGCCGATATTTTCTTTTCTACAACGTCCGTTGTGGGATTTGCAAAACGGGAATAGATAAGTCCCTTTGTCGGATCGTCGAATACAGCCGCGACGTCGTCAGTCGAATCGTAAACATAAGTCGTGCTTTGTACTATAGGCATAACGCGCGGTTCGCCGTTTTTGGGAGTGTAACCCTCGTGTAAGCATTGCGTTTCTATTTTCATAATATGCACCTCTCGATTTTAATTATTGACATACTCTCTCAAAGCATCTAAAAGCCTGTCTGTTTCATCGTCTGTTCCTATTGTGATACGCAGACGGTCATCTATTCGCGGTTTATTGAAATAGCGGACGTAGATGTCCTTTGATTTCAGGAACTCGAAAATGTCCTTTGCGGAAAGCGTTTTGTGCTTTGCAAAAATAAAGTTCGCAGAACTGTCGGGGATATCGAAGCCCATTTTCCGCATTTCTTCCGTAAGCCTTTCGCGGGTAGCCATTACCTTTTTCAGAGTTTCCCTGAAATACTTTTCATCGCCTATCGAGGCAATTCCCGCAGCCTGTGCAACGCTGTCCACGGGATAGCTGTTCATGCTGTCCTTTGCGGCATAAAGCGCGCAAACAGCGTCGGCGCTTCCCATTGCATAGCCTAATCTCATTCCCGCCATAGAACGGCTTTTTGAAAACGTTCTGGTTATAACAAGGTTGTCATATTCTTTAAGGAGCGGTATTGCCGTTGTCCCGCCGAAATCAACATAAGCCTCGTCTATTATGACCACAACGTCTTTATTGTCCTCGAGTATCTCTCTTACAAATTCAATGCCCTCTCCGATAGAAGTAGGCGCGTTCGGATTTGCAATGACAACTCCGCCGTTTTCTCTCCTGTAATCCGCGGGATCTATCCTGAAATTTTCGTCTACGCGTATCTGCTCGTAGGGTATCCTAAGTATCTCGCACCAGACGGTGTTGAATGAATAGGTTATATCGGGGAAAAGTATCGGTCTCCCCGAATTGAAAAATGCCCGAAAGCACAGCGACAGCACATCGTCCGTGCCGTTTCCTGCAAAAACATTTTCGGGCTTTAAGCCGTGGTATTCCGCAATTGCTTTTACAAGTCCCACGGCATTTGCGGACGGGTATTTTTTGAGCGTCCCGCCGTCAAAATCATTTATCGCTTTTATTGCCATAGGCGAGGGGGGATATGGATTTTCATTTGCGTTGAGCTTTATGAAATCCGTTTTATTCGGCTGTTCGCCCGCAACATAAGCCTCTATCTTTAATAGATTGTCCTTGTAGCTCATCTTGTCTGCTTGTCCTATCCTAAAATTATCCTAAGTAAAATAAATTGTTCCCGCAAAAAGCAACGCGTTTTCGGAACTGCCTCCCTCTGCTTTAGATATCTCACTCAAACGGTTGGAGATATACTTATGCACCGGCGAAAGCGGAATTGTGCCGAAAAATTACACGTCTGATCTTTACGAGAACAGATACTTTTATACTTCTTCTGCGTCTTCGTTTACACCAAATACGAGCTTACTTCCGCAGTTCGGGCATTCAAGCTCGCCCTTTGACGCCTGATCATAATCAAAGCTGATCTTGTTGTGACAATTCGGACACTCGGTTTCATACATCTCACTGAGGTCATCGTCAATATCCTCTTCGTAATAATCGTCGTCCGATCCGCCGTAAACCTCGTCCTCGAGGTCGCAGACGCTCTCTTCAAGGTCGGTCATTACAGACGCAACATCATCAAGCTCTTCGTCTACTTCTTCAAGATTTTCCGCGATATCCGAAAGAACATCAAGAATCGCCGAAATTATCTTATCTTCTTTTCCGAGGCCCTCGCAAAGACCTTTTATATAAGATACCTTTTCGCCTATAGTCATAAAAACACCCCCGTTTATTCGGCTTTGGAGCTGAAAGTTTTCAAAGCTCCGATAAAATCAAGCAAGATCTGATTACTTTACGCGCTCCATATATTCGCCCGTTCTTGTGTCGATACGGATCTTCTCGCCCTCGTTTATAAACAGAGGAACGCGTATCTCGGCGCCCGTTTCGAGAGTAGCGGGTTTTGTAGCGTTTGTGGCGGTGTTTCCCGCAAAGCCCGGCTCGGTCGTCGTTACTTCAAGCTCTACAAAGTTCGGAGGCTCAACGCCGAAAACCTTGCCTTTGTAAGAAAGAACCTTGCAAACCATATTTTCCTTTACGAACTTGAAATTATCGCCGACATCGGAAGCGTTTATCGGAACGTCCTCATACGTTTCGGAATCCATAAAGTGATAAAGCTCGCCGTCGGAATAGGTGTATTCCATATCCTTTCTCTCTACAAAAGCCGTAGGGAATTTTGCAGACGGGTTATAAGTCTTTTCAACCACCGAGCCTGTAATAACGTTCTTCACCTTTGTGCGAACGAACGCCGCGCCTTTTCCGGGCTTAACGTGCTGGAACTCGATGATCTGCATTACGTTTCCGTCTTCTTCAAAAGTCATACCGTTTCTGAAATCTCCCGCTGTTACCATAGCGAACCTCCAAAATTTTATTCAACATAACTAAGCTCTTACGAGCAAACTCTACATTTTATTATATCACAAAAGCAATATTTTGTCAATAAGTTTTTAGCACTCTCTTTAAGCCTGCAAATTTATATATCTTCCCAGAACTTGTCGACAGCTTCGGACAGTAAGTTTATATCACTGCAAAGGACCGAAAGATTTTCCTCGTCAATAATTTCGGGAACGATAAAATATTCGCCTTTTTTGTTTATTCCGAAAAATTCTCCTCCGCCGTTGTCGCCGATAATGATATGGTCGGGGAGAAATTCGGGTATCTCATAATCGTCGTTCATCTGCTGTAATTCTTCGAGCGGATACAGCACGAGCCACGAGCCTCCCGCGGTCTCTCCGTCGCCTCCGTTATGCTCTTTCATAAAAGCGAGATAATTTTTGGGAAGTTTAACGCCGTTTATTTTTTTGATCTTTTTGCCTTTATAGGGCGGTCCAAATTCAAAACTTTCCCACATATCATTCTCCCAAATCAAACCAAAAACAATTCAGACTGTATAAAAAGTCCTGCTTCAGACTGTAGAGAAAGTCCCAGATACCGCATTGAACGCTTCGCGTACAACGCTGAAGCATGGCTGCGGCTAGGCTTTGTGCCTGCCGCATGTTACTGTGTTATCCGCCTTTGGCGGATAACCATACGACGTAGATGGGGCTTTATCTACAGTCTGCAATTTAAATATGCACTAAATTCTTTGTTGCCTTTGTGAGATTTATATGACCGTCACCGGTTATTATAACGCTGTCTGCTATCTTTACTCCGTATCTGTTCGGAGCAGTCACCTCGCACCCGCAGACAAGCGTCATATCCGTTTTTAGCATGGACGGAGAACCAAGTTCGAGATACGGCGGTTCGTAAAACTCAAGACCTGTTCCGTGTCCGAAATCGGCTTTTGCGTATTTGTCAATTTCCCATCCGCTCAAAGTAGCCTGGCAGACGCTTTCCGCCAGCTTTGCGCCTATTTCGTTCCGGAGAACTTTAAGCCCGTCCTCTACTGCGCAATAGACCGCATTATAGATATTCTCGCGTTTCGGGGTTATCTCTCCGACAATTACCGTCCTCGCCATTGAAGAACAATAGCCTCCGACCTTTGCGCCGAAATCCATGAGCAGAAAATCGCCGTCCGAAATTTTCCTGTCGGTAGGTTTTATAAAATGCTTCGCGGAATTTTCTCCCGACGCAACTCTCATTCTCGGCAATATCTCATCTGCTCCGAATTCTGCAAGATAACACCTTAGCATGGTAGCTATCTGGCGCTCGCTCATTCCCTTGCGGATATTCATAAGGAGCTTGTCATACGCCTTATCGCAGACTGTCTGCGCTCTCCTGACAGCTTTTATTTCGCTCTCGGATTTTATTGTCCTGAGAATGGCAAGCTCCTGGGAAAGCAGGTCGTTTGTAATTATCTCAACGCCTGAAAGCTCCTCGGAATAATAATTAAACTCCCTGACGGTCATCTTGTCGCTCTCGACATATATCTTTTCTATGCCAAGAGTTTTCAGAAGCTCCAAAACGTTCTTCATATCGCTGTAAACGCAGACTGTAAAACTTTCCGCTTTATCTTTCAGAAAATCATATTCCGCCTGCGAAACGAAAATAAAGTTCTCTTTTTTCGAGGCAATAATAAAGCCGTGTCTGAATTTAAATCCGCACAAATGACGGATAGACAGATCGGACGTTATGAGCGCGGCGGAATTTTCTCCGAGCTTTTCCGACAGCTTTTCGACTACGCTCATTTCTTCTCCTTTGAGAAGCGATAGCCGAGCGCGTCAAGAGCAAGATGATAGCTGTACTTTCCGAAGCCCGCTATAGTCCCCGCGCAGACGGGCGCGATAACGCTCGTTTTTCTGAACTCGTCGCGTGAATTTACGTTGCTGAGATGTACTTCTACTACAGGTATCTTTATAGCCGAAATTGCGTCGCGTATCGCATAGCTGTAATGCGTATATGCTCCTGCGTTCAGTATAACTCCCGCGCAGTCAAGCCTCGAAGCATGGAGAGCGTCTATAAGTTCTCCCTCGCTGTTTGACTGAAAAAATTCAAGCTCATAGCCCATTTTTTCGGCTTTTGCGCTTAATTCTTCGTTTATGGAATTCAGAGTTTCATTTCCGTAAACATTCGGCTCGCGCTCTCCGAGCAGGTTAAGATTAGGTCCGTTTATAACAAGTATCTTCATAAATTTCCCCCAACTAAAATAGCGATTGATAATACCGCTTCATTTCTGAGGCGTCTTCCGCCTGTGTACCGTCGCTCTCGCAGATAATGGACGGAGAAAGCCCGCGCTTTTGTATCTCCTCCATAAGCGGTTCATACTTTGGTCCGTATGTTTCATCTGCAAACGTAAGATGAGTTTTTTCTCCCCCGCTCGTGTACATAATTTTGCTGAAATGGATATGCATAGAAGAAGCCCGCTCGTGTCCGAGCTTGTCCTCTATCATATCGAGCAAATGCGCATAATCCCCGCGCGTTTTTATCCCGCCGAGCGTTCTCGCGTTAAGATGTCCGAAATCGACCGTCGGCAAAAATCTCTCGTCTACAGAGCACAGCTCCAAGACCTCTTCGAGAGTTCCGAGCTGGTTTATCTTCCCCATGGTTTCGGGGCAGATAATAATGTCGGACAATTTTTCATCATCAAGAGCCTGCTGTGCTTTCAAAAGCGTATCTTTTGCAAGCTCTAAAGCCTGTTCTCTTGTGATTTTTGAACAAGATCCGCTGTGGACTACTATCTTTTTTGCGCCGACAGCGCTTGCCGCCCTTGCCGTCTGCAATATATAGTCCACGCTTTTAAGCCGTGTTTCTTCGACAACTCCCGAAAGAGAAATGAAATACGGAGCGTGAACAGTAAGATATATCCCGTTTTCTTCGGCTATTTTCAATAATTTCTCCGCAGAGCTTTCCGATATCCTGACGCCTCTGCCGAACTCCAATTCATAGCCGTCAAGTCCCATAGACTTCAAATATTCGGGCAGATCTTCGGGAAATTTTCTTTTTCCGAAGCTAATGGAATTTCCTCCCGGTCCGAATGTTATCATTATTTCAACTCCAGATCAGAATAATCTCTGTGGAACACAAGGCTTTCTATCTTTCGTTTCAGCCTGAATGTCCACTTGTTTTCAAGGTGGAACGGCTCGACCAGCACCGTGCGTACTCCCGCAAAATTCCCCGCCAGAACGTCCGTAAAAATTTGGTCGCCGATGACGAGCGCTTCGCTTTTTTTAACGCCCATTGCCTTTATCGCGCGGTTCACTCCGAACGTAAGCGGTTTTGCGCCGTTTGACGTAAATTCCAGCCCGAGCATTTCTGCGAGCGGTTTTACGCGCTTTGTCGTATTATTCGACACCACGCGCATTTTAACTCCCAGCCCGCGCATTTTGTCCAGCCACTCCATAACTCCGTCCTCGGCTTTCGGATCGCCGTGCATTGACAGTGTATTGTCCATATCGAGGACGAGCGCTTTGACGCCGTTCTTTTTCAGGAACTCCTCATCTATCGAAAACACGTTTTTCAGCCAGAACGCAGGTTTAAACAACATTACTTTCTCCGTTATAAATTGTGACAGTTATGTAACATCTCATTTCGGAAAAATAATTCTCCGCACAAAGCGCATGACTGCGAAAAGCTCCGAAAGTTTCCGCGCGCACGGAATTATTTTCCCTATAAATCCAATTAAAGCGGACACAAATGCCCGCTTTAACTGTTTTCTAAGTTTTTCGCTCAGTTCATATATCAGAACTTACGCTTACGAGCAGCTTCGGACTTCTTTTTACGTTTTACCGAAGGCTTTTCGTAATGCTCTCTTTTACGAACTTCAGCAAGAACGCCGTCCCTCGCGCATGAACGCTTGAAACGCTTCAGAGCCGTTTCCAGCGATTCATTTTTGCCAAGACGAATTTCTGCCATCTATATTTCCCTCCCCTTGCCGTTCGGCACAGGCTTATACTTTTACTCAAACAGTATATAAGTTATTATACACTATTCATCAAAGTTTGTCAATAGAATTTTCACAAAATTTTCAACTTTTTTCTTTTTTGGCAATTATCCCCAAATTCAACAGCGAAAAATAGATGTAACAATTCAAGCGGTATCGACAGCCTGAACGTCTTATTCCCATTCGGATATATCTACAGGCTCGCCGTCCGCCCAGAGATTTTCGAGTTTGTAGAAATCACGCTGTTCCTCGGTGAAAATATGAACGACAACATCGATATAATCCAGCACTATCCAGCCCGCCGTTGATACTCCCTCGATATTTTTAGGCTTTACGCCCTTTTCGCCGAGCTTAAATTCGACAAAATCTGCGAGAGCTTTTGCCTGCGTCGTGCTTGAAGCGCCCGCAATGACGAAATAATTTGCTATGCTTGTTATGTCCTTTACTTTGAGCGCGGTTATTTTTTCGGCTTTCTTTTCCGAAAGCGCCCTTACTGCTATTTCAAGTTCTTCTGTATCAGTCATAAAGTTTCCCTTTCCTTATTGAATTTAAGATAATAGTTATAAGCCTCGAATGTTGAAACGGGTATCTGTCCGCATTTTCCGCAGACGCTTCTTATCTGATAGTTGAGCGCCACGGACATTGCGAGGTCTATGTCCTTATAGCAATACTCCCGCATTTTCTCAACGCCCTTATAGTCGCGCTCCGCCGATATCATATCTCCGAGATAGACGATCTTTTCTATAAGCGTCATTCTCGCACAGCCTACAGTGTGATAGCGTATCGCTTCGATTATCTCGTCATCTTCGATATTCAGCTTTTCGCGGACATAATATGCTCCCGCAACGCCGTGCCAGAGCTGTTTTGCCGCTATTTCGGCAGGATCGGGACAAAGCCCGCTGTCCGCGGTATACTGCTTTTGCTTTTCGGGAAGTTCCTCTTTCATTATATCATGCAGAAGTCCCGCAAGATAACTGCGCTTTTCGTCAGCTCCCCATTGCTTTGCAAGATGATAACATTCCTCTGCGACGTTTATGCTGTGGGTAAAGCGCTTTTTCGAGAGCTTTTCTTTTATCAGCTTTTCATAATCGTCAAATTCCTCGTATCTGCTCATTTTCTTCTGTCCTCAATCTTATCTTTGATTTGAATTATTTGAAAAGTCCGTTTTCGGCGATATATTTTTCGACGCTTTCGGGAACAAGCCCCGAAATGCTCTCATTGTTTCTAAGCCTTTCGCGTATCTCCGTAGAGCTTATATCGACAGCTTCTGTCGGCATAACTTTAATTCTTCCGACCTCGTTTGCAAATTCGAGCATATCCGCGAAATTGTCGCCGCCCCTCGCCGCGGCGCATACTGTCGCTTCTTTAAGTATCGACTCGTATTTATACCATTTCGTAAATGAAAAGAGCATATCCCCGCCGATAATAAGGTAGAAACGCTCGTCGGGATATAGCTTTTTAAGCTCCCGCAGGGTGTTTATCGTATAGCTTATACCGCCCATTTTCTGCTCGATATCACTTATTTCAATTATACAGTTTCCGTGGGTATAGCCCTCTCCTATTCCCGAAAAAGCGAGCCTGCACATCTCTGCGCGCTGTTCAAAAGGCAGGAGCTTTGTATTTTTATGCGGGCTTTCATAGGTCGGGATTATCAGAAGTCTGCGGAGTTTAAGCTGTGAAATTGCTTCTTTTGCGAGGTGTACATGACCGTTATGGACGGGATCAAACGCTCCGCCAAAAATTCCTGTTTTCTCAATCAAACTCTATCACCCGCTTTTTCGGATCTTTGCTTCTCCTGAACAATACAAACTTTCTTCCTATTACGGCAACGACTTCCGCCCCGAGCTTCGGCGCGATAATGTCGGCGGCTTCGCGCGCGTCATAATCGCAGGCTTCCTGTACGCCTATCTTTATAAGCTCGCGCGCGTTTATTGCGTTTTCGAGCTGGTTTATTATCTCGTCCGTTATGCCGAGCTTTCCGATATAGAATATCGGCGAAAGCTCCATTGCCTGTGAGCGCAGATTTGCGCGCTGTTTACTGCTAAGCATTATGAAAATTTCTCCTTTAAAATGACCGAAAGCTGTTCAAACGCTTTGGCGCGGTGGCTGATTTTGTTCTTTTCTTCGGAACTTATCGTCGCCATGCTTTCGTCGTCATCGAGCATAAATATGGGATCATAGCCGAAACCGTTATCCCCTACTAGCTCGTCGCCTATGTATCCGCACACTTCCCCGCGCACGGAATATTCATCTTCATCATCAAAAATAAAATATATAGAGCAGACAAATCTTGCGTCGCGAAGTTCTTTTGCCACGCCGTGCATTTCCTCAAGCACCTTTTCGCAGCGTTCTTTGTCAGTCGCATTTTCACCCGCATATCTCGCGGAATATACTCCCGGAGCGCCGTTTAGAAAATCTATCTCCAAACCGCTGTCGTCGGCTATTGTCGGAATACCCGTAGCCTCAAAGACCGCTCTCGCCTTTATATGCGCGTTCTCCTCAAACGTTTCTCCGTCCTCTGCTATCTCTTTTGAAAATCCCGCTTCTTTCATTGACACTACGTCAAATCCGAACGGGGACAAAAGCTCGCGGAACTCGCGTATCTTGCCCGCATTGTTTGACGCTATGACAAGTTTACTTCGGGGGTTGTCGCCGTTATTGTTCATATAATTCCTTTCTTCAAAAACAACTAAATCGTATTAAAATAATTATACCATAAGTTAAGCCGTCTGTCAATCACCGAGTTTACTTTCACTCAAACAGCGCGTCTACATAGGCCTCGGGAATGAACGGCTGCAGGTCGTCTATTTTTTCGCCTACTCCTATGAGTTTTACGGGAAGATTAAGCTCGTTTTTAATGGGGATGATTATACCGCCCTTTGCCGTTCCGTCGAGTTTTGTAAGAACTATGCCCGTTATATCGGCGCTCTCGCTGAAAAGGCGCGCCTGGTTCACGGCGTTCTGTCCCGTTGTCGCGTCAAGCACTAAAAGAGTTTCGACGCATGCTTCGGGCAATTCGCGGTTTATTATCCTTGCTATCTTTTTAAGTTCCTCCATAAGGTTTTTCTTGTTATGAAGTCTGCCTGCGGTATCGCACAGGATAATGTCCGCGCCTCTTGCTTTTGCCGCAGAGATAGCGTCAAAAACTACGGCGGCGGGATCGCTCCCCTCGGAATGTTTTATAATATCAACTCCCGCGCGGTCGGTCCAGACGTTTAGCTGGTCTATTGCCGCGGCTCTGAAAGTATCCGCCGCCGCAACGATGACTTTTTTGCCGTTAGACCTAAATCTCGCCGCCATTTTTCCGATAGTCGTCGTTTTGCCCGCACCGTTTACGCCGATGACCATTATTACAGACGGCTTTGAATTAAGATGCAGGTCGTTTCCGCCCGTAAGTATCTCGGAAATTATGTCCTTTAAAATTTGTTTTACTTCTGCGGGATCAGTCGTTCCCGTTTTCTTTACCCTGTCGCGGAGCTCCTCGCATATTTCCGCGCTCGTCTGTGCGCCGATATCCGAAAGAATAAGCGTTTCTTCAAGCTCGTCAAAGAAGTCCTCGTCTATCTTCGTAAACGAATTTACTATCTGCTCTATCCTGCTGACAAATCCGTCCTTTGTCTTGCGAAGTCCCTCGCGTATCTTGTTTTTGGACTCCTCGAGCTCTTTTTCATATTCCTGCTGGAACTGTATATCGGACTCGTGGTCGGTAAAAATCGGCGTATCACTGCTCAGCTTTTCAAGGAACGCAAGTCTTTCTCGGCTTTCCTGTTCAGCCTGTTCGTTTTTCTTTTTCCACCTGTCAAATAAACCCATAAATTCTCCTTAATGAAAGCCTTTTAATTTATTATATCATTGAGTTCTTCGGAAATTCCCTCGTTAAGTTCCTGGCGCAGAAGTCTTGAAACGCCTTTTTCCTGCATAAATACTCCGTACAATACGGAACAGCCCTCTATAGTTCCGCGCCTGTGAGTTATGACCATAAGCTGAGTTGTACGGCTGAAGCTGTTGAGATAGCGTATATACTTCTCGATATTTACATCATCAAGCGCGGCGTCTACCTCGTCGAGCATACAAAACGGCGTAGGATTGTGCTTTAATATTGCGAAATAGATAGTTATTGCTACCATTGTCCTTTCGCCGCCCGAAAGCGAGATAAGGTTTTTTATGACCTTTCCGGGAGGAGCCGCTTTTATTTCTATTCCCGAATTCAAGACATCATCGGGCGTTGTAAGTTCAAGCTCCGCATGAGAGCCCGGCCCGAATATCTCGGTGAATATTTCCTTGAAATATCTGTTTATCTCATTAAAGCTGTCCAGAAAACGCTTTTTGATGTCGGCTGTAAGCTGTTCGATAAGTTTTTCAAGATCTCTCTTTGAGTTTTCTATATCCCTGAGCTGTGCCGCCTGGAACTCATAGCGCTCGGAAACCTCTCTGTATTCCTCTATAGACGCCATATTTACGCTTCCGAGGTCGGTTATTTTCTTCGTAAGCTCTTTAAGCTCCGCTTCCGCTTTTTTGAGGTCATCGGGTATTTTCGCTTTCTGCTCCGCCTGCGACACCGTAAGCTCATAGCTGTCGAACAGAAGAGCTACTATCCTGTCGTATTCTTTCTGAACGGAATCCATACGTTCTTCAAGGCGCGCGGCAGTTCCCGTAAACTTTTCTTTTTCGCGGTTAAGCTCGGTTATGCTTTTATGAAGCTCGCTTATCTGCTGTTCAAGGCTTTCGATCTTTTTTGAATAATTTTCTATCTCGGCGTTCTTCTCCGATATTTCGCCGCTGTGAGACGAAATATCGCACTTCAGACGCTCGATGTTCTCGCGTATCTCACGGTCGGAATTATCGAGAGAAGCCATTGCATTCTTAAAACCGCCGCTGTTTTCAAGAAGCATTTTTCGGTTTTCCTCGATATTTTTTATCTGAACGTTTATGGTGTCAATGTCTTTTATTGCCGACATTTTTTCCATATTGAACGCGCTTATGCTGTCATAAAGCGATCTTATCCTGTTTTCCGTTTCTCCGCGCTGTTCGGAACGGAGCGAGCGTTCTTCTTCGAGCTTTTCTATTTTTTCGGACACTAAAACTATCTGCTTTTGCGCTTCTTTTATTGTTTCATTGAAGTGCAAGCTCTGCTCGTCAAAACGCTTTAACGCGAGGTCGGAGGTCTCTTTCTGCCTTTCAAGCTGTTCAATAAGCCCCGAAAGACGGGATATCTCCGCTTTTATGCTTATATCCTCGTGTTCAAGGTCGCGCAGTTTGTCGTTCATTCCCTCAAGCTCAATAGAAAATTTCGCGTATTCCGCACGGCATTTTTCAAATTCTCCGCGTTTTGTTTCTTCGGTCTTTCTAAGAGTTTTTATTTCGGAATAAAGCGCGTCTGTTTCCTGTTTTCTGGAAATAATACCGCCCTTGTTTATCCTTGAACCGCCCGTAAAAGAACCACCTGCGTTTACGACTTGTCCGTCGAGGGTAACTATTCTGAATTTATAGCCGTATTTCTTTCCTATGACCGTTGCTGTCGAAATATCGTCCACAACAGCCGTCGCTCCGAGAAGATTTGAGATTATCTCACCGTATACTCCGTCAAACGACACAAGCTCGCTCGCTATTCCCTCAAAGCCTGTTTCACTGCGGAGCCCCTGTTCATTCAGGCTTCTGCCTTTCATTGAAGTGAGCGGATAAAATGTCGCTCTGCCCGCGTTTGTTTCTTTGAGGAACTGTATACAGCGGTTAGCCGTCTGCTCGTTGTCTACGATAATATTCTGCATTACGGGCTGTAACACCGTTTCAATTGCCGTTACATATTTCTGCGGAACAGTAAGAACGTCGGCTACAATGCCGTGTATCCCTGAAAGTCTGCCCTGTTCGCCCGCGCTTATTACTTCTTTTACCGAGCGGAAATAGCCCTCTTTGCTCTTTTCTATATCCGAAAGGACTTTATAGCGCTGTTGTTTTTCTCCCAGAGCGGAAGAAGCGTTTTCAAGCTCCGTTCTCGCGCTGTCGAGGCGTTTTTTCCTGCCCTCAAAGAGCTTTTCCATTCCGCCGAGCCTGTTTTCCGCTTCGGCTTTTTCCTCGATTATTTCATCAGCCCTTTTCTTTGCTTCGGAAAGTTCTCCCGAATATTCCGCTATTTTGTTCTCATAGTCGGACGCTTCGCCCAAAAACGCCTCGCGCTGTTTTTCATTTTCATCGCGCGAATGCTCGGACTGTGTAACAGTCAGCGAAAACTCGGTCTTTTCGCGGTATGCCGAGGCAAGCTCTCTTTCAAGAGCAGAAAACTCTTCTCCCGAAGAAGCGTTCTCCTTTGAAATTTCGTCAAGTTTCTGCTGATATTCGGTTATCTTTTGCTCGAGCTGTGCGATATTATCGTTCTTTTTTTCTATTTCGGCATTAAGCCCGTCTATCTGCTCTTCAAACTCCGAACCGCTCAGACGTGCTTTTTCAAGCTGTTCTTTAAGCTCGGTCCTGCGCTTTTCATTATGTTCGAGATCGTTTTCTGCGACTTTTATCGCCGCGTTCATTTCTGCGAGCATATCGCCCGCGCTCTTTATTTCATTTCTAATTCTGCCGAGGGCTGCGTTTGCCGAAAGTTTTTCGTCGGAGAGTTTTTCTATATCCCTTTCCGATTTTTCGATATCATGGTCGTAATGCTCGCACTCGCTTTTGTTTAATAGTATCTCATCGGACAGCTTTCTTAGCTCCGTGCGTTTTTCCTTTAAGCGGGCAGCGGATACCGAAATTTCAAGTTCTTTTTTCTCTGCCATAAGCTCGGACGCAAGAGACGCTTTCTCGGACTGCTTTTTGAGTATGGGAAGTCTTTCCTCGTCGGCGCGAATAAGGTCGTGCTGGCGGGTTATGTTTTCCGAAGCCTGTTCGAGCTGTTTTTCTGCGTCGGCTTTTTTATGCAGGAAAAGAGAAACTCCCGCCGCCTCTTCAAAAATAACACGGCGCTGTGTATCGCGGGAATTTACTATCTCGTCTACTCTTCCCTGTCCGATAATTGAATATCCGTCGCGCCCGAGACCTGTTCCCATAAGCAGTTCCTGAATGTCTTTAAGGCGCGTTTTCCTGCCGTTTATTGAATACTCGCTCTCGCCTGTTCTGTAGAGCTTTCGCGAAATTTCCACCTCGTCCGCGTCTATGCTAAGCGCTCGGTCGCTGTTGTCAATAACGAGCGAAACGCTCGCAAAACCCATTGGTTTGCGCTCGACAGTCCCATAGAAGATAACGTCCTCCATTTTTTCGCCGCGCAGAGTTTTTGCGCCCTGCTCTCCCATTACCCAGCGGAGCGCGTCGGAAATATTGCTTTTGCCGTTTCCGTTGCTTCCGACTACGGCTGTCGTTCTGGTATCGAACGAAAGCACGGTCTTATCAGCAAAGGACTTAAAGCCTTGTATTTTAAGTGTTTTAAAAAACATCAGATCTCCCCGATATCGAGATATGCTCCCGATCTCTCCTTTATCCTTATATCATAGCCTTTTTCATACAGTCTGCGGAGATTTTCCCGTTTCTGACCTACGGCTTTACTGATATTCCTTTTATCCGTAAAGACCGTATATTTTCCCTTTCCGAGCGGTTCGAGAAGCTCTATAAGCCTGTTATAGAACATTCTGCTCTCGGCTATCTCCCTGAAGCTCGGGTGGTATACTCCTCCGAGCATTTTTTCTTCTACCTCTCGGCTTGCGTGAAGTCCCATTCTTATTACCGAAATATGGTTTTCCTCAAACATTTCCAGCATTTTCGCGCACAGCTCTACTGTTTCCTCAAACGAAAAGCTCTCATATTCTCCGCTTTTATACAGCTCTCCAAGCCTTGTGTTTTCGAGAATGACCGTAGGATATATACGGACGGTCCTGGGTTTAATTTTTATAAACTCACGGCAAGTTTCAAGAGAACGTTCGGGCGTGTCCTTATATAATCCCGTCATCATCTGAAGCCCGAGCTCTATGCCCGCGCTTTTGATAAGCTCCGAGGCTTTTCTCACATCATCTGACGTATGTCCGCGCTCGTTTGCTTTTAATACCTCGTCGCTCATTGACTGCGCACCAAGCTCGACGGCAGTCACTCCAAAGCGTTTAAGTATCCCCGTTATTTCCTCGTCAATACAGTCAGGTCTTGTGGAACAGCGTATGCCCGTATAAGCGGGAAACTGTTTTACGGCGCGGCTCGCCGTTTCCAAAAGCTCCGTCATATAATCGCACGGGATAGCCGTAAAGCTCCCCCCGAAAAAAGCTATCTCGGCCTCTATGTTTCTCTCATAAAGGCTTTCTGCCTGTTTTTCGAGCAGGTCGGCTACTTCTTTTGCCGACGGCGCTTTCTGCGCGCCCGAAATGCTTTTCTGATCGCAGAAACTGCAAAGATGAGGACAGCCTGCATGCGGTATAAAAATGCTTATGTTTGTCTTTTTCATTTTCGGGCTGTTTTATCCTATATCGTATCCCATAAGCAATATGGCTTCTTTGGCGGCTTCCTGTTCGGCTTCTTTTTTTGAATAACCGCTTCCGCTCCCTATGGTCTGACCGTTTAGCTGAACATTTGCAAAAAACAGCTTTTGGTTATTCTTTGCGGGAGTTTCATCGACTTCGTATGATATTTTCTCCTCGGGATTTTTCTGGATTATCTCCTGCAGGATAGTCTTATAATCGCCGAGCTTTACTTGTCCTGACTTTAACGCCTCAATAGACGGAACGAACCGCATAACAACGTTCATTGCCGCTTTAAGTCCGCCGTCAAGATAAACCGCCGCAAGCATTGCCTCAAAAGCGTCCGCCAGAATAGAGCGTCGGTCTCTCCCGCCCGTCATTTCCTCGCCTTTTCCGAGAAGTATGTATTTTCCGAGTTCAATTTTTTTTGAAAATCCGTAAAGCGAGTTTTCACAGACGATAGAGGCTCTTAGCTTTGTAAGTCCGCCCTCGGGAACGCCCGTCATGTTCTTGTATAAATACTGAGACACGGATACCTGTAAAATGCTGTCGCCGAGAAATTCAAGACGCTCGTTGCTTCCGTGGTTTTTTCCTCCCGAATAGCTCGAATGAGTCATAGCCCTTTTCAGAAGTCTGCGGTTTCTGAACTTATATCCTATCGCTTCTTCCAGCTTGTCAAAAGATATGCTTTCAGGCATTTTCCGAAGCCTCCTCGATATGAAGATCGGCTATTGCTTTCGTCATTTCTTCAACAGCGTTATGCTCGACAAAAAGTTTAGCCTGGCGGAACGCCCCGAAAAATGCGGCTTCGTCCGAAGCTCCGTGCGCTTTGAACACGGGTTTTGCCGTTCCTAAAAGCGGAGAACCGCCTATAGTTTTATAGTCCATCTGCGCTATGAAATCATTAAGTCTGTCTTTTACGCAAAGCGCGCCTATCTTTGTCCTTAAATTCGCGTAGAAAATGTTTTTAAGCGCTGTTTTCATAAGCGCGCCCATTCCCTCGCAGGCTTTGAGGAAAACGTTTCCCGTAAATCCGTCTGTCACAAGGACGTCTACCGCGCCGAGCGGAACTTCTCTTGCTTCAACAAATCCGACAAAATTTATCGGAGCTTTATCGAGGAGCTTTTTTGTTTCCTGTTCAAGCTCTCTGCCCTTTTCATCCTCTGTGCCTATGTTCAAAAGTCCTACTCTGGGGTTTTCTATCCCCATTGTCGCTTTCATAAAACAGCTTCCCATAATGGCAAACTGCAATAACATCTCGGGACGGCAGTCGAGGTTTGCTCCGCCGTCAAGCACGCAGTATCTCACTCCTCCGAGGCACGGCATGAGCGGTACAAGAGCAGTTCTTTTAACTCCCTTTATGCGCTTTTCTATCATCGTTCCGCCGATAACTATAGAAGCGGTGCTTCCCGCGGAAATAGCCGCGTCGGCTTTTCCCTCGGCAAGAATATTGAACGCAACGCCCATTGACGTTTTGGACTTTTCTTTAAGTATCGACTTCGGGTTATCTTCGGTCGTTATAACTCCCTCCGCGGGGGCGAACGTTATCCCCCCGCGCGGGACGCCGAGCGCTTTTATCCTCTCCTCGAGAACGTTTACGTCACCCGTTATTATGACCTCTATCCCAAGTTCCTTTACGGCAAGAGCGGAGCCCTTTATGACCTCGTCGGGCGCGTTGTCGCCGCCGAAGCCGTCTATTACTATCTTCATAAGTTTTCTCCTTATTTCCGAATAAGTTTGTCCAGATCAGAGAGCGCTCTCTGCGCGAGCGCGTGATACTTTTCCTGCTTTCCCGTTTTTCCTTTGAACGTCTGTTCAAGAGGCGGGAGTATTCCCATATTCGCGCCCATGGGATCGAACCTGCAATACTGCCCGTCCGTCCAATCGCAGACGTAATCTATCAGCGCGCCTGTCATTGTCGTCGGCGGGAAAATAAGCGGTTCTTTTCCCGAGAGGATGTCCGCCAAGGCTCGTCCCGCGCAAATTCCCGACATTGCGCTTTCGACATACCCCTCTACGCCCGTCATCTGTCCCGCGAAAAAAATGTTTTCCGAGCCTTTGAGCATAAAATTCTTGTCAAGCAAAGTTCTCGAACAAATGTAGGTGTTTCTGTGCATAACGCCGTACCGCACGAACTCTGCGTTTTCAAGCCCGGGTATCATTGAAAATACGCGCTTTTGCTCGCCGAATTTAAGGTGCGTCTGAAATCCGACAAGATTGTACATAGTAGCTTCCTTATTTTCCGCGCGAAGCTGTACCGCCGCATAAGGGCGTTTTCCCGTGCGCGGATCGGTAAGACCGACGGGCTTCATACAGCCGTAGCGAACGCTGTCATGACCGCGTTTTGCAAGGACTTCTACGGGCATACAGCCCTCGTAGACGTTCGGGTTTTTATCGAACTCGTGAAGCTCGGCAGGCTCGGCATTTATAAGCGCATTATAAAACGCGTCGTATTCTTCTTTATTCATCGGGCAATTGAGATAATCCGCGCCGCCATGGCCGTAGCGCGACTGGATAAATGCAATTGAACGGTCAATGCTCTCGGCGGTAACTATCGGCGCGGACGCGTCGTAAAAGCTCATAAACTCGCCGTTTTCGCCGAACCGCTCGCGTATCTTCTCCGCAAATGCGTCGGAAGTCAGCGGTCCTGTGCAGATTACCGCGTTCTTCTCGGGGAACTCCGTGACTTCGCCGTTAATAACGGTTATGTTTGGGTGCGAACGAATAAGCCGTGTTATCTCGTCGGAAAAATCCTTTCGGTTTACGGCGAGCGCACCGCCCGCGGGCACTGCCGTCTTTTCCGCAACGGAAACTACCAAAGAGCCGAGCCGGCGCATTTCCTCTTTTAAAAGTCCGCAGGCAGTATCAACACTGCTTGACTTCAGCGAATTTGAGCAGACAAGCTCCGCAAAACCGCTGTATTTATGCGCGGGGGAATATTTTTCGGGCTTCATCTCGCAAAGCTCGACTTCAAAACCGCGCTCTGCCAGCTGCCATGCGGCTTCTGTTCCCGCAAGTCCCGCGCCTATGACCTTAACTTTCATCTTTATCCTTTGTTTTATCCAGCGGGCGCTCGTAATCGCAGCCCTCTTTCGCGCAATAGATCTTTCCGAGCTTTCCCGTTTTCTTAAACAGCGTTGTTCCGCATTTCGGACATTTTTCTTCTATCGGAAGATCCCATGTCATATAGTTGCAGTCCTTATAATTCTCACAGCCGTA
Organism: uncultured Clostridia bacterium; assembly: GCA_947627205.1. Classification (GTDB taxonomy): domain Bacteria; phylum Bacillota; class Clostridia; order Oscillospirales; family Ruminococcaceae; genus CAG-115. Next base: position 37,793 of record CANQVE010000006.1, on the reverse strand, counting down.
AAAAGGCTTTCCCTTTTTCGACTTTTTGAGAAGCATTTTTCTTCCGCACCTGGGGCAAACGCCCTTTGTTTCATTTACAATGTTCTTTGTAAACTTGCACTCGGGAAATCCCGTACAGCCGAGAAACTTACCATACGGACCTATCTTTATGACCATAGGCTTTCCGCATTTTTCGCAGACAATGTCTGTCGGCTCGTCGGGAATTTTGACGTGTTTTCCGTCCATTTCCTTTTCGGCTTTTTCAAGCGACTGCTCAAAACCGCTGTAAAACTTTCTAAGAGTATCCACCCAATCCTTGTCGCCGTTTTCAATATCGTCGAGACTGCTCTCCATTTTTGCCGTGAATTTAACGTCAACTATATTGTTGAATTTATCTTTGAGCAGTGCGGTTATTACTTCTCCGAGAGAAGTGGGTTTCAATTGATTTCCCTGCTCGCGCTCAACATAATGCCTGTCGAGAATAGTAGAGATAGTCGGCGCATAGGTCGACGGTCTGCCTATGCCGTTTTCTTCGAGAGCTTTTATGAGCGAAGCCTCGTTATAGCGCGCGGGAGGCTGGGTGAAATGCTGGTTTCCGAGAACTTCCTTTGCGGTGAGTTTTTCGCCGTTTTCTATTTTCGGAAGAGCACCGCCCTGCTCGCCGCTGTCGTTTGTTTCCTCATACAGCTTTGTAAATCCCTCGAACTTTACAGAATAACCGCTCGCCTTAAACAAACAGTCTTTCGCCGAAATATTTACCGACACCGTATCAAGAACGGCGTTTGCCATCTGGCTCGCCATAAATCTCTCCCAGATGAGTTTATAGAGCTTATACTGGTCATTTGAAAGCGAACTTTTTACCTTTTCGGGGGTAAGCTCAACGTTTGACGGACGAATGGCTTCGTGCGCGTCCTGCGCGTTTGATTTGGACTTGTATACGCGCGGTTTTTCGGGAAGATACTCAGCGCCGTATTCCTTTTTGATAAGCTCTGCCGCGGCAGCTTTCGCCTCGTCAGAAATACGCAGAGAGTCCGTTCTCATATAAGTTATAAGTCCTACTGCGCCCATTCCCTGTATATCTACGCCCTCATACAGCTCCTGCGCGGCTTTCATCGTTCTGCGTGCCTGGAAAGACAGTCTGCGGGAAGCCTCCTGCTGTAATGTCGAAGTCGTAAACGGAGGCGCGGGCTGTTTTTTGCGCTGTGACTTCTTTACGCTTGAAACAATAAACTCCGCGTCCTTTAATCTGTCAAGAACGGCGTCAGCCGAAGCCTTATCCGGAAGCTCCGCCTTTTTCCCGTCTATTTCCGCGAGCTTCGCCGAAAAAAGTTTTTTAGACGATTTTGTATGGAACTTCGCGTCTATTGTCCAATATTCCGCAGACTGAAAAGCGCGTATCTCCTCTTCGCGGTCAACGATTATTCTCACTGCGACGGACTGTACTCTGCCCGCGGACAGTCCGCGCCTTACCTTTTTCCACAAAAACGGCGACAGTTTGTAACCGACAATTCTGTCGAGTATCCTGCGCGTCTGCTGGGCATTTACAATGTCCTCGTTTATTGTGCGCGGGTGGCTCATTCCGTATTGAACGCCCGTTTTCGTTATCTCGTTAAAGGTAACTCTGACAGCCTTTTTCTCGTCTATATTAAGCAAGTGCGACAAATGCCACGCGATAGCTTCTCCCTCGCGGTCCGGATCGGTCGCGAGATAGATCGTGCCGCATTCTTTTGCACGTTTTTTCAGTTCTTTTATGATATCCGCCTTGTCGCGCATATTTACATACTGCGGCGCGAAATCATGCTCTATGTCAACGCCGAGCTTTGACTTCGGCAGATCTATTATATGGCCCGTAGACGCTACAACGTCATATCCCGCGCCGAGATATTTCTTTACGGTCTTAGCCTTTGACGGCGACTCAAGTATAACTAAATCCGACAAAACAATATTCTCCCTTTTTTGGTTCTTTATCTTGAAATTTCCCACATAATAATTGCCGCGGCTGCGGCGGCATTAAGGCTCTCCGCGCCTTTTATGGGAATGTAAAGTTTCTTGCTGCATATTTTTTCAATTTCGCCCGATATGCCCGCTCCCTCGTTTCCGATAACGACTGCGGTTTTTTCGGGGAATGCGGTTTCTCCGAGACGCACTGCGTTTTTATCGAGCATTGCCGCGTAAATTTCAAATCCTTGTCCGTTCAGCCAATCTCCGAGCGTTTCAGCTTTCGCAGAAAGCGACGGCATTCTGAACACGCTCCCCATAGACGATCTTAATGTCTTTGGTGAGAACTTATCCGCGCAGCCGTTTACAAAAACAACTCCGTCAATTCCCAGAGCCTCGGCGGTGCGTATCATTGTTCCGACATTTCCGGGATCTTGCAGTCCGTCTAAAATGACAAGTCTTTTTGCGTTTTCGGGGATCTCCCGTCCGAACATTTCGGCAGACGCGAAAAGACCTTGCGGTGTTTTTGTATCGGAAATATATTCGGAAAGCTCGTCAGTTATTACCGAGGAACAGTGCGCTTTCGCCTGCGCCGCTCTGACAGTCTCGGGATATTTCTGCGCCGTCTTTTCGGTATACAGGAAAACCTCAATTGCCGAGCAATCATCGCAATCTGCAAGCTCCCTGCACAAATGGTCGCCCTCAACGGCAAACATGCTCTGTTCGCGGCGGTACTCCACGCTTTTCAAAAGTTCACGCATAACGCGGACATCATAATTCCTGCGCGAGGAAATTATCTCCAAAAAAACACCCCCCGATCCCTAAAAACAGAGCTTGCTTGCAAAGCGTGCCGAAAATTCAGCGGTATTGTAAACAACCCCTACAATAGCGAAAATCTCACGTCCGAAAAACGGACGTGAGAAAAAAATCGGATCAAAGCGCCGCCTTAGCTTTTTCCGCAAGAGCGGTGAAGCCTGCCGCGTCGTTAATTGCGATCTCGGAAAGCATCTTTCTGTTGAGCGTAACGTTTGCTTTCTTTAAACCGTTCATAAACGTCGAATAGTTCATTCCGTTGAGCTTGCAGGCAGCGGAAATTCTCGTTATCCACAAACGTCTGAAATCTCTCTTCTTGAGTCTTCTGCCGACGTATGCGTACTGTCCCGACTTCATAAGGGCTTCTTTAGCCGTTTTGAAAAGTCTGCTCTTTCCGCCCCAATAGCCCTTTGCGAGCTTTAATGTTTTATTTCTTCTCTTGCGAGTAGCAAGAGCGCCTTTTACTCGTGCCATATTATATTTCCTCCTTTGTTTTGTCCGATATTATTTGTACGGAATAAGGCTCTTTACCTGAGCTACGTTTGTAGAGTCCGCATAAGCTCCCGCTCTCAGACCTCTTTTGCGCTTTGTGGTCTTTTTTGTAAGAATGTGGCGCTTTCCGCAGTGCTGCATTTTTACCTTGCCTGTTCCGGTCAGCTTAAAACGCTTTTTAGCGCCGCTGTGTGTTTTGATCTTTGGCATTTTTTGTTCCTCCTGATGATAAATTTCCCGAATTATTTTTTCGGGCTTAAAACTACCGCGTAATTTCTTCCCTCAAGTTTTGAGGGCTTGTCAGAGCTGCCGTACTCCGAAACCGCGTCTATGAACTTTTTCATCAAATCCTCGCCCAGATTTACATGCGTAAGTTCGCGCATACGTCTGAAACGAACGGTAACTTTTACCTTGTCGCCGTTTTGAAGAAATTTTATCGCGCTCTTCACCTTTATATTGAAATCATTTGTGTCAATATTAAGGGACATCTTTATTTCTTTTACGTCAGCAGTCTTCTGGTTTTTCTTTGCCTCTTTCTCGCGCTTTGTCTGTTCAAAGCGATATTTGCCGTAGTCCATTATACGGCATACGGGAGGCTTTGCCGTCGGAGAGATCATGACAAGGTCAAGTTCCGCCTCGACAGCTTTTTCGAGAGCTTCCGCGCTCGACATAATTCCGAGCTGCTCGCCGCTCGTACCGATTACTCTGACTTCTTTTTCGCGAATTTCCTCATTGATGAGCTGTTCTTTCGTGCTGATTTTGAAGCACCGCCTTTCTCTAAGTACAATTAAACAGAATAAATCAAGCGCGGTCATAACAGCCCGCGCCTAAAAAATCAATTATAAGTCAAAAAACCTAATTTCATTTTTAAACGACCGCGCCCGACAGCCCATAAGCGTCGGCGGGTGAGAGCTGTAAACTCTGCTTTGATTTGGGATACTATTTCCCAACGTTGCTATTATACACCCTGAAAAAAATTTTGTCAAGGGGTTTTTAAAAATTTTTTTCAAAAACGGTTGATTTTATCCATAATTTGTGGTACAATCGTTTTGTTGAAATTTTTCGAGAAATGAAAGGACGACAATTATGGATTACAAAAGAGTGCTTACTATACAGGACATTTCATGCGTAGGACAATGCTCGCTGACGGTCGCTCTGCCGATACTTTCGGCTTGCGGAATTGAAACGGCAATTCTTCCCTCGGCGGTCTTGTCAAATCACACGGGCGGTTTTTCGGGCTGGACGTTTGCAGACCTTACGGAAGAAATTCCGAAGATACGCGGACAGTGGGAAAAGGAAAACCTTTCTTTTGAGGCGGTGTATACGGGTTATCTCGGCTCGGCAAAGCAGATAGACTATGTTCTGGACGTTATAAAAAGCCGTATGAACAAGGGCGGTAAATTTATCTGCGATCCCGCGATGGCTGACAACGGAAAACTTTATGCGGGATTTGACGATAATTTTGTAAACGCAATGAAAAAGCTGATATCAAATGCGGACATCATACTTCCGAATATAACCGAGGCTTGTTTCCTGACGGGAGCTGAATACCGCGAAAGCTATGACAAGGCGTATATTGACGGATTGCTCTTAAAGCTGAGCGAAACGGGAGCTAAAACCGTTATACTCACGGGAGTGAGCTATGAGAGCCAAAGCACGGGCGTTGTCGTATACGAAAACGGAAACTATAGCTATTATAAGCACAAAAAGATAAAGGGCGGCTGTCACGGCACGGGCGACGTTTATGCTTCGGCGTTTACGGGCGCGCTTATGAACGGCATGAACGCTTATGACTCGGCAAAAATTGCGGCTGATTATACGCTTTCGTGTATTGAGTATACGATAGACGACAGCTCGCACTGGTACGGAGTTAAGTTTGAACCGCTTCTCGGGGAGCTTATAAAGGCTGTGGGAGTTTATGACTGATGAGCGAAATTCATCAGCTCGGAGAGCATACATTTTATATTGAACAAACGACAAATGTAGGCGTTTATATTTACGAAAACAAATGCTGTCTTATTGACGCGGGGCTTGACAAAAGTTTCGGAAAGGCAATTCTGAACATTATTGACGAGAGAAAATGGAAACTCGAAAAGATATTTCTTACTCATTCTCATGCCGACCATGCGGGCGCCTGCGCTTATCTTAAAGAACAGACGGGCTGTGCCGTTTATGCTCCGGGGGTATGCGCCCAGCTCGTGCGCTATCCCTATCTTATCCCGACGACGCTTTACGGCGGTTTTCCGAGCGCAAGAATGAGAAGCAAGTTTGTTATGCCCGAAGCGTGCGAATGCGAGGAATTGTCGGAAAGCGTCATGCCGAAAGGGCTTTCGTTTATGCACATTGACGGGCACGATTTTGAACAGGTAGCGTTTTGTACAAGCGACAAGGTCTGGTTTATAGGCGACGCAGTGTCGGACAAAACGACGATAGACAGATACAGGATACCTTTTTTATATGACATAAAAGCGCATCTTTCTTCGCTTGAACGGCTGAAAAACACCGAGGGGAAAATATTTGTACCCTCTCACAGTGCGCCCGTAAATGAAATAAAGGCGCTTTGCGACGAGAATACCGCTGATGTTTTCGAGGTATGCGCAGTTATAAAAAGGCTTTGTGAAAATGCAATTTCCATAGACGAGCTTATAGCAAAACTGCTCGGAGAGTTCGGCATAAAGCTCTATGTAATGCAATACGAGCTTATAGGAGAAACAGCGCGGTCTTATCTTTCGTTTTTGACGGAACGAAAAGAGATAGAATGCGTTTTCAATGAAAACAGGCTTTTGTGGAAAAAAGTTCTTGACAAAAAATTATAATTGTGATATAATTCAATTTAGGCTGTGAAAACGTGTAAGTAACGGATATACTAAAGCCACAGAGAGGAACGCAGGGGTGAGAGCGTTCTGCCGTGTTTATCCGCGAATTTCAGCGTTGGAGCTGTCCGCGAGAAACTAAGCGGAACGTTCGCTGTCGATAAAGCGTTTGAGTGCGGAGCATTAAAGCTCCGAATACGGGTGGTAACGCGGAATAGATTTTCGTCCCGACTTTGCAAGACAGACTTGCAGGTCGGGTTTTTTGTTTCAAATATATTAAAGACAAGGAGCATAAAAATGAAAGATTTCAGCGAAATCAAAGAACAGGTAAAAGCCAAGATCGAAGAAGTAAAGGACAACGCCTCGCTTTCGGAATTTTGGCAGAGCTATCTCGGCAAACAGGGAGTTATTCAGGGGCTTATGAAAGAAATGAAAAACGTTCCCCCCGAAGAAAAGCCGAGCTTCGGAAAAGCCGTAAACGAAGTGCGCGAATGGGCGCAGGGATTGTACGCGCAAAAGCAGTCGCAGGTAAAGGAGCTTGAGCTTAAAGCAAGATACGAGCGCGAGGCGATAGATGTGACAATGCCCGCTATGAAGCGCGACATAGGCAATCTTCACCCCATAACGCTCATTAAGCATCAGATGATAGACGTTTTCGCGGGAATGGGATTTGAGGTGTTCGAGGGCCCCGAAATTGAGGACGACGACCACAACTTCACGCGTCTGAACGTTCTTAAAGACCACCCCTCGCGCGATATGCAGGACACGTTCTATCTTACGGAAGAACTGCTTTTGAGAACGCACACTTCCCCCGGGCAGATCCGCACTATGGACACCCACAAGCCGCCCATAAAGGTTCTTGTCCCAGGGAAAGTTTTCCGCTCGGACAGCGACGCTACACACTCGCCGATGTTCTCGCAAATGGAAGGGCTTGTCGTTGACAAGGGCATTACGCTGTGCGATTTGCAGGGTATGCTCGACAAATTCGTTCAAGAGATTTTCGGCAGCGGCACAAAGACGCGTTTAAGGCCGTCATACTTCCCGTTTACAGAGCCGTCTGTAGAAGTTGACGTTTCGTGCTTTGAGTGCGGAGGAAAGGGCTGTTCGCTGTGCAAGGGAACGGGCTGGATAGAAGTTCTCGGCGGCGGCGTTGTAAACAAGAAAGTCCTCGAAAACTGCGGAATTGACAGCGAGGTTTATTCCGGTCTTGCTTTCGGAATAGGCATTGAGCGCATAACTATGCTTAAATACGGTATTTCAAATATGGGCGTTCTGTTCAGGAATGAGCAGGATTTCTTAGAGCAGTTCAAGGCGTAAGGGGGAATTAAAATGAAGATATTACAAAGCTGGCTGAAAGAATACGTTGATATAGACGTTACGACCGAGGAGCTTGTTGAAAAGCTGTTCGGTTCGGGATTTGAAGTTGAAGAAACGATTTATCTGGGCAAGGACATTGAAAAAATCTATGTCGGCGAGGTTACGTCAATTGAAAAATACGAGGGAACGCACCTCTATATCTGCCACGTCAACTGCGGAGAGCAGGGCGAGGACAACCTTATCCTGACGGGCGCGGACAATGTGTTTAAGGGCGCGAAAGTGCCTGCGGCGCTTATAGGGGCTAAACTTCCGAACGGTCTTGAAATACAGCCGCGCAAGATGAAAGATATGATAAGCTACGGTATGCTCTGTTCGGGCGGAGAGCTTGGAATTGACGACAACTGGATAAAGGGCGCAGATGTAAACGGTATCTTAATTCTTCCCGATGACGCGCCCGTAGGAGAGGATATTGTGAAATATCTCGGTCTTGACGACTATGTATTCGACATTTCCATAACGGCAAACCGTCCCGACTGTCAGTCGGTTCTGGGAATAGCAAGAGAAGTCGCGGCGTTTCTGAAAAAACCGCTTAAAGAACCCGACTACAGCTATAACTGCACCGAAAAAACTCACCCCGACATTTCCGTAGAAGTCATTGACAAAGACCTCTGCCCCCGCTATCTCGGACATTATATTTATAATGTAAAGCACTTTGAAAGCCCGCAATGGATGAAACGCAGGCTTTCGGTATGCGGATTTGGGGCAATTGACGCTATTGTCGATATTACAAACTATGTTCTTCTTGAAATCGGACAGCCTATGCACGCATACGACTTGGACACGCTTGACGGTAAGTCTATCGTTGTACGCAGAGCAACGTACGGCGAGAAGATAACCACGCTTGACGAAAAAGAGCGCGTTCTGACTGCCGAAAACCTGCTTATCTGCGACAAGGCAAAGGGCGTAGGTCTTGCGGGAATTATGGGCGGACTTAACTCGGAAATCGAGCCGACAACGACCGAAATTCTCCTTGAGGCTGCGAAATTCCGCAGAGATAACGTGAGAAAGACCTCACGCGCTCTGGGACTTCACACTGACGCAGCGGCAAGGTTTGAAAAGGGCGTAGACGAATACGGAGTTGAATGCGGAATGGCGAGAGCGCTGAACCTTGTTCAGACAATGGGCGTTGCTGAAATAAGTTCATCGGCTTATGATGTGACCGCAGGCGAAAGCACCGAAAACGTGAAATTTGACGTTACCGTGTCAAAGGTGAACTCCGTACTCGGCATAGATGTTCCGCAGGAAACTATCGTTGAGATTTTGCGCGCACTTCAGTTCGGGGTTGAGGAAAACGGCGAAACGTTAAGCCTTACCGTTCCGCGCTGGAGAGCCGATATTGAAAACTATCAGGATATTGCGGAGGAAATTATCCGCGAGTACGGCTACAGCCACGTTGTACCGACATTTCTTGACAGCGCAAAGGTCACGGGCGGCGGACTTAATTATCTCCAGAACAAGGAGCTTTCGGCGAAGAAGTTCTTCTGCGCGATGGGATTTTACGAGATACAGACGCTCGCAATGTACTCAAAGCGCGAACTGGATATGATAATGCTCCCCGAGGACGCTCCCGAAAGAAAATGCGTTGAGCTTTTAAATCCGATAACGGACAACCTTTCGATAATGCGCACGGTTATGTCGCCGTGTATGATAAACGTAATTGCCGACAATGTAAAGAACGACCGTTCGAGCGGAAGATTTTTCGAGCTGGCTAATGTTTATCTTCCGAAAGAACTGCCTCTTAAAGAAGCTCCCGAAGAACGGAAAATTCTCTGCCTCGGCGCATACGGCGCGGACGAAACGTTCTTTACCGTGAAAGAAGCAATAGAAAGCTTTGCGCTTGCGAACGGACTTAATTTCACCTTTAAGCGAGGCGAAAGACCTTATCTCCATTCGGGAATGACCGCCGAAATATTCTGCAACGAAAAGAGCATAGGTCATCTCGGTAAACTTAAATATGAAGTTGTCGAGGGGCTTAATATTGCCGAGGGCAAGAAAACCGACCTGAACATTATAATTGCAGAGCTTAACTATTCTTTAATTCAGGAGATGTACGAGCCTGAAATTAAGTATGTTCCCGACAACGGCTTTGCGAAGATAAAGCGCGATTTGTCGCTTATCCTCGACAAGAAAACGCTCTGCGGAGACGTTGAAAACGCGATAAGACAAGCGAGCGCGAAAGCCGTTAAAGTTGAGCTTTTCGACCACTATGAAAACGAAAAGCTCGGTTTCGGCAAAAAGAGCCTGTCGTTCTCGATAACGTTTGCTGACGACTGCGATGTTACCGATGAAATCGCGGACAGCGAGATGATAAAGATAAACGCAGTTGTTGCGAGTGATTTCGGAGCGATAGTAAGAGGAATTTAAGATAAAACGGCATAAGAAAAAGAGGCGAGAATTTGGGTTCTTGCCTCTTTTTTGTAATATGCGGTACTGTACTATCGAGAACCCCCAAAGCTATCGGGAGAACCCGCTTTTTTCCGTTTTGATTTCAATACGGAATTACTGCATGTTGCAAATTTTCCATTGTTTCTTTAACATCTCTGATGTGCGTGATTTCTTTTAAAAAATCGGAAATATTAAGATAAAGAACTCCCTGCGGTGATGAAAAGGGCTTTCCGTTATACAAAACGCAAACATTTTCTTTTTTCCCGTATTTTCTGTCAATAATTTCTTTGAAGTCCTTATTCAAAAGATTTTTGCACTGTTCACTGCTCGGCTCGGCGGTATGCTTGATTTCAAAAGCATAGTACGAATCATTTGTTTTATCGTATATCAGCATATCATACTCGCCTCGCGATTTTTCGAGGTCACTGTCTTTGAATGATATTTTATAAACGTCATATTTTTCAGAAGAAAGGACGTTAGACGTTTCAAAAACAACTATCTGCCCCGTCATATCGTCCTTTATCTTTAAATCAAGTTTTTCAGAAACAAACTGCTTTCCTTTTTCGGAAAGACTGTTGTAATGTTCGTTGGTTTCAATAAATTCCAATGCCTTTTTTAAATGATAATATTTAATGGCAGGCTGTATCAGATAGTATTCTCTTTCAACCGGCAAACTTCTCCAGCCATAATTTTTGCTATAACAAAATTCTTGCTTTTTTACAGCAGAAACAAATCCAAGATTTATCAAATCGTTTTCAAGCCTAGCAATCATATCCTCGGTAAATTTATGAACAATTTTTGTATCTGAATTTATCTCCTTTGCTAATTCTTTGACAATTTCAGGATTATTCGCCCGAAGATAACGAAAAATCTCCATTTCCTCAATTTCCTTAAACTCATCTTGTTTTATAGGAAACGAAAGCTCTGTCTTTGCAAGTTCTTCGTTCACTATCGTTTCATTTAATACACCGCTGTACTTTTCAGCCATTTTTTTAAGAACAGCTTTCATTTCATTTTCTGAAACATCAAAAAGTTCTGTGCAGTCAGAATATTTTGCAAGATTTCTCAGGCTTCGCGAAATGTTGCCGGATACAGCGTCATCAATGTATCTGCAGGCAGTAGTATAGTCGTAAACAATACGGTCTTCTGCGGAAGCTCCCTTTCGCATAAATCCGCCATAACAGATGTAATCATCCAAATCATTTGTGCCAAGTACTCTGCAATGCTCCTCAAACGATATATAAGCAGTGTTTATATGCACTGTTCTGTCATATAGGCTGTTGTTTTCTGCAAAAACAAAACTTAAAGAATCCGTGCCTGCAAGAACAATCCTTAATCCCTCTTTGGCGTAAATATCTGCAAGCAGCGCACTTTCTTCAATAAAATCGGGTATGTTAGTAATCTCATCAATAAAAACACATCTGATACCGTTTTTCAACGCATTGTCAAGGCAGGAATACACATCTTCCATAGTGTCGCTTTGAGTAACTTCTAAAAACAGAGAGGAAAATTTGTCGGCATTGTCAGTCATAACTTGATGCATTATGGTAGTCTTGCCTGTTCTGCGCAGACCGTAAAGAACGCATACTGTTCCGTCATAACAAATATCGCTGTTGATAAAATCAACAACATCTTTATATGAGTCTCTTTTTTCTTTATAGTTGACTTTAATGTCATATAAAATCAATTGTTTCATTTCGTTTCCTCTTTTCACAAGGTTATAAGTGTTTCTATAAATTATTATACCTTTCTAATGTAAATTTTTCAATAGTATTTTTCTTGCAAGTGATTTAGGGGCGATAGCAGGAGAAATTTAACAAGACAACAAAAGAGGCGGGAATGTTCTCGCCTCTTTTTTTAGTAACTATCAGCTTAGATCCGCCCTCATTTTGTTTTTGAACACTATCACCGAAACCGCCGTTATCAAAAAGGCATAACCTATTGTAATAAGCAAGTGAACGAAAATATCCGAATTTAAATTTATCGCCGATCTTGCAGTCTCTACCGAATGATAGAACGGGAGGACAGTGCAGATTATTTCAAGTATACCGCCCGCGCCTTTTACATCGAACCATATCCCGCCCAAAAAAGAACCGAGCGAGATCACTATAGAGCAAAGACCGGGCGCGGCCTTTTCACTGAACAATGTTCCAAACAGCACTCCAAGCGAAATGAACATTATTGTCGTAGGCATGAGCGATATTACCGCAAGGCACATTCCCAAAACGTTTATTTCTACGGCTGTTATAAGCGATATCATATATGACGCAAAGAATGTAATTGCAGACTGTAAAATTGACAAAATAAACAGGGGGAAAATGTAGCCCGAAATAAAATCTCCACTTTTCATGGGCGTTGCGTACAGTCTTATAAGAAACGCCCCCGCTCGGTCTTTAACTACCGACAGGCACATAAACATCATCAAAAACGTCATTCCGAAAACCGCTATTCCTCCCGAAAGGTTATCTATCCTAAATATCGTCATTCCCGTTTCTTTCGGGATAGTGTCGTTTACGAGCGTCATAACAACGAGCATTATAAGCGGAAATCCGAGGCAGAATATATAACTTAACGGGTCGCGTATGATTTCAAGAAAGTTGCGCTTTGAAAAGCTTAGTATTCTGTTCATATTACATTATCCTTTCTGAAGCGCTCTGCTATCTCCACAAAGCTTTCTTCAAGTCCCGTTTTCCCGCTCAGCTTTTCAAGCTCGGACAACGTGCCGCTTGCCGCGATTTTACCGTTTAACATTATAGCTATCCTGTCGGCTAAGCGCTCCGCTTCTTCCATATAGTGAGTGGTCAAGACAATAGTTGTTCCGCCTTTTAACCGCTCAACAACGCTCCACAGCTCGCGCCTTGCCAATACGTCAAGTCCTAAAGTCGGCTCGTCAAGAAACAAAACTTTCGGCTCGGAAATAAGCGCCATGGCTATGGACAGCTTTCTTTTCCACCCGCCCGAAAGCGTTTTCGCGCGGGAATTTTTCACCTCGTCCATTTTGAAAAGCCTTATCATCTCGGCTGTCTTTTGCTCGGTCTTTTCTTTTGAATGACCGTAGATCCCGCACATAAACCGTAAATTTTCATCTACCGTAAGATTTTCCGCAACAGCGGTATCCTGCGGGGAAATGCCGACTATTTTCTTTATCTCGCCGCGCTCTGAAACGCAGTCGTTCCCGTATACCCTGCACTCCCCGCTTGTAGGGTGAGAAAGACCTGTGAGCATTCTTATGATAGTTGTTTTGCCTGCGCCGTTTACTCCCAAAAGTGCGAAAAGCTCGCCCTCTTTAACGGTGAGGTCTATCTTATCTACCGCTGTTTTTGACTTATACTTTTTCGTAAGGCTTTTGGTTTCAATGGCGTTCATAGTTTTCTCCCATTCACTTTTTGTCGGCAAACACCGATATAAGCGCTATGCCCTTGTCTTCATCTCCCAGAACAAGGAGCGCGTTTCCCGCTTTCAATCCGAAGATATCCCGGCATTTTTTCGGGAGGGTGATTTGTCCTTTGCTGTTTACTCTTGCAATGCCGAAGATGTGTCTTTTATCGTCGTCGCTTTTTTGCAATTTCTGAAGCGAAGCAAAGTTTCTCACAAGGCTGTCTACGCTTATGTCAAACAGATCAGCAAGCGCTATGACATTATCAATATCGGGCAGGCTTTCTCCGCGTTCCCATTTTGCAAGCGCCTGTCTTGAAACGCCGATAAGCTCTGCAATTTGTTCCTGTGTATAGCCGAGCTTTTTTCGGTACAGCTTTAAATTATTGCCGTCAAATCCCATAAATTCACCCTCCATAAAAAAGTATACCATAACAAAAAAGTATTTTCAACCAACTAAAGCTGACAAAAATGTCAGCTTTAGTTTACATATTCCTTTAATGTTCATAGCCCAAATCGCTATTTTACAGCGCGTTCGTCAGTATCTCCTTTACATCCTCGACCGTAAGCGGAGCATAACAGTTTGCGAGCTTTCCGTCTCCTGCCGTATCAAACGCCATTTCATCAATTTTCTTATCGTCTATCCCCACCGCTCCGAGCGTCATAGGAATACCCAGGCTCTCGAAAAAGCTGTAGGTCATATCTATAGCCTTATTTGCAATTGAAAACTTATCCTGCGCGGGATCAATGCCCAAAACATTAACTCCGTATTTTACAAAACGGTCGACCGTTTTTTCGCTCAATATCTTCCTCATCCAATGCGGAGTTATTATAGCGAGTCCCTCTCCGTGAGTAATGTCATAATACGCGCTCAAAGTATGCTCTATCGCGTGTGCAACCCAGCCCGAAGCGCCGTTTCCGAGCGCGATAACATTATTGCAGGCAAGCGCGCAATCGACCATTAGCTCTGCCCTTGCGTCATAATCATCGGGCTTTTCAAGTGCTATCACAACATTTTTCATTATACTTTTTATGACAGCTTCGCACATTCCGTCGGCAAGGTCACTCGACGGCGCTGTAAAATATTTCTCGAACACATGGCTTATTGCGTCAGCGGCGCCTGCGGCAGTCTGGCGCTTTGAGACCGTAAAAGTATAAGTCGGATCAAGAATAGAGCAGGTCGGGAAAATATGCTCGGATTTAAGACAGGTCTTTATGTTAAGATCCATTCTTGAAATTACGGAATTTGCGTCATATTCGCTTCCCGTAGCGGAGAGCGTCATAATATCAACAATAGGCAGGGCGCTCTTTACGGGAACTTTGTAGGTGATAAGATCCCATGGTTCACCGTCGTATTTTGCGCCTGCGGCAATTGACTTAGAACAGTCTAAAACGCTTCCGCCGCCGACAGCAAGCACCGCTTCTACCCCGTTTTTACGGCATATTTCCGCTCCGTTTACTACGCTTTCATACTTGGGGTTCGGCTCAACACCCGAAAGCTCAAATATTTCAAAATCTTTCAGCAGTTCGCGTACTTTGTCATAAAGTCCGTTTTTCTTTATAGAACCTCCGCCGTATACAAGCAATATCTTTTTTCCCAAAGGTTCCATTATTGACGGAAGTTTTTCGATAACTCCCTTTCCGAAAACAAGCCTTGTGGGCGTACAAAAATCAAAATTGACCATAATTCAACTCCTTTCAAATAACAGCCTGTATAAAAACTTCTGCTTCAGATTAATTTTCTTATTACTCTGCACGGGTTTCCTACCGCGAGAACATTTTCGGGGATATCCTTTACAACGACGCTCCCGCCGCCGATGACCGAACCGCTCCCTATCTTAACTCCCGGCATTACGGAAACCATTCCGCCTATCCAGACATTATCGCCGACAGTTATCGGAAGAGCATATTCAAAACCTGTGTTGCGCGTTTCAAAGTCGAGCGGGTGTCCTGCCGTGTAAAATCCGCATTGAGGAGCTATGAAAACGTTATTTCCGAAAGTGACCTTTGCTCCGTCAAGAATAACCAAACCGTGGTTTGCATAAAAGTTGTCGCCGACTTCAATATTAAAGCCGTAATCACACCAGAACTGCTGTTCGATAAAGATATTCTTTCCCGCTTTTCCGATAATTTTACGAATAAGTTTATCTCGTTCTTCAAGAAGCGAGGGCTTTAAATTGTTATACTCAAAGCACAGGTCTTTTATAAAATTCCGTTTTTCAAAAAGCTCCTGCGCTGTTGCGTCATAAAGCTCGTATTCCATAAATTACCTCTTATTTTATTATTTTACAACAGCGCCCTGATAATAAAATTCAAGTATCTGCTTATAATTCCAGCCGAGATGAGTGGCGAGAGCGTTTGCGCCGTTCTGGCTGAGTCCGACGCCGTGACCGTAGCCGTATGTAGTAAACGTAAACTTGTCTGAAGAACTGTCATAGCTTATGTCAAAAGCATGGGAGCGTATACCGTAGTTTAATATGGTTTCGCGGAGGACGCGCCCTGTTATTTTAACGGTTTTACCGTTTGAATTTATATATGTGCTTTGTCCGCCTATCTTCATATTTCCGACGTATTTTCCCTCGATATAGTCTACGATTTCAAACCATTCAGACGGATCGCCGCTTAGTTCTATACCCGTTTTATCATAAATTTTTGTCTTTATGGCGTCTGCCGTAAAGGTCTGTGTTCTGCCGTAATTCGGATCGTATTTTTCGTCAAGTTCACAGTATATACTGTGCAAATACGGATATTCAACTCCCCAGACGTTCTTGGAAGAAGCCGTATATCCCGCAGAAGAAGCAGAATAAACAGCCTGAATGAGCTTTCCGTTATAATAAACAGCCTCACCTATGACCTCGGCGACAAGATCTCTGACCTTTACTGTAACGCTGTTTTTCAGCAATACGCTCGCCGCACTGCCTGCATTATTACAGCGCTTTACATTTGTATACGCCGCGACTGCCTGTGCCTTTATCGCTTCGGGGGAAAACGTCGAGCCTACTTCGTTCATTACTATTCTCGACACTATATCGAGAGCCGTTCCTCTTACTATCGTTCCGTTGTTGTTTACCCATACTTCTTCATTCGCAGGTCCTGAAAGCGTGCTTTGAGAAGAAGATGATGACGATTGATTTGAACTGCTTGACGCTTTTGAACTGCTTGAAGTTGCCTTGGAACTGCTCGATGATGATTTGGAACTGCTTGAAGCTGACTTTGAACTGCTTGATGATTTTGAACTGCTTGAAAATGATGAAGATGATAAATTGCCGGATGTTTTTGAACTGCTTTTAGATGACGAAGATGAACTGCTTGATGAAGATTTAGAACTGCTTTGAGATGATGAAGAAATGCTTGATGATGAACTTGAGCTGTTTGATGATGAAGAATGACTGCTCGAAGATACCGAGCTTTGAGAAGAACTGCTGAAAGGAGGAACGTCGCCGTTCGGCGTTTCATCTTCTCCTGAACTTTGTTCGGGATATTTTTCAGAAAGATACTGTTTAGCTACATCGCTAAGATCATACTCAAACGGAACATAATTTTGTGCAAGCGTCGGAAGTCCGAAATTCTCCGATTCGGGAACACTCTCCGAGCTGCTTTCAACAGAACTGTCATAAACAATATCGGTTTTTTCTTCTGTTGCTCCCTCGACTGCTCCCGATACGCCGAAAGTGAAAATGTAGACCGCCATAATGGTCAGTGCCGTAAAAATCTTGACCAACGACAAATGTTTCATCAAATAAACTCCTCAATAGTCTGATGGATCATCTTCGAGTCCGTGTTCTTTGATATACGCGTCAAGTCCTTTTACGACCGAGGTATTCCACGTTCTCCCCTTCCAAAGATTTCCGTAGATCTGGTAGTAACCGTCAAAATATTTTATACTTTTCTTTCTAACAATTTTAGATGTATCTACTTTGGGTTCTTCGTTTTCTCTCACCTTTCTCGCAACGACCACAAGCCTTAAATCCATATAGGTCGATTCGTCGCAGGTAGAGAGAGTCAGAAATTCATCGCCGTATTCAACGTCAACGCCCGTATCGTAAATACTTCTATCCCCGCATTCAAGAACAAAATCGTAAAACTCCGCCTGATTTCTGAAATATGTCGCGCCCGAATAATCGAATACCTCTCCGTATTTGCTCTCCCAATTTACAAGAAACACCGAGAAGATCTTATATTTCCCGTCCCCGTAAAGCGTGTTGAAATCTATAACGGGCGCTGTTTTAAGAAACGAAATGTTCTTTTTGTAATTTTGAAGCACTGTAAATCTGAATTTGTACAGCATATTATGACCGTATAAAACGGTGTTGTGCGGCATACCCTCGGCGGTTATCGGTCCGCGGTAATCCGCAAATATAGTACCCTCAAACAGATACTTCTTATTAAAGTCTCTGTGAAGATAATAATCGTTATCGTCAGCCTGCACAACGGGGTAATCTATATTTGTCCCAGGTATCGTTATCCAGCCGACAAAGTCGTTGTTTTCCGCGTACAGTCCTGCGTATTTCTCGTTTATAGAACCTTCGGGAAGCTGCTCTATCTCCTGTTGGGTGGGCGGTCGGTTTTTGACCTCGATTATATGCGCGTCGGTCGCTGTTCTGTTTCCGTTCTCGTCAACGGCAGCGTTCATCTCCAGAATGATGAAGTTTATCACATACTGCCCGATATAGACCAGAGCCACAACTAATACTGTCAGCGCCGTCAGAAATATAATTTTACGAACTATCTCTCCGACGCTGTCGCCCTTTGCCGGAAAAAGCCCCAGCCTTATGCTCTTCCAGAAGCCTATTTTTTTCTTTTTTCGCTTTTTCGGCGATCTTGGGGACAGCCCCATATCCATTTCGGTCATCTGCTACTATGATCCTTCCGATTAAACGCAATGTGACTTTTCTTTAATATGCCGATATCTCAGCCCATATCATATCCCGCGATTATATCCTCTTTCCAGCCTCTGCCTTTCCATGAACCGCCACGTACCGCATAATACTCGTCATAGAACATTGGGCTGGGATTTGCGTATGCTTTTGAAACATCAACTTCGGGATCTTCTCCCTCGCGCACTTCTCTCGCGAAAAGCACCCATCTTTTTTCGCAGTCGCCATAAGCCTTATTCAGAACGCACGTCGAGAGCGTAAGGATATTGTCGCCGTATTTCAGGTCAACATCGGGATTTATAAACGTCGAACGGTCGAGTATATCCGCGCAGAAATTATCGAACTGTTCTTTGTTTTCAAAATCGTGTATCCTATGATATTGGAAATCATCATCACCGCTGTTTACCTTTACGAGCATTCCGCCGAATATTTTGTAGGTAGACGACTTGTAAAGGGTGCTGAACGTGAGCGTGGGATTTTCTTTATAAAAACTTATATCGTTTTTATTGCGGTTTATGTCATAATTGTTGTATCTCGGCAAAAGCCCGAAATATGCGCCCGAAGCCATGTTGTGACCGTATATAACAATATTTGCAGACCTCTTTTCGGCAGTTAACTCACATCTGTAATCAACCGCAAGCGAGCCCGAACGGCTCTCGGCTTTCTTATAGTTATGAGAGAGGTAATAATCGTTATTGTCCGTCTGCAAGACCACATAGTCGATAAACTTGTCTTTTCCTATAGAAAGCCAGCCGACAACTTCGTCGTTTATTTCCAGAAGCGGCAGAAACTGCTCTAAGATCTCGGGCGGGTTTTCTTCGGTTTCACTGTTTCCGCTCTGGCTTTCATTTCCGCTGTTTACATTGACGTCGCTCAGCGCGGCTTGGAAAATATCGCGAAGCTCGTCATTTTCATTTACGTCCGCGGCCTCTTCCATTTTTACCGACAGGAAAGAAATTCCCGTTATTACAAGCGTTGTAAATGCGGCGATAAAAACGATCTTTCTGATTATTTCAAAAGCGCTGTCGCCTTTCCATGGAACGATAAATTTTACGATCTTCATAAAAACGTTTGTTTTTTCCAAAACGATCACTCCTTATACTGCTTACATATCAGTAACTGAGAAGTTTTGACGTATCCCACGTTCTTCCTTTCCAGCTTCCGCCTCTTGCCTGATACCAATATGTGAACAACTTTGGATTGTAATTGCGCTTTGCAACTGTAGTATCGACAGTTTCGCTCTCGCCCTCGCGTACTCTTCTTGCGAAAACAACCCACCTTGTGTCGCAGGCAGCGCGTCCGAGAGGCCATGAGCACGTTGACAAAGTGAGGATATCGTCGCCGTATGTCAGGTCGACATCCGTATAGAACCAGCTTCTGTCCATAACTCCGAGTATAAAGTTATTGAAATCGTCAACGCTCGAGAACTTGGTTTTATTTACATACTGGAATACTTCTCCGCGGTTTTCCTGAGTATTTAAATAACATCCTGCGAAAATTTTGTAGGTCTCGTTTCTTCCGTCGGGAGTTGCAAGCTGAATGGTCGGGTGTACCTTGTAGAACGCGAGAGGTTCTTTTGAATAGTCGTTCGGAACGTAATGCACGAGGTATGAGAACATTGTTCCCGCAACCATATTATGACCGAACAGAACGACGTTATCATCATTCTCGTCCCAGGTGTTCAGATAGCTAGATATTATACAAGCGGACGAGCTTCTGTTCTTATAAATATCATGATAAAGATAATAATCATTGTCGCTCGACTGTAAAACAGGATAGTTTATAAGCGTTCCCGTAAGCTTTATCCAGCCCTTTATATCGGGATTTATTTTCCACAAATCCTGCCAGTTGATATTTAAGGGTGTGTTTTTAACGGGCGTAAGGTCGGTATACTCGGGATCTTCTGTTCCCGGTCCTGTAACTTCCGTAGTGATAGGATTCTGCACCTGCGGAGGTACGGTATAATCGTTGAGATCTACCTCTACATCTACAAGCGGAGAACCTGCCAATTCGCCGAGCTGTTTATCCTGCTCATAAGAACTGCTTATTCCCGTTATTTCCCAGATAAGATAAGACAGGGCAGCGATAAATACTATAAGCGAAATTATCAGGAAAATTTTTCTCGCTATCTCGCCTTTGCTGTCGCCTTTCATCGGGATAATAATGCTCGCAGCTCTGACGAGAACGTTTCCTTTCGGCTTTTCATCAGCACTCTCCGAATGCTTTTCACTTACAAAATCCGAAGCCGACGCTCCCATTTTATCGAGCGCATAGCGCACTTCTTCGTCCTTTTTTGATTTGTCAAATTCTTCTTTGTTCAACATAAAAATTCCTCCGTTCTGAAATGTTGTTGAGTAGTGGTGAGTTATGTTATATTAGTTACAAATGCTTAAAATAAGCATTTGTAACGCTTCATCAGTCGCCTGCCGGCGTATGTCTTCCCTGCTACCCGAAAACAGAAAACGCTTTGCAAAAACGCCCTTTTCGGAGCTTATCCCTATAAAGACCTCTCCCACGGGGTGTTCGGGGGAACCTCCCGTCGGTCCTGCGACGCCTGTCGTCGAAACCGCGATATCCGCGCCCGAAAGGCGCCTTGCTCCCATAGCCATTTCCTTTGCGCACTGCTCGCTGTATTCAGAAAATTTTTCGAGAGTTTCCTCTGAAACTCCTAAAATCTCGCGCTTAATCCTGTTTGAATAAGAGCATATACCGAACTCTATCACTGCGCTGCTGCCCGAAACTGAAGTTATCTTCTCGGAGATCATTCCCCCCGTACAGCTTTCGGCAGCAGCAATTTTTATTTTTCGCTCGGCACACAGCTCTACAAGCTGTTTATTTTCGGCGAACTCAAAACTGTCCATCAGTCGAGAAACACTGTCCTTTCTCCGAATTTAAAGCGCTTTACGGTAGTTTTTTCGACCGCTTCGTCTACCATTTTATCAAAATCCGCGTTTTTCTCTGCGTCTATAATATCGGAAAGTTTCGGTTTCGTTCGGGGGTGTCTGGGGGTAAATACCGTACAGCAGTCCTCATAAGGCATAATGGACGTTTCAAAAGTTCCTATCTTTCGGGAAATTTCCGTTATCTCCGTTTTGTCCATTCCTATAACAGGTCTGAATACGGGAAATTCCGCCGCCGCATTTGTACACTTCAGAGCCGAGAGCGTCTGCGAAGCGACCTGCGCTAGGCTCTCGCCCGTTATTATCGCGCCGTAATCCTCGCGCTCGCAGATCTTGTTTGCTATCTTCATCATCATTCTGCGCATTATTACGGTAAAAAACTCTTCGGGGCAGTTGTCGCGGAGCTTTTCCTGAATTTCCGTAAAAGGAACGCAGAAAAACCGTATATCTCCGCAATATTCCGTCATTTCCTCGCAGAGCTTTTCGACTTTCAGCCTTGCTCTGTCCGAAGTATAAGGCGGGCTGACATAATGTATACAATCGACTATAAGTCCGCGCTTTGCCATCATATAACCCGCGACGGGACTGTCTATCCCTCCCGAAAGCATAAGCAGTGCTTTTCCGCTTGAACCTACGGGAAGTCCGCCCTGACCTGGTATGCGCTTTGCCGATAGGTATGCGCCGTTGTCGCGTATCTCAAGCCTTACCGTTACCTCCGGCTCATGTACGTCAACTTTAAGATGCGAAAATCTGTCAAGCACTGCGTCGCCGAGCTTTTGCTGGATATCGGGCGATTTGAGCGGGAAAGTCTTGTCCGAGCGCTTTGCTTCGACCTTGAACGATTTTGCTCCTGCTAAAGCCCCGTCAAGATAACCGAGGTTTTCTGTCACAGCGTCGAAATCTTTCGGAAACACCGCACACCTCTGTATAGCGCTTATGCCGAATATCTTTTTTACTTCGGCTACTGCCGAGTCAATGTCAATATCCTCTTCGAGCGGCTCGATATATACCGTAGACTGCCGTCTGTTCAGGGAAAAACTTCCGAGGTGTTTCAGTCTCCGCTTTATGTTTCTGGAGAGAATATCCTCGAATGTGCTTCTGTTGTCGCCTTTTAGGGCTATCTCTCCGTATTTTGCCAGAATGATCTCTTTCATAAATTCCTCTTTATATCTTTACAATTTTCTTTGCGGCGAACATTCCGACAAACACTCCTATTATGCAAAGAACAACGCTGAGTATCGAATATATCACCGCGAGAAAAGCATGGTCTGATGCAAACAGCTTATATGCTTCGAGAGAAAATGTCGAAAAAGTCGTGAACCCTCCGCATAAGCCCGTTTTCAAAAACAGCACCGCGTTTTCCGAAAGTTTCTTTTCGGCTATCCCGCTTATAAATCCTATAAGCAGTGCGCCTAAAAGATTTGTAATAAGAGTAAGAAGCGGAAAATCGCCTTTATACGGGATAAGGCTTATCAGATACCTAAGCACAGCACCAACCGCACCGCCAAGTCCTACAAAAACAAAACCCATAATATTATCGCCTTATGTTCTTTACTGTCTGAGCAATTTTATCGCACAAAAGCTCTATCTCTTCTTCCGTATTGTCCGCGCACATTGAAACCCTCACCGCGCAGTCGGCGTCTTTATCGGACACTCCGAACGCTTTCAGAACACCGCTTGTCTTGCCTTTTGAGCAGGCAGAACCGCTGGATACGCAAATATCCGCTTCTTCGAGCGAATGGAGCATAATTTCCGAGCGCACTCCCCTAACGCTGAAATTTACGATATTCGGCAGGCATTTTTCATTTGAGTTAATTTTCACGTCCTGAACAGCGGAAAGCCTTTCGAGCAACTGCGCTTTTAATATCTCAAATAACTCCCGCTTATACTCATAAGCGTTTATTGCCGCCTCAAATCCCGCGATAAGCTCTACGGGCTCAGTCCCCGAACGCAGGTCGTTCTGCTGACCTCCGCCCAAAAGAAGCGGAGAAAGCGTTACGCCTTTTTTTATGTAGAGCGCGCCTATTCCCTTTGTCGCGTGGACTTTATGCCCCGAAACGCTTATAAGGTCGCCGTCGAGCGGTATTTTCAGAAATCCCTGGACTGCGTCGATATGGACGAGCGTCTTTGGGTTTTTAGCTTTTACGGCATTGTAAAGCCTCTTTACGTCAACGCAGAAACCCGTTTCGTTATTAACAGCCATACACGACACCAGAGCGGTCTTTTCGTCAACTGCGTCTGCTATCGCTTTTTCAAAGTCGTCATGATCTTTCGGCGAAAGTCTTATGACCTCGTGTCCGCGTTCTTCGAGCTTATTTATTACCTTTGCCTGCGAGGGGTGTTCCATGGAAGTCGTAACGATCTTTCCGTTTCTAAGATTTATCCCCAAAAGAGCGGTGTTGTTGCTTTCGGTTGCGCCCGATGTGAACAGAACGTTTCCCTCGAGCTGATTTTTTCCGAGCGACATTCCGCGAAGAACGGCCGTTCTTGCCCTGCTTATCAGCATAATGGAAGAAGTTCCCAGCTTATGCAAAGAGCTTGCGTTTCCGAAAGTGTTTTCCATTGTTTCATTGACAGCCCTTATACATTCAGCGCAAGGTTTTGTCGTTGCGGCGTTATCAAGATATATCATTTTACTGCACCTTATTTTTCTTTCATTCCATACACAAGTTTATTATACCATATTTATTCTTATTTGAAAAGCCTTTTTTATTATTTTTCATTATATTTTCAAAAAAAATTAAAGCTAAAAGTTACAAAAAAGTTACAATTTCAAAAAAATTATTACAGTTTTGTCATTTATATTGATTTTCTTTTTTGAATGTGCTAGAATAAGTTCAGAAACAAAAGTGAAATACCTTTCATACAATCCTCCATTTACGCCGTTCATGCCCGAACGGCTACTTTTTTTGTAACCGATTTTCCCTATCGGCATAATATGTACCAAGAAACGCAAAGCTCCACAGGGGAGCGGCGGGTTTCAAAATCTTTTCAAGGAGGACATTATTATGTCATGCTTTAATCTCGGCGGAAACGGCTGCTGCTGGATCCTTATTCTCATTCTCTTGATGAACGTTTGCGGCGGCAACAACGGTACTGCTTATGCAAACTCTAACGGCTGCGGATGCGGTAACAACGACGGCTGCGGATGCGGAAACAACGGCTGCGGATGCGGCTGCTAAGCTCTTATAACTCTCCATAACAGAACAGAGCCGCTGCTTTCGGGCAGCGGCTCA
The DNA here is from genome assembly GCA_947627205.1 of uncultured Clostridia bacterium. Taxonomy (GTDB): domain Bacteria; phylum Bacillota; class Clostridia; order Oscillospirales; family Ruminococcaceae; genus CAG-115. Next base: position 13,608 of record CANQVE010000006.1, on the reverse strand, counting down.
AGTTAGAGGTAAGAGATAAGAAGTAAGAGGTAAGATTTAAAGAAATATTTTGCTCTTTATTTGCCTCCGCGTTTTTTCTGATCCTCTTCTATGGTTTTCTTCCAATCGGCGTCGAGAGTTGCGTTGGCTCTTACAACGCTTATTGCTTCGTTCAGTATTTCATAATTCAGGGCTGTTCCCTTTTTATCCGAAACGTATTTCACTGCGCGGTCGGAGCTTATGCCGAACCTCTTTGCCGTTTCGACTGCGTCGATATTTGCGCCGAGGAACAAGAACTCCCAGCCGTATTTCTCCTTTCGGCGCTCGATCATTTGCTTTACTTTATCGCTCGAATATCTTCGGCTCGCGTTTTCCATTCCGTCTGTCGTTATAACAAACATGGTGTGTTCGGGAACGTCCTCGTTTCGCGCATATTTATGAATGTTCCCTATGTGATGTATAGCGCCGCCTATTGCGTCAATAAGCGCAGTACAGCCGCCGACACTGTATTCTTTTTCGGTGAGGGGCTTTATTTCGTCAAGGCTTACCCTGTCGTGGACAACACTGCTTTCATCGCTGAAAAGTACAGTCGAAACAACAGCAGTTCCCTCTTCCCTTTTCTGCTTTTCTATCATCGAGTTAAAACCGCCGATAGTGTCAGCCTCAAGCCCATGCATTGAACCGCTTTTGTCGAGGATAAAAACAAGCTCCGTAAAATTCTTTTTCATAATAAAGACCTCCGTATAAAATATTGTTTTTGAGGCAAGGAATATTGTCAATTTATTCCGTGCTCTTACCTTACAACATTATTATACGGAGTTTTAAGTTAATTTTGGTCGCTTTGAAAGCGACATTTTTTATGCGCCCAAAAGGCACTGGTCAAAAGCAAAAAGCGCCTCGTTTATTTCATAGATATTATAATTTCCGTGAGTTATAAAATACTCGATTATGATATCGAACTTGTTGCTGTGAGACAGGGCAAATCCCGCTTTCATAAGCATTTCTTTTGTTTCATCAAGCGGAAGTTCAAGCGCTATAGCAAATGCTATTGCTGTCGTTTTCTTCGGCTTATAGAGCCTGTCACTGCGTATTTTTGAAAACAGCTTTCGGTCAATATTTGCTTTTTTATAACACTCTGCGTCGGTCATTCCCTTTTCGTCTATCTTTCTCAAAAGCATTTCCGAAAAGCTCTCGTCAAGCGTTTTAAGAGCGTCGTCAAGCGTACATTCTTTAAGGAGGTTTTCATTCTCGGCAGCACACAGCGGCATATCAAGAAGCACTGCTTCTCTTCTTTTCACGCTGTAAAGGCGGGAGTCGGAATGTTCCTCTGCATAGCGGTCGTCGATATACTTTCCGATATCGGAAAACAGCTTTTCTCCTATGTAAAGCGCGTACTTATCGAAAATGACAATATAAACGGTCATTTCGTTTTCGAGCAGAAACTCGCTTATAGTGTCCAGAGCAACTTTAAAAGCCTTGTCTTTAGGATAGCCGTAAACTCCCGACGAAATAAGCGGGAAAGCGACGGTTTCGCATTCCGCCTTTTTAGCAAGCTCCAAAGACTTTTTATAGCATGAAATGAGCTTTTCGCGCTCGCCGTGATCTCCGCCGAGCCATACGGGACCGACGGTATGAATAACATATTTACAGGAAAGGTTATAAGCTCCCGTAATTTTCGCGTCTCCCGTTTCACAGCCGCCGAGCTTTTCACACTCTTCGAGCAGTCCTATTCCCGCGGCTCTGTGTATCGCGCCGTCAACGCCTCCCCCGCCGAGGAGAGATTTGTTTGCGGCGTTTACTATTGCATCGACTTTCATTTTTGTAATGTCGTTTCTTACTATCTGAACAGGCATTTTTCCTCCGTTTAATTATACACTGCCGTTATTGTTCCTTAAAAATTTTGCGCAAAAGTTCAAGCACTTTTCCGATATCAACGGGTTTTGCAAGATGTCCGTTCATGCCCGACTGCAAAGCGCGCTCGCGGTCCTCTTCAAAAGCGTTTGCCGTCATGGCGATTATCGGTATCTCCGAGCGCTCGGGATCGCCCATGGAGCGTATAGCGCGCGTCGCGGCATAACCGTCCATAATGGGCATTTGTATATCCATAAGCACAAGGTCAAAATGCCCGCTCTCGTTATTTGATATCATCTCGCACGCCTGCTGACCGTTTTCAGCGCACTCTACCTGAAATCCTGCTTCGGTGAGAAGCTCGGCGGCGATCTCGCGGTTAAGCTCATTATCCTCCGTCAGAAGTATGCGCTTTCCCTTAAATTCGGTGTCATCAGCCGAGGGAGCAGTTTCATCTTTGCGTTCTTCGGATATGCGTCCGAGACTGCGTTCAAGTGTATTATGGAGGTCAGAGGCAAAGAGCGGTTTTCCGATAAAGCCCGTGACGCCTGCAGAACGCGCTTCTTGTTCTATATCCGTCCAATCATACGCGGACATAAGGATTATGGGAGAGTCGTCGCCGACAATCTTTCTTATCTCGCGGACCGTTTCAATCCCGTTCAGTTCGGGCATTGACCAGTCAACTATATAAACTTCAAACGGATCGCTCATATCCATAGCCTCGTTTGTACGGGCAATGGCTTCTTTTCCCGACGTTGTCCATTCCGCGCGCATGCCTATTTGTCTGAGCATTTTTGAAACGCTCTGACAGCATATCATATCGTCGTCTACTACAAGTCCTCTGAAACCGCTCAGCTCGGCTATTGCGCCTAATTCCCTATGAGACGAGGACAATTTCAGTTCGAGGTTTACCGTAAAGGTCGTTCCCTTTTCGGGTTCGCTCTCAACGCTTATTGTACCGCCCATCATATCAACGATATTTTTAGTAATAGCCATTCCGAGACCTGTTCCCTGGATACCGCTTACGGTCGAAGTTTGTTCGCGGGTAAAGGGATCAAAGACTGTTTTTGCAAATTCGGGGCTCATTCCTATTCCCGTATCGCTTACTTTAAACTCAAACGCTCCGCGGTCGGGAGAATTTGAGGGCTTTTGCGTTACGCGGACAGCTACAGTTCCTCCGGAGGGAGTAAACTTTATAGCGTTTGAAGTAAGATTTAACAATATCTGATTAAGACGGAGCTTGTCGCAGAAAACCTCCTCGTCCGTTACGTCTACTGTGTCAATAAACAGTTCCATTCGCTTTGCATGGATATCCGACTGTACTATGTTTCTAAGCCCCTGAAGTATCTCCGCAAGGTTTTCGGGGCGCTCGACTATGGTCACTTTTCCCGACTCAATTCGGCTCATATCGAGTACGTCGTTTATCAGCGACAGAAGATGGTCGGACGCCTGTGCTATTTTTGAAAGATAGTCGCGGGCGCGGTCTTTGTTGTCGATATGCGTAGAAGCGAGAGCGGTATAGCCTATGATGGCGTTCATCGGCGTTCGGATATCGTGGGACATATTGTTCAAAAAAGTCGTCTTTGCGCGGTTTGCCGCGTCGGCGGCCTGCAATGCGTTTGAAAGCTCGACTGTTCTTTCTTCAAGCTCCGAGGTAGCAACGGCTACTTTTTTCGTCAGTCGTTTCTGATTTTTAGTGCGCACAACAAGCATAGCAACAGTGAACAAAAGCAACAGAATAAAAATAACGCCTATGACTATGTAAACGGGATTTCGATAGAAAACCGCTATAAGGCTGTTTTCATTTTCAAGTCTTAGATCTATCTCTTTTGATATTATCAAATCAAGGTCTGCTTCCGTAAAGCTGTCCGCACCTTTATCAAGGAGCGAGAGAAGATAGCGTCCGCCGCTTATGTTATTTCCGACGGCATACGAAAAAGATGTTTCGCCGAAAACAACAGAGGACAGGCGGTTTCTGAAATCCTCGCGGACATATCTTTCGGCGGTATACGCATAGAGAAAAGCCGCGTCGGCTTTGCCGCTCAAGACTGCGTTTACACAATCATCAGTCGTCGGATATCTAAGTATCGCGTCCTCGCTGTAGCGGTCGGATATAAGGTCGTCCAGCGCGTCTGTCCTTTCCATAACGGCTATGCGCTTCGGAGTTCCCGAAAAACCGTTCAGCGTAATTCTGGCAAAGTTTGTCTGAAAATAAGGAACGGTTATTTTATATCCCTCTTCTTCGGCAAGATAATAATCCCCCGCAAAATCAAGCACAACATCAGCCGCTCCCGTAGAACGCAATGAATAATACTCGTTTCTGTCCTTTACGGGAATGTATTCGTATTTAAGCTCTAATTTCCGAGCGAGCGCCTCGAATATCGAGGGGAGTATACCGACGGCGTTTGAGCTGTCGTCAAAATAACAATACGGCGCTATTTCGGGATTTATAAGGAGCTTTAAAGTCTTTCCAGAAGAATGGAGCTCGTCTAAAAATTCCCTTTCTCCCGCGTTCATTATAAGCGAGCCCGTCCTGTCAGTCGAATAATATTTGTCGTGGAGAGTGTCGCGCCAATTCTGGTCATGAAGATCCATTTCATTTATCGCGCTGTTTATCCTGCTCATAAGCTCGGTGTCGTTCTTGTTCGTGCATACGTAAAAAGGACTTGCGTCAAAAGATTCGAGCATCCACTCATTGTCTAAAAGCCGTAGACTTCCCGTAACAGCCGCGTCTACCTTTCCCTCCTGCAAGGCGGCGGAAAGGTCTGCCTGTTCTTCAAAATAAACGGGAATGTATGTAAAAGAATGTTCTTCGGCAAACGTGCTGAAATTTTCGTTTTTTGAATTTCCGTTAAGCATTCCTATTTTTATCCCGTTATAAGTCGAATAATCTCCCTCTACTATATCCTGATTTCCCGCCTTTACGGTAAGTATAGTAGTATTTACACCTATGGACTGATCCGAAAAGAGAAATTCTTTTTCGCGTTCGGGTGTCTTTGAAACGGAAGTCACAATATCGACTTCTCCGTTTTTAAGCATTTCAAGGGCGCTTGAATACGAACTGTCATAGCCGACATAATCATACGTCCAGCCTCCGTGTATAGCGAGCCTTTGCAGAAATTCATAACCGTAACCGCCGCGGCGGCCGTTTTCGTCTATTGTATGATAACCCGAAAAAGCAAAGAAACCTACTTTTAATTTTTCGCTGTTTTCCTCTGCGCCTGCTCCCGAAATAATACCGAGCGGGAACATAAGCAGTGCGCAAAGCAAAAAACATAATACCCTTTTCATAAAATACTTCCTCCGCGATCATTTTTTGTTTGGTCTTGGAAATTGTTTACTTTGGTTTTATTATACAGCCTGCTGTAAGATTTGTCAAGCGCTGTACAAAAAGCAGATAATTGAATGTTCAATTTGCAAAACGTTGCTTCACAGTCTGTCGATTATTCCCTGAACGTCAATTCCTGGGTGGGTATAGTATATCTGCAGTATCACGCGGACCGCGCTTACGGGGAGCTTAACCGAGTCGGCTATGACATCGGGAGAATTTCCCCGCTCTGCGCCGCGCATTATCTTTTCTATTATCTTGTCGTTTCCTTTTATCTCCTTTAAAATATCCATAGTATCACCTTTCATATACGTTTGTCTTATTCTAACATAAATGTTGAAAAAAATCAAGCATTCGGGCGGGAAAAATTTTGCTCTCTTACCACTTGAAATCACAGGCGTTTTGATATATAATATAAAAAGCAAACGCACATCTGCTTTACAAGAGGTTATAACATGGACTTTCAAAAATGTAAAAACAGCTTTATTGCATTTATCAGGAAAAACTCAGCAACGATATTATGCGTCATTTGTTTTCTTTTTGCGAACTACTATCTTATATCAATTCTGTACCCTTTTGACATACCCATAACAGGTCACGATTTCAGGTATCACTATCTGCGCGTTGAAGCCCTTAAATACAGCATCGAAAACAACGAGCTTTTTTCGGGGATAGACTATCTCTATTTCGGCGGAGGAGGCTATGCGGGGTTTGCTTATCCCGATATATTTTTGCTTATTCCCTCATTTTTGAGAGTATGCGGCGTAAGTATCGGGGAAAGCATGGCTATGTTTTTATTTTTGTGCGGTGTATTTTCATACTGCTTTATGTTTATATTTTTGAGGAACATTTCCGAAAGCCGTATCTGCGGGACGATAGGCGCTGTGGTTTATGTGCTTTCTTCCTATCGCCTGGACAATATCATTACGCGCTTTGCTCTGGGAGAAGTGCTCGCTTATGTATTCTGGCCTCTTATATTATACGGGCTGTACGACTTTATTTTTGACAAATTCAAAAAGCCGTATGTTTTAGGGATAGGCTTTGCAGGTATGCTTTTGAGCCATTCTATCTCGACCGCGCTTGCACTTATAATTGCCGTAATACTTTCGGTAATTTTTATAAAGCGGATAATATCCGACCGCAAAAAACTGCCGAAACTTTTTATAACGGCGGGCTGTGCGGCGCTTGTCACGGCGTTTTATTGGCTTCCGTTATGCGAGCTTCTTATGTCCTGCGAGATGTCCGTAAAAAAATCGGCTTATGAAACAGTGGACAATGCTATACCGTTTGTAAGATTATTTAAGGATATTATGGACGGCGGAGGAGTTGCGGGAATGAAATTTCCCGTTTTCCTGATGTGTGTTCCGAGAATTTTTATTACAAAAAGATCTCCCGTTTATGAAGCGTATTTAATGGACGAAAACACAAAAAAGCGAAAGAACATTCTCATATTTGCGGACACATTTCTTATAATGGGGATTATTTTTGCGCTTATGTCAACGGAGCTCGTTCCATGGGAGTTTCTTTCGGTTATCTTCAATTTTATGCAATTCCCGTGGAGATTTTTTGCGCCTGCATCTATTTTACTTATAATTGCGGGGACAATATATATTTACTACATTTCCGAATTTGCAAAAGCGCCGAAGAGGGCTATGATACTAATGACGGCGCTGGCTGTTCTCGTTGCGTTTATTCATGTAGAAGTGGGAGGAGTAAATCACACGGAAGAGCCTTATTATGACGACCATTATGATAACATAAGCGAAACGACGGCGATCGGAAACGGCGAATGGCTGCCGCGCGCGGCGCAGAACGGAGGTAAAGACGCGGTCGTTGAAATGGGCGACAGAATAATCCTTGACAGCGGGGAGTACATAGACTGCGAAAGAAACAACGGCACGCTTACATTTACACTGAACGAAAGCGCAAACTATGCCGTACTTCCGTACATCTGGTACAAGGGCTATGAAGCGGCAGATGAAAACGGACTTCAGCTTGAAACAACAATGTCCGAAAACGGACTTTTGGAAGTCAAACTTTCGGGCGCACAAGGCAGGATAACAGTCGAGCACCACCCGACATTCATCAAGACAATTTCCTATTTTATTTCGCTTGCGTCCGTTATTCTCTTAGTTATAATTCCGATAATTATTCGGCGCAAAAAATCATCAAAAGCACAAACAACAAAAGGCGCGGTCTGACTTATGCTGTTATGTGAACAAAATAAAAAACGGGGCTGAACGAAACGAGTTCAGCCCTGATTTTTTATAATATTTTACTGCTCAAGAATATTCCCCTTGCGCCAAGGAACGGTTCATAAACAAACCTGCTCGGAAGAAACGGTTTTACAAACACTGCGCCTCCGCCCGTCAGTATGCACGAAGCCTGTTCTCCAAGCTCCTCTTCAATGCGCGAAACAACGCCCTCTATCATTGCCGCCGCGCCGAATACTGCTCCCGAAAGCATACATTCGCGGGTGTTTTTCCCGATAATGCTGTCGGGAATTTCAAGTTCTATTTTCGGAAGCTGTGCCGTATGCTCGCAGAGCGAGTTTAACGAGGTCAGTATTCCCGAAGCGATCATCCCGCCGAGAAAGACGCTGCCTTTGCTTATTACGTTAATTGTTGTCGCGGTGCCGAGGTCTACTGTTATTGCGGGAAGCTGATAATTTAAAGCTGCCCACGCGCTGTCGGCTATTCTGTCAATACCGAGCTTTTCGGGTTCGGGTATTGCAAAACTAAGAATACCGCTGTACATTTCCGCCGTTATAATTCTCGGAACTATCTCATATAACTCATAAATTGCCTCGCTCAACGGTTTTGTTAATGAGGGAACGACCGACGATATAAGCGCGCAGCTTACTGTCATTCCGCTCAAGGCATTTTTAAGAGGCTCATAAAAATTAAGGTCGGACGGTATCTTCTCGCTGAATATAACATTGGTATTACTGTCAAAACCTACAAGAGCTATAGTTGTGTTTCCGACATCTAAGGTAAGTATCATGCCGTCACCCTTTTTTCTATTTCGCTAAGAAGCTCTTTTGCGGCGCTTGCCTTTGACATAAGAGGAAGTTCTTTAATACCGTCGGGCGTTATGAGAGTTATTACATTTGTATCTACGCCAAATCCCGCGCCCTCTGTTTTCAAACTGTTTGCGGCTATCATATCGAGCCCTTTTTTAAAGAGCTTTTCGCGTGAGTTTTCAATGAGGTTTTCCGTTTCCATTGAAAACCCGCAGACGAACAATCCCGCGTGCCGGTTTTCGCTTACATGCTTTAAAATGTCCTCGGTACGTTCAAGCGGTAAATTCAGATCGTCGTCATGTTTTTTCATCTTATTGTCCGAAACGTTTTTCGGACGATAGTCGGCTACTGCCGCGGCTTTTATAAGAATGTCCGTTTCGGGAAGAACTTCTTCAACTGCTTTCAGCATATCCGCTGCCGAAACGACCTTTTTCATTTTTACGAACATCGGCGGTTCTATCTGCGCTGCTCCGCTTATAAGAGTAACGTCCGCGCCGCGGAGCATTGCTTCGCGCGCAATAGCGTAGCCCATTTTTCCGCTGCTGTGGTTTGTGAGAAAGCGCACGGGATCGAGAGCCTCCTGGGTTGCTCCCGCAGTGACTGTAACTTTTACGCCCGAAAGCGTTTTCTCCCGAGCAATATGGCGCATAACATGCTGTACGAGAATTTCGGGAGAGGGCAGTTTTCCTTTTCCCAAATCCCCGCAGGCGAGCCTCCCGCTGTCGGGCTCTATTATTTCAAAGCCGTATTTTTTCAGCGTTTCAATGTTATCCCGAGTTATCGGGTTTTCGAGCATGGCGGTGTTCATAGAGGGCGCAATGAGCTTTTTGCATTTTGCCGCGAGAACAGTTGTAGTCAGCATATCGTCTGCAATGCCGTGCGCCGTTTTCGCAATAATATCGGCTGTCGCGGGAGCAATAAGAATTATATCCGCCGCCTTTGCGAGAGAGATGTGCGCTACGTCATACTGAAAATCGCGCGCAAATGTGTCCACAACGCACCTTTTCTTTGTGAGCGTTTCAAACGTCAGCGGAGTTATAAACTCCGCCGCGTTTTTCGTCATTATCACATCGACTTCCGCGCCCGCTTTTATGAGCATACTGACTGTATCCGCCATTTTATAGGCGGCTATTCCCCCGCTTATGCCGACAAGAACGCGCTTTCCTTTGAGGTCTTGTTCCATATTTACTGCTCCATATCTTCAAGAAGCCCGTGCTTTTCATAGTTTGCGATACGCGTGGGCTTGTTGTTTTCGTCCACAAATACAACTGTCGGTTTATGAACTGCGGCTTCTTCGGGAGTAAGCTGTGCATACGCCATAATTATTACCTTGTCGCCTACGCTCGCACAGCGTGCCGCCGCGCCGTTTAGGCAGATCATTCCGTTCTCTCCCGAAATTACATAAGTTTCAAAGCGCTCGCCGTTGTTTACATTTACGACCTGCACTTTTTCATATTCAAGTATCCCCGCCGCTTTCATAAGCTCTTTGTCAATGGTTATCGAGCCGACATAATCAAGCTGTGCCTGTTTTACCGTTGCGCGGTGGATCTTGCCTTTAAGCATTTCGAGCGTCATTTTAGTCCCCCCGCTATAAAGTTGTCTATAAGCCTTGTTTTTCCGATATACACCGCCATTGCCACCAGAACGCCGTTTGTTATTTCGGTTACGGGCTGCATTGTAACGCCGTCAACTGCCGAAACATAGTCTATCTTTGCAAGCGGTTCGGCGGTTATTATCGCTCTCATTTCCGAAAGCACCTTTTCGCTGTCAATAACTCCCGACTTTACAAGCTCCTCGCCGCGGAACACTGCCTTTGACAGCACAAGCGCCGCTTTGCGTTCTTCGGCGTTAAGATAGGTGTTGCGCGAGGACTTTGCAAGCCCGTCGCTTTCGCGCACTATAGGACAGCCGATTATCTCTATCCCGTAGGACATTTCTTTTACCATTCTGCGAATTATCGCGAGCTGCTGAGCGTCTTTCTGACCGAAAAACGCCTTGTCGGGCTGAACAATGTTGAACAGCTTTGAAACGACCGTGCAGACTCCGCGGAAGTGGATAGGACGCGTTTTTCCGCAAAGCTGTTTGGGCATTTCGTCAAGTATCTCAACATAGGTCGCGGCGTTCGGCTCGTACATTTCTTCGACCGACGGGTAGAAAACCAAGTCGCAGCCGTGTTCTTCGAGCAGTTTGCAGTCATGCTCAAAATCGCGCGGGTAGCTTTGCAGATCTTCGTTAGGGGAAAATTGAGTAGGATTTACAAAGTCCGAAACAACGACTTTTCCGCACTCGCTTCTTGCCTTATCTACAAGGCTCGCGTGACCATCGTGAAGATAGCCCATTGTCGGGACTAAACCTATGCTCTGCCCCTCGCCGCGCCATTTCTTTACATATTCTCTGACTTCTTTTATTGTCTTTGCAATTATCATTTTTTACTCCTCTCCGATGTCCTTATACTCGCTGTCCAAAACGCCTAGAAATTCGTCCGAACAGTCGCTCTTAGGGTAGGTGTGTTCCGCTGACGGGAACTCGCCCGATTTTACCTCTCTGTCATATTCCGAAACGGCGGATTTCATTTGTTCGCCTATTTCAGCAAAACGCTTTACGAATTTCGGCGTGAGATCGGACATTCCCATCATATCCTGATATACCAGCACCTGACCGTCACAGCCAGCGCTTGCGCCTATGCCTATGGTTATCATGCGCGTTTTCTTTGTGATAAGCGCCGCAAGTTTCGGAGGAACGCACTCTAAAACCACCATAAACGCTCCTGCTTTTTCTACGGCGAGAGCGTCCTCTAAAACGCGTCTTGCGTTTTCTTCGCCCTTGCCCTGGACTTTAAACCCGCCGAAGCTGTTTACAGACTGCGGTGTCATTCCGACATGAGCGCAGACGGGTATACCGCAGGCGGTTATTGCGGATATCTGCGGGCAGACCGTTCTTCCGCCCTCGAGCTTTACCGCATTTGCTCCGCACTCTTTCATTATGCGCCCCGCGTTTGCCACCGCCTGTTCTGCGGAGACCTGATAGCTCATAAACGGCATATCCACTACAACAAACGCGTTTTTGCAAGCGCGTCCGACGCTTCTGCCGTAAACTATCATCTCGTCCATTGTAACGGGCAGTGTATCCTCATAGCCCTGCATTGTCATGCCGAGGCTGTCACCGACAAGTATTGAATTTATTCCCGCGTCGTCGAAAATGCGTGCGGTCGAATAATCATAGCAGGTTATCTGCGATATTTTTTCACCGCGTTTTTTCATTTCCGCAAGAGTTGTTACAGTATTTTTTTTCATTTTTGATTACCTCCCATAAGCAATTTTTCAAGCTCGGAATAATCGGTATCGGGATTTTTCGCGCGGGCTGTTTTTATAAGCCTTTCGGACACCGCGCGGTACATTTCCTTTTCAGAGGCTGTCGGAAAACAATCGAGGTGTTTTTTTACGGTCTTTATATCGTTTCGCTCGACAGCTCCCGAAAGCGCTTTTGCAGGACCGTATTTCAGAATGTTCTCCGTATTCCTGCGAATTAGCGGCTCAAGCGCCAAAAGCGCGCTTTCTCTTGTAAATCCGCACTCTGTCATAAGCCCGACGCTCTCGTCGATAAGCGCGCAAACAAGGTTGCTTGCTACAGCGCAGGCGGCGTGATAGCGCGGTTTTGCTTCGGGGCTTATTATTTGCACATTTAAGCCGAGATTTTCGAGAAAACTTTTCCACTCTGAAAGATGTTCTTCGCTTCCCTCAATGCAAAAAAATGCACCCGCGAGATCTCCCTTTGAGCTTTCAGCTCCCGAAAAGGGAAATAGCGGATGTACAGAATATCCAAAAGCCTTGCGTCGGCGAATATCGGGAAACGCCTCAGCCGCCGTCATCACTCCACTGCAATGACATATATGCCTGCCCTCAATATCGAAATTTCTAAGCTCGTCATAGACCGAGCCTATTGCCGCGTCGGGAACAGTCAAAAAAACCGCGTCGCTCTCTTTTATCACTTCTTCAGGTCTGCTGTAAAATTTAGAACCCGTAAACTCCGAAGCCGCGCGCGCCGAGCTTTCGTGCAGGCTGTAATAGCCCGTCACACAGCAACCGCTGTCCGCGAAAAATTTTCCTAAAGAGCTCCCTGCTTTTCCTGCTCCGATAAAACCAATGTTCATCGCATCTCCGCCTTTCCTTTAAATGGCGGCGCGGGATGTTTCCGACTGCGAAACGGGAGTTGGCGATAATATGTCGGTACAGTTTCCGATAAACGGAATACCATCCGCACTGATATCTCAACACTTACATTATATCATACTTACAGACTTTTGTCAATAGGCAGAGAGTAAAATATACGGTTACATGAATGAAAAGGCGGTTTTCATTACCGCCTTATTTCATCTCTTTTGCAAGCGCTGTGAGCAATTCGAGCTGTTTCGGAGAAAGAGGCTTTAATGCCTCGACAGCGTCAGCAAGTTTATTCGGACTTGTCACATTTTCATCAAAGAAATCTTTCGGTTCAACTCCGAGAAACTCGCATATATAAAGAAACATCTGCATAGACGGCATAGCTTTCTTGTTTTCGATATTGTTGATGTAGCTTTGACTTTGTCCGAGGCTAAGGCTCATATCTCTTGCAGAGATGTTCTTTTGAGTTCTCAGCTTTGCTATCCTGTCCGAAATAAAATCCGCATCTATCATTCCAATCACCACCTACATACAATTATAATATACGCAGATGAAATTTCACCTATGCATTGTTTCAATTTGTATTGACTTAACAACTATTTTTAGGTATAATTGAAACAGATACCTTTTTAAAATTGACACGGACAAATGAGGAAACAAATGATGATAAATATTTATACCGTAAGTTTTTTCGGTCACAGGTATATTGAACAAGAAGCGGAGATAGAGAGCCGGCTTGACAGGATATTGCACGAGCTGATAAATGAGAAAGAATATGTCGATTTTCTTATAGGACGTGACGGAGAGTTTGACATGATAGCCTCCGCCGCCATAAGGAAAGCGGTCAGCAGTTACGGATACGGAAACACTCACCTCACGCTTGTCCTGCCGTATATGAAAGCCGATTTCCGCAAAAATGAAGAAAACTTTCTTGAATATTATGATGAAGTCGAGATATGCGAAAAGTCCGCAGACGCTCACCCAAAATCGGCTATACTTATACGAAATCAAAGCATGATAGACCGCTCCGACCTTGTGATATGCTGTATAACCCACAAAAGCGGAGGTGCATATAAAACAGTTCAGTATGCAAAGAAACAGGGAAAGAAGATATTGAACATAATTGAGGAGATATGAAAGGAGCTGTCGGAAAAAGGCTGTTGAAAGATGTTCACAATTTAAAATTATTGTAACATATGTACTTTTGTCAATGATGTGAGACAAAAAATATAAAAAAATAAGGAGATCAAAATAAAGTTGAGGATAGGAAT
>CANQVE010000005.1 GCA_947627205.1 uncultured Clostridia bacterium | reverse complement strand
AGTTTGTGATTGGACTTATCGAGATCGAGTGCGATCTGACACAAAGAGCAGGTCTGTCTGAGCAACCCGAAACAGCCGATGTGAGCGGTTGTGAGGACGAAACCGAAGAAGTAGAGGAACAACACGAGGAGCAGGAAAGCGCAGCCGTTTCGGGCAATTTTGAGGACGTTTCCGAGGAAGAAAACGAGGACGAGAAACTTTATGATGAGGAAGTCGAGGACTTGGACAATGAGCCGAGCGAGGACGAGGAATCCGAAGATTTCGATGGGAATGAGAGCGAGTCTGAGTATCAGGGAATGGCAATGGGGATGTAATAAAGCTGAAATAAGTTGTTGAGAGGTTTCGAAAAATGTGATATAATTTAGTTATGGGGACGGAGCAAAAAAATCTTTTTTGTAAAGGTTAGACACGCATTGAAGCCCACCTTTACGGTGGGCTTCAACGCTGCGACATTTTTACTTTGAATTGCCATTATGGCAATTCAATTTTGCTAAAGCGAAACCGTAAAAATGCGCACTTCCCGAAAAGTGGTTTTAAATTCTAACTTGCAAAAATCTTTTTTGTAAAGGTTAGACACGCATTGAAGCCCGCCTTTACGGCGGACTTCAACGCTGCACATTTTTACTTTGAATTGCCATTATGGCAATTCAATTTTGCTAAAGCGAAACCGTAAAAATGCGCACTTCCCGAAAAGTGATTTTGACATATAGGTTAGGAAAATCTTTTTTGTAAGGGTTAGACACGCGTTAAAGCCCACCTTTACGGCGGGCTTCAATGCTACACATTTTTACTTTGAATTGCCCTTCCGGCAATTCAATTTTGCTCGCTGCGCTCGCAAAACCGTAAAAATGCGCACTTCCCGAAAAGTGATTTTGACATATAGGTTAGGAAAATCTTTTTTGTAAGGGTTAGACACGCATTGAAGCCCGCCTCTACGGCGGGCTTCAATGCTGCACATTTTTACTTTGAATTGCCCTTACGGCAATTCAATTTTGCTCGCTGCGCTCGCAAAACCGTAAAAAAGTGCACTCCCCGAAAAGCGGTTTTGGTATATTGAGTAGAAAAGTCTTTTTTGTAAAGGTTAGACAAGTTGAAAGCTACATTTTTAGTGCAAAACGCACAAAGAATGTAGCTTTTGTTTTATATATTCATTAACCGCAAGTTTAAACATTCCTGCGGTTTTATTTTTTGGAGGTAAACGATGAATAAACTTCGAGTTGCAGCCTACTGTCGAGTAAGCACAAATCATGATGAACAAGAATCAAGTCTTGAAGCGCAGATTTCATACTATGAAAAGCTGATAACAGAACACAAAGGGTGGCAATTGGTGAAAATATATGCCGAGCGTGCCTCGGGAACTCAGCTGAAGAAACGTCCCGAATTTATGAAAATGCTTAAGGCTTGTAAAAGTGGAAAGATCGACCTGATCATGACAAAATCAATAAGTCGTTTTGGAAGAAATACGTTGGACACTTTAAAGACGCTGTATGAGCTTTTCAACTCAGGTGTTAAAGTTTATTTTGAGAAAGAAAACTTAAACAACTATGATAAGGAGATGCGGGTAATGATGGGAATTTACGCGGGATTTGCACAAGAAGAGAGCAAAAATATGAGCGATAACATCAAATGGGGAATTCGCGAGAGAATGCGCGAGGGAAAAGTGTGTCTTAACTGCACGCGTTTTTTAGGTTATGACAAAGATGAAAACGGCAGATTGGTGATTGTTGAATCCGAGGCTGTTTTTGTGAGAAAAATATTTGATCTGTACTTGAACGGCTGGGGCGTTCGTAAAATCAAGAAATATCTTGAGGAAAACGGCATCAAAACTGTAACGGGCAAGGATGTCTGGAGTACTTCAACTATTGACCGTATTCTCTCCAATGAAAAGTATGTCGGCGATGTTCTTATGCAAAAGAGTTTTACCGAGGACTTTCTAACGGGAAAACGCAAGAAAAATGAGGGTGAGTTGGATATGTACTTTATTGAAAATAATCATGAGGCAATCGTTAGCAGAGAGATATTTGAGAAAGTAAAAGAACGCAAATTAAAAAGTCGTATTTAATTACGGCAATAATTGCATTATAAAACTGCAGTTATTTAAATTTGATTATTTCCATTATGGGTATCTTGTGCTTTTGTAATCTATTGTAACATAACAAGTGGTCTTGTATTTATATAGTAGACAAATTGACATTTAAAGCAATATATTAAGTATATAATAGATATGCTTAATATTCTGAATAACTTATAAAGCATCGGAAGATAAGAGTAATGTAAACAGGGAATAAAAATATTCAACTATTTGGTGATCAAATAGTAAGAAATGATTTTTATAGGTGATTTTCACGAGTATGATAAATAATATATTTACTTAAAATTAGCTGATAATGTTCAATGAAATCGTTTAGAAGAAGGTGCAATTGGTATTGCTTTATAGAAGTGGATGGAATCTGACGACGATGAGATATACGTTACCGTTTTTCCAAAGCATAAAAAGCTTATAGAAATATTGAAAAAGTTTGGATTTATAGCAGTATCAGAAAATAAATGCGGGGAAATGATTTTAATTATATGATGTTGCTTTTTGTTTAGGGAAAGTTAAAATATTTAAAAAGGCAAAACCATTATCAAATTACAACATAAAGAACCCCCCACAGTCTTTTGTATATTTAATTTAAATATATTAAATGAACACAATATAACCGTTCGTTTTTATTGATTAATAACAATTTGGGTAAAACTACCTAAGTTGACAAGATGCTAAAATTTGGTTATAGTATCTAACCGTAAGTCTGCTATGTCCTTAGATGCAGGGAATTTCTTCGACAAATCAATAATCGTATTATAAGTTTTGCGTAAAACGCTTCAACTATATATATTCCCGAATTAAAGAATTTATCGAGTTAAAGAAAATCAGATTTACAAAACCCTTAAGTTGGAATTTCAAACGCGCCTTGTTTTTTTGAAGTTTTATCTAAACTGACAAAGAGCTTTAAGTTTGAAAGTATAGGTGTCAAGTTGAGAATAAATACAGTATACGTTAAGCCTTTGGAACATTTCTCAAACGTTGCACTTATAAATTCCTCTTGGTTAAAGGTTGCGGGAAATCGGGGCGCAGAAATTATTGATAATATGTAGGTATCTCCTATGCCTAAAATAGTTAGAAAGAAGGCTGTCTGATATACAACAATAGCAGAAAAGCCGGGAAGAGAAGCAATTTAAGTCGAATATGGATATTATGATGACTAAGATACTCCCCGTCGAATAGTGGTGGCGTTATAAGGGGTTTAGTGGCTTTTGCAGAAGGAGTTGTTGTAGGAAATAAAATCAGCAAAAGAAAACAATGGTTCGTGTCGGCAAAACCTTTTTGGAACACCTGCATGTTTATATGGAATAAGGATTCGTAATTGCACTATTGTTCACTGCGACGTTAGTTGCCCAATGCTTTTTGTATGTATTGTATATAGAGAGGATGATATAATGTAGACAAATAAATCCCATATAAAATATAACATCTCATTCCATTTATTATTTTTCTCCCCTTGTTCTTAATCAAAAATTTACGATTTCACAGGGAAAAGTATAAACGAAACAGTTGACTTCTTTTCGTTTATATATTATAATAAATATAAAGGGGAATTTTATGATTTACGGCTATACAAGATGCTCTACCAATGAACAGCAACAAGACATTAACAAGTAAGTACGAGAATTAAAACAGCCAAGTGTTACAGACAAAACTATCTATTGTGAATATTGAAGCGGTATGAAAGTTGAACGTGCCAAACAGTCAAAACTTCTTGATGTTGTTTAAGAGGGCGATACGATTTTAGCTGCCGAGGTCAGTCGAATTACACTAAGCACAAAAGAACTTAACCCCATGGCAGAAGGAATGTTCAAAACGATGAGTGCTTTAAACGAACTGGGGAGATACATCATCAGCCAGTGAGTAAAAAACGGAATGCATAAGGCAAAGGATAGCAAAATAGGTTGGTTTGCTGTTTCTGCCAAAGATTTATCGAGCGTTTTCTACAAGCATTATCCCAAATACAAAAGGTCGAGATAAATAAAAAAGAGTTTTCAAGGATTTATAATGTGTCTTATTTGACAATTTACAAGCACCTACATATTTTAGAGGACTGAGCATCTATGAATATATCAATCTGTTCAAGAATAGCCGCTAAAATTCTCTTGCAAAAAGAATTTAAAAAATACTTCTTCTATGATACGAACGAAGCATATCTTAATTACAGTGGTTATGCGGCAGAAGTGATTTATATACCTTTAGATGTTTTTCAAATAGATTTGCCGCAAGCGGATAAGATAGCCGACTTTATCCGCAGGGCAGATAGCCGAGGGCAAACATTATCTGTCAATGCGAAAAGAGTCAAAGCCGTAGTGCCCGATTGTGCCACTGCGATTA
This sequence comes from uncultured Clostridia bacterium, assembly GCA_947627205.1. Lineage (GTDB taxonomy): Bacteria > Bacillota > Clostridia > Oscillospirales > Ruminococcaceae > CAG-115. The sequence continues at coordinate 83,307 of CANQVE010000005.1, read as the reverse complement.
TGGAGTATTATAGCAACGTCCAATCTTTATTTGATGATGATAGATACATACCCGATGAAATGATATTTTATAATTTGTTAGACACTTTTACAAATGTCGGAGGTGGATATATATGAGAACATTGCTTGCTGGTAATGGGATTAACATACAGTTCGGAGGAAAAGCTTATACAAGTCAATTTATTGTGGAACGAATGAAATGCCGTGCTGCTATACAAAAATATGATGTGCTATTTGAGGGTACTATTTCAGGGAATGAGCTGGTGCACCTTTTTAACGGTTTTGTGGATCTTGTAAAAAGAATCCTTTCTGATGAATGTGATAATTTAGATATGGATTGTGATTTAAAAGCGGCTCTTGAAGATTTTAAATTACGATATGACGAATCAAAATATGGTGAAGTCGCATATCCCCATGACATCATGTTGGAAGATTGGCTTTTTGTATTAAAAATGTATTCACTTATGTATGATGCAGAAAAGGATAGTGGTAGCGCAGAAATTGGATTTAAACGATTATTCCTTGATGCAATATATAATGACGGAAAAATTCAAAATGTGTATCTGAACATGAGTAAAAAAGTTCGTCAGTTCTTTAAAAGTTTTGATGAAATTTACACCGTAAACTATGATGCCAATCTTGAGAGCGCAACATCAAAACAAGTATTCCATCTTCATGGTAACTTTAAAGAACTTCAAGCATCTGAAAATCCTGAGTATGTTATTGGATATCAAAAATGTTGTGCTGGAAAATCAGTTGTTATTCCATCGTTTGAACATTCATTTTGCAATGCACTATTAAGTTATAGCGGAGATTTAAAATACAAAGAAGCAATGTTGATGCATCAAGCAAATATTGAATCCGCTAATGTGCCACTTCTTCAAGTGTTAAAGATTAAACAAAATGAGCTTAAACAAGCCTTACTTACACGCAAAATGCATCCTGAATTGAAAATGGCTCCAGAATACTATTTTGACCGTTTTGAGCAAATTACAGGTGTGATAGACATAGTTGGAATGTCACCAAATAATGATCAGCATATTATAAACATCATAAAATGTAATCCTCTTATTTCGGAAGTAAACTTCTACATATATTCAGATACTGAAAGGAAGGCTGTAGAGGATATTGGAGATCCCCGATTTATAGTAAAAGATGCAAAAGAATTGTGGCAGAAATTGGGCGTTAATCCACCAAAGAGATATGGATTTAAGTTCCCAAATAATTTTAGCGAACTATTAAGCGTAATTTGTACATTATCAGACTATCAGACTACAGAGGGAAGAATAAGGCAGGATATCACAGCTATTTCTCCATTTGAAATTAAGCGGCTGTGTGATGAGGCTTTCGAAGAATTAAAACAGCATGGCGCATTACATTCCAATACACGTGACCTTACTGTATTTAAAAGAAATTTTGCATATATCAGCCATATTGCAACAAGAGAAGGAATATTGCCGCCGTCATTATTGGCATTGCTAATTCTCAATTGGGGAAATTATTCTCAAGAACACAAAAAATCAAATTAGATAACGGCGAATAGTATGAATGTAGTTATATATGCACGTTTTACTTCAAGCTCTCAACAAGAAGCAAGTATCAAGTAATAGGTCAAAATCTGTCGTAGATATGCAAATAAGAATAAACATGCTATTATCAAGATGTATAGCGATGATGCCATAAGCGGAAAAACAGGCGACAGACCATAGTTGCAAAAGTTGTTAGCCGACAGTTCAAGGATAATGTTTCAAGGGATTCCGGTCTATTCCATTAACCACAAAAGTGGAATATCTGCTTACAACAAAACTGTTATGCAAACAATGTAAAGAAATGATTACAGGCTTTACGGAAACATGTAAACAAGGCAAGATATATCGTTACTACGTCTGTAACGGAACAAAAACCAATCTCAAGACTTGCAACAAGAAAATGATACATAAGGACTACATAGAGGATATTGTGGTACGACAAAATTACCATTTTCTTTAATTCGGACGACAAGCCTGTTACCTTAGATGATGAAATCTTTTTCGAAATCGAGGAACGTAACTCTTTAACAGAGGGTTCATTTTTGGTGCGGATGCTCCACCAGCTAGAAGCTAGATTTTTAAGAGGTTAGAGGCTAGAGTTTGAACTAAGGCAAGGTTTGAAAAGGAAATCTTGTTGTGGCTCAAATTCTCACCTCTTACAGCGTTATCCGACGAAAGAGGATAATGCGCTAACCTCTTATCTCTAGTAGGGCGTTTTGTTTTGGCTCGACCGAAAAAATCTTTTTTGTAAAGGTTATACACGCATTGAAGCCCACCTTTACGGCGGGCTTCAACGCTGCGTATTTTTACTTTGAATTGCCCTTATGGCAATTCAATTTTGCTACGCAAAAACCGTAAAAATGCGCACTTCCCGAAAAGCGGTTTTGGTATATTGAGTAGAAAAGTCTTTTTTTGTAAAGGTCAGACAAACAGTGCAAATCCGAACCCAAAGCTGGTTGACGATGGGTTCGGATTTGTCGTTTATTCCGACGACCTGGATTTAACCTCAGGCAAAAACAAACCGAATTAAAAAATGGAGGTCAAGAAAAAGTATCTGAATATCGGTAACATTGGTGTCTGGGGATTGCGGCACTACAACTATCTAAAAAGCCATTTTTCCCCCTGTCGGCGCGATGCGTGTGAATGGGACACTTGAAGAACATCTGAAAGAGGTTAGTCAGCAAGCAACAGGAATGTTAGAATATCTTGTCCAACAGTACGCAAAAGCAGAATGTTACGTAATTCCTCAAACAAACGGACCTGCTTAAATAGGTGCGCCGTATGAACAACATCCGCAACCGCACCGAAGAGGTTGGCTAAACGAAATCATATATTAATAAATGTGCGAGGCTGGGAGATTAACTCCCGACTCATGTAGTTTATTTTTTGCTTCTATTTTCAGCATTTACAGTGAGTGTCATTGGAAAAATAGCCTCTAAAATATATGATTGGGTACTGTTTTCCCAAAATTACTTTTACTTTGTTGAATCACTGCCTTGTTGATATTTTGACAAAACATAATCTATTATTCCAGTGGCCGTCTCTTTGTTATATTCGATAATGGCATTAAAGACTTTCTCCAAAGTTTTTTTCTCAGCATTAGATATATTTTTCATTGTGTTCAATGCCTTAAACGCTGTTGCGCCTTGAACTTGACCAATAAGCATATCAAGTTCTTCAAATGCGATTTCCTTACAGAGATCATCACTTTCTCCGTTAGAATGGGACTGTGTTATTGAATTTTGAATCCCCGAGAGAGCGTGTTTTAATGCAATTTTTTGAGTTTCTGCGATACCATTATTCAAGGCGGAAGCGGTTTGACGCTGAACCCTCTCATACTGTATTAAGGCATTTGATAGATCGGCATTACGATTGAGTGATGCGGACTTAATGTCTTTTGTGATTGCACTTGCAACAGTTATAAGTTGCTCAACGAGGAGGAAGTAAGAAGGATTTTTCTCAAAATTATCTCTGCGAGCATTAGGGATTAGCTTAGGATCAACCGCAAAAATTTCGCCAATCGTCCAACCGTTAAATCTTGCATCTTTAAATACAACATTCAATGTTTGATAGTCTCCTATGAGAATATTTCCTTTTCTTAAGCGAATACCTTTCACGGTCCGATCATATATGCTGCCAAGATAACTTGTTTTAGCAATCCATCCAATCGCAATATGTGTATTAGATGAGTCGGAAAGTTTTACAACGTTTATATCTAAAATCTTATCTACGATATTTTTGGTTTTATCAATTAAAAATTCATCTTGATAAGGTTTATATACGGGCATAGTTTTATCGCCGTACGTCAAAAAAACATTGTATGTTGGCTCAAAATATCCTTCCATTTTTAAGCGTTTAACAATTTCTTTTCCCCAAGTAAATTTAGGATCATAAGGAACAGGAATATTTTGAGAGAGATACGATAAAATCTCCTCATAATCTGTTAGTTTTGAGGAATCCTCTACTCCTTCCATAATTACCTTGAAATAATGCCTTTCAACTGGAGCAGGAGATATCTCTGTGGTGCAAACCTTGTCCAACACTTCAACTACAGATACATCAATATCAGCATTAAACGCAAGTAGCTCTGCGAGCTTGGTTGCGTCAATAATTACTTTCGATACCACATCCTCACCTGCAAAGCTCGTTTCAAAAGTTAATTTAGAGCAATAGCTTAATGCCGACAAACGGCCTATTCCTCTGAATCCTCTCGCGTTATCAGATGACTTTTGAGAGTTTCCAATGCTAATCAAAGTTTTTTCTGCTTTGCCGGCTGGAATCCCAAGCCCGTTATCTTCGATAATGATTAATCTTTCAAGCGGTGATACAGATATAATAATCCTATCATTTCCTTTACTCAATATTTTTGCTTTATAGGCACCGTCGATAGAATCTGCAGCATTTTGTACATACTCTCGGAAAACAACATAAGGGTTTGCATACATTCCCGAAGTCAAAGATTCCAACGTATGTTTTCCTATGACAATATTATTATTCATTGCTTCTTCTCCAGGAGGTCATTTAACTTGAAATGAATATTTTTTAGAATTGATTTGCTTATCATTTTCAAAAAATCTTGTCCTTTTTCTTCATTCAAATCATCAAAAATTTTTTGTTGAAACGCATCAAAGTTGTGATGCAGTAATTCTGACAAGTCGGACATTTTCATTTGCAAAATCAAGTTTTTAGCAAGTTTATGCTCTTGCTCTGACAATGCACCAACTATAACATATCTTCTATAAATGCGAATTAATTCAAAATCTATGTATGCAACTCCGTTTTTCTTACAAATGTCATGCCATTTTTTTAACTGTTGGTCTGCATCGAAATCTATATTGCATAATTTATCAAGTAAATCCATAACACCTTTCTTTCCAAAAAAATCAACATAATTTTTGAAGATGTAAGTGGGTTGAGATTCTTTGCCTATCAAAACATCAATTATATCACAATACATATCTTTGAAATCATTTGTAACATAATTGTAGACAACACTATACGTAGGTGAATTGTGATTGATCATTCCCAAAAGCGAAATCAATCTCGGAATGGTGAGGTAATGCAAATATAATTTCTTTTGCACATCAGAGACAATGCCAAGAACCTTTTCTGGAAGAAATACATTATCGCCGATTACCGAAACAAAGCTGTCAACTTCTTCGCTATTCATTGAATCGTATAATTTGTTCCACTCTTTTAATTTGCGTTGGTTTTTTTCCCAAAGTGCTTTTCTTAATTTTAGATCTTCTTCGGTTTCATCGTGCATTCGTCTAACTTTTTCACTAAATTTGCCTCTCGCTGCAATTAATTTATCAGGCATAGCTAAGAATTTGACAAATTCATCTGCATTCTTACCAAAATCAGCCTCAAAGAAAGATTTACTTCCCACCCCCTTGCCTTGCGTAGGGATCAACATACATTGAACAGCTCTAAGGAATTTGGCATTCCATTGTGATCCGACATATCCCCTCTCGTGTGCAGAGAGAGGAATATATCTCATCGGGAAAGAAAACGCAGCAACCTTATTATCGTCCGGTAGATTTTCATTGATTTCATCTTTCAAATCCAAGGTGAAACGCATTCTATTATAAAGGTCTTTGGGCATATCTGCGTGATATATTTTTCCTTTGCCACCAAAATCTTCACTGTTATAGAGAACATAATTTGAAAGTTCCGTAATCCCATATTTTGCACAAAGCCGCATTGCTCTCTCGTAAATGTTCTTATCCTCAATATGGTCAAAAGCAATACGTGCAGGACGTAATGCAATCTCTCCAAGCCTTTTGGCTTTCGCTTCGTTCAGAAACATTGCATCAAGCCCTTGATTAAAGTCAACATAGCGCTGAACCTTTTTACCCGTTTTTGGATTGATGTAGAATGCACCTTTCCCAAATCCCGATTCAATAATATCATCAATAATTTGATTAAAGTGGGATGAACGAAGAACGTTGTTATCCATCAAAAGAAGATCTTTTTTGGGCCCAAATTCGGCATCAATCGCTGCAATTTTTTCTTTAATATCAATATAAGGGATAAATTTAGGCTCAAGCGTTTGAACTGCGCAAAATCCACATTTGTTTCCACATCCCTTTGTTGCACTTAAAAAATAGGCGTCACAGAAAGGATACACATAATCAATATCATCAAGCATCGAGTAATCGGGTACAATCTGATCAATACATTCATCGCCAGGGAGTCCAAGTTTTCCAGGCTCGTTTAGCAAACCGCACACGGGATAAATGCCCGTGTCACGGTACATATCATCAGGAAGCATAGTTGCTGCAATGCCGCCAACTGTTATTTGATCAATCGAGTCGACTAGAGTTTTTGCATATTCAACCGCCTCTATAGTTCTTGCCCATTCAAAAGTAAATAAGGTTGTTACATATACATGATCCCACTTTGTATGAGCAAAAACTTCTGGCAATCTGCCTTTGGCGAAACGAACATTGTCATGTAGTATTTTCTTATGAAAAGCAGAAATCTTCATAAGTCCAAGAGGGGGATATTTGTTTTTATAATCTGGTTCTATAAGTAAAATGTTTTTCATTTTGCATAATTCCTCAAAGCTCAATTTATCTTGTGAAGAAGCTCATTAACTGCTTTTTGAATTTTTCTTAATTCAAACCCAATAGCTTTGTTTGTAGTAGCTTCGAGAAGTAAAGAGCTTTGGAAATCTTCGTCGGTGATAGCTTCATGGAATTTGCTAATTTGTTTAAATGTATTTGTGGTTTTTCCTGTAGCCTTTAAACGCTCGTGACCATCGTAAATATCCACCTTTTCTTCTATAATGTCTTGCATTATTTTAGCAGCGGTTTTACCTTTAGCTTTTGCAATTTCACCAAATACAATGCGAACATCCATTGCTTGCTTAATCTGTCCCGTTTTAACTTGTTTTACAAAAGTTGTATCAATTTGAGCATTGGTTTCCCTGTATTTGCGGATAGCTCTGCTTTTTAGATATTCTTCGTAATAACTCCAACGATCAGGACGAAGATCGTCATTTTCGACCATAAACGAATAGGTCTGAATCAATGAGTTTACTTTGCTCTCAGTTAAACCAACGTTTTTTGCTAAGATGTCATTTTCTAAACCGGAAGATTGTTTTTGACGGTAGAGATAAGCTGCCTGCTCAAATATGTTCCAATCCTTACGCCCTACCAAGTGATATTGACCAAGGAGGGTGAATATCTCGTTTTCAGTAATCTCTTCCGGTAAAATGTTAGCACGCACCTTTTGCCATTTGACAGGATCTTTTTCTGCCAAAAGTCTATATGCTGCCAAACGGCTATTACCTTCAAGAACGACAAAATCGTTATTACGTTTTACAACGATAAGAGGATCTATCAAACCTCCGTTTTGCTCAATGGAAAGACGCAACTGCTTTACGTGTTCCATTGATTTCATTTTAGTTTCAATATCTTTTTGAGTAGGCGTAGTTCCGTTGGATCTCATAATCGAGTATACGCGGGGGTTCTCTTCATAAAAAAGCAATTCACATTGGTTAAGCAGTTCTTCTTCAACGTTATACTCTTTTTTACTAATAGTAATCTTACTCATCGTCTTCCTCCTGATTGGAAAATAGTATTTCTTTGATAATGTCTCCGAAGCTATAGTCAGCTTTTTTTTGATAATCAGACAAAGTCATATCACCCTGTGCTAAAGATGCAGCATTTTGCTTTGATTTTAATAGTACATCTACCCACTCATCGATACTCCCATTCATAATAATGTTGTGGATAAAACAAGTTTTTTTCTGTGAAATACGGTGTATTCTATCTTGGGCTTGCAAATAATCATCTAAGCTAAAACCGCGGTCATAAAAGATCACATGATTTGCCATAGTGAGGGTGAGTCCCTCTTTAGCAGAAGCAGGCGTAGCAAACATTATTTTATAATTATCCGTTTGAAAACGCTCAACTGATTGGTTGCGATCAGAAATCTTCATTCCTCCGTGAATTTTCACGCATCCAAGTTCAGAATATGTGTTGGCAAATGATTCTACATTTTCAATGAAATTTGTCCAAACGATACATTTTTCGCCCTCCGAAAGGATTTTTTGAATTAGCGAATCAAGGACCCCTTCTTTTGCAGATTTTCCTCTATATGATTCGTCGATTAATCGTGGATTGGATGCTACTTGAACCAAACGGAGCAAGCGCTTTACTATTGCGCTTGAATCATCCTCAACAACTTGTCCATCCTTCCAAACTTCTACCCGAAGCTCTTGACAGATTTGATCGTAAAGCATTTCCTGCTCTTTAGTAAAATATGCATCTTCTCGAATGTATACTTTGTCCGGCAATTCAATAATGCCGCTGTTTTTTGTTTCTCTTACAGAGAAAGGAGCAACCTTTTTATAAATCGTAGAAACGGAATGCTCAAAGGCATCTTGCAATTCAGAATCAGAAACCAATTTGTTCGACAAATCCGTTTGATGCTTAAATTCATTAAAATTGGTCCCCAAACTCTTACCTTGATCCAAAAAGTATATTTGCGACCAAATATCGTATGGTCGATTGGCAACCGGAGTTCCCGTCATTATAATACGTCTTTGGAATAAGGGGGAAAGTTCAAAGAAAGTTTTCGTAAGATTAGCGTTCGGATTCTTCAACTTTGCAGACTCGTCAATAATAATTCCGACATTTCTTGTTTTCAAATATAACTTGAAGCGCTCTTTCTCAGAAACGAGCAATTCAAAGTTTGTTACAACAACTCTTGCGGGGCCGGAGAATACATAATAGTTTGACTGCTTATCTGTGTCAAGAACAGATGGCTTGATAGAGGTATGCATTTTGAATTCTTGCATCCAATTTTGCACCAACTGCTTTTTTGTAACAATCAGTGCAGTATCAATTTCCGTATTTTGCAGCCAATAGAGTAATACATCAATGGCAATTTTGGTCTTGCCTAATCCCTGCTCATGGAAGATAGCTGCATATTTTAAATCCTTTACTGCTTCAAAAGCTTCCTGCTGATATGGAAAAGCATTGTACTTTGCCATTAAATTGGGTTCTTTCAATAAATGTATTTTTTTCATATTGATCCCCCAATTCCATCGAGTATTTCTATTCTATAATTCCCAGGGTAGCGCTTGGCAATTTTTTTTACAATATTGTTTATTGTCGCGTGGTCCGACCAAGGTACAGCAAAAAGCAGTATAGCTTCTCCTTGAAAAAGCGCACACTCCTTTATATATGATTCATATTGCTTACGACTGTGCAAACGTTCAATATCGGAGCTTGTTTTAGCTTCCCCAATGATGAGCTTGCCTTGGTGGCAATAATGAACATCAGGTCGAAATCCCTCGCTTGTTAAAAGTGGAAGAGCATATCCGTCCACAGCATCTGTTGCAATCAAAGCAGAATTATCTTTTCCAACGATTAAAATTGTTGTATCAATAATCAGTTTGACCAATTGCTTATGCTGTAACGATTCGCTCATTCCACGTTCACCCCTATTTCTTCAAGAATAAATTTTATATCCTCATATACTTGAACCAATGAATTGCGTTTCGCATCGTATTCGGAGTCGTCACGTAAGTGAGAGATTTCTCGTATTTTCATATCAAGCATACGGTTTGAAAGCTCTTTAGCAAGAAGTTCATATGGAACATCCCTCAATTTATCAACAGTAATTTCTTCAACTGCAAGAATTTTTTTGGCATCACGAGTGTTCGTTTTTAGGAAAACTTCGGTTGCCTTTTTGCTTTTTAGAATATCAGGCAATCTTCGTACATCTTGTAGGGTGCTAAATCTGTCGTCAACCATCCACTGTGAAAAATCAGTTTTGTCATATCCTTTTGCAATTAGAGCGTCTGTAATATTTCTGTTTTGTAATTCAACAAATCCGTGAAACTTTCTTATATCAAATTGTGAATCATCATCGCACAACGGGCGATAGTATTTTTCCATATCGTTATATGCGGCAATCATATTCCTAATTTCAGATGCTTTAGAAGCCCCGCCACAGAATGAGATAAGAGTATTCATCGGCATATGCTCTACCGTAGCTAAATGGTTGAGATACATAGCCTTAGAATATGGATCCCACTCACGAGGTCCAATAAGATGTGCCTGCAATCTAATAGAATGCATTTCATCATCACTCAAATCATCATATACAATAGCACGTATTTTTGTCCAATTTCCAGGCTCTCCACTTGCTATAAAATCTTTGTAAATTTGAAGACGTGTGTTTCCCTCGATTACAACGTAAGTTCCATCGGCACGTTTGTTCACGACTATAGGATGGATTATTCCTTTGTTTTCTCTAATTGATTCACGAAGGCTAGCACATTCCTCGGATGTTGATTTCAACAAAAGTGCCATTGTCTCACTTGTAATAGGACTATAATACGCTACGCCGCGTGCAATTCTCGGGTTGCTTATATCAAGTTCTATTTTCTCAACGGGAAGTTCTACATAATTAGACATTTTAACCCTCCATTCTTATTCGGTTACTTATTCGCTTTTACCCCATTCGTAAGCTTTCAAGGTTTTCTTTGACTGCATGGTGGCAAAATTTTATTATTTATGCTTACCTGTCTCACATTTTTTCTCAGCAAGAATCTTATCTCGTTTGGCTTTCCATTACTCAAACTCGCGTTTGATTTCTTCGAATTCAAAGAATGCACGAATATAGGGAAGTATATCGTCCACGACGGCTTGTAAAACGTGTTTCGACACAGCTACATTCGGCACTGCGGTCTAGTAATATATATTTGATTCGCAGGTATAGGCGCCTCCAAAAGTCGCCGTGTTCATAATTATGAATATCTTTCCAATACGGCATCAACCATTTGGCAACAGCATTTTTGAACTTTCAGTCTATCTCCGTCGCCGGATTCTCGCCAAGCATTTCCGCGACTTGTTCCTTGCCATGCTGTTTTTCCATTTCAGCAATGTTACGCTTAACTTAAAAGATCGTGTATTCTTTCAATATCTGTTTTCCTATAAATGTCTACGTTCCTGTGAGGTATTAGGGGTGCGTGTCGCCAGTGGCAACCTCTGTCGAAGACAGAAGCACCGACCGAGGTGGCATCCAATACATCCCTAACAAGCGGCTGATAAGGCAGGCGAGCCTTTGTATATACAAAAGTGATGTTTGTTGAGATGACACCAAAGGTCGTTATTGTTCGTCCTCGCTAAATTCGTCCCTGTCATCATTTTTTCAGCCAGAGAGATTCACGCAGCTTTTCTTGCATCAGTTTTTTATCCAGCAGCTTCAGCGCATAATCGGCAACAATATCATATTTATAAATACACAGAATTAATCCTGCGCTCGGGTTTTCATCAGGCTTCTTCACGTCTCTGTTGAGAACTTTTTAAATAAAAATCGAGTTGTCCGAAATGTTCGGGCTTGATTTTTCTGACCTTTAATTCCACCGCCAAAAACGGTGCTGTTATTTTGCTGTTTATGTTGGAATGTCTTCAAAGGCGATTTCCTCATAACTTGAACCGTCACGGGCAATTTTAAAATACTTTTCAAGCGTCGAACGTCCATTTTCTTCGTCCCAAAGAGTTGCACAAACATAATAATAATCGCTGTCGTGAGAATAAATATGTTTGATACTTGAATATGGCGGCAGCAGCTCAGTATGCTCCGCTGTTGCTTCAACGTCGTCGGCTGACAGATCGTATTTTACAATTGTCCACCTGCTTAAAAAGTAAAGATGATCGCCCTCGTTAAAAGCAGGAGTTTCTCCGTTCGGCACTTTAAGCACCAAATCATAACCGCCCTCGTCTTTTACACGGAAAATCCCGTGTATTGCCCGTTCATCATTAGGATCGATCGGACCGTAAGTATATTTCCCGCTTGGAGCAAGAATAAGTCCGAATTTCTGCTCAAACTCAGCTATATGGCTGTAATCCGCAGAGCTTGAATTGCTGTCGCTTTCTGCCGGCTCACTTTCCGCAGAGTTTGAAATACTGTCACTTTCGGTTGGACTGTTGTTTGTACAGCCCGAAAGAAAGATCATAAGCACAACGGCTAAAAATAATGTTAATTTACGCATAATCATCGCTTGCCTTTCAGTCCTATTATACCATAAAATCATTTTTTTGTAAATAAAAAGCAGATACTGTCAACAACAATTAGTCAAATTATCCAAAATCTTCCCGACATATTTTATATAAATCACAAAAAAGAACGTGCATATCTGCACGCTCTTATCTTTAAATTACCTGCTGTTTCTAAACAGGTATAATTTTATACAGCACCGTCTTTTCAAACTCCAGCGGTCTGTTATATCTAAAGAACACGATCCCGTCGGTCGGCGCGGTTATCTGCCTGATGACGCTTCCGTCAAGAGGATCGGTTATTTCGCAGAGAATATCGCCTTTTCTGAATTCGTCGCCTGTTTTTACAAAGCTCTTGTAAATGCCCGCGACGGGAGAATGTATCTGCAGAAGCGACTTTTCGTCGAGCATTTCGGTTATATAACCGCCGGGAATTTTTGTTTTGATAACGCCGTTTGCCGACATAAATCTCAAAATCGCGTCAACCGCAAGTTTTGCGGACGGCTCGTCAATGTTGTCGGTGGCGTTTGTGTACAGTGAAAAAGCCTGCGTTTCCCATATCTGCCAATTGTAATTAAGCGTTGTCGTGTCATAAGGGCGAGGCTTTCTTATAAACGCAAACGGCAGACCGAAGCACTTCATAAGCTCGTGGTCTGTAAATCCCGTTTCCATTAGTTTTACATGCGGAAGAAAATCCCCCTGCTGATAAAAACTTGCAAGCTGAACGCCGTATTTATAGCCCTTTACGCTTTCAAAAATGCCCGCGGCAATTCTCTGAGTTGTCTCTCCCAGGTCATAGCCGGGGAACATTCGGTTTATGTCGGTGTTGTCCATTGTCCAGAAGCGTTTTCCGATATTCATTGAATAGTAGTTTGCGGACGGGATTATCATTATTTCGCAGTTGTCCGAAATAAGCCCACCGCTTTCGAGATCTTTAAGACGGCTGACAAGCTGAGAACAGACGTACATCTGCTGTACTTCATTTCCCCTCATTGCGCCGACAACGCACATTGCTTTTTCGCCGTGACCGAATTGAAAGCCGATTATATCCATGCTCTCGCGATAGGGCGAACGAAGTGAATACAATGTCTTTTTACGCATTTGCTTCACCCCCTAAAATTCTAGCGATAAGCGAACCGCCGTAGACTATGGGAAATTCCCTCAATGTAAAAATAATTCCGTCGCAGGGCGAGGTGACGTATTCTTCTACATTTCCCGTAACGGGATCAATAACGCTCCCCACAGCGTCTCCGCATTTAACATGCGACCAGTGTTTTGCCGTCGGGATAAATATCCCTGCCGCGCCCGAATTTACAAATTCGACCGCCCTGTCTGCGGAGATGATAGGCTCTTTTACGGGCTTACATTCGCCTTTCCACATTCCGAGATTCTTTAAGAGGTTTAAAATGCCCTCCGTAAGCCTGTCGCCGTATTCGCAGGTTATCCTCATTCCTACGCCCATTTCCACGACAAGCGTTTTCGTCCCTATGCTGTTCAGGCTGTATGCAAGCGTTGATTCAAGAACGGTCGCCGAGGCATGCACCCATATAAAATCACACCCGAGCATTTTTGCATAAGGAATAAGCTCGTCGGCGGTTATTTCGTTTATTCTGACCTGCGGAATTTCGCGCAGATAAATGTTGCTCGAATGAATGTCAATGCAAATATCGGCTCCGCTTATATCAGAAATTATGTCTGCCGAAAGGCACTCAGCCATTGTGCCGTCGGCAGTTCCCGGGAAAATGCGGTTCATATCAAGGTCAAACAGCGGAATACCCCTCGTTATTGAATCAATGCCGATGGGATTTAAAGCAGGATAAATATCCACCGTGCCGTTTAACAGCGCAAGGTTATTTTGCAATACGTTTGCCAGCTTTGCGCAGACATACTGCCCCTCGAGCTCGTCTCCGTGTATTCCCGTAACAACGCAGACTCTTTTTCCCGAGGGCTCTTTATTGTCCGAGCCTACATAACGGTTTTTCTTTATGACAATGTTTTCATTTACCGAAAGTCCCGCCTTTGCGACTTCTTCTATCATAACTCCACTCCCTTTAAAATTCGGCAACAGCCGATGTTACCGTCTGAACTCCCTTTGAATTTCCGAGATAGATCCCGCATTCTATCGGGCAGTCCGAATAATCTCTGCCGTGGCAGAGCTTTATATAATTTTCACTGATAAATCTGTTGTTTGCAGGATCAATTCCATACCACCTCGAACCGCTCCCTATCTCTGTCCAGGCGTGAGTTTCGCCGCTCTCGTATGCTAATCCCGAAACATATCGGCAGCGAATACCGTCCAGCCTGCAAAGTGCAAGGAAAATATGCGCATAGTCCTGGCATACGCCCCTGCCGAGCGAAAATGCCTCTTCCGCAGAAGTATAAACGTCTGTTGCTCCCTTTTCGTATTTCATTTTTGAATACAGGGAATTGCAAAGTTCCATTGCTCGGTCAATAGGCAATTCGGCAGTAGGCTTGTTTTCATCGTAAAACTTTCTTATACATTCTCCCTGCTTTGTAAGAGGAGAGCTGTAACCGTATATAGCCGAGGGAAATCCCGAAATATCCCGCGTGTTTATTATCTCGGCTTTCCCCGAAATGTGAAATGAAAAAACGTTGTGAGGTTCGGGTATTCTTCCGCATAAAAGCGTATTTCCGAAGCTGTCGCGAGAAAGCCAGATCTTGCTGTTTTCGCTTGGGAATATTTCATACCGCGCTTCTCTTATAAGCTGTCGTCCGTCGGACACGGGCAGACAGCGCAAAGTAAAACAATGCTCCGAAACATTCCCCGAAAACTTCAGTTCAGCCGAATACTCAAACCGCAGCCGTTTCAATGAAATTCACCTCTATAAGTGCCTCGACATTCGCTATCAGCGCGCTTCTGTTTTCACCCAACTTTTCGGGAACGGCAACTGCGGATTTTATCTGCGATAATGCAACTTTGTTTATAATGCAGCCGCTTTGCCCGACATAGCGTTCAACGTGTTTTACGAGATTGTTTAAAGCGCTGAAAGTTTCTTCTTCGGGAAGCGACAGCCTTAAAAGCATATCAACGTGTTCTACCGACTTTCCGAGATGAATAATTCTTAATGCGTCAAAGTCGGTCATGTTGCTGTCAACGCTCCCCCAGAACGCATAGATAGCATCGCGCACGGGCAGCAGGTCATAGCGTATTTTGTCCGTACCTCTGCAGGACTTGAACTTGTCAGCAGCCATTTGCAGATACGAAAGCGACGGCGTTTTAATCTCCTCGCGCAGAACAATGCCGTTTCCCAAAGCACGAAGAAGATTTGAATAAATAGAGTTCGGATCTTCTTCGTCAAAGACATAGCGGTCGAAGAAATCGTCGAAATCTTTATAGATATTCGGAACGCTTATGTCCTCGAGGTATTTCCCGTAAAATTCCCTCTTTTCAATTATTTTGTCGGCATACTTGAAGAACGAATTGAGCGTTATAAATACGCGCTCGGTATATCTCCCCAGCCAGAAAAGATTGTTTATGTTTATTCTTGTGATAGTACCCATGTATCTTTAAAGCCTCCTCCTTGAGATGAATTTACAACGAATGAATTTTCGGTGCGCGAAAATCTTGTAAGTCCGCTGCACCATACCTTTGTTTTTTCGCCCGAAAGCACAAACGCTCTTAAATCTGCCTTGTGCATCGTGGTATTTCCCTGCTCGTCGGTTACGGGCAAGTCTATGAAATCAATTACTTCCTGCGCGATAAAGCGCCGAGACTGCTCGGTGATAAGTTTTCTCCAATCTGCAAGCTGTTCTTTCGTCATGTCCGAACCAAACACAACACCGTAACCGCCCGCCTCGGAAACGTCTTTTATGACCAGCTTTTCAAGATTGTCAAGTACATACTTTCTGTCATCTTCATAGAACGGCAGATAGGTCGGCGCGTTTTTAAGAATTGCCTTTTCGCCTAGATAGTATTCTATCATCTTCGGCACGAAATAGTAAATTCCCTTGTCGTCGGCAGCGCCGTTTCCGGGAGCGTTTATAAGCGCAACATTCCCCGCCCTGTATGCGTCCATGATATGCGGTATGCCTATAAGCGATTCGGGCAGGAATGTCATCGGATCAAGATATTCGTCCGAAATTCTGCGGTAGACAGTACCGACGCGCGTTTTTCCGTTCTGATAATCTTTAAGGTACAGAACATTGTCCTCAACGAACAGATCGCTGTTCTGAACAAGCACCGCGCCCGTTTTCTCCGCGAAATATGAATGCTCGAAATACGCGGCGTTGTATCTTCCTGGCGTCAGTATAACGTTAATTCCGCCGCAGTTTACATAGTTCATAGTTTCCCGAAGCAAGGCAATATAGTTTCGGTTGTCGCGGACATTAGCCTCGCGGAAAACATCGGGACTTGTCATTCTGCAAAGTTCTCTTGCAATAAGCGGATAGGACGCGCCCGACGGTATGCGCAGATTGTCCTCAAGAATATACCACGTTCCGTCCTTTGCCTGGACAAGGTCAATGCCCGAAATGTGGCTGTAAATGCCCTTTGGCGGTAATACACCGTCGCATTGCTGTAAAAATCCCGTTGAACTGTAAACGAAATCCTCGGGAACGACGCCGTCCGAAATTATCTTCTTGTCGGAATAAACGTCGCGCAGGAACATATTAAGCGCGTCAACACGCTGGATAAGCCCCTTTTCAAGCATGGCAAAATCCGCCGCCGAAATAACTCTCGGTATCGCGTCAAACGGGAAAAGCTGTTCGTGGAA
This sequence comes from uncultured Clostridia bacterium, assembly GCA_947627205.1. GTDB lineage: Bacteria > Bacillota > Clostridia > Oscillospirales > Ruminococcaceae > CAG-115. Next base: position 66,526 of record CANQVE010000005.1, on the reverse strand, counting down.
ATTTCCGTTTTTATAGATCCCGAACTTTACCCCGTATCTTGCAAGCAGTTCGTTTATCTCCTTTGAATTTGCAACAGGAGTTACCATAAAAATTCATCTCTTTTCTATATACTTCTGCAATTAAACAATTAAAAAGCAAAACAAATAAGAGCGCTTTGACGTAAAAATGTCAAAGCGCCCTTGCTTTAAGTTTATTATAACACTAAGATGATATTATGTCAACTGCTTTTTTGACAGAAATTTAAAATAAAATTGCAAATTTTAGGCTAAATCGCACAAAATTATTAAATTATTGCAATATTTTTGAATTATTCAAATTCAAAAGTTGCAATTATATCTCGGATAATTTACTTCCAAGGAACGATTTTTGGTCTGTGTTCCTCATTATTCAAGTCTGGTTCGTGACTATTAGCGGGCTTGTTAGTCGGCTCGGGATTTTCGCGCGGGTGTCTGTCGACGCGATCGGGCTTTTTAAACCCGTTTTCTTTTTTAACTTCATGTGACAGCGGTTTTCCTTGCACTGTAGTTACCTCCTCTGAATATCTCTTAAAATGCAAAAACAGCAACGGAACATAAAGCTCCGTTGCTGTGTTTTTATTATATCACAGTTTATGCAAATTGTCAAGTGTTTCGTGTTGCATTTCGTGTTGCATAGTTATTAGTAATAATTATTTCTTGGGAGGAGCTTTTAGAGGTAAGAGTTTAAACCCTTACCGTAAAAAACTTATCCAAGAAAAAAACGCCAGCACATTTTTACGGTTTTGCGAAGCAAAATTGAAATTCCATTAGGGAATTTCAAAGTAAAAATAGTGCATTATTGAACCCCACTGTAAAACAGCGGGGTTCAATGCGTGTCTAACCTTTACGAAAAAGATTTTTTGCTCCGTCCCTATAATTAAATTATATCACATTTTTTGCAAACTGTCAACAACTTATTTCAGCTTTATTACATCCCCATCGCCATTCCCTGACACTCGCACTCATCCTCATCGAAATCTTCGGTTTCCTCGTCCTCGGTTTCGTCGCTTTCGCCGTTGGAAAGTCCTCAAAAATGCCCGAACATGACAGCACGAAAATGAATAGCAGCATAAACCTAACCATTCAATTCTACGCAGATTATCCCCAAACATATTGTAAATTTATTTGGGGATAATTTGCCGTAATATCCGGCTATAAATTTTATGTATAACCGCGTTTTCCTAACGTCTTGACAAAAGCGTCAGCATTTGCTATAATTTACTGAAGTATAAAATTTAATGGGGATAATTAAAAAGGGGACAACATGGATAACGAAATAACTGTTGAAGAGTTGTCGGCAATACCCGAAGAAAATTATATCTTGATAGATATACGCGATGAATATGCTTTTAGTCTGGGGCATATTGACAGAGCTGTTAATATTCCGCAAAAGGAGTTAGAAGACAAACGCCACGCAGGACTGCCGAAAGACAAAAGACTTGTCGTATGCTGCAAAAGCGGAGTAATAAGCCGTGAAACAGCAGAGCTGCTTTGCGAAAGCGGTTATGACGCATACAATCTTATCGGCGGATATTATGGATGGCTGCAAAATAAACTTGAAAATTCCCAAATCGCCGAACGCGTTGAAAGCAGTATTCGTAAAAAATTTCACAAAGCCATATTCAGCAAATTTACAAAAGCGATAAACGTTTATCAGCTTGTCAATTGCGGGGATAAAATTGCCGTCTGTATTTCGGGCGGAAAAGATTCAATGCTGATGGCAAAGCTGTTTCAGGAACTAAAAGCGCACAGCAAATTTCCGTTTGAGCTTGTATTTCTTGTAATGGATCCGGGATATAGCCCCGAAAACCGTGCTGTTATTGAGAAAAACGCATTGGCAATGTCTATTCCCATAACAGTATTTGAAACGAATATTTTTGATTCGGTATACAATATTGATAAAAATCCCTGTTATATTTGCGCAAGAATGAGACGGGGATATTTATACAGCAAGGCAAAGGAACTTGGCTGCAACAAAATCGCGCTTGGTCATCATTTTGATGATGTTATTGAAACTATACTTATGGGTATGCTTTATGGCGGTCAGGTGCAGACCATGATGCCGAGGCTGCGAAGCGACAATTTTAAGGGTATGGAGTTGATACGTCCGATGTATCTTATCCGCGAGGACGACATCAAGCATTGGCGTGATTATAATGAACTGCACTTTATTCAATGCGCCTGCAAGTTCACAGACACCTGCACAACTTGTTCTCCGACAAATACAGGTTCTAAAAGGCAAGAAATTAAAAAACTTATTGCACAACTTAAAAATCCAACCCTCAAGTGGAAAAAAACATATTCCGCAGTGTTGAAAATGTCAATCTGAACACCGTTATATCTTATAAAGACGATAGTGGAATTCATAATTTTTTGGAAAAATTTGAATAATGGCAGAAAATATTATTCTGATAGCTGAACTAATTTTACGTCTCTGTTGCTTAAAATAATCATACCCGCAGGCAGACACTTGCGGGTATGACAGGTCAAATCTCAGACTGTTGAGAAAGCCACATATACTAGGAAACAGTACTGCGGCTAGGCTTTGTGCCTGCCCGCATTATCCGCCTATGGTGGAAAACGCTGCTTGTCCTGCTGTCTGACCTTTACAAAAAAGATTTTTCTACCCAATATACCAAAACCGCTTTTCGGGAAGTGCGCATTTTTACGGTTTTGCGCTTTTAGAAGTAAGAAATAAGAAGTAAGAGGTAAGAACTCGGCGAACAACCGTTCGGTATAAATTCTTACCTCTTATTTCTAACCTCTTACTTCTAAGTTGCCTAACCTTTACAAAAAAGATTTTTTGATCCGTCCTCTATGATTGAATTATATCCATTGTTCGAGATTGGTCAACATCACATACTGAAACTGTGTGAATGTTACACTGTATAATTCCAATTGTGAAACGCTCAAAATATACAATTAAATTACATTGATATGAAATTATAAATCGCGCTCACGGGTTCAGATAGCGACAGAAGTTCGCCAAAATTATTCATCAATTTGTAGCGTATTTTCCCATTGGGATATCTCTGTGCATATTTTACTAATTTTTTTATCGCTTCTATGAAAAGTTTTTTCAACCAAGAACTGTTTACCTGAAATTTGAATAGAAGTATTATCAAGAATATAATGTAAGTTATCAATTTCATTTATACAATCAGTAAACTCATATAAGAAATCATCAAAATCTTTGTTGTGCGAAAGTCCAAAATTTTGAAGTTTCTTGTATAACTTGGAAATTTCACTTTTCCTTGAATTCAATTCTTGAGCAAATCTATCCCATCCAAATTCATTTAACGATTTTTTAAGAATTAAATAAACCTTAAGGAAGTCGTTCCAAATTTCTTTATGAGATAAAAGCAAGGTTTTATCATCGTTTTCAAAAGAAAGCTGCATTACATCTGAATCAATACTGTATGATTTGCTAAAAACCCAATAATATCCGGATTCAAATTGTCCTAAAGTTGTTGGTCTGTATTTTTTATTTAAATGAGGATTTATCCATTGACAAATTAAAAACCAATTACATGCAATAAGGTCATCAGTATTCCTAGCAACATACATCCATATAACATCTGTATCATTTTTGTATTCGTTCATAATTCCCATTACAAGATTTTTAATTCCATCTATCTCAGATTGATCGTGTAATTCTACGGTTATTGATTTACGCTTTGCCGTTGCTATTGAAACATCTTTAATATTAACAATACTATACGAAACATCAACCGGCAAAGAAGTCTTATATTTATTTTTTATGTAATCGGCAAAATTATTTAGTTCTGGATATTCTTTAGAAGAATTAATATCATAATCCAAATCAAGTCTTTGTTTTATTTCTTTTTTATATTCAAAAGGTATGCGAATAACCTCAACAGGACAAAACTTTTCCAATGACATTAACTCATCAGTAATCTTACCGTCAACAAACTTGTTTGTGCAAATCAAAAATGTACCTAATTGATTTAGAAGTCTGGGATTTGAATCTTCAAGTTCTACTGAATAATTTATGAAAATGGGCTTACCAATAATATTCAAAACTTCATTTAATGTAATGATTTCATTGTATTGTTTACGGTATTCTAATACAACGTTATTTAAATCACGGTCTGCTATAAACGGGATAAGGGATAAAAGATTTGCCTCTCTGCTATTTATGGAATAGCCTTTCTCGTCAAAAATATAGATATTTCCCGGGGATTTATCTTCAACATTTTCTACAGCAAAATAAAGAGCAACTAAAGCATCTGTCGTTAAATCGACCAAACGAGTCGGAATGCCATAATGCTGCATCTTTGCAAGCTTTTTTAATGGCGTATCAAGGTTATTGAATTCATCGTACTTTTTTTGAAGAGTTTCTTGAATCATTTCATTTTCATGCGCAATAAATTCCGAATCTCTTGCAATTGTTGGTGGAAAACCATCAAATTTTTCAAGCTGTCCTCTAAAGAACAATGAATTATTTGCATGTCTTTGTTCGATAAATTTAAGATAATCTTTGATATTGTTGATTTGTTTCATTTAAATCCCCCAATTTAATCTGTGATTTTCAGCAGATACACTAACATATTATACACTCGACATATTTACCAAACATGCATTTCGTTATAACTTTAAGCCTGATTCCCGGCGCAAACAGTATTTCCTGTTCGTCCATATCTGAAACAAGGTCTACATATACACAAGAAATTCCTTTTGGCACATAAATCGTAAACAGTGAGCGTTTCATTAAATTTGCATAATCACGGTTTTTAACAGCTTCTACAGATAGTGTAGTACTGAAAAATCCTTTATCTAAAAGTATTGAATTCCTTTTTAAGGATTTTGAGTTGCCCCATTCTAACATTTTCTTTATTAATGTTTTTGAAATGTATCTATATACCACAATATCATTTGGAACGGGGTGAAGTCCTATTTCACAAACCCCGTCATCAAACATTTCTTTCGTAAAAAAGCTGTCACTAAAGTCGTATGTATCAATATTATCAAATCTTGTTACCTTATTAAAAAAATTATGTACACCTTGAGTATAATACCTAAAAAATTTTTCACAAGGTGTCTGAGGCTCATAATTTTGATTTTGAAGTTTCGGCAACCAATTCCCATAGTTTTTTCTACCCCAAGCCTCTGCACTTTCAGGGGTAAACCTTTTAAATGATTTATAATCGATATTCATTACTTAACTTTCATATCTATATTGATAATATTATAACTACTTTTTGAGTAGTGGATTTTGCACCATTTGTTTCGGTTAGATATGTCAAAACAATTTATTCCACCATGAATAGCAGTATTATCCGAGAAAAACTCAATCATTCAAAAAAACAATTTGAGTTTATCTATTGTTTCTTTTAGATGAGCAAAAACTCTCATTAATTTCTCATTTTCCATGCTGCAAATGAATTCACAGAACTTCATTTTCTCAAATGTTTCAATTGTCTTCTTTTCTCCATATTCCCCCACCGCTTCTATTATAGAGTAAAATCTTTTCATATCAGCATCAGGAATATCATCCAATACCAAGGCGTTCTCGATGCCTTTTTGCATTCCCTTAGAATTTTCAAACGGTGGTATTGATAAAATAGTTACATTGTTTTGACTTTCTGTTTTTCGACTGGTATCACAGTCTTTAAGGCAAACATTCCGTATTGGCAGATTTCTCGATACCAAAAATTGGTATGCATTATCTAAATTCTTTTCGCCGGAATTGACCTCTTTTCCTTTGTCATCAATATACCCAATCCACTTAAACACAAATGGTAACTTATATTCAAACACTTCAATAGCCTTATTATAATACTTTTCATCAGTTCGGCCTTCAAGATAAACTGTTGGCTGATCAGCAGTGAATAAATGAATAGAAAACGCATCCTCAACAGCTTCTATAGAATTGCACTTGAAATACTCTGGCTTATCATTTACAACTATATTACCATTCTCATCACGAGAAAGTATTATTACTTTATCATCTCGCCGCGTATCATTATGTATCACAAAAGGCGAATGTGTAACAGCAAATATCTGAGAAGTCTGCTTTCCATCACTTGTAAATATGCCTTTATAATAATCCATAATTTTTGACTGCCAATCGGGATGAAGGCTTATTTCCGGCTCATCTATAAATACAAAGGCTCCATTCGTTGCATTTACATCTCTAAGCAGGAAACAACCGCGATAAACTACTTGTTTTTCTCCTGAGCTTAATCCGCTAATCGGTATATCAATCCCGTTCTTTTGAAAAAGAATTGATTTTTTCCCTTTTTCATTTACTATACGGCTATATGTTAAACCCTCAAACATTTTGTTAAATGCATTTGTAAACCGGGGCATAAGCTCATTGTATATAATATCATCAACTTGCTGATGTGATTCTTTTGCTGTTCTATATGCATGTGCTAACTCGCTGTCATCGGTTGTCTGAATATCAATAAGCAATTGGTTGATTTGAGTGGGGAGATTTTCAGTTGATCTTCTGCTATTATTGGTTGAGTCGAGTGTTAAACTTGTTACTGTTGAAATATCACTGGCATGAAAATTTATATCAACATCTGAAAAAATTCCACTAAAAGGATACCTGTTTTTTATATCTTGCCAAGAAGCGCCTACATCCATTCCCTTCCCGTCATTGGCGTACATGTGTACCTCGCCGTTTGCAGATTCTTTTAAGTAATATCGTATTTCAAAAACACTTTCTTCATTCTCAAATTCAACCGTCATGGGATATTTAACGGTATGAGAAGCAACATCGTACAAAGCATTTAAAATGGTACTTTTTCCAGTCCCATTTTCGCCGGCAAAGATAATTGTATCAAGCGCTTTTCCATCTTTCCCGCAGAAATCTAATTCTAAGTTCTTTAAAATGGGGTGCTCATCAAATTTAACTTTCCTTATTTTATACATGTTTTCACCTTATTTTTTCCTAAAGTAATAATTTGCACACTTAGTATCTTGCTAAACCGCCTGCATTTGCATATTATACCGCTCTTAAGTGGCTATATTACGAAAATATTCATAAACTTCAACAAAATGATAATGCTTTATTATCTAGTTAAGCCGTTTATTATTTTATAAACTTAAATCAGCTATCAAGTACATATCAACTATCTATTAAAATCAAATCCCAGACTGACAAGCATAACTTGGAGCAGTTCACCCAAATTTGATGATTGATCTATTGCAGACTTTATAATTTCCTTTTCATCATCATTTAATTTGCGATGTCCATTGTCTAAACAAAATTTAGTTAATTCCTTTATTTGATTTTCGTTCATACGTCCTCCAAAATATATTTGATATATAATTTTTTCAATATATTGTACCATATTCATCTTGATTTGTCAATACCTCGTATAAACAATTTTACATCCCACCCTGCTATGTTACAATAGATTACAAAAGCACAAGACCTATATTAAAAATAATATAATCAAATTTTAATTACTGCCCAAAACACTTTATTGCTAAAGAAGCAAGACTATCGAACAAGCGATAAAACTTTAGGTACATATAAATTAACTGATGTTTTATAATTTAATTGTTGGTGACAATCACATACAACTTAAATTATTCAATTTGTTTTACAGATTTACGTTCTTTCACTTTCTCAAACACCTCCCTGCTAACGATTGCCTCGTGGTCATTCTCAATAAAGTACATTGCCAGTTCACCCTCGTTTTTCTTACGCTTTCCTGTGAGGAAGTCCTCGGTAAAGCTCTTTTGCATAAGAACATCGCCGACATACTTTTCATTGGAGAGAATGCGGTCAATTGTCGAGGTGCTCCAGACATTCTTGCCTGTTACGGTTTTGATACTGTTCTCTTCAAGATATTTCTTGATTTTACGAACACCCCAGCCGTTAAGATACAGTTCAAATATTTTTCTCACTACAACAGCCTCGGATTCAACAATCACCAATCTGCCGTTTTCATCTTTGTCATAACCTAAAAAACGCGTACAGTTAAGACACACTTTTCCCTCTCTCATTCTCTCGCGAATACCACACTTTATATTGTCGCTCAAGTTTTTGCTCTCTTCTTGTGCAAATCCCGCGTAAATTCCCATCATTACCCGCATCTCCTTATCATAGTTGTTTAAGTTTTCTTTCTCAAAATAAACTTTAACACCTGAGTTGAAAAGCTCATACAGCGTCTTTAAAGTGTCCAACGTGTTTCTTCCAAAACGACTGATTGATTTTGTCAGGATCAGGTCGATCTTTCCGCGTTTACAAGCGTTAAGCATTTTCATAAATTCAGAACGTTTCTTCAGTTGAGTTCCCGAGGCACGCTCGGCATAGATTTTCACCAACCGCCAATCGTCATGTTCTGTAATAAGTTCCTCAATAATACGATATCTGCGCTTCAAGACTTGACTCCTGTTCTTCATGATTTGTGCTTACTTGGCAGTATGATGCAACTCGTAATTTATTCATCACTTACCTCCAAAAAATAAAACCGCAGGAATGTTTAAACTTGCGGTTAGTAAATATGTAAAACAAAAAGCTACATTCTTTGTGCGTTTTGCACTAAAAATGTAGCTTTCAACTTGGTGCAGGTGACGGGACTTGAACCCACATGACCTTGCGATCACTAGCACCTGAAGCTAGCGCGTCTGCCAATTTCGCCACACCTGCGTATTATTTTCCGTTTTTACTCGGCGGAAATTCCGAGGAGCATTTCGCTCGTTTATCAAAACGTCAACCCGTTTCTTTCAAATAAAACCCTGTCGTAACGTTGCCTGAAGCTAGCGCGTCTGCCAATTTCAGCGTTAACGAAGTTAACTCGCACACCTGCGTAATATTTTCCGTTTTTTACTCGGCGGAAATTCCGAGGAGCCTTTCGCTCGTTTACCGAAACAGCACCCCGTTTCTCTCAAATAACCCCTGTCGTAACGCTACCCGAAGCTAGCGCGTCTGCCAATTTCAGCGTTAACGAAGTTAACTCGCACACCTAAGTATAACACTTAGAACAGAAATTATTATACCACAACAATTTGTTTTTGTCAAGTAGTTTTCATACTTTTTTGCAACCATTAAAATTGCAATATTAACAAAAACCACGGCGCCGCATTATCCCAACGGCGGACAATGCGGCGTCCAAATCTTTATTTGCACGAATTTCGCAGATCACTGCGGATAGCGCGTTATGATATAGTTCCATTCCTCGACGGCTTTTGAAAGGCTGAGCGTTCTTTCCCAGTGGACAGATCTGTTATAATTGCCCTCGGCAATTGTCACCTTGTCGCCCTCGACTTTAAGAACTATAACAGAATGGTTGTTGTCGCTAAGCCTTATTATATCGCCCGCTCTCACGTTTTTAAAATCAAACGAATATCTTCCAGGAAAATCGCCGAATGCCGCGTCGCTAAGTTCAGCCGCAAACGCAACACATCCCTTTCCCTCAAAAGTGACCATGGGGAATAAAGTTTTTGAAATATAGCTGTTTTTCTCATTCGTACATGGAGTTCCCTCGGGGTATTTTTGCTTGAATGAAATAAGCTTATTGTATACTTCCTGCTCGGTCGGGATCTTGTCAAACGTAACCGTAAAGTCACCGCGCGTTTTGTCGTTATATACCGCCGTTCCTTTAGTCGCAGCGGTCGGCTGTTTTATGCTTTTCAGCACATAATTAAACATCTGCTGCATTTTGTGCTGTTCATTTATAACAGTGCCGCATACCGAACAGTGCGCGCCCTGCGAAAGTCCTGCCTTTTCAAATTCGGGAATAACGCCCTTGTCAATGACGATCTTATGTTCGCACTTCTCGGGATCAACCGTCTGCGCAGGCGTTGTTGAGCTTGCAGGCTTGCTTGATGAGCTTGAGGGTTTTACCGTTGAACTTGAAGATTTGCTTGACGAGCTTGAGGGCTTTACTGTTGAACTCGATGATTTGCTTGACGAGCTTGATGGCTTTACTGTTGAACTCGATGATTTGCTCGACGAGCTCGAGGGTTTTACCGTTGAACTCGAAGATTTGCTCGACGAGCTTGAGGGCTTTACTGTTGAACTCAAAGATTTGCTCGACGAGCTTGAGGGTTTAACCGTTGAACTCGAAGATTTGCTCGACGAGCTTGAGGGCTTTACTGTTGAACTCGATGATTTGCTTGACGAGCTTGAGGGCTTTACTGTTGAACTCGATGATTTGCTTGACGAGCTTGAGGGCTTTACTGTTGAACTTGATGATATGGTTGATGAACTTGAAATTTCAGCTAATGAGCTTGAAGATGATGAATATTCCGAAACTGAACTTTCGGCGTTTGATGAGCTTGATATTTCCGAAGAACTTGAAATTTCAGATGAACTTACAGTCGAACTTGCCAAAGAACTAATCGAAGAACTGTCTGGCGAACTGTATGTACCAGAATAACTTTCAGCCGGCAAAGACTCAACAGTCGAATTTGAAACGTTTTCATTACAGCCTGTTAAGAATACTACAGCTGCCGTAAACAAAGCAATTATTTTGTTTCTCTTCATTTGTTTACTTTTCACTCCTTAAAATTGTTCATGCTATCATTATAATACTATCAAATAAAACGAGATCTGTCAATACTAAAATAATGGAATTACGGGTTAAGCACACTGTTTGGAACAGGCTTTCCTTTAAGCTCTTCAAGACGCTTCTGAAGATAAGTATATCTTACGCTTAAAAATGTAACTACGCCGCTCGGATTTCCCGTTGAAAACTGGTTGTTAAAAGTCCAATTTGATATAAATTTATTCGGATCTTTTTCGACATGTGGCTTTATCATCTCATAAACGCGCAGGACTTTTTCTTTAAGCTCGGGAAGTTTGTCAGCAAGCTGTTTGCAATAATCAAGATATATCGCGTAATATTCGTCTACAGCTACAAGTTTTTTCGCCAGCGGACGGCTGTTAATATGCGAATTGTTATACACTCCGATAGTCGGCGAAGCAACGTCGGTATATGCGCTCATGCTCGGCGCATTCATATCCCAAGGTATCATAACGAGCTTTCCGTCAACGCTGTAAAAATAATAGTTATGTGCAAATAACCCGCCATAGCCGTCGCGGTTGTCAACGACCGAGTTTATTGCAAGCATTTTCAGTGCGGAGTCAACATCAAGGTACTTTTCTATCTCGCCTTTTTCGCCGAGAGGAGCTTCGGAAAGCGCTTTTATAAGCTGACTTATATCCGTCATTGAAGTGTCCGAGCCTTTTTTCTGCGTAAAGCATTTAAGAGACATACCCGGCTGAAGCGTTGCGTTGTTTTCTCCCTCATAGAGGTTGTGCTTGTGAGAATTGAAATAACGTTCAAGATAGCTCGAATCTATAGCTTCTACTCCGACATAAAAGCCTCTCAGCTCGTCATTCAGATAGACATTGAAAAACGTAACGCAAGAAGCGTATCCGTCCATCATTCTGAAAGCCTCATATCCTAAGAAATCTCTCATAAACGAATAATCGTCTCCGCCGTTGTTGAGTGCAAGCTCGTCAAGTCCGAGGAAATTTCCGCCGTCTACATATTTATCGAACTTTATCTTAAACGGAAAACGCAGGTTCTGCGCTTCGACCGCCGCATAGAGCGAGGCATTCCCGCGCGTTTTTATTCCCACGTTTTCAAAAACTTCGCCGTCGATAGAAACGTTTGCGGGGAAATAGGTCTTGCTGTAGGGCGCAGATTTTAGCTTGTTCCAATTTTCGGGAGTCATTTCTATCCGAATTTCATGAACTTTTTCTTCGAGCATCCAGCTTACATATTCGGGCTCTGTCTTTTCGGGTATTTCGGGAACGTCCGAATTTTCGGGAACGGAATTGCTTTCAGTTATTTCGGAATTTTCCGAAAATACGGGAACAATATCGGGGCGGGAGCTGTCAGTGCGTGAGCTGTCGGGGAGGTCGGTACAACCTGATATAATTGCTGACGCTATAAGTAAAGCTAAAGCTCTGATGATTTTTTTCACTTGTATCACCTCACGAATAATCAGACTGATACTATTGTAACATATATCCGAAAAAAAATCAAGTATAAACATCACACTGTTTAAAAAGTACGGTATATAACAGTTGACATTTTGGTTTTTGAGGTGTATAATTCTCTATGGTAATTTTTTTTGAAAGGCAAAAGGTGAACAAAATGCAAAAAGAAACCGAGAGAAAAAGAAGCGCCATAGGCGAATATTTTCATAATCTGCTCGATATGCGAAGCAATATGCTGAGCTATGACGAGCTGAATGAGATGATGAAAGAAAACACGGTCATTCACGGCGCTAATATGTGGATATTGATGCTGGCGATACTCATTGCTTCTATAGGGCTTAATGTAAACTCTACCGCCGTTATTATAGGCGCTATGCTGATTTCCCCGCTTATGAGCGGTATTCTTACTATGGGATATTCGCTGGCTATACGCGATATCTCAATGCTTAAGCATGCGGCTTCGAGGTTTGCGACACAGGTCATAATAAGCCTTATAACCTCGACCGTTTACTTTTTGCTCTCGCCATTGCATACGGCGACAAGCGAGATGATAGCCCGCACAAGCCCCACGCTCTGGGACGTTCTTATCGCGCTGTTCGGCGGTATCGCGGGAGGAATAGGTAACACCCGCCAAAAGACCAGCAACGTTATCCCCGGAGTAGCTATAGCGACAGCGCTTATGCCTCCGCTCTGCACGGTGGGCTACGGAATTGCCACGGCGCAGCTTAGTTTTATACTCGGCGCGGCTTATCTGTTCTTAATTAACACACTGTTTATTGCGCTTTCGGCTTTCTTTGTGACAAAGCTCCTTAGAGTTCCCGTACATACGGAGCTTGACGCTAAAAAAGAAAAGAAGATACGCAGGGCCATAACCGCGGCGGTGGTAATAACGGTAATTCCGAGCGTTCTGTTTGCGGGATTTACGGTGTATAAATCCGTTCTCGAAAAAAATGCGGACGATTATCTGAAAAAAGAATTTGTATTTTCCGAAACTCAGCTTGTACAAAGCAGTGTCGACTATATGGAAAAGAATATATCGGTGTCGCTTGTGGGAATGCAGATATCGGACGACAGGATAGGCGAGCTTGAAAACAAGCTCTCGGACTACGACCTCGGCGGTTTTACTCTCCATGTAACGCAGAACAAGAGCATAGAGGGCGAAGCCGACAGCGACAAAGTGACTATTGCCGTTCAGGAAAGCACCATTCGCGATCTGCAAAGTCAGCTTGAAAAGGAAAAGGAAGAAAACGACAGGCTGAATGAAAGCCTCGGGAATATAACGGACTGTTCGGCTGTCTCAAAAAAGGCTTCGGAGGTTTTTACGGACATAAAGGACATTCGCGTTGGGCTTATGTACGGTGAAAACGGACAGTATATCCTGCTTTCGGGAGTTTCGGAAAAGGAGCTTTCGGACTCCGAAAAGCAGATAATGGAAAACTTTTTAAAGAGCGAAAGCGGTGTTTCGGAAGCGGTCCTTGATATTGACATAGAAACGGCGGAGGAATAAGAAGATAAGGTATACAGAGGCTAGAAGTAAGAGGTCAGAGTTTAAAACCTGACCTCTTATTTCTATTAAGCAAATAACATCTTGATTTGAACTCTTGCCTCTTATTTCTTACATCTAACCTCTAACAGGGCATACGACAAAATGTGAGTATTTTTTAAAATCCATGTGTATCGGCGTTTCAAAATATGTCCGACTAGACAGATCATAATCGATCTGAGTACCAAAAACAGATTTTTCTTTATCCGGGTTATTGAAACGCGTTGTAATATAGATATGGTCATTCAAAGCAGCGACATCGGAAATAAAGCTGTCTTGCTCAAGCTCACACAAGGTATCCGATATCGAGCCGTCGGAGATCAAACAAAACTTGTTTCCTATCCCGCAATAAAGATCGCCTTTATAATCAAGCAAGCCCGCAACCTCATCGCTGAATTCCAGCGTTTTTTCTCTTTCGAGTGTTTTTGCGTCAATTACATATATTTCACGGGTACTTCCGTTCAAGTCTCGGGAAGCACAATAAAGTTTCCCGTTTAATGCGCAAACAGTATCAATAACTTTTCCGGGCTCGTACATTTGCTCGTTTATTTCGCCCGATGTCAAACTGTAGGAAATGACTTTTCCGGTTTTGACCTCGTTTTCTCCGCTGCGGTCCATAGAGCCGGCGATATAAACCGTATTGTCCGCACAAATAATATCGCATGCAAAAATTTCAACGACTTTATCCACTTCAACATTTCCGGACAGATCTTGAATGACAAAGTCATTTATATATACGCCGCCCGAATATCCGCAGTTCATTGACGCTATAATACGATCTTTGTCCATAGTAATCGCGCACACACCCGTATAGTCCGGACTGTCAAGCAAGTAAAATTCTTCATAATTCCCATTCCCGTCGACTATAAGATGTGTATTCGCCCGTGCTCCGCCGATTATCTTTTTTCCGTCAGTAAATTCAGTCTTCGAGCCGTCCTGCAAATTCACTTTGCTGCTTGATGTGAAATTCCCGTCCTCATCTATTCCGCAAAGCTCGCCGCCCTTATTGATAACGTGAGAATAAGCAACATAGTACTTTGTTTCCTTTTCGGAGAATTTTTGCCTTTGGAGCAATGAACAGCCCGCAAGAGTTGTGAAAGTCAAAGTTAAACCGATAACGGCTGCGAGCTTTTTAACAAACTTCATACGTTCAATCCTTTCATGCTAAAGCATTTGCTTTCTCCAGCTTTGTTTTAAATATTTCGGCTGCAAGTTCTCCGAACCGTTTCATGTTTTCTTTGGGAAGATAAAGTTTTGTATAAAAGTCGTAACAGATTATTTCGACTTTTGCTTTATTTTCAGGTTCTTCTTCCGTGAGCAGTGACAGCAGTTCAATTACATTCGGATCGGACAGCTCGCTGCTATAGATGGTAAGTCCAAACTCCAGACCGCTTTCAGAGCTATAATTGTATATAGTAAAATAATAGCATGTATAATCTATAGTTTCATCTTGGGGCATGAGGTTGTTCTTGTCGGTTATAAAGGCTATGGTCTTTGTATAGCTTTCGTAAATGCTGAACGAAATCAAATCCTTGTCATAACCGTCCTCAGAATTGACGAAACTTACAGAGCCTACTTTCTTATCTGAACTTCCGACATCTCTCCCCTGCTGTTCTTCGTTTAGTATCTTTATTAGCTCGGTTATCTTTTCGGGCTTGAGCGTTCTGCCGCCGATATAACCTTTAAACGATATATTACAGCTGTCGAGGTTGCTGTTTTCGAGCTTTGAGAGGACCTGGTCGTTGTATGACTTTAGTCCTACAGGTATATTATTCATGGCTTCTCTGCACTTTTTACCCTCGCTGTCATATTGATTATATACACTGTATACCCTCTCTACAACATCGCCGTTTTTGAGAGTGTATTTTATATCATACAAACCGTTGTCCGGAACAGGCTTTCCCGCTCCGTCGTAAAGCTGATTTCCCGTTGAAAGATATCTTTCGCCCAAAGTCGGTTTAAACGTTTCGAGGATATTAAGGTGTTTTTCGCGGAAAGCGGATATGTCGTCCGTGTCGGTGAATTTATAGCCGTTATATTCGACAGCGCTTATCTCGTTGACTTCGGGGAGCTTGTTTCTAAGCCCGAAAGCGCCCGTCAGTATAACCAAGATCACAGTGCCTGCTATTACCGCCAGCGAAGCCGCAAAAACCCCCGTTCCGACAAAAAAGTTTTTCCAGCCTCTGCGCATTGAAATTTCAAACACCAGGAAAATAACAGCCGATATTATCGCAGAAGATATAAGACCGAAGCTGTAGCTGTAACTGTCACACTGGAATATTACGACCGTATATATCATTATGAAAAGTATAAAATAATAGCCGTATTTGTGTCCGAACGCGCCGCCTACGCGCTCGGCTTTTCTGTGTTTGGACAGGAAGAACGCCGCACAAATTATAACGGCAATTACAACTACCCAGGCAATAATGTTTACTATATTCCCCGCGGCAAAAAATTCCAGGTCGTCGTTTAAAATGTTTTCAGTCATTCCTTGACCGCGAAAATACAAGTCGTCTCTGTCCATAAGAGCAGTTACGCGCGACCATGCGCGGGATATTGACGGAATAAGATGAGAAGCGTTCCGCGCCAGGTCGTCATAGCCCGATAAGCCCGTTATATTTGAAATGAAAAACGCTGTGCTGTGCTGAATTACCGTTTCAAGAGCAGTTATCAGGACCGCTCCGCAGGCGACAGCTCCTATTATTCTTCCGCTTATTGCGGCGGACAATACGCTTATTGCATATAGAAAAGTGAGCGCAAAAAACACTGTCAATATAACAAGCGCGAAATACCTTATGAATAGATTGGAGAACGAAAACATTCTCCCCGCCGCTGCCGAAAAAAACGGAACAGACAGCACCGAAACGAGCACAAACGGCAGAACGCCCAGAATATATCCCGAAAGAAGATCGGCGAAAAACCGCTCGCGGTGGCTTATGGGCAGGCTTCCGAGCATATCCGTCTTATGCTTGTTTATATAGAATTCAAAGTTTGAAAGCGCTATATATACCGTAGTTCCGGAAGCCGCAAGGATAGAGACGCCGAATAATATACTTGAAAACCCTATGAGCATCTCTTTTTGGATATATTCCATGTCGGTGCAGGAAATTACCAGCAATACGACAGAATGCTGTACAAACCCCAGAAGCCCCATTATCGCGCTTATGACGGCTATTCGTTTCCCGTCATAAAGTCTGAAAATGAAATAGTTTTTAAAATGGTCAGCTGTCGAGTTGGTTTTTGTCATAGCCGAGAGCCTCCATTTCATAGATAAATATTTCTTCGAGCGAAAGCGGGATAAGGTCGCAGAAAGACGGTCCTTTTGCCTTTACGGCTTCAAGGCTCTTTTCGGCGTCGCCCTGAGCTATGATATAGGTAAGCCCCGAATTATGCTCTATAAGCAGAATATCAAGCTCGGGGAAATCCTCTTTTACGGGCTCTTTTTCAAAAGACGCCTGTATCTTATGGATATTTCCTTTAAGCTCATAGAGGTCGCGCGTAAAGATCATTTTTCCGTGGTGGAGCATTCCGACGGTATCGCAGAATTCCTCGATCTCTTTTAAATTATGAGAGGAGATAACTACCGTCATTTCGCTGTCCGCCATAGCTTCTACCATCATCTTCTTTACGGCTATTCTCATGGACGGATCAAGTCCGTCAAAAGCCTCGTCCAGAAACAGATATTCAGGTCTTGAGGCAATGGCACAGATAACAGCCGCCTGGCGCTTCATACCCTTTGAAAAAGCCGAGGTCTTTTTGTTGAGCGGAAGCCCTAAGAGCGCATGAAGACGCGAGAATATATCATCGGAAAAATTCGGGTAGAACATCTTGTAGAATTTTCTCATCTGATTTAAGGTCATATTTGAATACTGCGCCGTTTCGTCGCTTATGAAAATAAGTTTTTGTTTTGTAGAAGCGTTGTCGTATATAGAAGCGCCCTCTATTGAAACAGTGCCTCCGTCGGCTTTATAAACTCCCGTGAGTATCCTGAGCATGGTGGATTTGCCCGCGCCGTTTGAGCCTAAAAGCCCATAAGCCGAGCCTTTTTGTATTTCAAATGAAACATTGTCGAGTGCAACAAAGCCGTCAAATTTTTTTGTAACGTTTTCAAGTTTTATCATGGTTTACTCCTTATTTGCGATACTCTTTCCGAGCAATTTCAATATAAGTTCGACAGCGCGGGCTTCGTCCTTTTTGTTTATAAAGACGTCTCCATAGCTTGGACTTGTACGCTCTGCGGCTATCAGATAAGTGCAGTCTGTGGGATCTACAGAGCACAGCGATATAAGCTCCGCTGCTTCCGCGTCATCAGAATTTGAAGAAACATTGAGCTGCAGACGATTTAAGCCGTTGTCAAGCGTTATCCTGAACGAATAGTTCACAACGACATCTTCGTTTCCGCTTGATATGGGATCTTCGTCATAGTCGTTTATGGCAATGCGGTTTTCGGGATCTTTCATGAAATTATAAACGTCTTCAAATTCACGATAAATAAAGAACATCTCGCTTTGGCGTTTTCCGTCCTTTGTATAATAAGCAATTACCAGATCATGATGCCTTGTCATATCGGCGGCGGTGTGCTTCAGGTCATTGAGCAGAAGTTCTTTAAATTCTTCGGTCTTTTCGGGCTTTATCATAAATGTTTCTGATATTCTGTAGTGATGTTCTTCGTCTATCCGTTCTTCATAGTCATACGTTCCCGTGAATAAAAGATCGGAATATACACTGCTGTTCATGCTGAGAACTCCGAAAGGATATTCTCCCTTTTGAGGCAAAGATCTTATATTGCTCGCAGCGTTAATAATAATTCCCAAATCGGCGCGGGTTTTTACATCATACGACCTCAAAACCGACATACCGTTTTTCAGCTTGTAGTTTATTTCAAGTTCAAGCCCCGTTTCGAGCTTGTCTTTTTGCGACAAAAGATCCTTATGCTCGGAGATTACTCCTTTTATTGCTTCGGGATCGTCATATACCAAGGATTTATCTTCTGAGAGGTATAATTGTTCTCCCCATACCTCGACATAAGCAACGTTCTCTGCGGCGGGAACATAGTCCTCTGCGCCGAAGCCTTTTGTTGAGGCAGCAACACCGCCGAATACAAGGCATACCGCGCATACTGCCGCACAGCAGAAAAGATCTTTAAATATGCGTTTTGCGTTTTTGCTGTGGACAAGGTCAATAATTATAAAGCACAAAAATCCAAGGATCGCCGCAAAGATATATGTGATAAAATTGACGCTCTCGCCAATGCAGAACACAACGCCTATAGCCATTGCTTCAAACAATACGGCAAACACCCAGAACACTTTTTTATAGACGACATCTTTTCCTATGCTCTCGGTCTTTCTGTGTTTTCCGACAAAATATGCCCCGACCGCAAAAGCAACAGTAAGAACTGCGGCTATGACATATTCATAGGCTTCGGCTTCAATAATGTGGTTCCCGCGGAACATTGAGCTGTAATATTCTCCCCAGAAGTACACGAAATCAGGCATAAGTCCGACGGGCGGGAGCCATTGTATCATGCTGAGTGCCGTAACATCGGCTCTGACGCCCACCACGTCCGAAAGAGATGATAATGCATAAACAAAGATCGTTCCGGGAATAATGGCTGTACCTGCAAGCGTATAGAAAACAGACGAGCTTATTTTTCCGCAAAGAGATACCATAAGCGAAGAAAAAGTGTAGGTTGAAACGACTATAAGTGCAAGCTCCAAGGCTCCCTGTGAAAAATTTGCGGGCAGGTCGGCAAGCTCTTCTATACCGAACGAGCCGATATATCCCGACATTATGCATACATACGGAACAGAAACAAGATACGGCATGCACGCCGCCGCAAATCCCGAAAGAAAATCTCCTAAAAACCGCTCGGTATAATTCAGCGGCAGGCTTCCTATCATGTCCGTAAATGCACGGTTGTTGTAAAATTTAAAGGACAATATGGGCGTAATTGCAGAAAGCACAAAAAGCCCCAGAACAGAAATACCCAGCCCCAGAAGTCCGTAGATAACTATCGCCATTAAAAAGTCCCAAAGCCAATCGGTCATAGGAGAATACAAGCCCTGTGCTTCACTATAATACTCTGTGGCATTGCTTGCAAAAACGAAGAGAAGCGTAACAGAAAGCACAAAACCTACCAAAGTAAGCACTATGCTTGCGGCGAATATTCCGATATGGCTTTTGAATTTGTAGAGCAGATATTTTCCAAAATTGCTTTTATTCATTTAGATAGATCACCTCTGTTTTTGAGAAACCTCGCTTACTATTTTCAGCAGATCCTCCTCCGAAAGTCCCAGGGCAAGGGCAGACTCTACCGCCTCGGCAAACTTTTCGGAAGTCTGCTGATTCAGCTTATTTATATATTTAGCACGCGGCGAAACATAACTTCCTTTTGCCGGTACGGAATATATAAGCCCCTGCCGCTCGAGTTCGGCATAGGTCTTTTGTACGGTGTTGGGGTTTATGGTAAGCTGCTTTGCTATTTCGCGCACTGCGGGGAGCTTTTCTCCCTCTTTCATCTCTCCGCTTATTATAAGCTGGGTTATCCTCTCGCGGAGTTGTTCATGTATGGGCGCGCCGCCCTGAAGTTTCATCGAAAACATAGATCTATTTTCCTTTATTATGAATAAACTTTTTTCCGCGACATTTGTATTAGTAGTATTAGTACAGTCTTACTATACCACAACAAAATACATTTGTCAATACCTATTTTAAAATTTTTTCAATTTTTTTAATTTTCCGCAGGTCGTCAGCTGACAGTGTACGCATTATCCGCCTTGCGGAAAACGCTGTATTCGGTTGTCCGCGCATTATGCGCGGACACCATTAAGATCATTTTCAGACTAAAACGTTTTTCAGGCTCTCACACCTTATCCCCTGCTTCCGAATGCATTTCACGTTCAACATCTTTCGCGTGTTCGGACTGTATCTGCGGATCGAACGAAAGCACGGGTTCAACGTCCTTGTGCTTTATACGGCGGTCAACATAGTTCTTCGTTATCTTAATTACCATAGGCAGAAGCGCTATAACGCCTATAAGGTTCGGAACCAGCATAAGACCGTTGAATGTATCGGAAATGTCCCATGCAAGCGAAGAGGTCATTATTGCGCCCGAAATTACCATAATTACAAAAAATATCTTATAACCCTTTGCAGCCTTTGTTCCAAAAAGATATTCAAACGATTTCGAGCCGTAATGCGACCAGCCGACAACTGTTGTGAACGCAAACAGTAAAATTGCAACGGATATAAATATGCTTCCGAAATCTCCGAATACATTTGCAAATGCATCGGCTACGAGCGTAGCGTCGTTTGTTCCCTCTGCGACTGCGCCCGTAGAAAGGTCTATCTTCCCGCTCGAAAGTACAACGAGCGCCGTCATTGTGCATACTACGAACGTATCTGCGAATACTTCGAAAATTCCCCACATACCCTGCTTTACGGGTTCTCTTACGTTAGAAGCCGAATGTACCATGACCGACGAGCCAAGTCCCGCTTCATTCGAGAAAACGCCGCGCTTAAAGCCTTGTACAAGGGTTTTCATTGCTATTCCTACGCCTCCGCCGACTACTGCGGGAGCGGTGAATGCAAACTTGAATATTGCCGCGAACATTGCGCCGATAGAAGTTATATGTATGCAGATCACTACAATACACCCGAGAATATAAGCGCACGCCATAAAAGGAACTACCGTTTCCGCAAACGACGCTATTCTTTTAAGACCGCCGAGAATGATAAGTCCCGCGAGTATCATAAGAATAACGCCTATTATGACAGACGTCCATTTTACATCGCCGAAAGCATATCCGAGATCTACGTTTTTAAGGACAGCAGAGTCGAGGTTTATGACAATTTTATTTATCTGTCCCATATTTCCTATACCGAACGAGGCTAATACTGCAAATACCGAGAACATAGCTGCCAGCACTCTTCCGACGTATTTACAGTGTTTATATCCGCCCAGACCGTCGCGCAGATAGTACATCGCGCCGCCGCTCCATTCGCCCTCGCTGTTCTTTCTGCGGTAGTAGATACCGAGAATGTTTTCGGAGAAATTTGTCATCATTCCGAAAAACGCCGCAACCCACATCCAGAAAACCGCGCCGGGACCGCCGACGCAAATCGCCGAGGCAACGCCCGCTATATTTCCCGTGCCTATTGTCGCGGCAAGAGCCGTACAAAGCGCCTGGAATTGGGAAACAGAGCCTTTTCCGTCCTCGTTTTTCCGAGCCTTGCTCTTTTTTGAAAACATTCCGCCGATAGTCTGCATCCACCATTCTTTTATGTGCGATACTTGGAAGAATTTGGTGCATACAGTGAGAATAACTCCTGCGCTTATAAGCAGGATAAGACCGAGATTTGTCCAGACAAAGTCATTTATGACTTTATTTATCCCGGCAATGGTTTCGACAATATCCATTTGTTATCTCCTTTTATTGAAGTTTTTAAATTATAGACCATTGTAATTATATCACACTTTATTAAAGTTGTCAACCGACAGCAAGAGGCAGGAATTTAGCCGAACAGACTTCTGTAAACAATTTTTTAATGTCTGACCTTTGACTTGACAAACGGCGCGTTATGTTGTAAAATATAAGTCAAGGCAATATGTCGAGGTGATAAAGTTCTATTATGCAAAGAAATAAACGTTTACTGATTGCGGTGCTCACTGCGGCGGCAGTTCTTTCAGGGTGCAGGAATACCGAAGCTCCCGAATTCAGCTATGAAAGCCACTTTTTTGCCGATTACGACCGTATTGACGACAAGAACAGCTCCGAAGTTTCCGAAACTCCCGAAACTCCCGAAATTCCCGAAGAACCAGAAGATCTTTCAATGGTTATCCTTGACTCAATAAATGAAAGAAGAATAACCTGCGACGGCAGGACAATAACTCTTTCGGGAACGATCGGCGAGAATTTCACACCGACCGTAAGCGTCCCGCACAGCGAAACTTATGAGGAAAAAGACGGAAAGTTCGTTTATACGGCAGTTATAAAAAACGTCAAGGGCTATTTTGACCTCAGGATATTTAAAAACGACGTTATACGGCTCTATGCCGAAAACGGAAACACAAGCGTCGTCAGAGTAACCGATGTCGAAGAAACTAATCAAAAGGCTGTAGAAAACGCAATTGACCAGCCTTTAAATCAAGTCGCCGAGTATATCTCCATGGATACATCCAAGGAAAATATCGACTATATCCTGGGGCGTATAACCGAGATAAGCAACACTGTCTGCGAGGGCTTAACTTCCGATTATGACAAACTGAGGGCTATTTCAAGGTGGGTTTCGGCAAATATATATTACGACTATGCGGCTTATGACAAGGGCGTTCCCGCCGAAACACTGACACTTCAGTATATGATTGAAAATTCTTCAAGCGTTTGCGGAGGGTATTCAAATATGACTTCTGCGCTCGCGGCGGTACAGGGAATAAAGGTGTATAACGTTCATGGAAGCGCCGTTACAAACAACCGAACCTTTGCCGAAGAAGACGGCGTTTATCACGAGTGGAACTATGCAGTTTTAGACGGGCGCGTTATCTGGATAGATTCGGGCTGGAACAGCTATTGCTACAGAAACCGCGACGGAAGTTATTCAAAAGGCAATATAGGCTTCAAATATTTTGACATCAGTCCCTCGGCGCTTGCCCAAAATCATAAAGCGAAATATGCGGAATACAGAGATTATTTCGCGGCGGGCGATTTGTTGTCATAATGTTTAAATGCACAACATTTTTAAAACAAGGAGCAAATTATGATAACCGCAGACTTTCATACTCACTCATATTTTTCGGGCGACAGCACCGAGCCTACGCGCGAAATGATAATTTCGGCAATTAAAATGGGCTTGAAAACCATTTGCCTTACAGAACATTATGATATGGATTTCCCCGAAAATGAGTTTGATTTAAATGTCGAAGAGTATAAAAAAGAGCTTTTTCGCCTTAAAGACGAATTTTCCGACAAAATAGAAGTGCTTTTCGGAGTAGAGCTTGGAGTCATGGGGTATCTTTCGGAGAGGCTGGGAGAATTTATAAAGGGCAATGATTTTGATTTTGTTATTTCATCTTCACACCTTGTAAACGGAAAAGATCCTTATTATCCCGAATATTATGAAGAGTTCGGAGAAAAGGGCGGTATGTTTAAGTATTTTGAGAGCATACTTGAAAATATAGAGAAGTTTAATGATTTTGACGTTTACGGTCATATCGATTATGCGGCGAGGTATTCTCCCTCAAAGAGCTATGAGCCCCTCGATTTCCGCGAAATAATTGTCGAGATACTGAAAAGGCTTATCTCAATGGGAAAGGGAATTGAGATAAACACGGCGGGGCTTAATTCTTTGGGTTATGTTCACCCGCACGGGTTTATTCTTTCGCGCTATAGAGAACTTGGGGGAGAAATAATCACCATAGGCTCGGACGCTCACGAAAGAACGCGCGTTGCGGCGGACTTTGACAAGGCGGAAGAAGCGCTGAAAAACGCGGGATTTAAATATTACACGGTATTCAGAAACAGGAAAGCGGAGTTTGTAAAACTGTAAAATTGCACGATAGCGCTGTTGGCAGTATACAGTGTACATGGTACAGTATGCAGTAGTATGTGTCCGCTTCGCGGACGTAATTTAGATTGTTTTTAAATTAAAGGCACACAAGCCTGCCTTTACCTGTGTGTAAATGTGTAAAATTGCGCTTTAGCGCATAATATAAGGAGGATTTTTTTATGAAGAAAGATCTTGGAGTTGTTCCTGCGGTATATCCTATGCCCGTGCTTATTGTTGCGGCATACGGAGAGAATGAAAAGGTGAACGCCATGAACGCGGCATGGGGAATGATCTGTGCCATGGACAAGATAGCGCTGTTTATTGACGAGGACCATAAAACGACGCAGAACCTTTTGAAAACAAAAGCCTTTACCGTAAGCATAGCGGACAAGGCAAACATCGAAGCGGCAGACTTTTTCGGCATAGCAAGCGGAAACACCATGCCCGACAAGTTTGAAAGAACGGGCTGTAAAGCCGAAAAGAGCAGGTTTGTAAACGCTCCGATCATAGAAGAATTTCCCGTAGTTATGGAGTGCGAGCTTTGCGAAGTTGTAAAGACGGAGAGTTTTTATTGCATAGTCGGAAAGATCGTAAACACCGCCGCAGAGGAGAGCGTGCTTTCGGAAAACGGGAAAGTCGATCCTCAGAAATTGAACGCGCTTATTTTTGACCAGTTCCAAAGCGGATATTACGTTTCGGGCGAAAAAGTCGGAAAGGCATGGAATGCGGGAAAAGGGCTGATGAAATAAGAAACGCAAGGGGGAAAACCTTTTGAAAAAGGTCTTCATCTAGAGGCTAGAGGTTAGAGGCTAGAAGCTGTTACGAGCGGGAAAGTGTTTTTCCGTTCAAACCACCTTTCGGGCGGGCGCACGAAAGTTTTTTGAAAAGGGAGTCCTGCTAGAGGCTAGAGTTTGAAAGGAAAAGTTGTTTTCCGCATAAAACAAATTCTAGCCTCTAGCTTCTTCTTTCAATAATCAAAAAACTTTTATTCTAAAAAGCTCCCAAAATTCTTACCTCTTACATCTTATCTCTAACCTCTAGCAGGGGTTTTCCCCGCATTGCCGTTTCAAAGCCGTGCTTTGAAACGGCAATCTTATAGAGAGGTTTTGAGCGTAAAGCCACCTAAATAATGGATCTACAATAGAGAGGGAAATCAAAAGCCACGCATTTTCTGCGTGGTTTTGTGGTTTTGATTTTATAGTACCTACTATCTCTCATCTTCCGTTCACAGCCTTATAAAGCTCGTTTATCTGCGCATAGGAATAGGTCTTTCCCTTGTACGAAACGGAAACTTTCTCACAGCCCTCAAACGCCGAGTATTCGATCTCTCTGACGCTGTCGGGGAGCGTTACGGAAGTAAGCGAGGTGCAGTTTTTAAATGTGCGTTCTTCTATCTCCGTAATTCCGTTTCCAAATTTTACGGAAGTAAGGCTGTTACAGCCCTCAAACGCCGACTCTCCTATCTCTCTTACTGCGTCGGGAATGGTAATGGACTTTATGCCCGTGTTCGCAAACGCCCTGTCGTCTATTTCATAAACGCTTGCGGGAATTGAAAAATCTCCGCTCTTGCCCTCGGGAAGCCTTATAAGCTCGGTTTTACTGCTGTTGTAAAGCACGCCGTCTGCCGAACTATACTCGCGGTTCCCGTTTTCAACATTTATTTCCTTTAAGGCGGTACAGCCGTCAAACGCGCTGTCGCTCACATCGTCCGTTCCTGCGGGAATGGTTATCGAAACAAGGCTCGTACAGCCTCTGAACGCGAAATCTTCTATATCTCTGACAGTGCCAGCAATTGTCACCGATTTCAGCTTCTTGCAGTCTGCAAACGCAAATTCGTCGATTTCAACTATCCCCTGTGGTATAACGACCGTTTCCGCATTCTCGTCGCAGTCAACTATCTTGTTCCCTCTTATTGTAAGAGCGCTGTTTGTTTCGGGGTTAGTACTGCTCTGCTGCGGCGTGCTTTGTGTTTTGCTTTCGGTACTTTGTGCTTCGCTTGAGCTCTGACTTTGCGGAGCAGACGAGCTTTGAACTTCGGAACTTTGAGTATCTGAACTTTGAGCTTCGGAGCTTTGAGTGTCCGAGCTTTGAACATCAGAGCTTTGTGTTTCCGAACTGCTGTTTTCCGATGTACTGCTGTTTTCCGCAGTAACAGAACTGCTCTGCTGTGAGCTTTGATTATCCGAACCGCCTGTATTTTCATTACAGCCTGCCAGGACCAGCGCGGCAAACAATACCGCCGAAATAATTTTTGTCTTTTTCATTTCAATGTTCTCCTTATATTCTGTCTGTTATTTATTGATAAACACTCCGCCGAAAAGCAAGGCGGAGTGTTTATTTTTATTTAAAAAGCACTACTCTACCGCCTTTGTTGAATACAATTCCAAAGCGGGCGGATCGGTAAAAGTGAAATTATAGCTTATGTTCAAATCTTTATCGACAAGCTGATTGTCGTTTACAACATAAAACTCGTCTGCAGAGAAAATGCTTGCACGGCATTTTGTGTAATTGCCTGTATTTAAGACAAGCGCGTTTTTATAACCTGTGTTTTCCGTGCTCGGTTCAACGCCTGTTCCCTCCGCGCAGACTCCTATAAAATCGTCGCATACTGTGTCATTCTGTATTGTCGCAAAATCAACGGCTTTTGTAACTTCTCTCCCGTCGTCGCTGAAATAATAGCGCATTGCAATAACGGGAACTTCCAGACCGTATACGTCGATATAACTTCCTATCTTATCCGAATAAAGGATATACTCCGTAAAATTCTGAGAAAGATAATTCATTGCAGAGCTATAGACGGCGGTGGTTTCGAGAGGCTTTCCGTCCTTTCTGACTTCGACATGAAGATTTTGAGTATAGATAGAAGTCGGGAAATTCGCCTTATCGGTTCTTACAGTATCGCCCACAAGGTTTACGGTATAATCGCCGTATTTTACTGTTTCAAATATCATGCTGTCCAGAGCCTCTTTAAGCGTTTGCTGTAAAGCAGGATTATCCGCACTTACGCCCGCTTTTCCCTCATAGTCGGTATACCCGCAGGGAATATCGGGTATCTCCGTTTCGCCGTACAAATAGACGGATTTATAATCAGACTCGGAGGAGCTTTCGGAAAAGGAAGAGCTGTTATAAGAAAAAATCGCCTGAGAACTGCTGTCGTTAATGTTAGAATCATAATAGGATATGATATTAGAGCTGCCCATGGTGTTGTTGCTGTCAAAGCATGCTGTGAAACATAATGCCGCCGCAAACACCAAAAATGCATAAATATATTTTTTCGTAGATATCGCCTCTTGTTAATATACACAATGTCCAAAAACCGGACAAATAAAAATTTCTTAAAATGTAATTTTTCGGCTAATCAAAATCATTTTTTGAAACAATGCCTGTTTTCTACCACTATAATAACACATAAACCGCATTTTGTCAAGGTTTTAGAGCTAAAATTTCGGACAAACAACGTTATTTTCCACGGATTAACTTGTTTTAGCTTATAGGCGCGCACCCGCAACCAACTTCGTTCATTTATCATTGTTAATGACTTAATGCTCATGCTTTCCCGCTCTATTGTTAATCCATTTTTAAAGCAGTTTCACGCTCAAAACATCTTTTAGGTTTCCCGTTTCAAAGCATGGCTTTGAAACGGGAAATTGGGGAAAACCCCTGCTAGAGGTTAGAGATAAGATGTAAGAGGTAAGAATTTTGGGAGCTTTTTAGAATAAAAGTTTTTTGATTATTGAAAGAAGAAGCTAGAGGCTAGAATTTGTTTTATGCGGAAAACAACTTTTCCTTTCAAACTCTAGCCTCTAGCAGGACTCCCTTTTCAAAAAACTTTCGTGCGCCCGCCCGTTTGGCGGTTTGGTTACAAAACGTTGTTCGCCGCTCGGAACAGTTTCTAGCCTCTTGCCTCTAACCTCTAGCCTCTAGATGGTCATTCTTCGCTTTCAAATTGGCTCGGGTGGCGGGTAAAGAAATCGACGCGCGGTTCGAGAAATTTCAGCTTATGCGCCTTGCCATCCGTAAAATCCGACATTGTGTCGAATATCCTGTCCCAGCTCCAGAAGCTCTTATCGAGCTGTAAATATTCGAGCAGCATTTCCGTGCCTTTCGGCGCCATCGGGTGAAGCAAAACTGCCGCGGTCCTTATCATGTGGAAAACATTAACGAGCGTCTTTTCACGAAGCGCATTATCGTCGGCTTTGTCCGCGTCGCCGAGGTTTTTCGCCATATACTTGCTGGCTTTTCGGATATAACTGTCAAGAACATAGGTTGCCTGGTGAAACTCAAATCTGTACATAAACCGCTCGTAATCAAGAACGGCTTTCTTTGAATCCTCAATGATCTGCCCGTCAATTTCCCCTACGGGCATCTCACCGCCGAAATATTTCTGAGTGGTATAAAAACAAGTCCTTATAATACGGTTGAATACGTTCGACAGCAAAAATCCGTCCTTTACAACGGGATCTGCGTCCTCGGGCTTTGCATCGGGATTATAAGGCTTCGGCATAAAGCTGACGGAGCGCTGTCCGAGACCTAACCCCAAAAAGTGCATACGGAGCTGTTCGGCTGTATAGAAATCCAGAAGATCCGCCGCCATGGGAGGCTTTATCGCGCCCGAGCTTGACGCCTTTTTGTCAAGGAACAG
This sequence comes from uncultured Clostridia bacterium, assembly GCA_947627205.1. Taxonomy (GTDB): domain Bacteria; phylum Bacillota; class Clostridia; order Oscillospirales; family Ruminococcaceae; genus CAG-115. The sequence goes on along the minus strand of CANQVE010000005.1, from coordinate 37,840 downwards.
AATGTGGTTGTTCGCGCAAAGTATCGGCAGTTGCATTTCACCGTCGGCAGGATCCGAGGTGTTTTCGCCCTTTTGCAGAGCCATAAACATTCCCATTTCGGCAACACCGTAGAAATAAATGTTGTCCGCGCCTATGAATTGATAGACCTGTGCGTCCTTACTGCACCAGAAATCGCGCCACTCGTCCATATTTCTGCCGCGCTTTTCAAGCACAGCTTTTGTAAACGAAATAGGCGCCCAAAGGCTTTCGGGCCATACCCATACGGTCAGAGGATCCTCTCCCTCAAGCACAGGCGCAGGAACGCCCCACTCTATGTTTCCCGTAAGCCTGAACGGAACAAGCGTTTTTCCCGTTCTATAGCGAATTCCGTTCTGCGAGAGCATTCCGCAGGCGGTGTTCATTTCGTCAAGCGATTTGAACTTAATTGTAAACGAGGGCTTTTTAGGCTCTTCAATAAATTCGTGTTCGGGCATTTCTGTTTTTATCTGCTCATAATTTTCGAGAAGTTCATTTTTTATGTGAATAACAGGCTCTGCTAGGAATTCGGAGATTGTGCTTGAAACGAGTTTTCTTACATTCTTCTGCTTTAATATCCTGTCGGCATATTCTTTCAGCAGTCCGCTGTAAGACGGAAGATCGAAATACCAATTTTCAACATCTTTCATCACGGGAGTTTCGCCCGTAATGGTGCTTTTCGGATCGATAAGACTTTCGGGCATATACTGATGTCCGAGGTCGCATTCGTCCGCATATCCTTTTTCACTTTTACAGCCGTCAACGGGGCATTTTCCTACGACCTGCCTGCCGTTTAAAAAACAGCCTGCTTTCTCGTCGTAAAACTGTTTCGTACTGATTTTCTTCAAGTGACCGTTTTCATAAAGACGGCGAATGAATTTATCAGAAACGTCGTTGTGAATTTCAGCAGTGCGCCCCAAACCCGACGCTCCAAAAACGTCGAGGCTTATCAAATAGTCGTCAAGAGTTTGCTTTTGAGCCTTGTGATTTTCCTCGACGAAATCACGAATCGTTCCTTTAAAGCCCTGTTCCTCGCAGAGCTTTCTGTAGCTTTCGGCAATAGGCGAGCCATAGCAGTCCGTTCCCGAAACGAAGATGACGTTGTCCTCGCCTATCCTGTCGCGCAGGAAGCGCGCATAAACGTCGGCAAAAACGAAAACTCCGCCGATATGCCCGAAATGAAGTTTTTTGTTTCCATAAGGCATACCGCCCGTTATTACCGCCCTTTTAGGAAATTCGGGACGAGGTATCTCATATTTGTTAAATTCTTTTTCGCTCATAAGTTTATTACCTTTCGGATAATCAATAATTTACATAGTTTATTTTACCACATATCGCTAAAAAAATCAAGACGTTTTTGGGGAGTGTTGTCAGTTGACAGTATACAGGGCACAGTATTCAGTAACAGCCGAAAGGCAGTTCGCTGAATTTAACGCATAAAAGTTGCTAGGTTTTAAACTCTAACCGCCAAGCCGCCAAGCCTCTTACCTCTAACTTCTGTTTAATTATTGCGCAAAAAACTTATTGACAAATTACGGGGTATGTGTTAGAATGAAGTTGCTACACAATTTAATAAAACTTCCAATAGGCATGCTGCATTGTTCATAGCAAATGCGCAGGCTTTATTTTGGTATGCCTTTTTTTGGGAGTATTGAAATTGTGTAGCAGCAACGAAGCTTAGCGTTTTTTGCAGTGCGCGGCTTCGGCTGCGCACTTTTTTATTGTCAATTTAAGGAGGAAAAAATGAAAAGAACAAAATTTTTATCGGCAATTTTAGCGGCGGCGCTCCTTCTGTCGGGGTGCGGCGAGGACAACGAAAGCTACTCGCAAAGTTCACAGCAGAGCAGCGTTACGGAAAATTCAAGCAGTTTTTCTCAGAATAGTTCATCTTCTTCAAGTTCATCTGAAAGCAGCTCATCAGAAAGTAGTTCGTCTGAAAACAGCTCGTCCGAAAACACCGAAAGTTCTTCAAGCTCCGCTGTCAGCAGTTCCAAGCAAGAAAGCAGTTCGGCTGAAAGTTCTTCAAGTGTAGGGGTTTCAAGCTCAAAACCCGCAAGCTCGTCAAGCAAACCTGCGTCAAGCAGTTCAAAGCCCTCAAGTTCTTCAAGCTCCAAGCCTGCAAGTTCATCAAGCAAACCCGCTTCAAGTTCTACGCCTGCAACTCCTCCCGCAAGCGGTACGGTGACAATTCAAGGCGTGGAGTACGATATAGCTACTACCACAAAATTAGAATTAAGATCATCTAATATTACAAATGATGATGTTGTTCAAATAGGTAAACTTATAAATCTCACATATCTGGATCTATTTGGTAATCAAATAAGCGATTTAACACCGCTTGCAAATCTTACTAAGCTGACAAAATTGTATTTGTGGAGAAATGAAATCAGTGATATAACACCGCTTGCAAAACTTAATAATCTGACAGATTTGAATTTGATACAAAATCAAATCAGCGATGTAAAGCCACTTGCAAAGCTTACTAAACTGGATAGTCTGGATTTAGATGAAAATCAAATCAGAGATATAACTCCTCTTGAAAATCTTACTAATTTGAGAATATTGATTTTGGAACACAATCAAATCAAAGATATAAGTTCGCTTGCAAATCTTACCAAACTGGAAACTTTAGGTTTAAGCGAAAATCAAATAAGCAATATAAAGTCGCTTGCAAAGCTCACTAACTTGTATTTATTGTTTATTGAAAATAATCAGATCAACGATATAACCCCGCTTGCAAATCTTACTAATCTGAAACATTTGAATTTGATACAAAATCAAATCAGCGATGTACAGCCGCTTGCAAATCTTTCTAAACTGGAAACTTTGTATTTGCATAATAATAAAATCAGTGATATAACTCCTCTTGCAAATCTTACCAGTTTAACAGATTTGGGTTTATATAGCAATAGCATCAGCGATATTAAGCCGCTTGCAAATCTCACTAGTCTGGAAGCATTGAATTTGCAGGAAAATAAAATTAGCGAACAAGATTTAGATTGGCTTAGAACACAACTTCCTAACTGCTTTATATATAACGGATAATTCCCCTACAATCCCGACCCCATAGCAACGCCCCCGCCCTTTTTGAGGTTAGAGGTAAGATGTAAGAGATAAGAATTTCAGGGAACTTCTAAGATTAAAAGTTCATAGTTTTCGGATAAAGAAGCTAGAGGCTAGAAATAGTTATAAGAGGAAAACAACTTTTCCTTTAAAACTCTAGCCTCTAGCTTCTTTATCTAAAAAACAAATAACTTTATATCCAAAACAACGTTTGATTTCTTACCTCTAACCTCTTACCTCTACAAATGGGGGGAGGACATTACTCCTCCCCGTTTGTTATATTTCGTCCCGACTATTGCCGAGGGAAACTCTGTTTGTGTTCTACACATTCTCCGACAATGCTGCCGGATTATAATTTGATTTGTTATTCGTCCTGAAGCGCGTCGTAGCCGCTTTCGCCCGTTCTTATCTTGATAACGTCAGCAACGTCATAGACAAAGATCTTTCCGTCGCCGATATTGCCCGTGTAAAGAACTTCTTTAGCCGTTTCAACAACCGTCTCAACAGGAACCTTGCAAACGACTATCTCCATCTTTATCTTCGGCAACAGGTGAGTTTCAACGGGAACGCCACGGTACATCTCCGTAGAGCCTTTCTGCATTCCACAGCCGAGAACGTTCGTCACTGTCATACCCGTAATGCCTATCTTGGACATTGCATTCTTCAGAGCCTCAAAGCGATCCTGCTTTGTAAGGATAACAACTTTCGTCATCGTTACGCTGCTGTCGGTAGGAACATATTTCTTATGTACAACAGGTACAGCCTGTTCTGTTGAAGCAACTTTTCCGAGAGTATCGACTTCTTTTTCCTTGCCCGTAGAAGAAACTTCGACCTGCATAGAGGGTACAAAGTCCGCATACGCCGCAGGCAGACCGTGCTCCGTAGAGTCAAGTCCGACAACTTCCTCGTGACGTGAAACTCTGAGACCAACAGTCTTTTTGAGAAGAAGAAACGTGAGGAAGATCGTTATTCCTGTCCAAGCCAGGACTGAAACAACTCCGAGCGCCTGAACGCCGAGCTGCTCCCAGCCGCCTCCGTAAAACAGACCGCGCATTTTCGCACTCGGATCATGAAGCGCTGCTACGCCGCCGTTCTGTCCGTTTCCTGTCGCAAACAATCCGACCGCGAGCGAGCCCCAGATACCGTTGCAGAAGTGGACTGCTACCGCGCCGACAGGATCGTCAACTTTAAGTTTGTAATCGAGGAGCCAAACGCCGAAACATACCAGAAATCCCGAAACAAGACCTATAATGAATGAACCGAGAGCGTCTGTATCCGCACAAGGCGCCGTTATTGCAACAAGTCCCGCGAGCGAAGCGTTTAGGCACATCGAAACATCGGGTTTGCCGTGTTTGATCCATGTAAATACCATTGTCGTGCAGGTTGCTACCGCAGGCGCAATAGTTGTAGTAAGGAAGATATTCGCGAGGTATTCTACATTAGAAGCCGCCGCGCCGTTAAATCCGTACCAGCCGAACCAGAGGATAAATACGCCCAGAGCGCCGAGTGTCATTGAGTGACCGAGAATTGCGCGGGGCTTTCCGTCCTTGTCGAACTTTCCGATACGGGGACCGACCATTGCGGCACCGATAAGTGCGCACAAGCCGCCGACCATGTGAATAGCCGTAGAACCTGCGAAATCAACAAATCCCATCTGTGCGAGCCAGCCGCCGCCCCAGATCCAGTGAGCCTCTATCGGGTAAATTACTGCGCTTATAACTCCCGAATAGATACAGTATGTAAGGAACTTTGTACGTTCAGCCATAGCGCCCGAAACTATTGTAGCCGCCGTTGCGCAGAAAACAAGGTTGAATACAAATTCCGCACATCTGTCAAAATTGCTGAAGTTTGAGATGATATCGAGCGTCGGAATGCCGACCAGTCCGAAGAGCGCGTCCTCGCCGAGCATAAGCCCGAAGCCGAGGAAGATGAAAACGACAGTGCCTATACAGAAATCCATCAGGTTTTTCATTATGATGTTTCCTGCGTTCTTGGCTCTTGTCATACCTGTTTCGACCATTGCGAAACCGCACTGCATAAAGAATACAAGTGCCGCGCCTATAAGATACCATATACCGTTTCCGTCGCCGACGTTAAACATTTCGGCATCGACGACTTCTTGAACGCCCGCTTCCGAAAGCGTTGCAAGATACTCTACCATAATTACCGCTCCTTTTTTAATAAAATAAATAGGGAGCATAGACGGAAAACAGTTTTGAATTTCCGTTCTAAGCTCCCTTGCTTATGTCATTATTATAATCACCAAAAAAGGATTTGTCAATAGAATTTTGCAAGTTTTTTATTTTAAACTTGCATTTTGTATCATTTTACAAAAATGTGCAAAAATGTTTACTTCTCTGTTGCAATTTTTACAAAAACCTTATTATATCGCAGGAAAATGAATACAATAAAACACGGATAATTACATTTTCGAGAATTTTTGCCTATAATGCAATCAAATGGAAAACATATTTCGGAGAAATTTTGCAGAAAATATTGCTGTAAACTTTCAAAAAGGAGTGATAGTATGGCACGTCAGGCATCGGGAATAATCAAAGGTGCGGCGGCAGGTCTTGCGGTCGGCGGGGCAACCTTTGCGGCTGTAAAGTATTTTTCGGATAACCGCCGTATTCGCCGCAAAACTGCCGCAAAAGCCGCAAAGCTGATCGGAAACTTTATGGACATGATGTAAAAAATAAGAGGTAAGAACCTAAAAGTTCTTACCTCTTACTTCTTAACTCTTACATCTATCAGGTATTACCCGTATTCTCCGAAAGCACTACTTCTATTTTTTCGGTCCTGTTAGCCGAGCTTCCGCTGCGGACTACCGTAAGCGTTACGGTATCGCCGGGCTTCTTTGCCGCAAGTATCTTGCTTACATCGCCCGTGATAACGGACTGACCGTCTATTTCGGTTATGGTGTCGCCTACTTTAAGTCCGCTCTTGGAGATAGCTAGCGAGCTGTCAATTGACTTTACCTGCATTCCCGCGGGTATGCCGTATCTGCTTGCATAAGATTCGGGAATAAGGGTGTAGGTTATTCCGAGAAGCGCTCTGCCCGAAACATATCCCTTTGAGATAAGGTCCTCTATAACGCTCTTGGCGTCGTTTATCGTTATCGCAAATCCAAGGCTCTCCGCATAGCTCGAAACATACTTTTCATTTACAATTCCTATAACTTCTCCATAGCCGTTGAAAAGTCCGCCGCCCGAGTTTCCGCTGTTTATAGCGGCGTCGGTCTGTATCGAAGTAAGCGCGTAGTTTGCGGTGTTTACCTGGCGGTTTAGTCCCGAAATAATGCCCTTTGAAACAGACGTTTCAAGTCCGAGAGGATTTCCTATAGCAAAACAATCGTCGCCTATATGGAGCTTGTCTGAATCTCCCAAAACTGCCGCAGGAAGATCTTCCGCTTCAATTTTCAAAACTGCAAGGTCGGTGTCGCTGTCGGTGCCTATGAGCTTTGCGTCATAGGTCTTAGACTCGCCGCCGTTTGCGTTGTCATTGACTTTTACGGAGAAATAATCTCCGCTTTCGACAACGTGGTTGTTTGTTACGATATAGCCGTTTTTGGAGATTATAACTCCGCTTCCTCTGCTGTACAGAGTCTTAGAGCCGTTATAATCAATTGAAACGTCAATATAGACTATGCTGTCCGAAACCGCCTGTACAAGGTCTCTTGTGTACTTATAAGTACCGTCGCTGTTGTATTCTATCTCGGTGCTTGTATTCGCGGTCGGAGCGGATAATCCCGCCTGGAGGTCGTCGAGCGTTGGGGTAGGAGCGCTCGTGTCAATATCGGGAGAGGGAGTGGAGTTGTTCGTATCGGGAACATTATCTTCAACAACTGTATTGCTGAACTGCCTGCTTGCGAAATAAGTTCCCGCAAAACCCGAACCGCCTCCTACGATAGCGACCGCCGCAATAAGCGCCGCGACCTTTGCCGTAAGATGTTCCTTACGCGGTTTTGACGGGGTTTTAATTTCATTGTTGTTTTCATTAAAGTCGTTCATGTCTAAGATCCTTTCTGAAAACCCTTTAAGTGAATACACTTTGTATCTCTTGGTTTCTGAATTGATTATAATCCGTTAATGTGATTTTTATGTGACATAAAATTGAAGAAATAATTAAAATAAAGAAAAATTATTCTGTTTCAAACGGCTCTATCTTTTTTAACAGCATTGTGCTTGTAATATTGCATCTGTTTTCAAACCGCATGCAAAAATTCAAAGGATCAACATTTTCCAGATCGCTGTTTTCAAAATATTCCCTTATGAATTTTATCGAATAAACGTATTCGTCCTTTTCATCGCCCGCTTTGTCGCGGCGCTGTGTATAACCCGAAATAACTATATTATGAATTGCGGGGCTTATATTGAATAAATTTGCGGAAATAAAAACCGCCAGACCAAAAACGAGCTTTACATACTCTTGTTTTAAAGTCGCCTGCGTTTTTTTCTTTTCTTTAAGATTACCGCTTTCAAGTTTTACAACTTCCATAGCGGGCAGGTCTTCAATTTCGGGCAGATCTACATCAAGGTACATAACGCCCATTTCCCTTTGCCATTCAAAATCAACGTTGATTTCTACAGGCAATTCGCACGACGATATCCATTCTTCAACGGCGCCGTTTATTATTTCCTCTTCTCCCTCTATGAGAGCGTTCATATAATTTTTGTCGGCAATATACTGCTCGTTATATTTTCCCGTTTCTATGGCTGAATTGTTTTGTTCTTCCAGATCAAACTTTCGCTTTTCTTCGTTCCATTTGTTTATTTCACTGTTAAGGCGGGAATTCAGATTAGTTTCAACATATTCCCTGCGCAGTTTTCCTATGTTAAATATATTGCCTTTTACGCATGTTTTGGATTCTTCTTCAAGCGCTTGCCGTACACTGTTTTCCGTAGGGTACGGAACGTCATATTCCCTGCGGGTGTAAACGGGCGGTCTGAGGTCGTTCAGAACATTAAGATATTGCTCGATATTGTCAACTTTCGGGGATTGCTTGTATATTTCGATAAATCTGTCGTTTTCGGCTTTCGCTTCATTATAAGCGTTGTCAAGCATCTGCCGTCTGTTTAATTCAAGAGCCTGTACTTGCGCTTTGTATGTATCGGTGCTTTTTATAGTCCTTACAACATACGGATCGACAATAGGAAGATCTTTTTCGTCTCTAAGTTCAATTTTTCCGTCAGGACTCATTGCAACTTTAACCTGCTTCGGAATGGCTGTCGAACCCGAACGTTTTTTCGCAGAAGTGCTTTTACGGGAAGAACTTGATTTATTCCCGCCCGATAAACTCGTACTGTATGACAAGCCCGTTCCCGGTATGCCGACAGTTACGCGCGATCTTTTTCCAAGCGTCACCGAATGTCCGGGGCCGCCTAATGTCAGGCTTGCTCCGGATTTTGAAAAATTGACCTTAACGCCCTTGCATATCTTTACGGATTTTCTGAAACGAAATCCCATGATGTTCAACTCCTGTTGTATATACTTAAATGCAGTTACTAGAGGATAGGATTTAGATTGTTTTTAAATTAAAGGCACACGAGCATAATTTTTATGGTAGCGCTCCAAAACGTTTCAGCCCGATAACAATCCAATAATGTCCGCGTAGCGTTTTGCGTCGTAGCGTTATCCGCCGTGAGGCGGATAATGCGTGCATAATGCGTGGACAACATTCTACTGCATACTTTACACTGTCAACTGTCTTTAACCGCCTTTTCCACTTCCAGCCCTATCGCGCATTCTAGGCGCTTTTTCTGCATTTCGCAGGCGAGCTTGTACGGCGAGCGGCAGTCGCCCTCGTAAAGGAAGCTGTTTGCGTTGCATCCGCCCGAACAATAAAACTTCGCCCAGCAGTCGCGGCAGCCTTTTTTGCTGTAGATGTGTGTCTTTGCGAAATAGCTCTTTATGCCGTCGTTAAAAGTTCCGTCAAGGACGCTCCCCATTTTCCATTCGTCAATGCCTACAAACTGGTGACAAGGGTAAATATCGCCGTTCGGCGTTACCGCAACATAGTCGTTTCCGCACCCGCACCCTCTCAGCCTTTTTATCGCGCAGGGACCTTGGTCGAGGTCAATCATAAAGTGGAAGAAGTTGAACTTGTTTTCGGTGCGGTTTGCCATTATCTCGCACAGCCTGTCGTATTCGGCAAACACCGTCGGCAGGTCGCTTTCCGTTATTGCATAGTCCATTTTCGGATCGGTTGCCACAGGCTCGGCAGAAAGCTGGTCAAAGCCCAGATCTCTGAGTGCAAGAACGTCATTTGCAAAATCGAGGTTGTATTTTGTAAACGTTGCACGGACATAATAGTCCTTGTCTTTCGGGCGCTTTTCTACCAGCTTCTGAAACTTCGGAACAATAAGGTCGAAAACGCTTTTTCCGTTCAGAGAAGTGCGTATCCTGTCAGTCACTTCGCGCCTGCCGTCAAGCGACAATACAACGTTCGACATCTCGCGGTTTATATAGTCTATCTTCTCATCATCAAGAAGAACGCCGTTTGTCGTAATTGTAAATCTGAAATTCTTTCCGTGCTGTTTTTCGAGAGAACGCGCGTATTCAATGGTTGAAGTCACCGTTTCCCAAGCCATAAGCGGCTCGCCGCCGAAAAAGTCCATTTCGAGATTTTCGCGGTTTCCCGAATTTGCAATAAGGAAATCAATTGCCTTTTTTCCTGTTTCGGGGGACATTATTTCGCGCTTTCCGCCGAAATCTCCCTTTTTCGCAAAGCAGTATTCGCATCTAAGATTGCAGTCATGCGCGACATTCAGGCACATTGACTTTATCGGGCTTTTTACGGAAGTGTCGGAAAAACGCTCGTAGGTGTCAAGCGAAAAGAGCGTGCCTTGTTTTACAAGCTCCAGAAGCTCCGCATAGGTTTCCCTGACGGTATCCTCGGGATATTTCGCAAGTTTTTCTACAAATTCCTCGGGCATTTTTTCGGGCAGGGGAACTTCGAGCAGGTCTATCATATCAAACGCGCAGTCGTCCATGACATGGACTGCGTTTGAATTTACATCGAGCACTATATTATGTCCCAGCTGTTTAAATTTATGTATCATCTTGATCTCCATATATCTAAAGTATTAAAGCCTCGGCTTGTATAAAAAACCTATTTGCGGTTCTTTTCGAACGTTCATTTTCTAAATAACGTTTATTCGCCCTATCCCCCTGCCCCCTTTCCCGGAGGGAAAGGGGGAGAATGCGGGGCGCCGGCGCGCCCCTGCGCCCTGCCTTTAGAGGTTAGAGTTTAAACCCTTAACCTTTTTATACGCCATATTCAGCGAACAAACTTTCGGCTGTTACTGCATACTGTACACTGTATACTGTCAACTGACTGCTCCCCTGCACCCCTGTTGACAGTTTAAAGTAGGCAAGTTGCAGTATTCAGTAATTACCGAAAGAGCTCCGCTTCCTGAAATCCCGAAAAGAGACTTATTATACAAACTAAGGCTTTAAAGAAAGCCTATTTTATTCTCAATTATTTCGGCAAAAACAAAAAGCGCAAGCCTCGACCTGCGCTTCCTGCTCGCTTAGTTTTACCTGTCAACAGACGCGCACTTCTGGTTTGCAACTGTGCAGGATGTCTTGCAGGCTGACTGGCAAGAAGACTGGCACTTTCCGCAGCCGCCCTTTTCCGCGCTCTTTTTAAGATCCGCTTTATTTACCGTTACGATATGCTTCAAAAGGAACACCTCTTTCTTTAAAATATCACTATAAATTATTATAACATAACCCTTTGATTTTTTCAAGGGGTTTTCGCAAAAAAACAGGCACATTGCGCCGACGGTAATATACCGAGCGCAATATGCCTTGTAATGCAGAAAAACAAGCCTTAAATTATTCGCCGTCGCTGTCTTCGGTTTCTTCGCCGAAGATATCGTCCGCGCCCTCGACTGCTTCTTCGTTTCCGACAGAACTGTCGTCGTCAAAATCGAAATCCCAATCCTCGTCGTCCTCATCGTCCCAAGCGTCGAAATAATCGTCCTCATTTTCCTTTTCGAGCTTTTTCTTTGCGAGATAAGTCGCCGCAGCAACTCCGCCCGCAGCCGCAAGAAATCCTATCATAAAAATACCGAATGCTTTCATATTAAACCTCCTATGAGCTATTCAAAATTCAACTTTATCTTATTATACACCTTTTCCAATTAAAATGCAAGAGCAGATGTAATTTTTGGCAATAAGTGACAAAATAAGACCTGAATAACTGTCAAATTACATAAAATAGTATTGCCGATGATAAAAAATAAATTCAAAAGATAACGTTTTAAATTAAAATCTTACCTCTAACCTCTTACTTCCGAAAAGGTTTTTCTTTCAATAACGCTCATTCGCCCTGTTGGCAGTTGACAGTGTACGCATTGAACGCTTCGCGTGCAACGCTGTGTACAGTATTCAGTAAAAGCCGAAAGGCTGTTTGCTGAATATAACACAAAAAGCCGTTAGGGTTTAAACTCTAGCCTCTTGCTTCTAATCTCTAGCTTCTAGTTGGACAGGGTACAGTATTCAGTAAAAGGTATCCGCCTTACGGCGGATAAGATTTGGATTGTTTTTAGCTAAACAGCACACGAGCATAACTTTTACGGTAACGCTCTAAAACGTTTAAGTCCGATAACAATCTAATATTGTCCGCGAAGCGGACACCATAACTGAATACTGTACATTGTACACTGTAAACTGACTACAGCCTCCAATCGATCGGCTCGATCCCGTTTTCTTGCAAAAACTCGTTCGCCCTCTTAAAGTGTCCGCAGCCGAAAAAGCCGTTGTATGCAGAAAGCGGGCTGGGGTGGGCGCACTGCAGTATAAGATGACGGCGGTTTGTGATAAGGCGCGCCTTGTCTCGGGCGTTTCTTCCCCAGAGCAGGAACACTATCGGCTGTTCACGCTCATTTAAAAGCTCTATAATTCGGTCGGTCAGTATCTCCCAGCCCATGCCCTTATGGGAATTAGCATACCCCTCGCGTACAGTGAGCGTTGCATTTAAGAGCAATACTCCGCTTTTCGCCCATTTAGTAAGCTCTCCGCTTTTCGGCGGCTCAATGCCTAGCTCGTCATGAATTTCCTTAAAAATATTCACGAGCGAGGGCGGAGGCTGTACTCCCTCTTTTACCGAAAAGCACAGCCCGTGCGCCTGACCTATTTCGTGATAAGGATCCTGTCCGATAATTACCGCCTTTACATCGCTGTAGGACGTATAGCGCAGGGCATTGAAAATATCGTTCATCGGCGGGAAAATGCGCCGTGAATTATACTCCGAAATAAGAAACTGCCTTAGTTTTAAATAGTAATCCTTTTTGAACTCGTCCGCAAGAAGCGCGTCCCATTCGTTTCCTATATTTACCATTTCTTCTCCTTGAAATTAAACAATTAGCCGTAGTTTTATTTTTTCAGCTTTTTGCGCGTTTTTGTATCTTTAACCGAGATGTTTTTCGTGCGCTTCTTTTTACAGGAAAATCCGAACGAGCCGATTTTCCTGCCGAGCGTGAAATATGCTCCGTGAGCGTAGGTGATAAGTCCCGCCTGTTCTATCTTCAGTTTCCCGTCCTCGGAAAGAATGCTGTCGTCAACATTAACCGCTACTATATCCGCAATGAACATATCATGCGAGCCCTGGGGGATAATATCGACAACTTTACATTCGAGAGAGATTTTACTCTGTGCTATCTGCGGAGCGGAAATTTTTGAACACGGCAATGCAGTCAGCTTCTGCTTTGCGAGCTTGTCCTCGTTCTTTCCCGATTTAATTCCGCAATAGTCGAGTTTTCTGACAGTTTCGGACGGCATCATATTTACGCAGAATTCTCCCGATCTTTTGATAATTTCATAGGAATTGCGCTCTGGTCTTATTGAAACATAAAGCCTCGGCGGATCGGAGCTTATTGTTCCCGTCCATGCTATAGTAAGCGCGGAGGGTTTTTCGACCGTTCCGCATGACACCAACACCACAGGCACGGGCGCTAAAAGCGTTCCGCCTTTCCAAGTTGTTTTGCTCATACAATCACCTCTAATTTAATTCTGATAACAGTATAACACATCACGGGATTTTTTTCAATAAGTTCTTGATTATTTGCCGAAAATATGATACAATAAAGAAAAATTCAGGAGGTAATTATTATGCCGTTTATTAACACAAAATTCTCGGGAGAAATTACAAGCGCACAGCAGGACGAAATTAAGACCGCTTTCGGAAAAACAGTATCAATACTCGGAAAGAGCGAGAGCTGGCTTATGGTCGGGTTTGAGGAGAACGTTCCGCTTTATTTCAAGGGCGAGAAAAGCCCGAAGATAGCGTTTGTAGAGGTCAGCCTTTACGGAAACGCTTCGGGCTCTGCATACGACAAGTTTACGGGCGAGGTCTGCAAGATACTCGGAGAAACCCTCGGTGTCCCCGCAGACAAGGTCTATGTAAAATATTCCCCCACGGATAATTGGGGGTGGAGTGGCAGGAATTTTTAATTCCTGCCAGTATACAAGGTACAGTGTACAGTAGTCAGTAAAATGTGCCCGCCTTGCGGCGGGCGATATTCAGATTGTTTTTAAAGGAAAGAGCGTAAACCTATTGCAGGCTTACGCTCTTTTAGTTTAAATACAATCTGATACTATCCGCGAAGCGGATACCGATGCTGTACACTGTCCACTGTACCCTGTATACTGACAGAGTGATCTATCACTCTGTCCTAAGCGCTTCTACGGGATCTTTCTTCGCGGCAATGCTCGCGGGGAAAAGTCCTGCAATAAGCGTTAGGAACATACTTATCAGAACAAGTATAACTCCGCCCTGCCACGGGAGCTTCGACATATTCTCAATATCCGTGAGATATTCGATAATAATGTTTATCGGGATATTCAATACCAGCGTCACTATTATTCCTATCGCGCCCGCCACAAATCCTATAATGAGCGTTTCGGCATTGAATACGTTTGAAACATCTTTCTTAGACGCGCCCATTGCGCGGAGAATACCTATTTCTTTCGTTCTTTCAAGAACGGAGATGTAGGTTATAATGCCTATCATTATCGAGGAAACAACAAGCGAGATAGCGACAAATGCTATAAGAATATACGAAATGGAATCTATAATGTCTGATACGGACGATATCATCATTCCAACATAGTCGGTATAGTTTATCGCGTCTTCCTGTTTGTCCTCCTGGATCTTTTTGTTATTGTAATCGGTTATGAACTGGGTTATCTTTTCCTTGCCGTCAAAATCCTTTGCATAGATGCTTATTGCAGAGGGCTTTAAAAGATCCGCAACTCCCAGAAGTTCAAGGTTTCCGTCATAGGTAGCCTCTGTCGTTTCGGGCTTCTGCGTAAGCTGCATGAGCGTCTGTATCTGCTCGGGAGTAAGAACCGACATAAAAGCCTGCGTTATTTTTGCCTGTTCAACCATTGTAAACAGCGCGGCCTGCTGCTGTTCGGGGGGAAGCTGCATAAGTTGAGCCTGCTGTTCGGGGGTAAGCGAAGCGATAAGTGTCTGTGAAAGCTGTGCGTTCTGCTCGGGAGAAAGCATTCCCATAATTACCTGCATAGCCTCTTCCTGTGTCATAGGCTCTTCGGGTTCTTCGTCTTTCTTCGGGAATTCAATACCCGTGAAAATATCGACATCGGGATTTTCCTGCTGAAGTTTTACGAGGTCGCTGTTGTTCGCGCGGTCTATCATAAATTCCGTAAGCGCATGAGTATAGCCTATGCCTCCGCTGTTCGCGGAATTTATAAGGCTGTCGTCGTTCGGGCGGACAATGCCGACGATTTTTATTTCGGGAGCGTTATCAAAGGCTTTTTGCATAAACTCCTTATCGTCGGTCATATTGTCATAACCGCCGTCCTCGTTCTTCTGATAAAAATCGCTCGGAACGAGAAGCCTGAACGAAAGTTTCATAAGCTCGTCATACGTGAACGAAAGGTCGCCCGTATCAATTTCAAATGTTTCTCCGCTCATAATTGCGGACATCATATCTCCAAGCTCTTTCTGGTCGCGCAGTCCGAGCGCATAGAGCGTTATATCCGACAGCTCGTTATGCTCGTTTACCATCAAAACGACCTCGTTATAGCTTTCGGGGAGCCTGCCCGAAAGCACTTCGTATTGGTCTTTTACGGCGTCTGCGCTCATAAGCTCTTCCCATACGTCGTACATGCTTCCGCCGCTCGCACTGCCGAAAATAGAGCTGTATGTGCCTGTCATCTGCTCTACGCTCGAAGCCATTCCGTCGCCGAACATAGACTGCATAACGGTCGAGGGATTTACTCTGAATATTTCGTCATTGAGGTCTTTTCCGTAGATATAAAGGCTGGGAGAATAGCTGTATTTTATCTCCGAAACGCTGTCAAGAATGTTGTCGGGGTTGCTTTCGATATACTCCTTAAACTCCGCGAGGTTGTTTGTGGTTATCTCCGAAAGCATTGTTTTCATCATTTCGGTCGAGATGTTGTTTGTATAAACTCTGTTGGGATCGCGCTCGGCTTCTTCTTCATCGCGTATTCCCATCATAGCCGACATCATGCTGGTATAATCTATAGTTTCCTGCTGTATGGAAACGGGATAAGCCGAGAGGGTAGACCGCTCGACGCTGTCTATATACTGCTGTACGCCGTTTGAAAGCGAGAGAATGAGCGCAATTCCGATTATGCCTATACTGCCGGCAAAAGCCGTAAGAAACGTTCTGCCTTTTTTAGTGAGCAGGTTGTTTCTTGAAAGCGCAAGAGCCGTAAAGAATGACATCTTGGTTTTCTTGGTCTTGGGCTCGGCGGTTTTTTCGGGCTTGGCTTCACCCTTTGAAGCGTCAAAAGGATCGCTGTCGCTCTTTATCTGACCGTCCACAAGGCGGACTATTCTCGTGGCATACTGCTCGGCAAGCTCGGGGTTGTGCGTTACCATGATAACAAGACGGTCTTTGGCTATCTCCTTTATCAGATCCATTATCTGAACGGAAGTTTCGCTGTCGAGCGCGCCTGTAGGCTCATCTGCAAGCAGGATATCGGGATCGTTTACGAGCGCTCTTGCTATGGCAACTCTCTGCATCTGACCGCCCGACATCTGGTTCGGGCGCTTGTTCATCTGGTCGCCGAGTCCTACCTTTTGCAGCGCAAGAGCCGCGCGTTCTCTGCGTTCGCGCTTTGATACTCCCGAAAGCGTCAGCGCAAGCTCAACGTTTGAAAGAACGGTCTGATGAGGGATAAGGTTATAGCTCTGGAAAATAAAGCCTACCGAATGGTTTCTGTAGGTGTCCCAATCTCTGGACTTAAACTGCTTTGTTGATTTTCCGTTTATTATAAGGTCGCCGGAGGTATACTGATCGAGACCGCCGATTATGTTCAGAAGCGTAGTTTTTCCGCAGCCCGAATGACCTAAGACCGCCACAAGCTCACTCTCGCGGAAGCTGATGGACACATCTCTAAGGGCGTGTACGGTTTCGCTTGACGTAACATAATCCTTTGTAATGTTCTTTATCTCAAGCATAGCTTTCTCCTTTATACTTTATTATTATAAAACAACTTTAATTGTACATCATTTTCATTTTATTGTCAATACTATGTTAAAAAGTTTCACGAATATTTCATATTATTTCACAGTTTATATAAAAACGTTGTAGAAAACTGCCGTTCAATTTGGAAATTATCCCACAGGGCAAGGGTGAGGAAATTTGAAAATAACAAAAAGCCGCGCTGCTTTCTGCATTGTGCTCGTGGCAATCGCGGCTCTTGTGATTTTATTTTTTATTATTTTCCATGAAGCGGAGATCTTTTTGAAATTATTTGTTTTGGTATTCGCATTGGCAATCGCAGCATACTGGTGCATTTATTTTCACTCGATAACCTATGAGCTTTCGGAAAACGAGCTTGTGGCAAAAAGCGGTTTTTTTATCAAAAAGATTCGAAAAATTTTGCTTTCGGACATTGTCCTTGAAATGAGAATAAGCATTGGCAGAACCGTTTTAGCGACAATAGTCAGAACTTCGGGAGGGAGTGTTGTTATATTCGGAAAACTACAGCTCGCGCTTTAAAACAACTGCGTTGTCATCACCGTAATACCTCGGTATAACGCGCACGCGCCGATAGCCCGCCTTTTCATAGAGCGCAATCGCCGCCTCGTTCTTTTCTCTTACCTCAAGAAAACATACCATCGCGCCGCGCGCTTTCATCTTTTCATGAAGCGCAATAAGCATTCTTTCGGCAATGCCTTGCCTTTGATATTCGGGGAGTACCGCAATCTTAAAAAGCTCCGCTTCGTCAGCTATTACCCGTCCGAGCGCAAATCCGCACAATATGCCGTTTTTGTTTTCGGTCTCCAAAACCGACAGCTTGTTTGAAATTTCGCTTTCGAGCATTTCTCTTGTCCACGGGTTGCCGAAGCAATTCTTCTCTACAAAATAAATTTCGTCAATATTGCTCATCATTTTCCGAATGATATAAGCCTTGCTTCGCAGTAAAAGCGCTTGTCGTTTGCGTGTCCCATTGAAAACGTTTTTCTTGGAAGAGCGCCGTCTTTTATAACCGTCGGGAAAAGCTCGCTTTTCTTCATTGACGGGAGAATTATACCGACCGCGTTTTCTCTCTCGCAGAGCTTTTTAACGGTGTCTTCGCCGTGGATATAGTCTATCTTCCCGCCGTTTTCCGAAAGATAAGCGTCGAGGAAATTCTGGACCGACCCTACCGTAAGGTTTGAGCTTGGTTTTGTTATCCCGAATTTTTCGGTATTCCCGTTTATAAGAATTTCAACTTCCTGCTCTGCATAAGCTTTTGAAAGACCGAGGGATTTTGTCATTTCGGAAATAAGCTTTTCATTGTCAACATCGAACATGACCCTGTGTATCGCCTCAAATTCAAGCGCAGGGCTATGCAGGTTTACTATCTCTACCAGCGCATATCGCGCAAGAGAAGCGTCGGGGCTAGCCTTCTTTTTCTCATAACATGCCTTTGCCGAAGCGAGCGAATGATTTCCGTCACCCATTGCGAAAATAAGCGCGTTTTCCGCAGAACAGCCCTGTTCTGCCGCAAGCTTTTGCGCTAAGTTTTCGAGAGCGTTTTCGACCATATCCGCTTCTTGTCCGTCGACAAGATAGCCCTCCGAATGTCCGCCGTTTTGCATAAGCTCAAAGTCATAGAGCTTTTTAAGCTGCTTTTCAAGAAGCGGCTCGATAACGGTGTTTTCGGGATTGTCAATGAGTATCATTATATGCGGAAGCTCAAGCGGCGCGTCCATGCGAATTTTAACTCTCGGAGGAATCCTTGCCGCAACCGTAGCCTCTGTCGCTCGCACCTGCGAGCGGCTTCCCTTGTTATAATCGTACATTTCGAGATCTATCTTTCCGATAAGACCGACGCGCAGCCTCCCGTCCGCCTGTGTTCTCTTCTGCAGGACGAAGCAGTTTTTGTGTTCATCGAAAAGATTTTGTTCAAGATAGCTGCGCATATTAGCGTTTACCTGTCTTGTGCGCTCCTCGTCGTTCTCTCCGAGAAATGCTTCGGGTAGTATAAGGCGAAGGGTAGAGGGGCAGTTTTCGGTGATTTTCTCAACTTCGCGCCAGTATTCCGGCTCGCCCGTATATTGGTCGCAGGCTACGACCGACCACTTTGTCATATCCTCGTTATTTAATTTCGGAAGCAGGATGTCCGCTCTGCTGAATGCTGTCATAATTCCTCCTGAATAATAAAATTTACTTTTACTAAATTATAACATTTAATTGCTCCCGTGTCAAGTGCAGAGGGTTTTATATTGCCTTTTCAAAATTTGCCGAAATGATTAAAATTCTCTTGTAATTTTCAGAATAATGTTGTACAATGTAAACGGAATTATTTTTTTACAGGACGCCTGTCCGACAGGGAAATATGACAGCGAGTCGTCTGTCGGCGGTCGGATCTTTTTCAGAAAGGATGTTTTATTATGGCGGAAGAATTTACCGGTCAGGGCGAAAGCACTGTTGGACGTCTGTTGACTCCGGACGGCGCATACGAGGGCGAAATCAAAGACGGTGTTCCCAACGGCAAGGGCAGATTGGTTTCTAAAGAAGGCTTTATATTTGAGGGGAATTTTGTAAACGGTTTAATGAGCAGCGAAATGAAAATTATTTATCCGAACGGCGTAGTATTCGAAGGTGAAATTATAGACGGTATGCCCGGAAAGTATGGCAAAATGACTTTTCCCGATGGCTCTTCGTATGAGGGCAAATTAAAAGACGGCTGCCCCGAAGGTAAGGGAATAATTAACTTTCCCGATGGCTCTTTGTATGAGGGCGAATTTAAAGACGGCATGCCCGACGGCTATGGAATAAGACATGCCGAAGGGTACATACTCGAAGGTCAATTTATAAAAGGCGAGATGAGCGATAAAATGAAAGTCACTTATCCGAACGGAAACGTATATATCGGCGAAATTATAGACGGCGAGAGAAACGGCGTCGGTGAAATGACCTATACAGACGGCACCGTATACAAGGGAGAATGGAAAAAAGGCATGCCTGACGGAACAGGAACATGTTATGACGCAAACGGCTCTGTATATGAAGGCGAATGGAAAGAAGGACAGAAAAGCGGTATCGGCAAAATGACCGCTCCCAACGGCGATATATACGAGGGCAAAGTGGAAAATAATCTCCCCAACGGCGTCGGAAAAATGACCTGCCTAAATGGCGATGTATGCGAGGCCGAATGGAAAGACGGTATGCCAAACGGAATAGGGAAGTTCATTTATGCAAACGGCAATGTTTACGAAGGCGAAATGAAAAACGGCTATCCCGAAGGAGTTGGCAAAATGACTTATGCAGACGGCACCGTCCGCGAAGGCATATGGAAAGACGGCGAATTTGTAAAATAAGACATAAAGCCTTTTAGAGGTAAGAAATTAGAGGTAAGAGGTAAGAATTTGGACTAAAAGTTATTTATTGCATTTAAAAAAGTTTGTTATAAAAGAAATAAGAGGTAAGGGTTTAAACTCTTACCTCAAAAAGCCTATCCAAGAAAAACAACCCCAGCGCATTTTTACGGTTTTGCTTTAGCAAAATTGAATTGCGCTTTTAGATGTAAGAAATAAGAAGTAAGAGGTAAGAACTCGGCGAACAACTGTTCGGTATAAATTCTTACCTCAAAAAACTTATCCAAGAAAAACAACGCCAGCGCATTTTTACGGTTTTGCGAGCGAAGCGAGCAAAATTGAATTGCCATAAGGGCAAATCAAAGTAAAAATGTGCAGCATTGAGCCCGCTGTTTCACAGCGGGCTCAATGCGTGGTTGGGATAGCAGGATTTGAACCTGCGCGATGAGGGAGTCAAAGTCCCTTGCCTTACCGCTTGGCTATATCCCAATGTAATTTAATTTATGCCGAACTAAATCGGCGTTAAATTCTCTCATCAGCCTATGATTTCCGACTCTTAACTCCTACCTCTAACCTCCTACCTCTAAAAGTTGAGGTTGGAAGCAAGAGCAATTGCTTAACTTCCAACCTCCGAAAATCAAATGGGGTGGGGAGAGGGATTCGAACCCTCGGTCTCTGGGACCACAATCCAGCGCTTTAACCGGCTAAGCTATACCCACCGTATTACCTGAATATTGGCACGCCATGAAGGATTCGAACCTTCGACCTACCGCTTAGAAGGCGGTTGCTCTATCCAGCTGAGCTAATGGCGCAAAAACACATATCCGACTACAGCCTACATTAAAAATAAACAGTAAGTGACAGACAAAGCCGATGCGTTTTCACACAACAGACACGCCTACAATTTACTGTTTACCGTGTAATATTACACACCTATCGTTTAATGTATGGAGCGGGTGATGGGAATCGAACCCACGCGACCAGCTTGGAAGGCTGGGATTCTACCATTGAACTACACCCGCATTGAATGCTTTATTATTATATCATCTTTATTTCTTTTTGTCAAGTACCTTTTTTCAATTTTTAAGTAATTTTTTGAAAATAGGTGCGCGGTGACAATGCTGACAGTTGACAGTGTAAAGTAAACGGTCTAAAGCACACATGATAAAAAACTTTATGAACCAAAGTTTTCTTCATGTTCTTGCCTGTTGCCTCTGATATCTGACCTATAATTACTGCGCAATACCCCCTATTATTGTGAATTTGCCGAAGAATTTGCTCACATTTTGTGTAATGTGTCAAACTTTGTTTAATCTGACAAAAAACTATTGACATTTCAACCACCCTGTTGTATAATGTTATTAAAGCAAAGGCAAGAATTTGTTTTCCTGTCGTTTGTTTGTTTAGTTGTCTCCTTTCTTTTGTTCTACACATAATTATAATTTGATTTCGAGCCTGTGTTTGGGCTCTCTTTTTTTGCACGCTTGCATGCAAGCATGCAAAAAAGTATACAGTGTACAGTGGAGAGTATTCAGTAAAATGTGTCTGCTGACGCAGACATTATTTAGATTGTTATCGGACTGAAACGTTTTGGAGCGCAACCGTAAAAGTTATGCTTGTGTGCCTATTGACCAAAAACAATCTAAATACTTCCGCCGAAAGGCGGACACAATGTCCACAGCGTTGTACGCGAAGCGTTCAATGCGTACACTGTACACTGACTGCAAGGGTAACTATTATGAGTGATAACAACGTATTTTACCGCTACGCGCCGTTTATACAGGACTTCATTTACCGCCACAAATGGGAAGAACTCCGCGAGATACAGGTAGCCGCCGCAGAAGCGATATTCGACGGCGACGATAATCTCCTGCTTACTTCGGGTACGGCGAGCGGAAAGACCGAAGCCGCTTTTCTCCCCGTGCTTACGCACCTGTGGGAAAACCCTCCGAAGAGTGTAGGGGTGCTTTATGTGTCTCCGCTTAAAGCTCTTATAAACGACCAATTTGAGCGTCTCGAAGAGCTTCTTGAAGAGGCGGATATTCCCGTCACTAAATGGCACGGCGACGCTTCTCCGACAGCCAAAAAGCGTCTGGTGAAAAATCCGCGCGGCGTTATGCAGACCACTCCCGAGAGTCTTGAAAGCCTGCTTATAAGAAACAGCTCGAATATCTACAGGCTTTTCTGCGACGTCAGGTTTATTATAATCGACGAAGTTCATTATTTTATGGACAACGACCGCGGACTTCAGCTAATTTCCGTTCTCGAAAGAATACAGCGCATTATCGGTTTCGCGCCGAGAAGAATAGGTCTTTCCGCAACGCTCGGCGATTGTACGAATGCCGAAAAATGGCTCTGTATGGGAACGGACAGAAACTGTGTAACTCCTAAGTGCCGTGAAGCAGGAAGAAAAATAAGGCTTTCGGTCAGATTTTTCCCAATTGCCGAGAAAATACCGAACTCCGACAGCAAGACCTTGCTCGAAAAATACTATGAGTATCTTTATGAAAGCACGCGCGGAAAGCGCTGTATACTGTTTTCAAACAGCAAAGGCGAGGTCGAGGAGAATATTGCGCACCTGAAAAGGCTGTCCGAAAAAAATCACGGGAACGACTGCTATCTTGTACATCATGCGAACATTTCTCCCGCGCTGCGCGAATTTGCCGAAAAGCGAATGAAAAGCGGAGAGCTTCCCGTATGCACGGGAGCAACGGTAACTCTTGAACTCGGAGTTGATCTAGGACATCTCGAAAGGATAGTACAGACGGGCTGTCCGCTTACGGTCTCGGGGCTTGTACAGCGTCTCGGCAGAACGGGAAGAAGAAACGGCGAAGCCGAAATGCGCTTTGCTTTCAGATATGACATGAGCCTGCCGCCGAATGATTTCTACAAGGAAATAAATTGGGATCTGATAATGTGCTGTGCGGAGATACTTCTTTATACCCGCGAAAGGTGGGTTGAGCCTATGTATCTGCCGAAACTGCCGTACAGCCTGCTGTTTCATCAGACTATGTCGGTCATGACCTCAAACGGCTCGCTTTCGCCGAAAGAGCTTGCAAGGCAGATACTGACGCTGTCGGTTTTCAGAAATGTTACAAAAGACGACTATCTTCTGCTTTTAAGGCACTTACTCGAAAACGGTATTCTTGAGCGCGGCGAGGACGGGGCATTGCTTATCGGCGAAAAAGGTGAAAGCATAGTGAACAACTATGAATTTCTCGCGGTATTTTCCGTGCCGTGCGAATATACCGTCCGCAATAACTCCGAAGAAATAGGCACTGTTCAAAATCCTTTTCCCGTTGGAAGTCAGTTTGCGCTTGCAGGTCAGGCTTGGGAAGTAACGGAGCTTGACAAAAAAGCCCTCATCATTTATGTAAAGCATATCAAAGGCATTTCAAAAAACATGTGGACGGACGTAGGAAACGAATATGTCCACACAAAGGTTATGAAGAAAATGCTTGAAGTAATAAGGAGCGACGAGGAATACGGCTTTCTCGGGGAGAGCGCGAAAAAGAGGATAAACGACATACGCGCGCTTTGCAGGAATGCGGCGGGCGGCGAGATAATATCCCAAAACGCTATTTCGGGCGGGACGCTGTGCGAGGGCGAAAGGATAGTGCTTGCGCTGTCGGAAACGGTGTTTGCGGTATTTCCGTTTATAGGAACGCGCGGTATGGCAGCGCTTGTATTTGCATTGCGCGAGAGAGGGTTCGGCGCGGAGCTGTGGCTGTCGAGGAGCATTCCCGTGTGCATTGAGGTGAGGACGGACAGAGGAAAGGGCGCGCTTATTTCCGCGCTTAATTCCATAAAGGCAAATGGCGCGGACAAATACGGGTTTGAAATTCCCGACAACTGCGAGATATGCGGAAAGTTTAACGACTATATTCCGAGGGAGCTTCTTAAAAAGCAGTATATTGAGGATTATATTGACTGCGGGGAACTATTTGAGATCGAGTAGGGCTAGAAACTGTTTTGAGCGGCAACCAACGTTTAAATCCAAATCACCTAACAGGCGGCGGCATTAAAGTTTTTTGAAAAGGGAGTCCAAAGGGAAAAAATTTTTTTCAAAAAATTTTTTCCCTTTGGTCGCGGCGTAAGCCGCGAAACGGCGATAGCCAAGCGCATCAGGTTAAATGCCTGCGGCATTGAACCTGGGGTGTGGGGAAAACAAGAGTTTTCCCCACATTGCCTTTTCAAAGCCGTGCTTTGAAAAGGCAATCCTAGGAGAGGTTACGAGAGGGAAACAACCTTAAGTATGAAAAAACCTTTGAGCGGGAATGATATTCTCTCATTATTGAGTGGCTTTAAACAAAAGGCGCATTTCCAAAAGGAGTGTGCCTTTTTTATTATGTTGCTTTGACTGAAACGCACGCAACCATTTTGAGCTTCTCTCATTTTCCACTGTAAATAACCCAAACCGCGGAGGGAACCTGCCGGTTCCCCCGCTCCCCCTCCAGCGGATTTAGATTTTCAAAATTTCATTTTGAAAATCTAAATGCGGGGAAAACTCTTGTTTTCCCCGCACCCCAGGTTCAATGCCGCAGGCATTTAACCTGATGCGCTTGGCTATCGCCGTTTCGCGGCTCCGCCGCGACCAAAGGGAAAAAATTTTTTGAAAAAAATTTTTTCCCTCTGGACTCCCTTTTCAAAAAACTTTCGTGTCGCCGCCCATTAGTTCGTTTTAAACGGAAAAGTTCTCCGCCGCTCAAAACAGCTTCTAACCTCTTACCTCTAACCTCTAACCTCTAGTAGCGCAAAAACCCCTCTATTATCTTTTCTTCCGCCTGTTCTCTTGTAAGCCCGAGCGAACACAGCTTTAAAAGCTGTTCGCCTGCTATCTTTCCTATTGCCGCCTCGTGAATAAGCTCCGCGTCTACGTTTGAAGCGTTCAATGCGGGCTGGGCGTCTACTCTGCCGTTTTCGGCAATTATCGCATCACATGCCGAATGTCCCGTACATCTCGCGTTTCCCTCTACAACGCTGTAAAACGCCTGGTGTGAATTTCCCCTCGCAACGGAACGCGAAACAAGATCCGCTCCGCTGTCCTCGCCGTTCAGCTTTACGCTGAACTTTGTAACGGCGTCTTCTTCGTTGTCGGTCATTATCCTCTCGCGGACTATTATCTTCGCACCCTCGGCAAGCTCCGCCGAAGTCGTCCTTGTCGAGCGGTCAACTCCCCCGAGCTGAATTGTGTCCATTTCAAGCCTGGAATTCTTCTTTAAAAAGCACTCCGTAACAGGATCTATCTTCTTTAAGCCCTTTCCGTTTCCGGTGCCGATATGTTTTTCTTTATACACGACAGACGCGCCCTCATCGAGGAAAAAGCGGTGTATGCCGTTGTGGCGGGCGTCTTCTTCGCCCTCGTTATGAACGCCGCAGCCTGCCACTATAATAACGTCCGCGTTTTTCCCGATATAAAAATCGTTGTAAACAAGGTCGTCCACGTCGCTGTGCGTAACACACGCGGGAATGTACACCGTTTCTCCCTTTGTATTAGGCTTTACGATTATATCTATCCCCGGCTTGTCGGTTTTTGAGTTTATCGTTATGTTCTTTGAGGACTGTCTGCCCGCGCAGGAACTGTCCTCACGGATATTATAAGCGCCCTTGAAACCCGTGGTTTCGTCATAGTCGGAAATAATTTTTAGCATTCCCGCAGTTATATCGTTAAAATTCGTATCCATTCAATTTACCTCGTTTGCGCTCAGCATCTTTTCGGACAAGAGCAGGTATATTCTCCCTGCATGAGCTGGGGAAGAATTTCGTCTCTCGGTCCTGAAACGCGGATCTTTCCGTCCGCTATGACAATGATAGTGTCCGCTATTTTCAGTATGCGCTCCTGGTGTGAGATAACTATAAGCTCTCCCGCACTTTCCTTTCGTATCTCCTCAAAGGTCTCAACAAGCCTCGAAAAGCTCCAGAGGTCTATTCCCGCTTC
Organism: uncultured Clostridia bacterium; assembly: GCA_947627205.1. Lineage (GTDB taxonomy): Bacteria > Bacillota > Clostridia > Oscillospirales > Ruminococcaceae > CAG-115. Next base: position 12,010 of record CANQVE010000005.1, on the reverse strand, counting down.
GGGTTCGTCAAAAACGGACAGCCTTGCTCTTCTCGCAAGAACGGTCGCAATCTCTATGCGCTTTGCTTCGCCGCCCGAAAGCGCACTGCTCATCTCGCGGTCAATGTATTCTTCGGCGCAAAGCCCCACTTTTCCCAAAAGATCGCAGTATCCCTTATAGCCTGTCTTTTCCTTTGCGGCAAGCTCTAATAGATCTCTTACGGTTATACCCTTAAACCTGACGGGCTGCTGAAAAGCATAGGCAACGCCTTTGTTTGCGCGTTCTGTAACGGAAAGCGCGGTAATATCTTCCCCGTCAAGCAGTATCTGCCCCGAAGTCGGCTGTTCAACTCCCGCTATGAGCTTTGCAAGAGAAGTTTTTCCGCCGCCGTTCGGACCTGTTATGACCGTAAGCGCACCGCTTGTTTTAAATGAAACGCCTTTTAATATTTCGTTTTTGTCGGACGTTGTCCAACATAAGTCTTTTATTTCAAGCAAAAAATCAGCCCCTTTTAGAAGTAAGAGGTTAGAGGTAAGAATTAAGAGGTCAGGTTATTTGAAAAATTATAACCAACTTATCTACTAACCAGCTTTTACATTTTATCACAATTTTATATAATTGTCAAGATTATTCTTTTAAATCCGTCTCATTATGAATTCAAGTATATCATTCATTACTTCGTCTTTATTAAGTTCAAATAAAAGCTCGTGTCTTGCCTCGCGGTATATCCTCAAATTCACGTCACAGCCGTGCTCGAGATATTTTATGACCGCTTTTCTTACGCCGTTTCCGTATTCTCCTATGGGATCCATGCCTCCGCTTAGAAACAGCAAAGGAATATCCGTCGGCGTATTTTCAACAACAGCTGCGGAGTTACAGCAAAGAAGCGCGTTTAACATATCACGATAGCCCGCGACGGTAAAAGTGAAATTGCATTTAGGATTTGAAAGAAAATAATCAACGTCTGCGTCGTCCCTCGACAGCCAGTCAAATTCAGTACGACGGTTTTCCGTTCTCAAATTTAAAACGCTGTAGACCATTTTTGTTATATTCTTGTGGCGGTATAGGTCGCCGTTTCTTTTTACAGCAGTGTCCAGAAGTTTTCTAAGGGGAGCTTGTCCCGTTATTCCTCCCGCCGTTCCCATTATGACCGCTCCGCTGAATTTATCCGCATATCTCGAAAGATAAATTCTTTCGATAAAGCTCCCCATGCTGTGTCCCATAATAAAAACAGGCATATCGGGAAAAGTTTTTCGGACAATGTCGTTCATTCTGTGCATATCGCGCACCATATTCTTATATCCGTCATGCGCGCCGAAATAGCCGAGCAGGTCATCATGAGCAACGGAATTTCCGTGTCCTATATGATCGTGTCCGCAAAAGGCAATTTCATTTTTACACAAAAACTCCGCAAACTCCTCATACCGCTCCACAAACTCGCACATTCCGTGCGAAAACTGAACGACGGCTTTCGGCTCTTCGGGGGTATAGATATAAAACCTGATATCGCAAAGTTCGGTCGTGCTCGGAAATCTTCCCGTTATTTTTTTCATAGGCTCTCCCATTATCTTAAAAACGCTTCGAGCCTGTAGATAGGCTGACCGAGGCCGGCAAAGCGCTTTTCGTATTCGGTCATAATATTCCCCTCAAAGCCGCTGTTATGTAGATCAAGCGAAACGTTTTTTAAGCCGAAGCCGTTTTGTGAGAACTTTTCTACCGAAAACTCGAAAAAGTGCATATTGTCGGTTTTCTGGTGAATTTCCGCTTCGGGCTTCATAATCGCGCGGTATATTTCCAGAAACCGCTCGTGTGTAAGGCGGTGCGCGGCATAATGATTTTTCGGGAAAGGACAGCTGAAATTCAGGAAAATGCGGTCTATAGTATTTTCGTGAAACAAATGGCAGAGATACTCCGCCTGTCCCATGCAGAATTTAAGATTTGGGAGCTTTAATTCCTCCTGCGCTTCCATTCCCGTTATAAGAACATTCGGCGTTTTTTCAACGGCTATGAGATTTATATCGGGATTTTGCCTTGCAAATTCTATGGCAAAGCCTCCCTTTCCGCAGCCTATCTCAAGATACAGCGGGTTATCATTCCCGAAAGTTTTTCTGCTGTCGGCAAAAAATTCTTCGGACAGCGGATCGTTTGCATGCTCGTTCTGACACTGCATATAAAGCATTGAACCGCGGCACTTTTCAAGCCTTTCGTCAAGGTTTTTCTTACGGCGCATTCGCATAATGATTTTCAATTCCTTTCAAATGTAAGAAGTAAGGATTTGGCTTATCCCGCATATAAAGAGCCTTTTATTACGGAATAACAGCATGATAATCTTCTAACCCTAAAATTTTTTCTTCGTTATTTTTCGGCTTTGGAATATTTTTTCCTATTATCGCAAACGGAGTATCCTCGGGCGCGGTTTTGGAATAAGGTCCGCTGAGAGCATAATAATAAACGAAATTCCGATAAGCCGTTTCTATCGTCACGGTATATCCTGCATGAAGATATTCGAGCAAAGTACCCATAGACAAAGGTTCAATCGTAACACTGCGTACTTCCGAATAATAGATACATTCTTCGGGCTTGTTCTTCTGACGTATAATGAACTTCTCGCTGTCGGCGATATATTCCGCTGGCTTTCCCGATTTTGCCGAAACATAAATAATACCGCCGATAATACCAGGTATAACTATCGAAAGCAGAATGACAAAAGGAAAAGAGCCGTCCGAAAACAGCGTGAGATAAATGACGACCATAGCTATTCCCCACAGTACAAATACCGATATATACGGAATGAGCCAAAGGCGGGGACTTTTTATAAGGTTCATTGTTCCGCGCGCTAAAGTCTTAACTTCATCTTGCTTTGCGTTCATAAACTTCCTTTCTGTCAATAAATCATAGAGTATAATAATCTAGGTATCAGGCTTTATCGGCAACCTGAAAGCTCCCTGCCCATTAAAACGCCCATTATAGACGCCATCATCAGTCCTCTTGTCCATCCGCTCGAATCGCCCAGACAGTGAAGCCCGCCTATGTTCGTATTTAAATGTTCGTCCATTTTAACGCGGTTGGAATAGAATTTAAGCTCGGGCGAATACAAGAGCGTTTCCCTGCTCGCAAATCCGGGTACAACATCATCTACCGACTTTATGAAATTTATAATATTCGTCATCGTCCTATACGGAACGGCCGCCGTTATATCCCCCGCCACCGCATCGGGAAGCGTCGGCTTTACGTTTGAAAACGAAAGCTCTTTTTCCCACGTTCTCTTTCCGTCAAGAATATCGCCGTAACGCTGGACAAGGATATGTCCCGCTCCGAGCATATTTGTAAGCTCTCCGACCTTTTTGGCGTATTCTATAGGCTGATTGAAAGGAGTGCTGAAATTGTGGGAACAAAGAATTGCAAGGTTTGTGTTGTCGCTTTTCAGTCCTTTAAACGAGTGACCATTCACTACCGCAAGCCCGTTGTCATAGTTTTCCTGCGCGACAAAACCGCCGGGGTTCTGGCAGAATGTGCGGACCTTGTTTCTGAAAGGCTGGGGATAACCGATGAGCTTGCTTTCATAGAGAACGTCGTTTACTTCCTCCATTATCTCGCTTCTTACTTCCACCCTTACGCCTATATCGACCGTTCCGGGGCTGTGGGCTATGCTGTGTTCAACGCAGATCCTTTCGAGCCAATCTGCGCCTTTTCGTCCTGTGGCAATAACGGTATGTTCGGCAGATACCGTTTGCTCGGAAGCGTTTCTTTCGCGGATAACGGCACCCTTGCATATACCGTCCTCAATTATAATATCGACGCACTCGGTTCTGAACATTATATCAACGCCGTTTTTCAGAAGATATTCTTCAATGCGCTGATAAAGCCCATGAGCCATTTCCGTTCCTAGGTGTCTTATCGGGCAGTCAACGAGCTTTAAATTCGCGTTTATTGCCTTTTTGCGAATGGCTCTTATCTTTTCGGGATCTGAAACGCCCTCTACCCGCGTATCCGCGCCGAATTCAAGATAGATTTTATCGGTATAGTCAATGGTCTCCTGCGCTTTCTGCTCGCCTATAAGCTCGGGCAATGTCCCGCCGACCTCGCAGGAGAGCGACAGCTTTCCGTCGGAAAACGCGCCCGCGCCCGAAAAGCCCGTTGTTATATGACAATAGGGCTTGCAGTTCATGCATTTTCTTGTTTGGGATTTAGGACAGCTCCTGTTTTCAACGGCTTCTCCCTTTTCAACAATAAGTATCTTCTTTTTGGAATTATTCCTAAGCATTTCAATGGCGGTAAAAATTCCCGACGGACCGGCGCCCACTATTAGAACATCATACTTCATAATTATCTCCTTATTTGTCTAATATAACATCTTTTAAATCTAACCTTGTTTCACAGAGGTAAGAGGTAAGAGGTAAGAATTTCGAGGAACTTTTGAGAGATAAAGTTACTTGGTTTTCAGAGAAAGAAGCTAGAGGTTAGAGTTTAAGAGGAAAGGTGGTTTGCTGAATTAAACATTATTATCACACTTTTTTATTATATCATATTTTCATGGGCTTGTCATTATTTTTTGAAAAAAATATAAGTGATGTTGAAATTCGGGGAAAATTGTGATACAATGATAATTGACGAAATTAAATAAAGGAGCTATCGATGAAAAATATCAGCATACTTACAACTCCCGCTGACTTTGACAAAAGCGATTTTTTAAGCCTTTTGTCGCTTTCAGCAGGAAACGCAATTTACCGTCAGAAACGCATGGGAAAGCTCGTTATAGGAAACAGCGGCTGGCACGTTGACGTTAAAGAACGACTTATCTCTTTTGGCAAAAAGACGTTTGACTGCGGGATAATTGGCTCGGAGGACTACCGTTCAAACACATGGCTCTGGGGCTGGGCGGTAAACGAAAGCGGACTTCCCGAAAACGCTTTTGCTCCTGCTCGACGCGCAAAACGAAACCTGCCCGGCTGCGCGGAGATATACTTTGAAAAATTCACGCTCGACGAATTGCACAGCGGTCACAACCTCTCAATGGTAACGGTAGGAGCGGCGGAGAACAACGTCTGTTATTACCGCTGTCCGTATGAGGGCGGAGCGCTTTTCGTTCAGATAAACGGGCTTCCCGATGAAATATTTGAACCTGCACCGCTTATTGAAATCGCAAATCAGACGGTCGAGATAATAGGCTCGTTTTACTGCGACCACAGGCTTCTCTGCGCGGGATTTTTACACCAGAACGGCTATTCTTTTGAGCTTGACGGCCGGGGCATTACCGCAGGCGACAATTCGGGAACACTTCGCATAACGTTTGAAAAGGTCGGGGAATTGTACAGAATAACGGGAATAAATTTTGATAATGCATAAAAATTATGTTTTGAAATTATTATCATGTTTAACTGCCGTAAAATGAACGAAAAATTATGCTCAAAAAATTTTAATAAAGCTCTTTACAATTTAAAAATAATATGTTATAATGTAATGTGTATAAATGAAGATCCGAAACTGAACGTAACTTGCGTTTCGGTCAATTCGGGAGTAATTAACGATCTAAGGAGATTTTGCTATGACGTTTGAAGATTTTATCATGCAGGCGCGCGAAATGAAGGCTTCGGATATCCACCTTTCTGTCGGTTTGCCTACCGTAATAAGAGTACACGGCGAGCTGAGACCTTATCAGGATCTGTCCGATCAGGTCGTTCACCGCACAATTATGTCTATCCTTACTCCCGAACAGGAACAGATACTTGCAAAGGGAAAAGACGTTGACTTCAGCTTTGAGCTTAAAAACGGCGCGCGTCAGCGTGTAAACGTATTCCACCAGAGCGGAAAGCTCGCTTGTTCGATACGTCTGCTGAACGAGGAGATACCCTCGCTCGACGAACTCGGACTTCCGCCTATACTGCTTGAACTTGCCAAAAAGCGCAAGGGACTTATCCTTGTTACAGGACCTACGGGTGCGGGAAAATCCACGACTCTTGCCGCGATGATACAGCACATAAACATGACTCGTGCTTGTCATATAATCACAATAGAGGATCCTATAGAATACCGCTATACCCAGGGTAAAGCGACCGTACATCAGCGTGAGATCGGACGCGACGTCACCAGCTTCTCCGACGCGCTTAGAAGTGCGCTTCGTGAGGATCCCGACGTTATACTTATCGGTGAGATGAGAGACTACGAAACAATTTCTCTTGCTCTTACCGCCGCAGAAACGGGACACCTTGTATTCGGAACGCTCCATACCTCGTCCGCTGCACAGACTATCGACCGTATCATAGACGTCTGCCCCGCTGATGCGAAAGAGCAAGTAAGAACACAGGTCGCGAACATGATCCAGGGCGTTATAGCTCAGCTTCTTATACCTACCTCAAACGGCAAGGGCAGAGTTGCATGCGACGAGATAATGCTCGGATCCGACGCAATAAGGAACCTCATACGCGGAAACAAGATAGCGCAAATGGAAACCACCATGCAGGGCGCTTCTCAGCAGGGAATGCAGACTCTTATCGACGCTCTCGCAAAGTTGTACAGCGCGGGAAAGATCTCCTATCAGACGGCGCTCGAATATTCGAACAACCCGCCCGAAATGGAAAAGAAACTCATGTCGTAAGATTTACGAGAGAAATTATAATACAAACAAAGGGGGAAAAATAAATTTCCCCCTTAAATTTCTAACAGGGGCGCGCCAGCGCCCCGCAACCGCTGTTGACAGTTGACAGGGTACAGTAGTCAGTAATAGTCAAAAAATTGGTCGCCGAATATAACGTGAATAAATAGAAAAAGAGGCTAGACTTAAATTCTAGCCTCTATCCTCTAAAACTCTAGCTTCTAGATGGGTTTTCCCCTTGTTGTCTTTAGCCGTTCTGCTGTTTCTTCTTTGCTTCGATATCGGCGAGTGCGTCTTTTCTCGAAAGGTTGATACGGCCTTGATTGTCTATCTCCATAACCTTTACGATGATCTCATCACCAACGGAAACAACATCCTCTACCTTTTCAACACGGTGGTTTTCAAGTTTTGAGATGTGTACCATTCCATCCTTGCCGGGAGCTATCTCAACAAAAGCTCCGAAGCTCATGATCTTTACGACCTTTCCCTTGTAGATAGCGCCTATCTCGGGAGGATTTACGATAGTTGAAATTACCTGAACGCAAGCGTTTGCCTTTGCAAGATCCGCACCGCAGATAAATACGTTTCCGTCCTCGTCAACGTCGATCTTGACCTCAAAGTCGGCACAGAGCTTCTGAATTACCTTTCCGCCCTTTCCGATGACTTCGCTTATCTTGTCAACGGGAACTTTCGTTGTGAGCATCTTCGGAGCATACTTTCCGACAGTCTCGCGCGGCTTGTCAATAGCCTTGAGCATAACCTCGTCAAGTATATAATCGCGCGCCTTGTGCGTCTTTTCAAATGCGTTCTTGATTATTTCGGGAGTAAGACCGTCGATCTTCAAATCCATCTGAATAGCGGTTATACCGTCATGAGTACCCGCAACCTTGAAATCCATATCGCCGAAGAAGTCCTCAACGCCCTGGATATCTACCATTGTCATCCAGCGGTCGCCCTCGGTTATAAGTCCGCAGGAAATACCCGCAACAGGCTTCTTTATCGGAACGCCCGCGTCCATAAGGGCAAGCGTCGAACCGCATACCGAGCCTTGCGATGTCGAGCCGTTGGAAGAAAGGACTTCCGAAACAAGTCTTATCGCATACGGGAATTCTTCTACCGACGGGATAACGGGGAGCAATGCTCTTTCCGCAAGCGCTCCGTGACCTATCTCGCGTCTGCCCGGACCGCGCGAAGCCTTTGTCTCGCCGACAGAATATGACGGGAAGTTGTAGTGATGCATATAGCGCTTTCCCTCTTCTTCGTCAAGACCTTCGAGCTTCTGGCTGTCGGAAACGGGGCCAAGTGTGCAAACCGTCATGACCTGCGTCTGTCCGCGCGTGAAAATTCCCGAGCCGTGAACTCTCGGCAATACCGCAACTTCTGCGGCAAGCGGACGTATCTCATCGAGCTTTCTTCCGTCAACGCGCTTTCCGTCGTCAAGAAGCCAGCGGCGTACAACAAATTTCTGGAGCTTGTACATGCACTCGTCGATCATCGCTGTTTGCTCGGGATATACCTCGTCAAACTTTTCGTGAACTTCGGCGTATATAGGCTGAAGACGCTCCTCGCGGATATTCTTGTCGTCGGTGTCCATTGCATAGCGCACTTTTTCAATAGCAAACTCGGATATAGCGTCATACATATCGTGGTCTACTTCCATGCTCTCAAACGAGAACTTCGGCTTTCCGATCTGCGCCTGAATGTCCTTTATAAACGGAATGAGGCTCTTTACTATTTCCTCATGACCTGCCATAATTGCCTTGAACATGGTGTCGTCGTCAACTTCGTTTGCGCCTGCCTCGATCATAACGACTTTCTTTTCCGAAGAAGCTACCGTAAGATTGAGGTCGCTCTTGTTGCGCTGTTCAGCGTCGGGCATGAGAACAATTTCTCCGTCTACAAGACCTACGGAAATTCCTCCGATAGGACCGTTCCAAGGAACGTCGGAAATTGAAACGGCAATAGACGCGCCTATCATGCCCATTATTTCGGGCGAGCAGTCGGGATCAACCGACAAAACCGTCATGGTAATAGCGACGTCGTTTCTCATATCTTTCGGGAAAAGCGGACGCATAGGACGGTCTACAACGCGGGAAGTCAGAATAGCCTTTTCGCTCGGTCTGCCCTCGCGCTTTAAAAATCCGCCCGGAATTTTTCCTACAGAATAAAGTTTTTCCTCATAGTCAACTGCGAGAGGGAAGAAATCGACGCCCTCGCGGGGCTTGGGAGAAGCCGTTACGTTTACCATAACGACTGTTTCGCCGTATGTTACCCAGCATGAGCCGTTTGCAAGACCGCAGACTTTTCCTGTTTCGACTTTTATTTCTCTGCCCGCAAACATTGTTTTAAATACTTTGTAATTTTCAAACATTGCCCTTTTTTTCCTTTCATTGAAATTTTTCGGGCGGAACTGCAATAAATTCAATTTGCGGCTCTGCACAAACTCAATTTATTGCTCCACCCGATCACGTTAAGAATACAAACAAACATCAGTAGCTGTTCAAAAATTGAACAACTACCAATGCTTGCTTCGTTTCTTACTTTCTCAGTCCCAGCTTTGCGACAATAGCACGGTATCTTTCGATATCTTTCTTCTGGAGATAAGCGAGAAGATTTCTTCTGTGACCTACCATTTTCAGAAGACCTCTGGTAGAGTGGTGGTCCTTTTTGTGGACCTTAATGTGTTCTGTAAGTTCGTCGATCCTCTTTGTAAGGATAGCGATCTGAACTTCGGGCGAACCCGTGTCGTTTTCGTGCAGTCTGTTTGCTTCGATGACTGCGGTTTTTTCTTCTTTTCTGAGCATAATTTACACCTCTTTAAAATTATTTCCGAGATCACAGCAAGGGGAACCGGTGTTTCTCAAAATGAGCATTTTCCGCGATCCGTGAAAACGGAACTGCTGCGCGGGCCTTTCCCACGCATAACAAAGTTATTATAGCACATAAATCGGCTTTTGTAAAGTACTTTTTAAACTTTTTTTAAAAATAATTATTTACACAGCCTTATTCATAGAGATTTTTAACGCTGTCGCGGATAACAAGTTTCCCCGTAATGAGAGTTCTTCCGCGGAAGTAATTCTTGTCGTGTATCTTTTTGAGGATCATATCTACTGCTTCTTTTGCCATTTTGACGCAGTTTATATCAACGGTCGTCAGGTGAGGAGTAGTCATTGTCGAATATATCTGATTGTCATAGCCCGTAATTGAAATATCCCTCGGCACAACGCACCCCTCCCCGCGGAGCTGATTTATAAGGTTAAAAGCGCTCTCGTCGCAAGAGCACACAAACGCCGAGGGAAGCTCTTCGGGCAGAGAAAACGTCTTATAAAGCTCGCCCGAGCTGTTTCTGTCGCGTATTATCCATTCGTCGCGGAGCGGTATATTTTTTTCAAGGAGAGCCTTGTAAAATCCGAGAAACCTGTCGCGTACAAAAGGCGAGCCCTCTGCGCTCCCCAGAAAGCCTAACTTTTTGTGACCGTTTGAAATGACATAAGAGGTGAGCTGATAGCTCCCGAAAAAGCTGTCGGAAAGTACGATCTCCGCATTTTCGCGGTTGCCGTAATATTCGATAAAAACGGTAGGAACATAAAACTGAAGCAGTTTGTCAATATAGCTTTCGGAAAACTGTCCGAGCAGAATAAGACCGTCCGCTTTTTTGTCGGAAATGGAGTTGGGCATTTCCCTCGGAAGATCGGGGCTGTCGTTTACTACCTCCAGCATACCGTAATAGTTTTCCTGCTGTAAAAGCTCGACAATGTGCTTATAAATAGTCCAATAGAATGCCGAGGGCTCGTTTATAAAGTTTTTCGGAGCGATTATGGCAATATTGTGGGTAAAGCCGTCTTTCGGGGAACGCGAGCCTGTGTTCATGCTGTACCCCATTTCATGCGCCTTGCGTTTTATTTTTTCGCGAAGCTCATCACTTACGCCCTCTCGGTTTCCGAGCGCTTTGGACACTGACACCGTGCTTATGTTCATTGCATTCGCGATATCGCTCATTGTAACGTTCTTTTTTATCATGGCGGTTTCCTTTCGGGGAATTTGCGCTAAATAATATTTAAGTAGTATGTAATTATATTTTAAGTTAATTTTAACGATTTGTAAATTAACTTTTTAGCCAAATTTCACTGCGATTTTTTGTACGAAATGTGCAGGGAAGAACGCAAGGAAAGAATGCAAGGGGCTAGAATAAGTTTTGAGCGGCAAAGCACTTTTCCATTTAAAACTGCTTAACGGGCGGCGCACGAAAGTTTTTTGAAAAGGGAGTCCAGAGGGCAAAAATTTTTTTCAAAAAATTTTTGCCCTCTGGTCGCGGCGAAGCCGCGAAACTTCGCCAAATAGCGCTAAAGGGTGCGGGGAAAACAAGAGTTTTCCCCGCATTGCCGTTTCAAAGCCGTGCTTTGAAACGGCAATCCTACAAAGTGGTTTTGAGCGGGAAATAACTTAAAAAATGAATTTACCATAATGCGGGAAAGCAAGAGGGTAAAACCCATTTGTTGTCCTTTTTAAAAGTTGTTTTTCTAAATAACGCTCTCTCGCCCTATCCCCCTGCCCCCTTTCCCGAGGGGAAAGGGGGAAAGTTCGGGGCGCCGGAGCGCCCCGCGCCCTGCCTCGGGGGCTTCGCCCCCGAACCCCTGTTGACAGTTGACATTGAACGCATTGAACGCTTCGCGTACAACGCTGTGTACAGTGTAAAGTAAAAGTTGTATTGAGCGGAGAACAGCGTTTCCGCTATCCGACCGCGCCGTAAGGCGCGGTATTTGGGTTTCCAAAGGGCGCATTGCGCCCTTTGGTGGGGGTGCGGGGGCAAAGCCCCCGCAATCAGCTTCAAAGGCGCTAAAGGGTGCGGGGAAAACAAGAGTTTTCCCCGCATTGCCGTTTTAAAAACCGTGTTTTTAAAACGGCAATCCTCAAAGAGGTTTTGAGCGGGGAAGTACATTCAGCATGAAAAAACCTTTGAGCGGGAAAGAAGATCCGCTCCGCTTGTATTAAAGTTGTTCTTCTCAATCGCTGTTTTCCGAACAAGACGTACAAAACCCCATTTGTTGTTCTTCTCAAACGGTATTTTCCTCAATAGCCTTTATTCGCCCTATCCCCCTGCCCCCCTTTCCCGAGGGGAAAGGGGGAAAGTTCGGGGCGCCGGCGCGCCCCGCGCCCTGCCTCGGGGGCTTCGCCCCCGAACCCCTGTTGACAGTTGACAGTTGACAAGGTACAGTATTCAGTAACAGCCGAAAGGCAGTACGCTCATTCATCACTTTTAAATTATTATAGGGAACATCTTTCCCGCTCAAAAGCAAATTCATTTTCGAGGTTGTTCCACGCTCAAAACCTCTTTTAGGATTGCCTTTTCAAATGCAAGCATTTGAAAAGGCAATGCGGGGAAAACTCTTGTTTTCCCCGCACCCTTTAGCGCTTGCTGACGCGTTTGCGGGGGCTTT
>CANQVE010000004.1 GCA_947627205.1 uncultured Clostridia bacterium | reverse complement strand
AACTTGTTTTCCGCTGTTTTTGTATCTTTTTTATCCCGGTTTTCTGCTTTGTGTTGCATTTACTTTTGCATTTGACGAAGAACAGAAAAAGCGCAAGCCGCCGAATGGGTTGCTTACGCTATCAAAAAAACCGATAATTCCTTAACTGCCGACAGACTTTATGCAACCGAGTAATTAACCACCGCAATCTCAGTAAGCGACTTTTGAAGTTGCTCGGTAATCTGTTCCAACCGCTCCGCAACAAGGGCATTGTACACGACCTCGCCGCACTGTCCGCACTTATGGCAAGGCACGTTTTTTATAATCACAATCATGTTTTCAAGCTGTTCAAAATAGGTGGTAGTGGTTTCCGCCATATCGCCGCCGCAATAGCAACAAGTCATTGTTATACCCTCTTTCTCGTCGTTTCAACCGTCATACGCTTTATCTTCATTTATTATACTAAATAAGCAAACGGAAAACAATGTGCTATTTGCACAAATACACGCACCGCTATTTGTGCAAATTAGAGGCAGGGGAGGGATTTCGCAGGTTTTTGGGCAAAAATTCAGAGCCGACTTCGCTCAAAATCGGCTCAGTTATGCAGAGAGTACGTCAAATTCTTGTCCGCTATTTGTCCGCTAAAGCTATAAAAACTTGCCGAAATTCACAAAATTCACTCTTGTGAAAATTTGTCGAAAATGGCTTTACCATGCGCTTTTTCGGAAGTTACTAAAAGTTACAAAAAGACTTTCACGACTTTCAAATCCTGTCACTCAGACCAATTTGACTTCCCGTAAATGGCTTAACAAAGCCGTTTGCGGGATTTCTTTTTTTGCTGATTTTAGGGTTTGTTCTTTATTTGTTCTTTATTTTGAAAATATAGCGTTCGGCTGTGTGTTTTATGGTTGTGAGGCTTGACTTTAAGGTCTTTTGAAGATAAAGTTCAGGTTTTGAAATTCAATGCTGAAGACACGGCATTATACAGCGGTTTTTTCTTATTTTGTGTTGCAGTTGCAACTGCATATTTGCAGTCAAAAAATGCCTATCATCACACGAAATTCCAAAAAAATCACACGAGAAAATCACACGGATAGAGTGCAAAAGTGAATCAAACTAAACAATCGAATAGCCGGCCGATAACCGCTCGGTCGGCTTTTTTCTGTTCGAATTCGGTAAGTATGTGAATTATCAGATGAGCAAGAATTCGCCCGAATACCTCAAAATGGCTGAGATGTTTCTCGCATGGCAAAAGCAAGCGCATAAAATAAGAAAAGGCATTACCGGATGCATAGTCGATAATGCCTTTTTGCTTTTGCTCAATTTGTCATTGAAAACAAAGCGAGTTTATTTTTTATTGCTTTTAATCCCAAAGCAGGATCGTAAATTTCCTGCACCGCCTTTTCCATAGGGCAAATTCCGTCGCCGTTTCGGTTGATGATTTGCTCGGCAAGCTCGCCGTATTCGCAGGCAATTTTGTGATTTGCGAAAACCTCCGCTCCCGCACGGCTTAAAACCTCGGCGTACACCTCTTTCACGCCGAGGAGAACATAAAGCATCGCAGCCGCTTTTCCTACGATTTTGTCGGCATCCGAAAATCCGTTCAGGTTTTCAGCGCCGTCAACCAGCTCCACAAGCGACTTTACACCGCGTTCTGTGCTTGTAATTGTTCTCTCGTCCTTGCACAAAACGCAGGTGTAGTTGTTATCGGAAAGTAATGTTTTCGCGTTTTGCAAATCAGTTGTCATTTTTCTTCAAATTCTCCACGCGGTAGACGATAAGCGGCAGCAACGCCCATTGTAACGCAAGTCCGAACAGCCCCGTGCCAATGCTCGTCCAGATTGTCGAAACGTTGACTTGACTGCCGAAAGCGTAAACTCCGAGAAGAATTGCGCCTGCACGAACCGCGCGTCCCGCGATCTGCGCTATAACGACCTTAACGATTGTCGGCAATTTTACCTTCCGCAGAAGTCCCGCTGTTAAGCCGTAAATGCACAGTTCAATCATCATAATTGGGCGGGGAGCTTTTGCTGTGTTGACATTTCGCCCGAAATCTTCTATAATTTACTTAAAAGATTTCGGGGAAGATTATTTGCCGGAAAAATGAATGTAAGGACAAGTTCCCACAGGTCAGAGAAAATAAAAAGCAAATCGGAATTTGAAAGGGATAAATCATTACTATAACACATACAGAATAAATTTTTTAATTTATCTAATTATTTTTGTGACTTTACAACTCAAAAAGTTGTCTATAATGATAGAGGGACAAGAAATGAGAATTGTGTTGCATACTTTACGAATGTTTTATTTCTTAGAGATTGCAAAAGCCATTACTTTCATTTGAGAGGTTGAATTACAATGGATGATGAAAAAATAATAGAACTTTATTTTTCCAGATCTGAAGATGCAATTCATTACACGCATATAAAATACGGGCAATATTGTTTATCAATTGCGTTAAATGTATTAAATGATTTCCAGGACTCAGAAGAATGTGTAAACGATACATACTTGCACACATGGAATTCGATACCGCCTGCCAGACCTAATAATTTCAAAGCTTTTTTAGGGAAAATAACACGAAATTTGTCCATCAATAGACTGAAATCCAAAACTGCGAATAAAAGAAAAGCTGACGAATATGCGATTGCCTATGATGAATTAGACGGACTTTTCAATTCGAATTATTCGACTGATGAACAAGTTGACGATATTTTTTTGCGGGATTTAATTAATGACTTTTTATCTAAATTACCCAAGGAAAGCAGAATAATATTTGTTGCAAGATATTGGTATTTTGAGCCTGTTTTGAATATATCCCAAAAGCTCAACGTTTCGGAAAGCAAAGTGAAAATGACATTACTACGAACAAGAAACGCATTGAAAAGTTATTTAGAAAAAGAGGGGGTTAGTTTATGAGCAATGTCAGTTGTGATCAATTGATAAGGGTTATTGGGGAGATTAATGAAAAGTATATTCTTGAATACAACATAGGGGCAATCAAACGCAAATCATTTGTTTACCGGTTAAATAAAACGAAATGGTTAGTGGCAGCAAGTTTCATGGTTGTAGTTCTTACTGTAGTGTTTTTTATTCCAAAAAATCATACAAGTGATTATAAAGCACATATCTTTGACTCAGTTACGGAATTATATTCTGTTTTGCCGGAGAGAAGCCTGTTACGGAACCTATTAATATCCGATGAATATGAATATAAATTTATGGGAACGTGCAATAATACTGAAATCGAAAATTTTTATTTGTATGAAAATTATTCGTCATTTAATGTAATCATATCCCGGGATGATCATGTGGTTGCAGAGATTTCTTTAGTACCTGATTGTGCAGCAGAAGCCGGTATGTATGCAGCCAACAATTCTCTTTTAAAAACAATCACTATTAATAACTTTGCTATTTCCTATGGATATGATGAGGAGGGAGTATTTGTTGCGGTATTGACTGCCGAAGATGATATGTATACTATCCATTTTCACTCACCTAATGAAAAAGAATTCTTTAGATTAATTGAAGATTTGACAGAGTAAAAGAAAGGACGCTGACTTTTAATATGTATCCTATCAGAAAAATAAATTGTGACGAGGTAAATGAGGCTCTTGCACTTGCTTTAGAAGTTTTTATGCAGTTTGAAGCGCCTGATTATACGCCTAAAGGAGTAACAACATTTAAGCGTGATATTGTTGAAAATGAGGAATTCATCAATAATTGCAGGCAGGGGATTTGTCCGATATATGCGGCATTTGATGGTAATAAAATAGTTGGAATTATGGGAATGCGTGCAAGCAAAACGCATATCAATTTAGCCTTTACGAAAAGGGAATATCAACATCAAGGCGTTGCGACAGCCCTGTTCCGTTTTCTGCTGAAAGACATACAAAAAGAAAATCAATCCCTGAAAGAAATCACTTTGAATTCTTCACCCTACGCGAAAGGTTTCTATCTCCGCATTGGATTTACACCTGTTTCAGATGAGCAAGAAATTGACGGAATAAGATTTACACCTATGAAGTATGTTATGCGGTAAATAAGGTCAACAATACGTTTTACAGTTTGTTTCATCAGTTTATACCCAGACCGTTCGCCCACTTCATCACGTCATCTACAGACGCACCTGCCGAAAAACGCTGCCCTTTAAGCCAAGTTGCACCGCTTGCCGCTGAACGTAATGCGCTGTCGCTGTTTCCGAAACCGCTTGAAGCGGAAGTGCAGAACGCCGCGAGCGTCTTTCCCGAAAAATCGTAGCTATCAATGAATGTGCTCATAATTCGCGGCGCTTCGCCCCACCAGATCGGGTAGCCGACAAGCACCACATCTATAGGCATGGGTAAAGCGCGAGCTTTGAACCGATATTTTTCTTCATAAAAACTACCTCCGAATTTTTATTCTGACATTGTGTCAGTTTACAAGACTTTAAATATCGGCGTTTGTGCGCCGACTTAATAGCTTTTTATTCTGACACTGTGTCACTATGGACAGTATACCACCATTCTGACATGATGTCAATATATCTTAAAAAATTTCACCAAATTATCACATTGTACTTAATAAGCAACTAAATTTTAATATTAAAAACCTCTTGACAAAATATAATTCTTGTTATATAATATATGTTATACAACAAGAATTATTTTTTTTAGCAAGGAGAATTTGCCATGCCGCCTAAAACTAAAATCACAAAAGAAATGATAATAGACGCAACTTTTGAGGTTGTAAGAACAGAGGGGGTGGAAAACATAAACGCCCGCTCGGTCTCAAAAAAGCTGAATTGCTCGACACAGCCTGTTATGTACCATTTTGCAACGATCGATGAATTAAAAAAAGCCGTCTATGAAAAGACGGGTGAATATCACACGAAGTTTCTGCTTGATCGGCAAAATCAAAATAACGTTATGCTTGGAATAGGGCTTAACTATATACGATTTGCGGTGGAAGAACCGCATTTGTTCCGCTTTCTGTTTCAGTCGGGCTTTGCAAAGGAAAACAGTATACTCGAAGTGATAAATTCGCCCGAGCTTACGCCCATTCTTTCGGTTATGCAGGGAGCTATGAAACTAAACGCCGAGCAGACGAAAAATGTTTTTATCACGCTTGCAATGTTCGTACACGGTTATGCGAGCCTTATTGCCAACAATTCTTTTGAATTTGACGAAGAACTTGCGTCGGCACATTTAAAGCAGGTATTTAAAGGTGCAATTCTTGCTGTACAGGAGGACGAAAAATGAAAAAAACAAAATTACACCCCGCGGTCATCGTCCTTGTCATTGTGATGATAGTTTTATCTTTCACAAATCTTCTCAATTTGCAGATAAACGGGGAACCGGTGAAGCTCGCGGGAATATCCGTTATTGTGGGAATAATTGCCTATTTTACAACCAGCAAAACAAACGAAAACAAAAACGATGGATTTAACATCAAAACATTTATCGGTTCATTGAAAAGCAAAACGGTCATTCTGCTTATCTTGCTGACGCTTGTAATGAATGTGATATGTTTTGTTATCGCGAAATTATGGATACCCGCTTATATTGAGCATGTGCTGGGAAGAACGGGGGATTTTCTGGATTTGGCGAACCTGCCGATAATGCTGTTAGAGCTGATCGTATTTGCGCTCGGAGAGGAGATCGCATGGCGTGCTTTTTTCCAGAAACAGACTTCAAAAATAATGCCGTTTATACCCTCTCTTATTCTCACATCGGTTTTATTTTCTCTCGGGCATTTCAATTTCGGAGAGCCGATAATTGTTTTTTATGACCTGCTTTTTGTCTTTATAGACTCGATAATTTACGGCATTATATTCAAAAAGACCGACAACGCATGGTGCTGTTTTTTAGCGCATTTTCTGGCGAATTTACTAAGTACGATTTTGTATAGTTTTTAATATAACAGTATGTAAATTATATGCCAAAACTGATATCCCGAAATTAACAACTTTTGGAGAATTTTTAATTGAAATTTTCTAAATTTGTGATACAATACGAATAACCAAATTTTTCGGGAGACAGATTATGGACATAGATTATCTTTTGTTACTGCAAAATTTCCGCGACGCTACGGGCGGAGTGCTGAACAGCTTTTTCGAGCTTGTTACTAAGCTCGGAGAGGCATCAATAGTAACGCTTTTAGCCGCGGCGATGTATTGGTTCGTTGATAAGCGCAAGGGCTTTTTTATGCTGACGTTCTACTACAACCGCGTGGCAAACGCCTGCTGACAGTTGACAGTGTACAGTGTAGAGCAGTCAGTAAAATTACGCGGACAATATTTGATTGTTTTTGAACGATAGGCACACGAGTAACCTTTTACGGGTACATTCCAAAAAGTTTACGTTTGATAACAATCAAATAATGTCCGCCGCAAGGCGGACACCTACTACTGCATACTATACACTCTACACTGTCAACTGTCAGCTGGCGGCGGTATTGCCGATAGCTTTTAAGTTTTTTCTGCTCGGAAAGGATCCCACTTCCCGCTTATAAAATATGCAACAAACATTATGAAAAGCACAAGGTTATGACCTATCATACAGCCCCATGCTTCAATAAGTCCTCCGCTCATAACTTGCGTAAATACAAATGTCCCCGCTATCCTTACGCACCACATTCCGAGAACGCTGAAAACAAACGGAACGACCGTTTTTCCGAGTCCCTGCATTATGCCCTCTATCACTATAGGCACGCCGTAAAACGGCTCGGACACTGCGACCATTCTTAAAACTTTTCCGCCAAGCTCTATTACTTCCTTGTCTTTTGAAAACAGGCTCATAAGCTGGGGAGCAAATATAAACAAAAGCCCTCCCGAAACCACCATAAGTATTACTTCAAGCGGAATTATCGTTTTCGTCAGACGCTTCAATCTGTTTTTATCGCGCGCGCCCCACGCGTTTCCCGCAAGCGCGGCAGACGCTGTCTGCATGCCGTAGCCCGGTATGTAAAACAGGCTCTCGACCGTGTTCGCTATAGTGTGCGCCGCGGCGGACGTTTCGCCGAGGGAGTTTATCATTGACGCAAAAACTACATATCCGAGCGACGTTGCAAACCTCTGGAACATATTCGGCACGGCTACCTTAAAGCATGACTTTAAAATACCGATATTGGGCTTTAAGCTCTGACCTTTCGGCGAAATGGTCTTATGCTTCCAAAGGGCTATGGTTATTGCTATTCCGCCGAATATATACGAAAACGCGCTCGCCAGGGCCGCGCCGTTTACTCCGAAATCAGCGCCGTATACTGTAATAATATTTCCGAATATTTCAATCTCCCGTGTCGGATAAATAAGAAAGAAGTTTAATACTATGTTTATGACATTAACGCCTATTCCTACAAGCATAGGCGTTTTTGTGTCGCCCGCAGAGCGAAGCACAGTTCCGAAAATTATGCTGGCAGTTCTGAACAACATGGGCGAATACAATATCAGAAAATATTCCGAAGCCATATCCCTTATCGGCTCGTCTACGCTCATCCACACGGGTATCTGTCCGCTTAAAAGCGTTGTAATAAGCGTAAAAAATATTCCTGCGGCAATTACCGCAAGAACTGCCTGACCGGAGGCTTTGCGAGCTTTTTCTTCCTCGCCAGCGCCGATATGCTGTGAAATGAACGCAAGAAAGCCTACTCCTATAGCCGAAATTGTGCTTCCGACAAGCCAGCTGACTGTGCTTGTCGCGCCGACCGCAGCCGTAGCGCTTGTTCCGAGAGAACCGACCATGGCGGTGTCTATGTACTGAACGGCTGTCTGCAGGAGCTGTTCGAGCATTGTCGGGAGCGACAGCGCAAGTATCACGGGGAGCATACGCCGTTCGCTTGTTTTTGTTTCGCCATGGTTTTCCATTATTTCACCGCCCTTTTAGATGTAAGAGGTTAGATGTAAGAGGTAAGAGTTTAAAAGAAAAGGTTGTTTTCCGCACAAAACAAGCTATGACTTCTTACCTCTTACCTCTTATCTCTTACCTCTAACAGCGCGGATTTACACATTCTCTATAATCATAAATATACTTTACTCCCGAAATAACGGTGAGCGCCAAAGTTATATACATCAGCACATCTGTTATTATCCTAATCGGGAACTCAAAGCCCTTTTGCCCGCCAAGGTCGCAGATAACTCCGAAGTCCGCGAGGATATACATAAGCAGAACGGCAATAATTGCTATCATGGTAAAGGCGGTTTTCAGCTTGCCCCAGATATTCGCGGCAATGACCGTTTTTTTCTCGCTTGTAGAAGCCGCAAGCCTTACGCCCGAAACCGCAAACTCACGCATCATTATTACCGCTACTATCCATGCTCTTGTCCAGCCGAGCTCTACAAAGCAGATAAGCGCGCCCGCGACAAGAATTTTATCGGCAAGAGGATCTAAAAATTTTCCGAAATTTGTGACCATATTGTATTTTCGCGCTATCTTTCCGTCGAGCATATCCGTTATGCTCGCAAGAATGAAGATAACGAGCGCCCACAAAAACCTCATCGGTATCACATCTACGCTCATTGCTGCGAGGAAAAAAGGCACAAGGACAACGCGAAACATTGTGAGCTTGTTTGCTAAATTCATTCGACCGCTTCCCCTACAAGATTATTGTTTACAACTCTCTTAAACTTTATATTTATAAAATCCCCGACAGCAGGCTTTTTATCCGCCTTGAAATAGATCATTCCGTCTATTTCGGGAGCGAACGCCGCGCTTCTTCCGAAATAATACCCGATAAACCTGTCATAACCCTCGACAACGACCTCCGCCGTTTCGCCTATCATTGCATTGAATGCGGCTTCTACGCGGGTATCCTGCTGTTCTTCGAGAATTTCCTTTCGGTGTTCTCTGACTTCTTCATCGACCTGGTCGGGAAAGCCTGCGGCGGGAGTGTTCTCTTCTTCAGAATAAGCGAAACAGCCCATTCTGTCAAACTTCATTTCCTCGGCAAACTCGCCCAGACGGTTAAACTGCTCCTCGGTTTCTCCGGGAAAACCCGTTATAAACGTTGTGCGCAGGGTTATTCCGGGGATCTCGCGGCGGAGTTTTGCTATAAGCTCGCGGAGCGAATTTTCATCGCCCTTTCGGTTCATTCTTCTTAATATATCACCGTCGCAGTGCTGAATGGGAATGTCGATATATTTTACGATCTTCGGCTGATTTTTGATAACGTCTATAAGCTCGTCCGTTATTCTTTCAGGATAGCAGTATAAAAGCCTTATCCACTTGAAATCAAGCTCACAGAGCTTATTGAGAAGTTCGGGGAGCATAAGTTTTCCGTATAAGTCAAGCCCGTAGCGCGTTGTGTCCTGAGCGATAAGGATAACTTCTTTTACCCCGCTTTCGCAAAGCTCCTTTGCGTCGCGAAGCACATTTTCCATTGTCCTCGAACGGAAATGCCCGCGTATCTGCGGGATAGCGCAGTATGTACAGCAGTTGTCACAGCCGTCCGCAACACGGAGGTATGCATAATAAGGCGCGGTGGACAATATCCTCTCGCCCTCCATCGAGTGTTTTTCTTTATCTCCGAACGCAACAACCCTTTCGCCTTTTTCAATTTCAGCGATATGCTCGGCAATGTTTTCATAGTCGGAGATACCGATAATTCCGTCAACTTCGGGATATTCCTTTGCGAACTCATCACGATAGCGCTCGGACAGACAGCCCGTTACGCATATCTTTTTTATAGTTCCC
Source organism: uncultured Clostridia bacterium (assembly GCA_947627205.1). Classification (GTDB taxonomy): domain Bacteria; phylum Bacillota; class Clostridia; order Oscillospirales; family Ruminococcaceae; genus CAG-115. The sequence goes on along the minus strand of CANQVE010000004.1, from coordinate 87,180 downwards.
TCATTCTTTAACGTTATAAGCTCGTTCAGCCATTCTATGGCTTCTTCCTTTGCGGCGGTTATAAATCCGCAGGTATGGAGAATGGTTATATCGGACAAGCCCGGCTCTTCTACAAATTTATATCCCGCTTTGTTCAGCTTAGAGAGCATAAGCTCAGCGTCTACCTGGTTTTTTGCACAGCCAAGCGACACCAAAGCAACTTTTGTTTTCTCGCTCATTTATTCTTCCTCTAATTCTTCTTCAATATCTTCGTTTATTACCGTTTCGATACAGCGTTTAATTGAACCGAAATCATAGCCTCTTCTTGCAAGGGCGGCAATTGTTCTGCGGCGGCTGTCGGGATCGCCTATCTTTTCGGAATATTTGTGCCTTATCAAAAACAGCAGTTCTTCGTCAAGCTCTTCTTCGGTAAACTCTAATAATGCATTTTCGACCGTTTCCCGCGAAAGCCCTTTTAAAAGCATCTCTCGGCGCGCTCTTGAAATACCGCGGCGCTTTGACTTTATGAGATATTCGGCGTATTTTTCAGCATATTCATCGTCGTTTATATATCCCAGCTCCGAAACATAATTTAAGGCGCTTTCGGCAATTTCCGCTCCGTATGTTTTTTCCAGCTTCTTTAAAAGCTCTCCCGAGCAATAAGCCCTTTCGCCCAAAAGATACAGCGCGCGTTTTTTTGCCTTTCGGAGCGTATCGGCGTCGAGTATTCCGCAAAGCTCCTCGTCCGAAAGCTCCATGCCCTTTTCGATTTGGAGCTTTTCAATTGTATAAAAACTGACGTAATACTTTCTGTTCGAGTCAAGCTCCATTTCCCATGTGTCGTCTTTATAGACGGACAGAGAGGTTATTTTCATCAAAGGTCATCTTCCTTGAACTCGGAAAAATCGTCGCTGTCGGTGTTATCCTGCGGCGCAGATTCTTCGGTTTCGGTCTTTTTCAAAAACTCATCGCGGACTTTCTGTTCTATCTCCGCGCTTATTGTGGGATTTTCCTTGAGAAAATCAAATACCTTATCGCGTCCCTGCCCTATCTTCATATCGTCATAGCTGAACCAAGAACCGCTCTTTTTGATTATTCCCATTTCAACGGCGCAGTCTACGACCTCGCCCATTCTCGAAATGCCCTGTCCGAATATCATATCAAACTCGGCGGTCTTAAAGGGAGGAGCAACTTTGTTCTTTACGACCTTGCATTTAACGCGGTTTCCATAAACCTCCGCGCCGTTTTTGAGAGGCTCGCCTTTTCTTACTTCTATTCTTACGGAAGCGTAGAATTTAAGCGCTCTGCCGCCGGGAGTTGTTTCGGGGTTTCCGTACATAACGCCTATTTTTTCGCGGATCTGGTTTATGAATATAGCAACGCAGTTTGTCTTTCCTATAACGGCGGTGAGTTTTCTCATTGCCTGGGACATGAGCCTTGCCTGAACGCCGACATGAGCGTCGCCCATTTCACCGTCTATTTCTGCCTTTGTTGCCATTGCCGCAACGGAGTCGAGAACAACAATGTCGATAGCTCCCGAGCGGACGAGAGTTTCGATTATTTCAAGCGCCTGTTCTCCCGTATCGGGCTGTGATACAAGAAGATTGTCTATATCAACGCCGAGCGCTTTTGCATAAACGGGATCTAAGGCGTGTTCCACGTCTATAAACGCCGCCATTCCGCCCGCTTTCTGAGCCTCGGCTACTGCATGGAGGCAAAGCGTTGTTTTGCCCGAACTTTCCGTGCCGTAGATTTCTATTATTCTTCCCTTTGGAAGTCCGCCTATTCCGAGAGCCAAGTCCAGCATAAGCGAGCCTGTAGGAAGATGTTCTACGTCCATGTGCTTGTTTTCGCCCATGAACATAATTGTTCCGTCGCCGAACTGTTTTTCGATCTGAGCTATAGCTGTCTGGAGCGCTTTTTTCTTTTCATCGGGCGCTACTGTTTTCTCGACGGGAGCCGCCTTTTTCTTTTCCATTGCCATAAATTTTTCCTCCGTTTATGTTTTTATTGAATACACTACTCTGTATATCCCTTGTGTGTCCTTTTCACACGAGGGCTCTAAACCGTTTTCACGGAATATTTCCATAACCGCTTTTTCCTCGCCGATACCTATTTCGACGGCGAATAACCCGCCTTGCCTTAAATTTTCAACATGAACTTTAAGAAGTTTTCTGTAAAAATAAAGTCCGTCTTCCCCTCCGTAAAGCGCCATTTCGGGCTCAAAGCTCACCTCGCGCTGGAGGTTTTCCATGTCGGACTTTGTAAGATACGGCGGGTTTGATACTATAACGTCAAATTTTCCGTATCCATCGAAGCAATCTCCTAAAACCGCTCTGCAAAGGCTTTCGGCGTTGTTGAGCTTTATATTCTCGGTGAGATAAGCAAATGCTTCTTCGGACTTTTCCACAAGAACAGCGTTTGCTCCGCAGGTCTTTGCGAGGGCTATGCCTATACATCCGCTCCCAGCGCAAAGGTCGAGGACGCTCGCATTTCCGAAATTATTTCCGAGGAAATCTTTTGCTATATCCACAAGAATTTCGGTGTCCCGGCGCGGGATAAGAACGCCTTTTCCGACCTTAAATGGCAGACCGTAAAACTCCCATTCTCCGAGGATATACTGTAACGGTTCTCCCGAGATCCGCCTTTCGAGATATTTTTTTGCATCGGCTTCGGTCAGTTTTGGAACAATGCCTTTCGGCTCGGAGATAATTTTCATTCTCGGCAATCCGCAAAGCTCCAAAAGCTGTTTTGCCTCAAATCCCGCGTTTTCAACACCGCTGTCCGAAAGCGCGCAGATCATCATACTCAGAAGTTCTCTGTTTTCCAACTTTTCTCACCAATTGTCGTCTTCGTTTTCTTTAGGCAGGCAGGGCGTCATCGCGGCTATGGCAACTTCTATCTGACTGTCGTCGGGCTCGCGGGTAGTAAGTCGCTGTGTCCAAAGTCCCGGAGCGGAAACTATTTTTGTAAAGACGTTTGTATATCTTCCAGCAAGTTTTATAAGCTCGTATGAAATGCCGACGACTATCGGCAAAAACGGCAGTTTTATCAATACTCTGAGGAGAGTTGAAAGCACCTTGTTTTCAATTCCGAGCCATGCTCCCGGTTCGAGAGGAATGAGCGAATAAACAAGGATACTCACTAGAAGCGTTATTATGATAAAGCTCGTTCCGCAGCGCGGGTGAAATCTCTTCATCTGACGGACGTTTTCTACCGTAAGTTCCTTTTTTGCTTCATAACAAGCTATGGTCTTATGCTCTGCGCCGTGATATTCGTATACTCTGCGAATGCCCTTTGTCTGCGCGACGATTGCCATATACACTATAAACAGCACTAATTTCAGCACGCCCTCAAACGCCGACTTCCACATTGATATATCCGTGCTAACGGCGTTTTCAATAAGCGTAAACAAAAAACTCGGCAGGAACAGAAACACCGCGAGCATTGCCGCTATCATCAGAAACGTCAATATCCCCGCAATGGCATTCACCGCTTTTTCAGCGCCCTGCTCGCCGAAAGTTTTTACAAGAAACAGGTCGAATTTTGTCGGTTCTTCATCATCAAACTCTCCGCTTATCTCCGAGGATTTGTTTATATAAGAATACCCGTCCTTGAGCTGAGAAACGAAATTTATACAGCCGCGTATAAACGGCGCTTTGTTATACCACTTTTTTTCGGGAATTTTCCATTCTTCAAGATAAATAGAGCCGTCTTTTTTCCTTACTGCCATTGCGCCGACGGAAACGCCTTTCATCATAACTCCCTCTATAAGCGCCTGACCGCCGATAGTTGTCTTTTTGGCTTTATCCATCAGACGGCTCTCCTTTCTTTTCCGCAAGCGGTATCATGACCGTGACTGTCGTTCCCTCTCCAAGCACGCTTTCGACTTTAAGATGACCGCCGTGCATTGAAACTATCTCGTCCGCAACGGCAAGCCCTATTCCCGAACCGCGCTTTGTTCTGTTTGCCTTATAGAATTTCTGCTTTACTTTCGGCAGGTCTTCGGGCGCAATTCCGCAGCCCGTATCGGAAATTGAAATTACCACAAGGTCTTCGTTTTTGGTAACGATAACTTCTATTCTCCCGTTAGGCTCGGTATACTTTACAGCATTGTCTATGATATTTATAAACACCTGGCGCAGTCTGCTCTTGTCGCCGTATACGGCGCACATAAACTGCGGTTCGTTATACGAAATAGTCTTTTCTTCTTTTTTCGCTTTGTCGATATATATTAACAACGCGTCCTCAAGCTCGGCTACGATATCTATTGTGTCCATCTGGAGCGTCAGTCTTCCGCTCTGTATCCTCGAAAAGTCAAGAAGCTCCTCGACCATTTGTTCGAGCCTTGCGGTTTCGCCCGTTATGACTTTCATTCCTTTTGAGAACGTTTCCTCGTCATAACCCTCGCTGAGAGTCTCGGACCAGCCTTTTATTGCCGTAAGCGGAGTTCTCAGCTCGTGAGATACGCTTGAGATAAAGTCGTTTTTTATCTGCTCGGAATTTTCAAGCTCGTCCGCCATTTCGTTGAATGACCGAGAGAGCTGTCCTATCTCGTCGTTTGCGGTTATGGGTATTCTTTCAGAAAAGTCGCCCTTTGCGAGCTTCTTTGCTATATCTCCCATTTGCACGAGAGAAACGCAGATGGACTTTACGAAATATGTTCCCATAAGCGTGATTATAAGGATTATAAACGCGCTCGTCACTACGCACGCGAGCATTATACCGCTTATGCGCGCATCTATCATTCCGAGGCTCGTTACAAATCTCATAGCTCTGAAATTACTGCTGGGATTGTCGATTATGACAGTAACGGCTATGATATTTTCTCCTCTGCCCTTTCCGATATAAACGCCCGTTCGGTCTTCGCTTTCGAGTGCAAGCTCATAATCGGGCATGGAATAATCTCCCTCGGGAGAAAATCCGCTCGAAGAAAGAGAAACTTGTCCGTTTCGGTTTATGGACATAAGCTCCATTTCGTTCTTTTTTTCAAAGCCCTCTATCATCTCTCTGACCTCTGCGGAATAGTTTATCGCAGGATCTTCATAAAGGCGCTTTAATATCGTCTGGGTGGCGTTTGCTTCGGAGATCATATAACTTTCCGCAGAGCCGTAATAATACTGTCGGACAAAATAATAAACGCCGAAATTTACGAGAATAAGCACTATAACAACGACCGACAGAGTATTTACGAGCCACTTTGTCGCAAGCGAATGACGGCCTTTTTTCAGATTTTTTTCTTTCATCAGCCGTTCCACTTATACCCATATCCCCAGATAGTCTGTATATACTTCGGCGACGAGGGATCGTCCTCTATCTTCATACGAAGTCTTCTCATATTTACGTCTATCACTTTATCTTCTCCGACATAGCTGTCGCCCCAGATATGACGAAGAATAGATCTTCGGTCAATTGGAGAACCTTTGTTTGTAAGAAGATATTTCATCATATGAAACTCAACCTGTGTAAGCTCGATTATCTCTCCGTTCTTATAGCAGATCCTGTTTTGAAGATCGAGCTTAAAAGGCTCGGCTATTATGACCTTTGCTTCTTCTTTCGGCGAACGGCTCATGGTTACTCTGCGGTAAAGCGCGTCAATGCGCGCCACAAGCTCGCTCGGCGAAAACGGCTTTGTCACATAATCGTCCGCTCCGAGCATAAGGCAGTTTACCTTGTCGATTTCCTGGCTTTTTGCCGAAAGCATCATTATGCCTATCTCGGCGCTCTGCTCTCTTATCCACCTGCAAAGCTCCGCGCCGTCCATTCCCGGCATCATGATATCAAGCAATGCCACATCAAATCCGCCGCCGTTTTTCTTGTAGACCTCGCAGGCTTCTTCTCCGCTCGATGTGTCCACAACGTCATATCCCGCTCTGCGCAGGTTTATAACGACAAAATCCCTGATTGAAGCCTCGTCCTCACAAACAAGTATTCTTTTCATAAAAAGCCTTTCCGAAATATTCTCACAGCATTTTAAAGCAATTTTTAAGCTCGCTCTCCGTCAGTGCCAGCTTTCCGCTCTGCTGTTCCATACAATAATAAGTTTCGTCCGTTTCTCCGAGGAACGTAAGCTCTTTTGCCTTTTCAAGTCCCTCTTTGTCATCTTTATCTACTGCTCTTATCCTTATTATTTCCTCTGCATTTTCGAGGTCAAGACCTATCTGCTCGTCATAATAGATAAACACTATTTCATTGTTCGCAAAATCAGCTATAGCCGTTACAACTCCCAGCCACCTGCTCGGGAAAATAAGCGCAAAGCTGTATTTGCTCGAAACATAGCTGTAATATTCGAGAGCGAATTTGCTGTATGCTACCGTATACCATTCCATTGCATAAAGCTGTTCCGCTCGGTTTACGGTTTCATAGCCGGGAAGAAGTTTTGTGTTCGGAACTTCTATAAATCCGTCTCCGTCAATATCATAGCAGAATATTTCCGCCATATAATCGTTTGTTACTCTCTGAATATTCGGCAGAAGCGTCGTCGGACCAACGCCCACGGGACACAAGAGCTGATTTGAAGTGCAGTATACAACGTCCGTTCCCGAAACGCCGCCGCCCTTTGAATAATCGAGGAAAAGCGCAGAGGTTTTTTCGTCGAGCTTTCCCTCAGTAACTCTCATATAATCTCCCGCGCCGCTGTAGAGGTTTGTCTGCGAAATTTTTTCAAACCCGTTTTCTCCGTCCGTAAACATCATCGCGGTAGAAGTCTGCGTTGTCTTGTCATAATTTACGGTTATAAGCTCGTCCACGCCGTCGCCGTTTATATCGAAAACATCAAGGCAGACATAAGGCGAAGAATAAAGCTCCGTGGGCGTTCGATTTTCGTATGAATATACGGAAAACGCTTTTTCGGACTGGTTTAAAAGCGTATACCTTACGATAATATTTGTGTTTCCCTTTTCGGAAAGTTTCGGAAAACTTATGCTCTCGACTTCGCTTCCCGCGCACGCAAGGTCGTATACAGCCCGATATTTTCCGTCTGTCTTGTCAAAGATCTTGAGCCTCAAAGAGCTTTCTCCCGCAGAAGTATTTTTGCTTTCATAGAAAACGAGCGCCTCTTCTCCGGGCTCGTCGTCGAGATTGTATATGACAAAAGGCGAACGATAATCCCCGCTCTGGGGATATTTAAGTTTTACATTCTGTCCGACGCTTTTTACAAGCTCGCTGTACAGTTCATTCTGTTCGTCGAGCAGCTTCGGCGGACTGAGAAGATTTTCGACCGAGCTTTCGCTGCATCCGCACAGCATAACGCTCATAACAAAAGCTGCTGCGGCGGCTATAATTCTTTTAAACTTCAATTTCACACCACGTCATTCTTAAACAGGCAATCGAAGATCCGATATCAAACGAATGTCGGATCTCCGATAAAACTTAATCCTTATTTTCCGAAAACGACATAAATACCGCTGCTGCGGCAAATATCCCCACCATGAGATTTACCCACGGAGCAAATGACATCATATAATTTCCGTCTGCGCTCAATGCGTTGTCCTGAAAAAACTTTTCCGCAACGGCGGGATCGGCGGTTATCCTTTCGGAAATTTCTTCCGAACCGAAAATCTTCGCAAGAATCGTTCCGAATGCCGAAGAAAGCGAGAATACCGCCGCGGCAGTGCCCCAGAAGCGCATAAAGAACAGGGTGTGCTTTTCGCCGTTTCCCGAATAGAACTTTCCGAAAAGCGCGAGGAAAACACCGCCCGAAGTTGTCGTCAGGACATCGAGAAGATACTCATGATAAGTCAGCACGGACATTCTCTGAGAGATACCCGCGACCGCGAGGAAAATATAATATGCTCCTATAACCGAATATAAAAATCCTATGAGCGGAGTTATTTCCCTTTTCCTCAGCGTCAATACTCCTACAACAAGAATATACGCCGCCATGACGAAATCGACAATTATCCTTACTATAAAGGGCTTTATTGAGTTTAAGCCGCATATACTGTCATAAACCGCGAACGCCGCGATAAATACAGTTATACAGCCTAGTATTAACGCACCTTTTTCGGACATTCGTTCGGTCTTTGGCGCGGATACAGCCGTAATGACCGAAACGCACGCGCAAAGCCCGAAAAAAATTATGCAATACAAAACCGTGCTTTCATGAAACAAAAATCCTGTTTTCATATCGGTAAAGGACAATATCCCGATCGTTCTTGCGGCAATGCTGAGAACGATCCCCGCGATAAGCACGAAAGCCGATATTCTGCCGTTTTTAGTCATATGTTTATTACCTCTCGTTTAGCGGAATGTATTTCTTGTTGAGATTTATAGCCTTATAAGCGGGACGGATTATGCGCTTTCCATTTATCATTTCTTCCATTCTGTGCGCGCACCAGCCTGCCATTCTCGCGCAGGCAAACAGCGCGGTATACATTTCAACGGGAATTTTCAGCATTTTATAGACAAGTCCCGAATACATATCCACATTTGCACATATATTCTTAATGTCACCGCGCTCTTCCGCGAAAACTTTAGGAGTTATTCGCTCAATGCTGTCGAGGAGTTTGAATTCGGCTTCAAACTCGGTTCCCTTTGCAAGCTCCATTGCGTTCTTTTTAAGTATAACAGCACGCGGATCGGACAGCGTGTAAACCGCGTGGCCCATTCCGTAGATAAGTCCCGAGCCGTCGCCCGCCTCTTTCCGTATTATTTTATGCAGGAAATTCTCGACTTCTTCATCATCATTCCAATCCTTTACACCGTCCTTTACGGTGTCGAGCATCTGCATGACCTTTATATTTGCTCCGCCGTGGCGGGGACCTTTGAGAGAACCTATCGCCGCCGCGTATGCCGAATAGGCGTCCGTACCCGAAGACGATACCGTGCGGCAGGTAAATGTAGAGTTGTTTCCGCCGCCGTGCTCTGCGTGGAGCATAAGGCAAAGATCGAGGAGCTTTGCTTCCTCGGGAGTATAGGCGCGGTCGTCGCGCAATGTCGAAAGGATACTTTCGGCAAGGCTCTCTTCTTTATTTATCTGGTGCATGACCATGCTGTCGTTATGATAAAAACGGCGAAGTGCCTGATAAGAAGCTACCATTATTGCGGGGAGCTTTGAAATGACTGAAAGCGCCTGAAGCATCTCCACTTCGGGAGAACTGTTTTCGGGATCGCTGTCATAGCTGTAAAGAGTAAGTACCGCCTGCTGCATTTTATTCATGATATTCGGCGAGGGATTGCGCATTATTACGTCCTCGATGAAATAAAGCGGAAGCTCGCGATACTCTGCAATGAGCTTTGAAAAAGACTGAAGCTCGCTTTCTGTGGGGAGCTTTCCCAAAAGCAGAAGATAAACGACTTCTTCATAGCCGTAGCGGTTGTCTTTTTTTGCGCCGTTTACTATGTCGCGGATATTATAGCCGCGGTAGATAAGCTCGCCCTCTATGGGCTGTTTGTCGCCCTCGCTTATTACATAGCCGTGTACACAGCAGACGTTTGTTATTCCCGCGAGGACACCCGAGCCATCGGGGTTTCTGAGTCCGCGTTTAACGCCGAATTTGTTTATAAGGTCTGTGCTGATAACGCTGTTCTTACAGAATTCTTCGCACATTTTCTTTAATTCTTCTGTTGATTTCAGATGTTCCAATTTGTCCATAACACTATCACTCCATTTTATATTATACTATTCTATTATACACCATTCGGCACTGCTTGTCAAGTGCATTAAAAGGAGTATTGCAATGCCTAAAAAAATAATTCTTGCTTTAGTCTGCGCGGCAATTATTGCGGCTTCGGTCTTTGCTGTTATTTCGGATATTACTGTGGATAATACCGAAAGCTCTTTATTTCCCAAAAGCGTGTCCGTTTACATAAGCGATAAGGACAAAATCGAGCAGATGAGCTTTGATAAATTTATCGAGGGCTGTATCTGCGGTATGATGCCGAATACGGGGAATATCTACGAAGAACAGACCTTGGCGGCAATGGCGGTCGTTTTTAATACAAACGCCCTAGCGGAACTGAATGATAAAAACCGATTTTCCATAGCCGACTTTACAGTCTGCGATGAGTTTCCGTTTGTTTCATATACCGACACAGCCATAAAACTTGCGGACAGAAAGCTCGTACAGAGCGCGATTGAGCTTGCTTCGCACAGTTATCTTGCAAATGACAAAAAGCCTGTCAAAATTAAGATGTGCGCTATATCGAGCGGAAAAACAAGAGAGCTTCCCTTTATGCCGTCAAAAGAACTGCCCGAAGACGCTCTCGCAAAGGGTTATCTGACGGAGCGCGCCTTTACCGAAAACGAGATCTTAAACGCCTTTTCGGTCATAAACATTGCAGAAAAACCGCAGGAAAAGTGGTTTTCAAACCCCGTTTACGACGAATACGGCGGGCTTGTTTCGATAGAACTTCTGAGCAAAAAACTTTCGGGAGCGGAGATACGCTCTGCTCTTAACCTAAGAAGCGAAGCCGTATCCGTAGAATGCCGCGAAGAAACGTTTTATTTTCGCTGTAAGGGATACGGCGACAATGCAGGAATGAGCCTCAGCGCCGCAGACGTTCTTGCAAAAAACAAAAAGACTTTTGACCAAATACTTTCAGCTTTTTACGAACTTCAGCTCGTTTCATAATGCCGCTTTGAAAAAGGCAAAACGCCGCGCTGTATCAGCGCGGCTCTGCACTTAAAACATTACATCATTGCTTTAAGACGTTCGTTTATTTCGGTCAAGAACGTTTCGGTATCTACAACTCGCTTGTTTTCGAGCTTTGACATTGAGGAAAGGTTCTTGTCCATAACGCCGTCTTCCATTGTCTGTATCGAAGCCTTTTCGAGCTTATCCGCATAGCTCATAAGCTCGGGGATATTGTCGAGCTCGCCGCGCTTTCTCAATGCGCCGCTCCAGGCGAAAATGGTAGCTATGGGGTTTGTAGAAGTCTTTTCGCCGTTTAAGTATTTGTAATAATGGCGGGTAACGGTTCCGTGAGCAGCTTCATATTCGTACTTTCCGTCGGGAGAAACAAGTACGCTTGTCATAAGTCCCAGTGAGCCGAAAGCAGTCGCCAGCATATCGCTCATAACATCGCCGTCATAGTTTTTACAAGCCCAGATAAATCCGCCCTCGGAGCGTACAACTCTCGCTACAACGTCATCAATGAGCGTGTAGAAATATTCAATTCCCGCCGCCTCAAACCTTGCTTTGTATTCATTTTCGTAGATCTCCGCGAAAATGTCCTTAAAGCGGTGGTCGTAGGTCTTGGATATAGTGTCCTTTGAAGCGAACCAGAGAGTTTCCTTTGCATCGAGAGCGTAGTTAAAGCACGCTCTAGCAAAGCTCGCTATGGAGTTGTCGAGGTTGTGAACACCCTGAACGATACCATCGGAGGACTTGAAGTCGTGTATAAGCGCACGGGTTTCGCTTCCGTCGGGATTTGTAACGACAATTTCAGCCTTAGAGCCTTTTTCTACTTTAAGCTCGGTGTTTTTGTAGATATCGCCGTATGCGTGACGGGCGATAGTAATAGGCTTTGTCCAGGTAGGGATATAGGGAGTTATGCCTTTTACGAGAATGGGCTTTCTGAATACCGTTCCGTCAAGAATAGCACGGATAGTGCCGTTAGGCGATTTCCACATTTCCTTGAGCTTATACTCCTCTACTCTCTGCGCGTTCGGGGTAATTGTCGCGCACTTTACAGCAACGCCGTACTTCTTTGTAGCGTTCGCACTGTCGATAGTTACTTGGTCGTCAGTTTCGTTTCTGTGGACAAGCCCAAGATCGTAATAGTCGGTTTTAAGGTCGATATACGGAAGAATAAGGATATCCTTTATCATCTTCCACATGACTCTTGTCATTTCGTCGCCGTCCATTTCGACGAGCGGTGTCTTCATCTGAATTTTTGCCATTTGTTATCTTCCTTTCTTTTTTTGAATTTGATTTTATTTAAATAACGCCGTTGTTATTTTTTCAAGGTATCGCGAAAATGTATTTCTTATCGCCGCCGAATTTGTTTATTGCGCGCTCGAACATAGGAAGAACCTCATTTCTGTCGTTTCCGAACACTCCGCAGCCGAACGCTCCTAAAACAGCGGTCTCGCAGTCCGTTTCCGCGCAGAATGACACTATCTTGTTTATCCTGCGCTCCATGGTGAGGTTCGTCTTTTCGCGGGGAATAGATTTCGCCTTGTTGCGGTTTACGGCGGGAACAGTCAGAAAATCGCACTTTATCGGTTCTTTAAGTTCGTTTCCCCTGTCGTCGCGCACAACAAGAACGTTTTGCGAATAAATCATTCCGTCGGTGTATTCAACCCCTCCGCGCTTGTTGTCATTGTAAAACTCGGTCATATCGCGAAGCGTGTAATAAAGCCCGCTTGCTCTGCAAAGGCTTTCTTCCTGCGCTCTCGCGCCCGTTAGATAACCTCCGCCGGGGTGATAGGCGCTAGCGAAATTTAGTACAACGCAGTGTTTTGAGCTGTTGTCAATAACGCAAGCGATAGTGGTCTGTTTTACAAGGTTTTGTGAAAGTTTGAACGGCTCTTTTCTTACGCGCTCGGTCGGAGTGTAGTCCTTTATATACTCCGACTTCATTCCGTCAAACTTGCCCTCTTTGAACATACGCTCGTTTTCGGCGTTTATCTGTACAAAGTTCATGGTTTTACCTCTCGTTATCTTTACCGAAAATTGTTCATTATTTCCATAAACCGCTCTTCGTCCTTTAGGCTGAACATGAAAACAAATCCTGTCATAACTATCGGGTGTTTATCATCACCGCAGACTATCTCATCATAAAGGTCGAGCGCTACGGAATGAACTTTTGCGTCCTTTATGTAGCAAGCTCTGACTTCCTCGGGAACATCTACCGTCCAGACGCCTAAGCCGTTATCAACGACGAGCCGTCTGTTTGTAAGCGTAAACCTTGAACCAAAGCCCAGACCTCTGCCCGTTTCGGTGGTGAAATCTACGTTCTTCGCCGTAAAGACGACCTTTTCCCCTGCATCAAGCGGGAGCTTGAACCTGTTTCTCACTTCGGGGAGAGTGTCGAGATAGCTGTAGCCTTTGCGCTCGGGCAATATGCTTAGGTAGTTATGATAGTCGTTCATTTTGCGGTTTATGTTTACTTGGTTTCTTTTGTGAAGTTAAGCAGTCCGCCCGCAAGCATCATGCCCTTTCCGCGCTCGGAAAGCTCGCACTTTGCTTCAAACAAAAAGCCCTTTGTCTTATCCTCAACGGTTATCTTTCCGCCGTTCTTTACAATTTCTCGGATATTTGCAATTACAATTTCATCGCCCTGCTCTATCTTTTCATAATCGCTCTCGTTTACAAATTCAAGCGGGAGAATGCCGTTGTTTATAAGGTTCTGGCGGTGTATTCTCGCAAAGCTCTTGCAGATTATAGCCTTAACTCCAAGATACAGCGGAGCAAGCGCAGCATGTTCTCTCGAAGAACCCTGTCCGTAGTTTGAGCCGCCGACGATTATTGACGTTCCCGCCTCTTTCGCGCGCTTCGGGAATGTTTCGTCGCATACCGTAAAGCAATACTCCGAGATTGCGGGGATATTAGACCTTAACGGCAGTATCTTCGCGCCTGCGGGCATAATGTGGTCGGTGGTGATATTGTCGCCGACTTTAAGTGTAACGGCGCTTTCAATGCTCTCCGAAAGCGGTTTGTTTATGGGGAAAGGCTTTATGTTCGGCCCGCGCAGTATCTCAACGCTCGGTGCTTCTTCTACGGAAGCGGGAGCAACTACCATGTTGTCGTTTATCAAAAATCTCTCGGGCATTACATAAGGCGGCATTTCGCCTATAGTGCGCGGATCGGTGAATACGCCCGTAAGCGCCGAAACAGCGGCTGTTTCGGGAGAAACAAGGTAAACTTCCGCGTCTTTTGTGCCGCTTCTTCCGAGGAAGTTACGGTTGAATGTACGCAGAGAAACGCCCTTTGAATTAGGCGACTGTCCCATACCTATACACGGACCGCACGCGCTTTCGAGTATCCTTGCGCCTGCCGCTATTAAAATCGAAAGAGTTCCCTCTTCGGCTATCTGGTTGAATACCTGCTTAGAACCGGGAGCTATCGACAACGATACATCGGGGTGTACTGTTTTTCCTTTGAGGATATGAGCGACTTTTCTCATGTCCTGCAAAGAGCTGTTTGTGCAAGAGCCTATGCAGACCTGATCTATCTTTATCTGCCCTATTTCCTCAACGGACTTTACGTTATCGGGAGAATGAGGACAAGCCGCGAGCGGAACGAGCTTTGAAAGGTCGATGTTGACTTCTTCATCATAAACCGCGTCTGCGTCAGCCGAAAGCTCGACATAATCTTCTTCTCTGCCCTGCGCTTTAAGGAAAGCGAGCGTTGTTTCATCAGACGGGAAGATAGAAGTAGTAGCTCCAAGCTCAGCGCCCATATTTGTAATTGTAGCGCGCTCGGGAACAGAAAGGCTCTTTATTCCCTCACCGCAGTATTCCATAACTTTTCCCACGCCGCCCTTTACGGACAATCTGCGGAGGACTTCAAGGATAACGTCCTTTGCGCTTACCCAGTCGTTGAGCTTTCCCGTGAGGTTTATCTTAACGACCTTCGGCATTGTTATGTAATAAGCGCCGCCGCCCATTGCCACGGCAACGTCAAGTCCGCCCGCGCCCATAGCGAGCATACCTATCCCGCCGCCCGTAGGGGTGTGGCTGTCGGAGCCGATAAGGGTCTTTCCGGGCTTTCCGAAGCGCTCAAGATGGACCTGGTGGCAAATGCCGTTTCCGGGGCGCGAAAACCAAATACCGTGCTTTTTAGCTATCGAGCCGATAAAACGGTGGTCGTCGGCATTTTCAAAACCGCTCTGGAGGGTATTGTGGTCGATATACGCCACAGAACGCTCCGTCTTTACGCGGTCAACGCCCATTGCCTCAAACTGAAGATATGCCATTGTGCCTGTTGCGTCTTGAGTAAGAGTCTGGTCTATTTTAAGACCTATCTCCGTTCCCTTTATCATTTCCCCGTCCACAATATGCGCCTTTATTATCTTCTCTGTCAAAGTAAGTCCCATATCTTTGTCCTCCTTTAATTTGTTTTACAGCATTGATGTGCTTGTAAATACTACGCTTTTATTATACTACATATTGAAAAAAATGTCAAGACAAAGAATTGACTTTTATGTAATCGAACATCTTTTGAACCGATAAATTGAACGGAAAAATATTTATCACTTTAACACTTTAAAATTGCACTCGGCGTTTTTCGGCAGAAAAAACTACACAAAATATATAAAAAATTTCACCAAATCAGAAAAACATATAACGTTTTTGTAGAATATCACCAAAATCACGGTTCAGCTATTGACAAATCCGTCAAACGGTGATAGAATGTAAGTGCAAGGAAAAAGAGAGCGAAAAGCTCCGACTTGCTTAAATATAGAGAGCGCATTGTCCGATATATAAAAACTGCTCCATAAATAAACACAGAGAGCAAACGGACAATACATAAAGCTCCGAAGCTATGTGCAGAACAACAAGAGAAAGGTGGGAAATATATGAAATATATGCTTTTGTCTATTGCGTATTGTTATGAAGTTGTAAAGGAAGAAAACACAGCGGACTCTTTTGAGGGCTTGCTGAACAGTTATTTTAACTAAAACTTGTTCAAATAATTTCCGAGCATTTCGGTTTATTTGAAAAGGAAACAAAAAAATTGCCCTCTGTAAAAACGGAGGGCGCTTTTTTGTATTTAAACAAATCAGAATGTAAAAACCTAGGATAGAGAAAACTTGGTTTGATAATCAATTCTTATCTCTTACATCTAACCTCTTACCTCTAAACGAACTTAGTCCATTTCCCAAACAAATGTTACGGTGTCGCTCGAATCAATATCATCGGGCGTAAATTCGGGAACAGAAGCCATCGGAACAGCTTCCGCGCGCATTAACCTGTAATTGCTGTCGGAAACAACGTTTATTTCTCCCCAGCTATACACAACGGACACAAGCTCTCCAAGCTCCTTTCCGGAAGCCTTGCAGAGGATCTCGGCCTTTTCCCTTGCGTTTTCGGTCGCGGAAGCAAGGAGCTTCTCGGATACTTTTTCGGGTTCTTTTACCGTGAATGAAATGGAAAATTCCGCGTCTGCCCCGCTGTTTACAATGGCATTTAAAGTTTTTGAAAGTGCCTCGGCGCTGAAATCAAACGACAGTTTTAAATCATATATGCAGGAATATCCCCCGAACACACGCTTATACTGTCCGTTTTCCTCGATGTTGTCATAGACTGTATTTACCGAAAAATCAAGCGTTTTAAGACTGCCTTTTTCATAGCCCGCCGAACAAAGCGACTTTTCGAGAAGCTCAATACGGCGGTTCGCGCCGTTTACTGCCGCCTCGTAGCTTTTGTTCTTTGATATTATGTCCATTGAAATAACTACATAGTCGGGAGAGGTTTTTGCTCGTCCCACGCCTTTTACAGTGATTGTTCCGCTCATAATAAATAACTCCTTTTATATTCAACCGGTGTCAAAATTATATAAAAAGGCAAGAGAAACTGCTCTTGCCTTTTATTTGTTCTGCTATTCAGCACTTATCCGAGGATTGAGAGGAGAACGCCTGCGGCAACTGCCGAGCCGATAACTCCCGCAACGTTCGGACCCATAGCGTGCATAAGCAGGAAGTTCGAGGGGTTTTCACGCGCGCCCTCTTTCTGCGATACACGGGCCGCCATAGGTACAGCCGAAACTCCCGCCGAACCGATAAGCGGATTTATCTTCTTACCCGAGATGAGGTACATAAGTTTTCCGAGGAGAACGCCGCACGCTGTTCCTACGCAGAACGCAATAAGACCGAGAATGATTATGAAGATAGTCTTCCAGCTCAGGAAGTTTTCTGCGACCGCCGTCGCGCCGACCGTAACTCCGAGGAATATCGTGATTATATTCATAAGCTCATTTGTGGCTGTTTTAACAAGTCTGTCGCAGACGCCCGATTCTTTCATCAGGTTTCCGAACATCAGTATGCCGACAAGCGGCGCAGCCGACGGAACGACTAGCGAAACTATTACGGTTACCGCTATCGGGAACACAACCTTTTCGAGCTTTGAGACCTCGCGGAGCTGTCCCATTTTTACTGCGCGTTCTTTCTTTGTCGTCAGCGCTCTCATAATGGGAGGCTGTATTACGGGAACAAGCGCCATATACGAGTATGCTGCGACCGCTATTGAACCCAGAAGCTGGGGAGCAAGTTTTGAAGTAAGGTAAATAGCCGTAGGACCGTCAGCGCCGCCGATTATCGCGATCGAAGCGGCTTCTTTAAGAGTAAAGTCCGCAATACCCGTCATATTCAGCATGCAAGCGCCGAGGAATGTGAAGAAGATACCGCCCTGCGCCGCAGCTCCGAGCAGAAAGCTCTTGGGGTTTGCGATAAGAGGACCGAAGTCTGTCATTGCGCCAATGCCGAGGAATATAAGCGGCGGATAGATCTGGAGCTTAACTCCGAGATACAGCATATCCAAAAGTCCGCCGTCGTGCAATACGCGCCCGTAATCGAGGCTCGTTTCTTTTGTGAACTGTACAAGTATATTCGCTCCGTCCTCTATATATTCGGGAGCAAAATAGGGGTTTGTCGCGGGATCCCACAATTCGGGGTGATAAAGTCCCGTGAGCGGTATGTTTGTAAGAAGCATACCGAAAGCTATCGGAAGCATGAGCAACGGTTCATACTGTTTAACTATAGCGAGATAAAACAGCACGAACGAAAGCAATATCATAACGCCGTTCTGCCAGCCGAATGCGGCGAAGCCCGAAGTATCTATCAGACTTCTGAGTGTGTCAGTAAATATTTCCATATTTCAGTTCCTTTCGCCGTCAGAACGGACGGGTATTTTCGCTTATACCTGCTGTACTCCATGCAGAACGTCCCGAAGTGTGCTTTCTTATGCTCTTTATTGTAAAGCCCTGCTCCGTATATGCGGCGATAGCCGCGCTTATTACCGCAACAATTTCTTCGTCGCTGCTTTCTTCTTCCGCTTCAGCCTGTTCAGCCTGTTCGGTCTGTACAGCCTGTACGCTCGCGGCGTTCTTTTCTGCTTCGGCTTTTTTCTTTGCTTCGGCTCTTGCATTTTTAGACTTGTCTACAGCCTTGAAGATCGTACCCATGAGCCAGAAGATAAAGATAAGTATCGCGAGTATCAGGAAAACGACCAGAATGCCCGTCAATGCGATAATGCCGACAGAGCTCCAATAATCGGGATCGCTTAGCTGGAGCTTTGCGTCGCCAAGACCTTGTATCCTGTCAATTGCGTTTTCAGACATCAAAATCAACGCATTGTTCATAAAATACTCCTTTTATTTACTTACTTAAAATACATAACAATTATACAATATTTTCACGAATAATTCAATAAATTATCGCAAAATTGCCGAAAAATTATCTCACAACTTTTTTCAACTTTTGGCAACCGCATTTGTATATTTTGACAATATCCCTCAATAAAACCCGCCGTCTACTCCGAGCGTCTGCCCTGTTATAAACTTATTTTCTGCGACAGCGCGGACTGCCTTTGCGACTTCGGCGGGCTTTCCCAAACGCCCGAGCGGAGTTTCACCGCAGAGAGCGGAAAGCTCCTCATCAGAGAGGTGACTGCTGTTCATGGGGCTTTCTATAACTCCCGGAGCTATGGCGTTTACGGTTATGCCCGAAAGCCCTAATTCCTTTGCAAGCGCTTTAGTAAAGCCTATTACTCCCGCTTTTGCCGCGGAATACGCGACCTCGCAGGACGCGCCGTGTACTCCCCATACCGAAGAAATATTTACCACTGCGCCGCTCTTTCGCTTTATCATGCTCGGGACGACAGCTTTTGTCATTCGGAAAACTCCCGAAAGATTTACGGAAATCTGTTCTTCCCATTCTGCTTCTGAAATATCCGTAAACGGCTTTATAAGCGAAATGCCCGCGTTATTTACGAGAATGTCGATATGTGAAAATTCGTTCAGAACGGCGTCTACCGCGCTTCTGACGCTGTTCATATCGGACACGTCCGCTTGAATTGCTCTGCAATGAAAACGCTCCGAAAGCTCCGAGGCTTTTTTGGCGTTCCTTTTGTAGGTTAAAACAACGTCGTCCGTTTTGGAAAATTCCTCTACTATTGCTTCGCCTATTGCGCCCGTTCCGCCCGTAATAAGCACAACGCTCATTTTACAAGCTCCACTTTTATCTCTTCTCCGTTTGCCGTGATTTTTACGGAGCTATAATGCTCGTCGCTGTTTTCAACCAGAAGTTCCGCTATCTTGTCCTCAATATCCGAACGTATAACGCGGCGTATATCACGCCCGCCGAACTTTCCGCCGAACGCTTTTTTCGCCACAACAGCGTAAACGCTGTCGGCAATATCAAGCTCGAGCTTCTTTTCCGAAAGCGGTTCTCTTAGTTCTTCGAGATTGAGCTTTGCTATCTTCGCATAGCTTTTTTCGCTTAGCGGAGAGAAGCAGACTATCTCGTCTACTCTTGCCATAAACTCGGGGCGCAGGAAATCGCGCAGTCCTTTCATAGCGCGCTCTTTGCTCATATCGTCAACCGACTTTGCAAAGCCTACGCCGTTCATTCCGTTTGAAGAACCCGCGTTTGATGTCATTGCAATTATGGTATTTTCAAAGCTCACGTTTCTGCCCTGTGAGTCGGTTATTTTTCCCTCGTCAAGAATTTGCAGAAGAATGTTCATAACATCGGGGTGAGCTTTTTCTATCTCGTCAAACAGGATCACCGAATAAGGCTTTCTGCGGACGCGCTCGGTGAGCTGTCCCGCTTCGTCATAGCCGACGTATCCGGGAGGCGAACCTATTATCTTTGACACGCTGTGCTTTTCCATATACTCGGACATATCGAGCCTTATAAGCGGATCTACCGTGTCGAACATTTCCTGTGCCAGAACTTTTACAAGCTCCGTTTTTCCTACGCCCGTCGGTCCTACAAATATAAACGAAGCAGGTCTGCGGCGGTTTGAAAGCTGTACTCTCGTGCGCTTTATCGCCTTTGCGACAAGCTCGCAAGCCTCGTCCTGTCCGATTATTTTCGCTTTAAGGCTGTCCTCAAGGGACGCCATTCTCTTAAACTCTGTTTCACGGATCTTGTTTGCGGGGATACCCGTCCAAAGCTCTATTACCTTTGAAAGGTCGTCGAGAGTTACTTCCGCTTTCGCGGCTTCTGCCTTTAATTCTCCGAGCTTCTGTTCATTCTGCGCGATATCCGTTTTCAGCTTTGCGAGCCGTTCGTAATCTATATTGCTGTCCTCGGCGAGCTTGCTCTCCTCGGCTTTCTGAACGTCAAGCGTCTTTTTGAGCTTTTCATACTCCGTTATGCTCGCGTTTTCGAGCGAAGCGCAGGCACAGCTCTCGTCTAACAGGTCTATCGCCTTATCGGGCAGAAATCTGTCGTTTATATAACGCTCGGACAAAAGAACGCACATTTTCGCTATCTCGTTTGAAACGCGGACCTTGTGATGTTCTTCATAATACTGCTTTATTCCGCCTATAAGTTCAATGGTTTCGTCAATTGTCGGCTCATTTACGGTTACGGGCTGGAAACGGCGTTCAAGAGCGCTGTCCTTTTCGATATGCTTTCTGTATTCTGAAAACGTTGTAGCTCCTATTACCTGCAATTCTCCCCTCGAAAGCGCGGGTTTAAAGATATTCGCGGCATTCATGGAGCCCTCGCTGTCGCCTCCCGTTCCGACGAGATTATGCACCTCGTCTACGAACAGCATAACGTTTCTTGCGTTCTTTACCTCATCGATAAGGTTTTTAACTCGGCTTTCAAACTGACCGCGGAACTGCGTTCCCGCGACAAGCGCCGTCAGGTCGAGCAGGTATAATTCCTTTCCCTGGAGCCTGAAAGGAACGTCGCCGTTTGCAAGTTTCAGCGCAATGCCCTCGGCAATGGCGGTTTTTCCTACTCCCGGCTCTCCTATAAGGCAGGGGTTATTCTTTGTTCTTCTTGACAGTATCTGCAAGACACGGTATATTTCCTTTTCGCGTCCGACTATTCTGTCTATCTTTCCCTCTTTCGCACGGCGCGTAAGGTTAGTACAGAAAGTTTCAAGGCATTTGCGCTTTTTGTCGGTCTTTTCCTGTTTCCTTTTTGACCGCTTCTCTTCGGCGTCGTCTTTTTCCGAGCTTTCGGAATTTCCGAAAAGATTTTTCAGGAAATTCGGCATAGTTCCTGCGCCGCCGCGCTCGAAAAGGTCGTCCTCTTCGCCGTCGTCCGATTCGGGCGGTTCGGGAATATCTTCTTCGTTTTCATCTTTAGCGTCAAAAAGCCCCGAAAACGCATTGGGATCAAGCTGACCGTTTTCGTCAAACGCCGAATCGAGAGCGTCCTTTACTTCGTCTTCATTTATCCCCCATTTTTCCATAAATTCTTTCATCTGGGGAAGATTAAGCTCGCTTGCGCACTGGAGGCACAAACCCTCGTCTTTGCGTCCCTGTGTGCCCATTGTCGAAATAAACAAAACCGCAGGACGCTTTTTACAGCGAGAACACATCATCATAAAAAATCACCTTGCCTTTGTCAAAAACTAATGAAATCAAAATTGTAAATATGCCTGAATAAAAACGTGCTGTCAATAGACGCTTCGTTGAAAAGTATCGCGGTGTTGCCGCAAAGGGAAACAATAAGCCTCGTTATAACGCATATTATCAGAACGACAGCTGCTCCCTCGCAAAATCCCGCGACTCCTCCGAGAAATTTGTTTGCCTGTCCGAGAACGGGGATTTTGTTTATAAGTCCCGCAAATTTTATAACAAGATTAAGCAATATCATTGCGAGAATAAATATCACCATAAACAGAATTGTCCTTATAATTATCGTGCAGTACGGTTCTATTATCCCGCTCATTATGGCAGATTTTGCCGTTTGCTTTGTTTCGAGCATAGCAAGGACAACTCCGCGTATTGTGGAAACGGTAACGCCCGATGTTCCCGAAATAAATTCGGGCGGAAGAAACTTTGAAAGCTCGTTTAGAAGATCTCCCACAGGCTCTGCCGCTCCGCTGCTGACAGAGCAGGCAGCTATATAATGCGCGGCTATGATAGTTCCGACACCGTATTTTTTCTCTTCTTCAACGCTGAACTCAACTGTTTTTATCGAAACATCCGAAAGGTCGCTTCCTTTTTCAATACCGAAGAAAGAAAGGTCTGTTTCCTCAAGTCCCGTTTCGGAAAGGTCAACGGTCTTGTTTGTAAGGTCGATAATGGCGGTATTTGTTCCCTCATAATCGGGTTCAATAGTCACGGAATATTTCTCGTCTATTTTCACTTTTTCAAGAGCAAGCTCTGCTCCGCTGAAATAATCAACATTCAGAAAGTCGTCAAATTCCTCCGCTTTGCTGTCAAGAAACTCTTCGGCAGGTTTTTCCACTACGCCCGAATATATCTGACCTGCGAGCGGAGCGCTGAACGTAAATGCGCAAAAAACCGAGATCAAAAGCGCAGACATTTCAAGAATTACTTTTGCAAAGCCCTTTTTTGCTCCGGCAAAAGTAAGCCCCGCCAACAGCGCGATTATTATTATATCAAATATAAATGCAAACTCCTGTCCCATTTCCCCCTCCTTACAGGGATATCCGCTGAACGCGGTTATAACCGAGGAGATACGCTTGACCTCCTATTATTTTCACCTTTGAATAATCATCATCAAGGTCGTATACCTTTTCGTTCTGAAGCGAATTTGAATAAGCCGTGAGCTTATTTCCCGAAAGCACATAAAGCACTCCGCCGTTTACGTCAAATGACGAGACCTCCGAAAAAGACTTTCTGCTTTTTTCGGAAAGATCGTCGTTATATACGACCGCAGTCTGTCCGTTAAATGCTGTATCGCGGAAGAAAATTATCCTTTCTCCTTTTGTTTTTCCTATGCCCATAACCGTTTGAGAAAACGTATTCTGAGCTTTAATTTTTCCGTCCGAAGCATTAAGCAAAAACAAGCCTTTTTCCGTTACGCCGTATATCCCGTCGGAGCAGTATTCAAGAGAATACGGCAGAACGTTTCCTATGTTCTGTCTCCAGAGAGCATCCTGTTCTTTGGTTATATCAAAGCACATAACTTCTGTAATAAACTCGCCGTTTTTCTCGCCTACGACCGTCAGATAAACATATTTTTCATCATCGGAAAAACATACCTGCATTATTCTTTCGGTAGGCGACGCATAGCGGAAAATTTGTTTTCCCTCGTCATTAAAGATACACAGATAGTTTGAATAGCGCGTGGCGGTCGTTACGACAGCGGAGCGTTCGTTTTTGCCTATCACCGCAAAAACTATAGTATCGTCAAGCGTCTTTGAATATACCTCTTCGCTTCTCGAATAGACCTTAAAGCCTTTTCCGTTCTTGTCGAAAACGAGCAGGCGCTTGTCGCCCGAAACAACGCTCGGCTCTCTGAAACCGTGCTGTATGTTGGCTATCTGACCGCCGTCAGCGGTAAATGTATAGACATAGGTATCCGTGAGAAGATAGAAATTATCCCCAAGACTGTCCATAACATAAGACGTACTTCCGGGAAGTTCCACGGGAAAACCGCCCTTTCCCGCATTTACCGCTATATCATGAAACGGGGCTATTATCTTCTCCCAATTCACCACAACAAGAACTATCGCTACAGCTATGACCGCAACGACAATTGTCCTTATAATAAACGTTTTTTGTTTTTTCTTTTGGATAACTTCTTTTAAATCGACTTTTTTATTGTCATTGTTTTCCGTAAAGAACCACCGCCATTCCCCGATAATATATTTCCCCAAATATTACCCTATCTTATTTATTATACCACAAATGCACCGTATAAGTCAAGTGCTAATAAAAAATCTCATTCAGATACAATCCGCAGGGCGGTAAAGTCATTCCCGCAAACTCTCTTTCGCCTGTTTTAAGGGCGTTTTCTATGTCCGAAAGTGTTCGCTTTCCCTCGCTTATATAAACGAGAGTGCCTGCGATTATCCTAACCATATTGTAAAGAAAACCGTTTCCCTTTATCTTTATCTCCACAATTCCCTCATTATTCTCTACCGAAAGAGAATAGACTGTCCTTACCGTTGAATTTACCCGCTTTTTTCCCTCCGCGCGGCAGAACGCCGCAAAGTCATGTTCTCCCAGAAACAGCTTTGCCGCTTCTCTCATTTTCTCAATGTCGAGCGGTAGCGGATAATGATAAGCGGGGAGAAAAACATCGCGGAGGGGTTTGTTGTTTATAAGATAAACATACTCCTTGGCTTTTGTGCAAAAACGCGCGTGAAAATCGCCGTCGGCTTCTTCGCAGGACAACACCGCTATATTGTCGGGCAGAAGCGCGTTTAGTCCTTTTACAAAGCCGCCGCAGGGAATGTTGTTTTCTATTTTCACATTGAAGCAAAAGCGCCTCGCGTGAACTCCCGCATCTGTTCTTGAACAGCCGTATATAACGGGCGGCGCCGTCTGCAAGAGCTTTCCGAGAGCATTTTCTACTACCTC
This sequence comes from uncultured Clostridia bacterium, assembly GCA_947627205.1. Lineage (GTDB taxonomy): Bacteria > Bacillota > Clostridia > Oscillospirales > Ruminococcaceae > CAG-115. Next base: position 62,791 of record CANQVE010000004.1, on the reverse strand, counting down.
CTGAACGGTCAGGGCGTTGTCCTGACGCTGAAATCCGTGATAATCCGCGCCGTTATAGGAAATAAACACTTTCAGATTTCGCATTTTCTTTCTCCTTGCCGTTCGGGAATAAAAACCTTAAAAGCGGCGAAACGCTCCGCCGCTTTTGAATGTACAACAGATCAATGGTGGAAAAGTCTTATGCCTGTAAACGCCATCGCTATGCCGTATTTATCGCAGGTCTCGATAACGTTGTCGTCGCGGATAGAACCGCCCGGCTGAGCGATATACATAACGCCGCTCTTGTGAGCGCGCTCAATGTTGTCGCCGAACGGGAAGAACGCGTCGGAGCCTAATGCCGTTCCTTTCATGGTATCGAGCCACTCACGCTTTTTCTCACGGGTAAATACCTCGGGCTTTACCTTGAAGATTTTCTGCCATGCGCCGTCTGCGAGAACGTCCATATAATCATCGCCGATGTAGAGGTCGATCGCATTGTCGCGGTCAGCGCGGCGTATATCGTCTATGAACTGAAGCTCCATTACCGTGGGAGATTGTCTTAAATACCAATTGTCAGCCTTTGTTCCCGCAAGGCGCGTGCAGTGAATTCTCGACTGCTGTCCTGCGCCTATGCCTATCGCCTGACCGCCCGAAGCGTATGCGACGGAGTTTGACTGTGTATATTTAAGCGTGATAAGCGCCAGCGCAAGATCGTCGCGCGCTGCTTTCGGGATATCCTTGTTCTTTGTCGGGATATTCGCGAAAAGGTCGTCATTTATCACAAGCTCGTTTCGTCCCTGCTCAAAAGTAATTCCGAACACCTGCTTGCGCTCGATCTGTTCGGGGATATAATCGGGATCTATCTTTATGACATTATATGTTCCTTTTCTCTTGGACTTTAAAATTTCAAGAGCATCTTTGTCATAGCCCGGAGCGATAACGCCGTCCGAAACTTCGCGCGCTATAATTCTCGCAGTCGAAGCATCGCAGACGTCCGAAAGCGCGATAAAATCGCCGTAGCTTGACATTCTGTCGGCGCCTCTTGCTCTTGCATACGCGCAAGCAAGCGGCGAAAGCTCGCCAAGGTCGTCCACCCAATATATCTTCGCAAGAGTTTCCGAAAGCGGAAGTCCTATAGCCGCGCCCGCAGGCGAAACGTGCTTGAAAGAAGTTGCGGCGGGCATTCCCGTTGCTTTTTTCAGTTCCTTTACAAGCTGCCAGCCGTTAAAGGCGTCCATAAAGTTGATATAGCCGGGTCTGCCGTTAAGCACCTCTATTGGCAGATCCTTGCCGTTTTCCATAAAAATTCTTGACGGCTTCTGATTTGGGTTACAGCCGTATTTCAGTTCAAGTTCGTTCATATTGTCCTCCTTAAAATCCACCGCTATGCCAGCTTTTTTCTTTTTCAAAACCGTAATATAACTCGTCAACAAGCCATCTGCCGTCTGTTAGTCTTATTACGATTTTATGCTTTTGCGCAAGACCTGCCTTTGTGTAATGCGTTTCAACGCTTGCTTTATCCGCATAGCGCATTTTAAATTCAACAACACAGTCCCCGTTCAGATAGCCGAACTTCTGCGGATTTCCGTATTGCCCCGCATAACCGCGCGACAACAGTTTGTCGGTGCAGTTTGGCTTTAGCAGAGAATACATTCTTTCGCGGTATTCTTTCATCAGTTCTTTCCAACCGGGAGCGGTCTGATAAGACGGTATTCCCGCCTTTTCTTTTTCTCTTTCAAGCTGTTCGTCGCGCTCGAATATTTCCTTTTCAAGCGCTGAATGTTGTTTCAGCATTTCAAAGAGCGGTTCGCAGACTTCGTTCATAAGCGGCGCGTATTTCGCGCTTGCCTTGCAAATAAGTTCCATTTATCCTCCATAAAAACTATTGCTTTTAACTTTCAAAACCTTGTCCGCTTAAATTCCTCACTTATTCTTATTGACAATTCTGCTTTCAAATTTGCCTGTTTTAAGGTCAATATAGCGGGTGAAAAGCGAGACCTTGTTATCGGAATTGAGATTGTTCCAAACTAAATCGGTAAAATCATCAAGACTCATCTCGGGAATTTCGAGAGCTTTCGGCTCGCCCTCAAAGCTCGGAAGTCTGCCGTTTGTTTCATCGCCCGCATAGGTATGTATAAAACTGCCCGTACCGCTTTTGGGGTTTGAGTATGCAAAGGTATATCTCCTGCACGAATCGGGATCGCCGTCCGCCGATTTAAGTATGGACATAGCGTAGTTCATTGAGCCGTTTTCAAGATGAACAATACCCGAAATTCTGGGCGTGTAATTGGGCTTGTCGTCCTCAAACTCGCGCGTTCTCAAAGACTGTTCAAAGCTCTGCTGTTTGTCCATAAGCTCATAGATAGTGTCGGTCTGGTCACCGTTTGTAACTATCGTTTTATTTCCCAGAACGCGCACGGGAGCGTAGATTATAAGATGCGGATCGGTCATTTTGCTCTCGTCAAAGGCCTGCGTGCGTATTCCCTCGCCGTCCTCAACGAAAATGCGGTTGCGGCTGTTCTCGCTGCGCCCCATGATAAAGTACGCGATAACGGCGTTGTTTCCCGCCTTGCCGATAATTATTCCCCTGCCGTGATATGCAAGAGAGTTGAGTTCTTTTTCAATTGTGTTCATAATTTTCTCCTTTACTTTCCGATATAATTCCACTTTTTCTTTAACAGTTTGTCATTCCATGGAGAAACTCCGCGGTATTCTCCGACGTATATTGCCTTGTATTCTACCATTGCCATTTCAAAAAGCTCGTCAGGCACTGCCCTAAGATGCATTTTAATGCTGAACGCTATGGGAAGATCGAACGCCTCTGCAAGCACCTCGCTCGGTTCGAATACGATAGTTACGGGCTCGCAGAGCCTTATAAATCCCTCTCTGTCAAGTTCATCTACGTCCTCTCCCAAATCGAACTCGTCACCGCGCTCATCAAGGAGATCCATAACGTAGCTTATCCCCGAATCAACAAGCTCGGCAAATACTTCGTTTTCAAGCGTCAGCTCCTCGAAGAATTTCGCACTGCGCTCGGCATACGATTCTTCGGAGTTCTTTGCCTCAAAACGATAATTACCGCCGAAAAGTTTTGAATTTAAAACGCCCTCAAGCCTGTTGAAATACTTTTCGCTTTCGCGAATTGAATAGTCGCTCATACCGTTATCTTCCTTTTGAAAAACTTCCCCCGCCGCGATAGGTGTTTACACAGCAGGAAAATTCCTGTCCGCAAGTTTCGCAGCGAATGAGATGATAAATTATATCGTCAGCAAACTTCCCATTTTCGTCCTTTACCTCATCGATCGGACAGCTTCCCGAAACAAGCGAAAAATCGCCGTTTGCGATAAGCCCCTTGATATATTCCACCGTCTGCATATACTCCCACGGCGAATGAAAACAGCTTACAAGTTTAAGCTTTGAACATCGCTCACACATCTACATAAGCCTTTCCGTCGCGGATAGTTATCCTGTCCTCGCAGAACAGCGAAACAGCTTTCGGCAATAGTTTCCACTCGACGTTTTCCATTATCCTGCGCTGGAGAATTTCGGGGGTGTCGTCGCTTTTTACTTCGACCGTTCCCTGCAGGATTATAGCGCCCGCGTCGGCTTTTTCGTTTACGAAATGTACCGTAGCGCCCGAGACCTTAACACCGTAAGCGAGCGCCGCCTCATGCACTTTCAGCCCGTAATATCCCTCTCCGCAAAAGCTCGGGATAAGCGCGGGATGGACGTTTATTATCTTATACGGATACGCCTTTGTAACGCACTCGTCAAGTATCGTCATAAATCCCGCGAGGACTACAAGGTCGGCTTTCTGCCTGTTCAGTTCTTCAAGAACAGCCTCGCTGTAGGTCTTGCTGTCGGGATATTCCTTTCTGGCAAGCACAACGGTATTTATTCCCGCTTTTTTCGCTCTTTCGAGAGCGTAAGCGTCGGCTCTCGAAGAAATAACGCAGGTTATCTGACCGCCCTTTATTTCTCCTCGTGTCTGCGCGTCGATAAGCGCCTGCAAATTCGTGCCGCCGCCCGACACCATGACCACAATGTTTTTCATAATGTTCACCTCAATCATCTTTAAGCTGAACCGAAATTGTCGTAAAATCCTTTTCCGTGCGCGTGTTTTCGTCCTGCATGAAATCAACGTATTCCGCAAGGGCGTTGTAGTGTCCTAATGTTACCTCGCGGAAAAATTCGGGTTCACCGGGCGCAATGGGCGTTGGAGGTGCGTTTTTCACTGCTTCAAGCCACGGGGTGCCGTTTATTGTCACCTTGCCCTTGAAAAACTTTGACGGATAATGCTTCGGGCAGTGGTCGCCCTTGTTGAGCCTTATTTCAAAGCAAAATACCACTTTCCCGCCGTCTGTATAACAGCACAAGCCCAGATCATCCCATGCATAGTTTATTCTTTCGCTTGCGTTGTTCTCGTCTTTTGGGTATACAACTTTTCTCGGCTTGCCGAAAATCTTTTCAAGCGCAGTTATATGCGTAGGAATATCAACCGCCATGTTGTTTATAACCATGCCGTTTTTGTTTATATCTATTGCAATATCTTCAGGATCAAGTTCGGTCTTCCTGAACATGTCCAAAAATCCCATTTTTCAATTCCCTTTATCTTGTCTTAAATTCTTATCAATAGCCGAACAAAACGCCGACTGTTCCATCTACCGTCGAGCCGATGATGTGCGCTTCTTCGCCGTTTTCTTTCAGAATATCGACAGCCTTTTGCTTGTCCTCGTCCGCTACAACGATTGCCATTCCTATGCCCATGTTAAAGGTATTATACATATCGTGTTCGGTTATGTTGCCCTCTTTTTGGATAAGGCTGAATATCTCGGGTATCTGCCAGCTGTTCGCCATAATTTTTGCGGAAATTCCCTCGGGAAGCATACGCGGGATATTCTCGTAAAATCCGCCGCCCGTTATATGTGAAATTCCCTTTACATTCACCTTTGAGATAAGGTCAAGAACGGGCTTTACATAAATTTTTGTAGGCGTGAGAAGTGCTTCTCCGAGCGACATTTTAAGTTCGGGGACAAACGTCTTTACTTTCTGCTCGTTTATGTTGAATACCTTTCTTACAAGCGAAAATCCGTTTGAATGAACTCCGCTCGAAGCTATGCCGATTATTGCGTCTCCTGCCTTTATCTTTGTGTTGTCGATAATTTTAGACTTGTCCACAACGCCCGTAGAGTAGCCCGCAATGTCGTATTCGTCCTCTGCCATCATTCCGGGGTGTTCGGCTGTTTCTCCTCCTATAAGCGCGCAGCCCGCCATAACACAGCCGTCCGCAACGCCCTTTACTATTGAAGCAACTTTTTCGGGATAGTTCTTCCCTATTGCTATATAATCAAGAAAATACAGCGGTCTGGCTCCGCAGCAGATTATGTCGTTTACGCACATCGCCACGCAGTCTATACCTATGGTGTCATGCTTATTCAAAAGCATGGCGATCTTCAGCTTTGTGCCGACTCCGTCCGTTCCCGAAACAAGTACGGGCTCTGCCATTGTGCTTACGTCAAGCTGAAAAAGACCGCCGAAGCCACCTATCCCCGAAATGCACCCGGGGATCTCCGTGCGTTTTACGTCGTCTTTTATGAGCCTTACGCTCTCATATCCCGCCGTAACGTCAACGCCCGCCGCCTTGTAGCTTTCGCTGTAACTGTTCATCTCAATACTCCTTTAATTACTACTCCTGAAACTTCGTTTCAAACTTATCCTTAGGCTTTTCATCGGGGACTTCTATCGGGTATTCTCCCGTAAAACAGCCCCTGCAAAATCCGCATTTTGCATTTTCCGCTAGTTTTATGACATTCTCCGTGCTTAAAAAACCCAGACTGTCCGCGCCGATAATTTTCGCTATTTCCTCAACAGAATGTTTATTCGCTATAAGGTTTTCCTTGCTGTCAATATCCGTTCCGAAAAAGCACTCGCTTATAAACGGCGGGGAGCTTATGCGCATGTGTATTTCTTTTGCTCCCGCGTTTCTTAAGAGCTTTACGACCTTTGCCGACGTAGTGCCTCTTACAATGCTGTCGTCTACGAGAACAACGCGCTTACCCTCGACTGTTTCGCGGATAACGTTCAGCTTTATCTTCACGGAATTTTCTCTCATGCCCTGTGTGGGCTGTATAAATGTCCTGCCTATATAACGGTTCTTTATAAAGCCAACGCCGTAGGGAATGCCCGAGGTCTGCGAAAATCCGAGCGCCGCATCAAGCCCGCTGTCGGGACAGCCTATAACGACGTCCGCCTGTACGGGGTGTTCGAGCGCGAGATAATTTCCCGCTCTAAGCCTTGCTCTGTGGACAGAAGCGCCCTCTATGACGGAATCAGGTCTCGCGAAATAAATAAACTCAAAAACACACATCGAGCTTTTTCCGCCGCAATGCGTTTTTATGCTGTCAATACCGTTTTCGTCTATAACGACAATTTCTCCCGGCTCAATATCTCTCAAAAACTTAGCGCCGATACTGTCAAACGCGCAAGTTTCGCTCGCGACAACGTACCCTCCGTCATTCGGAAGAACTCCGAGCGAGAGCGGGCGAAAGCCGTTCGGATCGCGCGCCGCGATAAGTTTCTTCGGCGACATGATAACGAGAGAATAAGCGCCCTTTATTTTGTGCATAGCCCTCTCTACAGCTTCCTGTATAGAACCGCACTCAAGTCTCTCGCGCGTTATCGCATAAGAAATAACTTCGGTATCGCTCGTTGTATGAAATATAGCTCCTCTAAGCTCGTATTCGCGCCTTAGTTCAAGCGCGTTTACAAGATTTCCGTTATGTGCTATGGCAAGAGAGCCTTTAACGTGTCTTACGGTGAGGGGCTGGCAGTTTGCGGTATTTACGTTTCCCGTCGTGGAATATCTGACGTGACCTACCGCAATTCTTCCGTCCTCAAACTCGTTTAATTCCCGCTCGCTGAAAACCTCGTTTACAAGTCCCAGACCTTTATGCGTTCTGAAAACGCCGCGCTCATTCACGACAATTCCACAGCTTTCCTGGCCCCTGTGCTGGAGTGCGTAAAGCCCGAAATAAGTCAGATGCGCAACGTTTGCGGGTGCATTGCTGTAAACTCCGAAAACGCCACATTCCTCATGAATGTTGTTGAACATAGTCCTTTGCCTTTCTCTGATGTTCCGCTCCTGTTATATGAATATCTGTTTTATCTGTCTGTTATTTTTATTCTTTCCCCGACCAGCAATAGGTGCAGAGCTTGTCCTCGCAAAGACCTATCGCCTTTACTTCTCCCTCAAGCGACTGGAACTCAAGCGAAGTCAGCTTCAATCTTCTGCATATCTCCGCTCTAAGTCTCTTTCCGCGCTCGGTTTCGGGGCTTGAATATTCGAGTATGTATTTCGTGCCCTCCGCGCCCTCAAACTCATCTATTATCCTGCGTGCAATAAGGTCAAGCTCGCTCGTACTGCGCGAGAAATTGAGGTATTTACAGCCGTACATTATCGGCGGGCAGGCGCTTCTCATATGAACTTCCTTTGCGCCGTTTGCATACAAAAACTCAACAGTCTCTCTAAGCTGTGTGCCTCTTACTATACTGTCATCGACAAACAGCAGTTTCTTCCCCTCGATAAGCTCGTGAACAGGAATGAGCTTCATCTTTGCGACCTTGTTTCTCATCGCCTGGCTTTGAGGCATAAAACTGCGCGGCCAGGTGGGAGTGTATTTTATAAACGGTCTTGCAAACGGGATACCGCTTCTGTTTGCGTAGCCTATCGCGTGGGGCGTTCCCGAATCGGGTACTCCGCACACATAGTCAACGTCGGGAAGCGTTCCGTGGTCAATGTCGAACTGCGCCATTATCTCGCCGTTTCTCGTGCGCATGGTTTCGACGTTTATATTTTCATAGACCGAGTTCGGATAACCGTAATATGTCCACATAAACGCGCATATCCTGAGGTTTTCGGGGTTTCCCGCATACAATTCCTCAACGCCATCTGCCGTTATTTTTACTATTTCTCCGGGTTTAAGCTCCTTTACAGTCTGATAGCCGAGCTTCTGAAAAGCAAAAGACTCTGACGAGAAGCAATAGCCGTCGTCCTTTTTTCCGACTATTATCGGAAGTCTTCCGTATTTATCGCGCGCCGCGATTATTCCGCTTTCGGTCATAACCATAAGAGAAACGGTCCCTATAATTCTTTCCTGTGCGTATCTTATTCCCTCGGCAATGCTCTCTTTCTGCGAAATGAGCGCGCCGATAAGCGCCGAAGAATTGAGCTTTCCGCTTGTCATTGTTTCAAAGCTGGCGTGACTGCTGTTCAAAAACTCCGAGCAAAGCTCCTCGGCGTTATTTATTATCCCGACATTGCACACCGCATAGCTCCCGAGGCTCGACCGAAGAAGTATCGGCTGAGGATCGGTGTCGCTTATACAGCCGATACCGAGCGAGCCCTGCATATCGGCTATATCCTCTTCAAACTTTGTCCTGAACGGAGAATTCTCAATACTGTGTATACTTCTCTGAAATCCCTTTTCGGGGGAATAGACCGCCATTCCTCCGCGTCTTGTGCCGAGATGTGAATGATAGTCAGTGCCGAAAAAAACATCATCTACGCAGCTGCCTTTTACAGCCGCTCCAAAAAAACCGCCCATAAGCAAACCCTTTCAGATGTAAGAGATTAGAGGTAAGAGGTAAGAGTTTTGGTCAAACGTTCTTTGCCTGTTAGAAGTAAGAGATAAGAGGCAGGGGGTACGAGTTTGAGCCAAACGCTCTTTTCCTGTTTTTACCTTGTTTTATTGCACTTCAGCTTAATCTTTTGTGCTCATTATCCTCTTCATCATTTCATTGTATGCGTCCTCGACGCCGCCCATATCGCGGCGGAAACGGTCCTTGTCGAGCTTTTCATGGGTAGTGCTGTCCCAGAAACGGCAGGTGTCGGGAGAAATTTCATCCGCAAGAAGTATCTGCCCGTGGAAACGTCCGAACTCTATCTTGAAATCGATAAGATCAACATTTATCTTCTTGAAAAATCCGAGCATAAACTCGTTTACCTTAAAGGCATACTTTGCGATAGTATCAAGCTCTTCCTTTGTAGCAAGCCCGAGACCAAGCGCATAATAATCGTTTATAAACGGATCGCCCAGCTCGTCGTTCTTATAGCTGAATTCAAGCGTCGGGCACTTTAAGGGAGTTCCCTCCGCAATGCCGAGCTTTTTGGAAAAGCTGCCTGCCGCAACGTTTCTTACGATAACTTCAAGCGGCACTATCTCTACCTTTTTAACTAGAGTTTCCCTGTCGGAAAGCTCTTTTACAAGGTGTGTCGGCACGCCCTCTTTTTCGAGCATTGCAAACATATAGTTTGTCATCTTGTTGTTTATAACGCCTTTTCCGACTATCGTTCCTTTTTTCTCGCCGTTGAAAGCTGTCGCGTCGTCCTTATAGTCAACAATGACATAATCGGGATCATTTGTCGCGAAAACTTTCTTTGCCTTGCCCTCATAGAGCTGTTGTTCCTTTGTGTAATCCATAGTTAAGATCTCCTTTTTATTTTTTTGCATTATCCTGCAATTATTTACAAATCAAAAGCTGAGCGCTCCTATAGAGTCAAGCTCTTTCTGGAGCTTTGCGTCCTTTTCGGAAACCGTCTGAGCCATTTCGCGCTTGCTTTCTTCGAGCATATTTGAAAGCTCCTCGTCGCCGAGCGCAAGTATCTGAACGGCGAGTATCGCCGCATTTTTTGCTCCGTCTACCGCCACTGTCGCAACGGGTATTCCCGAGGGCATCTGTACCGTCGCAAGGAGCGCGTCCATTCCGTCAAAGTTTTTAGAACTGCACGGTATACCTATAACGGGCAAGGTCGTATTTGCCGCGACAATTCCCGCGAGGTGTGCCGCCATACCCGCCGCGCAGATGATAACGCCAAAGCCGCTTTCCTTTGCGCTTTTCGCAAAATCGCACGCGAGCGCGGGAGTTCTGTGCGCAGACATAACGTGACACTCATATTCAACTTTATACTTCTTCAGCTCCTCAAGAGCTTTTTTAACGACAGGCAGATCGCTGTCGCTTCCCATAATGACCGCAACCTTTTTCAAAGCCATAGCAAATAATTCCTTTCAGATAATTCAAATAAAAACAGCCGTACTTTATATGAAATACGGCTTTAATTTTTTATGCACTTATTCCATAATAATAAAGAGCCGATTTTTTCCTTAAAACGCATAAAGATACCATATCAGTCTACTCCCTTTAAATTGTGGAACAAATTATAGAATAAGCCCATATATATTGTACTATAAATTTCATTGAATTGCAAGAGGTTTTTAATATTTTTTGAATTTGTGAAAATATAACAAATATTGTACAAAAAAATTGTAGTTTGTCACAAAATTCTTGAATTGTTTACAATGACTTCAAAATTAACGCCGAGGGATTTTGCGGCTGTCCTGCACAAATTCATTCTTGAAATAAAGATCTCGAAATACTCCATGACTGAGCTTATATTCAGATCTATTTCAAGGCTAAGCACAAGGCTTTTCTTGTCGTCGGAAAATTTAAGCTCCGAGCTTTGCACGGCGTAATTCACGCGGTCGTGGATATCCTTTGCGAGGTTTTCGCTGCTCGGAACAAAGCTCTCGCCGTTTTCTCCGCGCACTCTCGACCGCCTCACGTCCGATTTATCCGCAATGATAAGCGCGGCGGCTATGGGCGTTACGGGAGCAGCCGCTCCCTCGTCGTGGTTTCCTATAGCCGAAACTACCCTTGCTATTTCGTCTGCGGGCATTCCAAGTCTGTCCAGAAGCCTGAACGCCATGACTGCGCCTGTCTGCGCGTGACCGACGCGGTTTACAACGTTGCCGATATCGTGCATATAAGCCGCTATCTGAGCCAACTCGCACGTTCTTTCGTCATAGCCCAATGTGTTCAGTATCATATAAGCCTTTGCCGCGGCGCGCTCTACATGGGCGTTTGAATGTTCGGTATAGCCTATGGACATAAGCGCCGCGTCGGCGTAATTTATATAAGTCTGAACATCTTTATTTCTTTTTATATACTCATAAGTTATATTGCTCATAATTACCTCAGAAACCGAAAAACCATTTCAGCACGAAAATGACCGCTACGGAGAGCGGGATAAAGACCGCGCTCCCTATGATTATGGTCATAACGGCGTTTTTATCTAAAACTGCTTTTATAAACGAACACTTTCTTATATCTATTTCCTTATCCTTTACATAAAGGCGGTCTTTCATTATCATTTCGCTCGGAAACAGGTTTTTGAACTCGCTGTCGCCTATTTTATACACTGCGCAGGGATAGCGCCCGTCGTCGTTCATTTTCACAAAACTTGCGGAGGCTTTATGAGAGCTTAGCAGGACGACAAGTGCAAACACGAAAAACAGTCCTACTAAAACGATCGCCGCGCACAAGAGCACGGCAAACATTGCCGCAATATCGCCTACGCTGAATCCGACACACCACAATATTACAGCCACCAATGCCGCGACAATAAGGTACTCCATAAAATCAGCCCCGTTTTATTGTATCACAGTTTTTGGGTTTTGTCAAGCAAGGGAGAACACGCTGAATGGGCGGTTTGTTGTGTTGACATTTCGACAAAAGTCTGCTATAATTAATATGGATCTTATACATCCAATATTTTCACAGCAAGGAGAAGTTTATATGTCAGACATTACAAATGCCGAATCCGAGGGCGGGTATGTTTTTGTTTCTCATGCACATAAAGACTTGCACGAAATACGTAAAATCAGGAATATTCTTGAAGACAACGGGCTTGAACCTATCTGTTTTTATCTGAGATGTCTTTCTGATAATGACGAGATTTTGGATCTGATAAAAAGGGAAATTGATGCGAGAGAATGGTTTCTTCTTGTTGACAGCAAAAATGCAAGAGAATCTAACTGGGTACGAACAGAAGTTGAATATATCAAATCGAAAGCTCCCAAAAAAATTGTCTCTGTTTCTCTGGATAAACCGGAAAACATTCTTCCGACTTTAGAAAGATTATCAAAAAGTATGAGTGTCTTTATATCAGGTTCAACCAAAGATAGACGCATTGTCAAAGCTATATATGACGAATGCTTAAAACATGATTTTAAGGTGTTTTATGCTCCGGAGTCACTTAAACCTGGAGACGATTGGGCGACTTCCGTATCTGACGCATTAGAAGACGCCTTAAAGCGCGGGTGTGTTGTTGCTGTTATCTCTGCGAGTTCTTTAAACTCTCGGTTTGTTGAAAAAGAACTGTCTTTTGCACTATCCCAAAAAGCGTATGTTTTACCTGTAATTGTCGATGATGTCGAATTGACGGGAACCTTAAAATTACTTTTGGCAAATTTACAACATTTTTGTTTAAAAACCCCTGTATCCGAAGAACAATTGAAAAAGATTGCTGAAATAATTGAGAATATGTCAATTTTGAGACTCCGCGGGCAGAGATAATGGCGAAAATTGAAAGCAAAAGGCGGACGAGCGAGGTTAAGCAAAAGAGTATTCTGACAAGATATAAAGAGCCGCAAGACCTGCGGCTCTTTGTTGTTCTGAATTTTACTTATACAGCTTATCGTAATTGACAAGCTCGTTTAAAAGCTCGGGGACTTTTGTCGGGGCTTCTTCGTCCGTAAACTGGCAAGTTCCGACTGCCATATGTCCGCCTCCGCCGTATTTGAGCATAAGACGTCCTACGTTTACATGAGAAGTTCTCGTCAATATCGAATATCCCACCGCGCACGAACAGCCCTTTCCGCCCTTTCCGTCCACTATCCAGCAGCTTATGTTCTGGTCGGGATAGAGCGAATAGATGAGAAAACGGTTTCCCGTGTAGATAGGATCTACTCCGCGAAGATCGCTTATTATAACGTCGCCCTCTATCCTCGTATGCGCGTATACCATTTCTTTAAAAAGCTCTGTCTGCTCGTTATAGAGCTTTATTCTCTCCTGTATATCTGGCATTGCAAGAATTTCCTCGGTCGTCATATACGAACAGCATTTCAGGAGCTTTTCCATAAGCTGATAGTTGCTTATCGTAAAGTTTCTGAAACGTCCCAGACCTGTTCTCGGATCCATAAGAAAGCCCACAAGGATCCAGCCGTGCGGATCTAATATCTCATCTCTGGTAAGGTTTCCGCTGTCTACCTTATCTACGGCTTCCATAAGGTCGTCAAAATTCGGAAAGCGCTCCTTTCCGCCGTAATACTCGTAAATAATACGCGCACAGCTCGGAGTTATACGGCTCTCGCCTTTGTATTTGCCCTTATAGCGGATACGCTCTTCTTCGCTCGAATGGTGGTCGAACCAAAGTCCGCAGCCCTCTACAAAAGGAACATTTGCAAGACAGTCGTTTTCGGTAACGGGAACAAGTCCGTCCTGAATATCCTTTGGGTGAGCAAAAGTCCAGCTATCAACAATTCCCGCGCTTAGCAGCAACGCTCCGCAGGCAAGTCCGTCGAAATCAGAACGAGTTATCAGTCTCATAACAACAGCCTCTTTCTATGTAAAATTTCACACTCTTTTTTGCTAGTCGGTTTACCGTTTGGAAACGTGATTTTTTATCACATTCCCTCATTTAAATTATAACACCGTTGTGTCCGAAAATCAACACTTTTTTAAAAAAAGTGTACAAAATTAAATCAGCTTATTTTGTCGGCAATTTTTACTTTTGTTTATTCTCGGAATGATTATTATTGCCTATTACTATCCTGCGGAGTTTTATGCGCCCATAGATCAAAAGCTGTTGTTCTGCGGCGGTGAAAAGGTCTTTGAGCAGGGCGGCGGTTTCGGAAAGCTCACTGCCGCTGAATTTGCCTTTTGCAAACGCGACCTTTAAAAGCGTTCGGCTATGCTTTGAAAGTTTTGTTCTAAAGTGCCTATCAACGCGGGCGAAGAAGCTGTCGGGCTGTTCGCCTGTACGCTGGGTATATCCGCACAGCTTTAATATCTCCAAAATCTGAGCATAGAGCTGTTCACAGTCGCCGAAATTGCCTGCTCTGTCGAGCGTCTCTTTCGCCTGTCTGTCAAGTTTTCGGTACATATAAACGCATACTGCAACAAGCACCGCGACAATTACCGCTAAAAGCAATGCAAGCACAAACGGGAGAATATTTACGCTGTCGTCATCTTTTCCTGTTATATCCGAGGACAAAGCGTCGCTGTCGGTGATGTCTGTGCTGTCGCTGATATCTTCCGAATCAGAAGTTTCAGCGTCGCTTTCTTCTCTGTCGGATATCTCGCTTTCATCGGAAGTTTCGATGTCGCTTTCTTCTTTGCTTTCCTCATCGGAGCTTTCTGTGTCGGAGCTTTCGCTGTCAACAGATGAAGAACTTTCGTTGCTTCCGCCTACTGAAAGGCTCGTCGGATCAAACAACACCCAGCCTATTTCTTCAAAATAGACCTCGCACCATGCATGAAGATCACTGCTGTAAAGCGTGACGTCATTGCCTGCGTAGGTATGCGGAACTATAAATCCCGTACAGTATCTTGCGGGAAGTCCCATCTCGCGCACCATAAGCGTCATTGCGGTCGCAAAAAGCGCGCAGTGTCCGCTCTTTGTCCTGTTAAGAAAAGTCATAACAGGATTTGTATAGCCGTTGTTTGTCTCGAGAGAATACTTAAAATTATTTTTCAGGTAGTCGGTTATATCGAGGCACTCTTTATACTGGTCGCTTAATTCACGGTTCTTCAGATTTGGTACATATAATTTATTGTCTCTAAGAAATGTGTCTATATCTTTCTCCATATTTTTCGGGACGTCAAGATAGGTTTTGTTTACATAATCAAGATATTGTTCATAACAGCCGGATTCTCCGCTATATGTATCAAAAATGTAAGAAAAAGTATTATAGGGGTTATTAGGATTATGAAGATTATTAAAGGCGTCCAAAATTTTCTTCATATTGTTTTCTTTAAGTGACCTGCTTTCTCCCGTATAATTCAGAAAATATTCGCCGGCGATATAGCTTACACTTTTTTCGGGTTCTTTGCTTCTCAGGACAAAATCACCGTAAATATCATACACGCCCGAATCGTAAAAATCAGTATAATAAGCGGCATACGTCGGCGCAAGCGCAACATTGGTCTGTACGAGATATTCCAGCTCCACTATATTTTCGCTTATGAAACCTCGCCTTTTAGGTTGCGCTGAATTTAATTCATAAATATCCAACGTCCGTGCTTCAAACGGGCGGTATGACTTCGGCAGATCCTTTTGGTCGGAATAGACAGGAGACGTCCATTTCTGTCCGTCGAATACAATTCCTATGTCGCCGTGAAGATAGATCTTATTTCCCGTGTTCGAGACTTTGAGGACCTCGCGTTTGTTCCTGCTCGGAGCGGTTATGCCGAGCGTATTATCAAGCCTGTCGGAAAAATAGCTCGAACCGAAAAGCTCGCCGTCGTCGTCTTCGTTGTCATAGACGGGGACGGAAAACTGCATGAAAAAATCAATAACAGGGTTGAAATCTATACCTTGTTTACCGTTCATAATTGCCGAGCCTAATATTCCCGCAGCCGTAAATATCGCCGCCGCGCATATCGAAGCGGAAAAATATTTTGAATAATGCACAGTGCGAAGTTCTGTCGCTTTTACACGCGGAACATTTTTCAGACTGCTTCCGAAAGAACGTTCTTCATGTTTCAGCGCTTTTTTACAGCCGTCGTAAACTCCTCCGCGCGTTATTATCCCGCTCGAAAACGCTTTTGATGCGGCAAAACCGCCGACAATGAGCGCCACGGTCGGCACTAGCCAGAAATTAAAGCTCAGCTTCTGCGCGGCAAGCATCGGCACAAACAGCACGACAAAAGCCGTGAGCGGAGCAATTCCGTTCGGCTTTTTAAACATGGACGCCGCGCAGATAAGTGACAAAATGCATATAACGCACACGAGAGTAAACAATATTTCCTCTTCGTTGTTTACTGTCAGTTTCGGGTGCCACATATATCGCTTCATACCGAAAACAGCACCGTCCATAGCCCTGAACACTGCGTCTATAAAATATGTAAACTTTTCCCACATAGGCTCACGGAAAAAATAGACTGCCATAAGCCCAAACCCCGCCATACACGGAATAGCTATCCGCTTTTTAACAAAGCTGAACAAAACGCAAAAGCCCGCCGTAAAGAAAGTGCACAAAATTACGACGATAAACGGGTTTGCGGGGATATGGTAAATACCGAGCAGGCAAAATAACATGCAAAGCGCTTCTGCCAAGCAATACAATGCTCTTATCAGTGCGGATATGAAAGCATTCGGCTTTTTTGAAAAATACCTGTCGAATACAAGAATAAAATCAGTTCTTTTATTTTTAGACATTTAGTTTGAAATTTACCTCAGAAAATTTTGATACCTTGTTTTTTAAGTCCGTCATTTACAAACGCATAGCGCATATTTTCCCACTGGTTATAATCTTTGAACTCTTCGAGCTTTACTCCGCTTTTTGTCTGTACGACAAAAACGGCGTTGAACATGGGCGAGCCGTTCCAGATATAATTTGCGCCCTTATGCGAAGCCTTTATGGGCGCAATATCGCCCTGCCTTACATTCTGGGGGCATATTGCGCGCGTCAGTGTTTCGCCTTTTGCGGGGGTAGTTATTTTGACAGAATCAAAACAATACTGTATAGCATTCATAAGCGACCTGTCTGAACCGAAAAACTCGCAGAAATCATTGAAGCCCATAAGCAAAAATCTTCCGAAGCATTTTGCCGCAAGGTTCACTATCTCGCGCGGAAGCGCTCTCGGATCGTCCGCCGCCTCAAGACGCGTCTTTTTGAACGCAACGTTTTTCGTCGTTTCGGGAATTTCGTCCACGAGCTTATCGAGCTTTGCTTTCATCTCGGGCGAGCTTATGTCAAACGCGTCGCAGACACAGCTTTCGTGCGGATCGGTCTTGAGCTTTTCGAGGAATACCTCGGGCTCTGCGCCGAAAAATTCCGTAACGGGTTTCATCTTTTCCTCTCTGAAAGCCGTCAGCCTGCTGCGAATAGCCGTATAGAAACCGAGCATTGTGTCTATTATCTTATGCGCCTTTAGGCATTCGGCATAGTCCATAAGCGTCTGGACATAGTATCTCTTTGCCGTTCCTGCCATAAAAGAGGGCGTTGTTTTCAGCTTGCGATAATCCGACGCGAGCATTTTTTCTCTGCGGACAACGGTTTCCTCGCTGTCCTCTTTTGTTTCCCTTGCCTTTTTAATTTCGCCGTCAAGGTTTTTCAGACATTTTCTCATTATCTCATCTGCGCAGAACGGACCTTTTTCAAAGTCGCTCATTGCGCTTATGCAGGCATTTTCTATCTCCGAGCATATCTCTTCTACAGACATCTGAGCGCCTTTTTCGGTGAGCTTTGCTATCTCGTCGATCCGCTCGGTAACATACTTCTTTGAGGCTTCTCCGCCCTTTTTGAGACTGCTCATTGTAAATAAAGGATTGAGCGTTTCGTTGAACTCGAGCCTTGGCACAGCTCCTACTTTTGAAGCCAGATATGACGGATCGGGAGAGACCTTGTTCGCATAGATAGAAAGCTGGAGATCTCCGACAGACTGTGTTCTCAATTTGTCGCAAAGTTTTAAGAAGATCCTTGTGGAAAGATAAGAAACGATCTCTCCAAGCGGAATTTCCACGCCCGAAATGTCATATGCAAGGCAGGTGAAAGAATGGTCGGAGCTGTTTCCGAGAAGATTCAGCGACATTGCTCTGTCGGCGTCGTCATCTTTTTTATAGATGAACTCTCCCGCGGAGATTATTTTTTCCGCTGCCTTGTTGAGCGTTTCTTCATAGGTATTTTTCGCGTCTGTTATGAAGCAGGCGTTATATGCGGGCTTGTCGGACTTTATCTCAAAGCTCGAAGTGTATTTCTGTGAAAAAGAGGGTTTTTTAGACTGGAACTTTTGTATATCGTTCTTGGTCATGACCGTATAGGCATAATAATTTGCGAGGTTTCTGGCGTCGGTGTCGAAAAGCTGGGCGGTATCTCCCGCGAACAAAAGCGCGTTTACTTTTACGGGATAACCCCCGACGCTCGAAAACATTGCATTAAGTATATATCCGAAGTCAATTATTGTACCCGTAAGAATAGGATCGCCCATATTTCCCGTTACGAAAATTTCAAGCGGAGCGTCCGAAACGGAAAAATCGTTTATGACCTCGGTGAGCTTTGATATTATCTCGTCAAAATAATGGAACAGCGCGAGTCTTCCGCACTGGCGCTTCCAAAGCCCGTAAACGGGAGGATCGGGAGAATAGTTTTTAAGACGCATATCGAACCACTCTTTCGCATAAGGCGAAAGAAGCTCGGGATCTTCGAGATACTTGTATATCGCTTCTTCGGGGACGATCGAAACACGTTCTCTTTCCGAAAGCACCGAGCCGTTATATTTCGCGCCGTCCGTGTCGCAATTGTAGCCGAAAGCGAAATAGCGTATTCTGTCGGTGTCTGCGGAAAAGCGCTGTTCGGCTATGTCCTTTACTCTAAGAACACAGTCCGTGCCGTTCTTTCCAACTCCGACAACAAAAAGCCTCGTCATTCCGAGCATATTTTTTTCTCCGTCATAGAGCTTCAATATGCGGTCGGGCTTCAGCCAGTCCATTTGTTTTTCAATATCCATAAAAACACCTCTTATGTCATGAAATGTTTATATTTCATAAATCGTCAGTTTGTGTAAAAACCATTCCGAAAAGTACGTTCAGAAGTATGATAAAATCTGTGAAACGGCTTTGCGAAAGGGTTTCGCGCCTATCAAAGCAAAACAGCAAAGCAGGCAGGAAAAAATCTGACCATTATTATTGTATCACAAATTTCACTTACAGTCAACCGCATTTTCGGGTGAAATTGTACAAAATTTCACATTGCCCGAAATGCCGCATAAGAACAGGGAAACAGACAAACCACGGTTGGTTTTTAATTCCTACCTCTTACTTCTAACAGGCAAACCGTGTTTGGTTCAAACTCTTACCTCTTACATCTTATCTCTTACTTCTATATTGACTTTTTGCTCAGATAGTATTATAATTAAATTTAATGAAATGTGAGGAATGATTATTATGAAACAAACACGGCTTATGAAAAGGTTTATGCCGTATTTTAAACCGTATTGGAAAACTCTCGCGCTTGATCTTCTCTGTGCGGCGCTTACTACGCTGTGCGAGATAGTGCTTCCTATGCTCGTGAGATATATAGCGCAGGTAGGTATCGACGATATAACAAAACTCACCGTGGAGCTTATTCTAAAAGTCGCGGCGGTTTATCTCGTGCTTCGCGTGATAGACGTTACGGCGCAGTATTTTATGTCAAACGTCGGTCATGTCATGGGCGCGAAAATTGAAACGGATATGCGCTCGGCTCTGTTCAGGCATATTGAAAAGCTGTCGTTCGGTTATTTTGCCGAAACAAAAGTAGGTCAGCTTATGGCGAGGATAACGAGCGACCTGTTTGACGTTACGGAATTTGCTCACCACTGCCCCGAAGAATTTTTCATTGCGGGGCTTAAAATCGTTGTTTCGTTTACTATACTCTGCACGATAAATGTTCCACTCTCGCTTATCATTTTCGCAATAGTGCCGATTATGGCGATAGTATGCGGAAAATTCAACCGCAAGATGCGCGCCACATTTGCCAGAAACAGAAAGCAGGTAGGCGAAGTCAACGCACAGGTCGAGGATAGCCTGCTCGGGATAAGGGTTGTAAAATCCTTTACGGGAGAACAGCGCGAGATAGAAAAGTTTGAGCGCGGAAACCGCGAATGGCTCGACATAAAGCGCGAGAACTACCGCTATATGGGAGCTTTCAACGCTACGACAAGAGCCTTTGACGGGCTTATGTACATTGCGGTAATTCTGGGCGGCGGGCTGTTTATGATGAACGGACAGATAACGCCCGCGGATCTTATGGCGTACTTACTGTATGTTACTACGCTTCTTGCGACAATAAGAAGAATAGTTGAATTTACCGAGCAATTCCAGCGAGGAATGACGGGCATAGAGAGATTTTTTGAGGTCATGGACGCAGAGCCCGACATAAAAAATCCCGAAAATGCGAAAAAGCCCGAAAAGATAACGGGCAACATAACGTTTTCGGACGTCAGCTTTTCATACAAAGACGATCCCGATACGGCGATACTAAGCCACCTTAATCTTGACATAAAGGCGGGAAAATCGGTTGCGCTTGTAGGTCCGTCGGGCGGCGGCAAGACAACTATCTGCAACCTTATCCCGCGGTTTTATGATGTGACGGCGGGGAGCGTGAAAATAGACGGGATAGATGTCAGGGAAATGGATCTTGACACCCTGCGCGGGAATATAGGAATAGTTCAGCAGGATGTTTATCTGTTTTCGGGAACGATATTTGAAAACATCGCCTACGGACGGCCAAATGCAACGGAAGAAGAAATAATTGAGGCGGCAAAAAAGGCGGGCGCGCATGAATTTATAATGTCAACTCCGAACGGCTATCAGACTTATGTCGGCGAACGCGGAGTAAGGCTTTCGGGCGGGCAGAAACAAAGGCTGTCCATAGCGAGGGTGTTTTTAAAAGATCCGCCTCTGCTTATTCTTGACGAGGCAACGAGCGCACTCGACAACCAGTCGGAACATATCGTTCAGCAGTCGCTCGAAAGGCTTGCCGAGGGGAGAACGGTGTTGACCATAGCGCACAGGCTTACGACTATAAGAAATGCAGACAAGATAGTTGTTCTCACCGAAAACGGTATCTGCGAACAGGGAACGCATGAAGAACTGCTCGAAAAGGGCGGGGTTTATGCGATGCTGTACAACATATAAAACTAAAGGGGAAACCGAAAAGGTTTCCCCTTTTTTGTGCGCCGACGCCGACAAGGCGGAGCGATCGTTTTTTATCCTCGGATCAATGTTTATCGGGCGGAATCCATTTCCAATCCTCCGAAACGCCCTCGCACAGATGATTTATACACTCCATTGTCGTTCTGCCCCATGGAATATCATAAAAATATCTTATGATCCCCTCAGAGTCAACAGCAAGCGTTCCGCCCACAGTTTCACCGCACAAAATCGTTGGATATTTGCGGGGATTTCTTTTTTCTAATACAGGATCGGTAATCTTTTTTTCTTTCATGATTTGTTCCAATGAACAGAAATAAAAAAAATCTCCGTCAAAATCGAATGACAAACCGCTGAATTCACTGAAAAACGCTAGCTGTTTTTCGGACAGTTTAATTCCGCGACGATTCATTTCCTGTTCAAATGCTGTTGTGTCAACATGTCTGCCCTCATACCAGCCGAAAAACCGAAGCATATCGTATGTGCGCTGCGTTGTTTCGGGATGATAATCGTATTCGACCGTTGTAATGTACTCGGCAAAACCCTCTACATCTTCGGAAATCAGTTTATGATCTTGGTTGTAAAATTTACCCTCTTCTGAAATGAAATACCGATCTACAATGCCGGCACAATTCTCTACAATACCTGCCCCATTAACAACACAATTGATGTCCTGCCAATATTCGACTCTTGACCTCCAAATTATAGTAAAACGTAATTCATCGTTTGAGCATTTTTCGATGCGGTTAAAAAATACACTCCCAATATTTAAAAAACGTTCTATGATCTTGCTTGTGTCGATAACACCTGAATAAATGCTGCGAATTTTATTTTCAATTTCCTCGGCAGTGTATGGTACATCAACTGATGCTTTGCTTGCCGAAGCGTATATGCGATTTAAAAATTCTTGATTTGTCATTATAAACCTCCTAATTATTATGATCCCTCTGATGCTGACGTGGTTTATGCGATGTTGTACAATATATAAGAACCGACTATGCCAAATAGTTCCTGTATTTTAAATTTCAAGAAAAAATATATTCTGCAACTAATAAACCTCATAATGGCGAAAATCGCAATTTGGCGCAAAATTTTTTATGTTTGTATAAGCATAGAATTTTTTGATTTTATCAAAAGTAATAAAATCGTACAAATCGCGGGATTTAGCCATTTTATAAAGCATTTGTTCAAACTCTTTACGCTTATCCGAGTTATGGAAAGCGTCGGCGTCCTCCTTGCTTTTGAAAAAAAGCATAATTATATAAAACGGTGAAACTACCCAAACTTTTTCAACGATGCTATCCATAAGAAAAGACCTAATCTTATCTATTTCATCTTGAAACATTGATACAGCAATACTGCAGACCTCGATATCTTCAAAACTTCGGAGCTTTACCACCTCCAGATTTGCAAAATAGTTTTCCGCCTTATGTTTGTGAATTATTTCCCACGCCGAATCAAGGATAAGTTTACTGTTTGCTTCAGCCGCTTTTCCCCAAGTGATAATCCCCATAGGCGAAAGTCTCAAGAAATCTTTCTCATAATAAACAAACACTTCAAGTCTTTTAACAGGATTCCCCTTGTAATAACCGCTTTCGAGAAATGCGATTTTCTTTACCTTTGCATCAAAGTGATTTTCTATCCAAAGGCTCAACTCTCCCAGAACCGACTCCTCAATCTTATTTGGATAGGGGCTCAGAAAGTAATTATGAGCTTCAGTAATGAGTATTTCTTCCAAAACCTATCCCTCTTTCTGTTAAAAATTCAGCCTTATTTTGCAAGATAGAAACCATTGATATCCGTGTCATTTTCATTGCTTTTTTCTATGCTTTGATCAATACAACAAAGACCGCAAAGCTGCGGTCTTTTTTCGGAATGATCATTCGCTCATACCAAGCTCTATTGCTTTAAAATTATTTTTTATCAGCTTTTCCTTTATCGGCGGCACAACTTTTTCGATCGCCTTTTTCACGGTATCAAGTGTGAAAATTTTTGTTTCCTTTATTATCTTTCCGAGAAGTATCATGTTTGAACCGCCCTGAAGTCCGTTTTCATTTGCCATTGAGGTTGACGGGAGATAGAAGCACGAAATGTCTTTTCTTTCGCATTTCGACTCGACGAGCGAGCTGTCAATAAACGCAAAGCCATTCGGTTTTACAGCGTTTATGAACTTGTCAAACGAGGGCTGGTTCATTGCTACAAGTATATCGGGAGCAGTGACCAGCGGTGAGCCTATAGGCTCATCTGAAACGCAGACGGAACAGTTTGCCGTGCCACCGCGCATTTCCGGTCCGTATGACGGGAGCCACGACAATTCTTTTCCGTCTGTCAGCGCGCAATAAGCAAGGATCTTTCCTGCGAAAAGAACTCCCTGTCCGCCAAATCCCGCAAGCAGAATTTCAGTCGTCATTTCGTTTCCTCCCCCGTTATGTCCTTGTATACGCCGAGCGGATAATACGGTATCATTTCATCCTGCAACCGCTTTATTGCCTCAAGCGGAGTTAAGCCCCAATTTGTCGGGCAGGTCGAAAGCACCTCTATTATTGAAAAACCGCGCTTTGCCTTTTCATTTTCAAAGGCTTTTCTTATCGCCTTTTTTGCCTCGCGGATATGCGGGACGCTGTCCACCGAGACTCTCTGAGCGAGAGCCACTCCGTCAAGAGTTGAAAGCATTTCGCACATTCTGACGGGATAGCCCGCTGTCTTTACGTCGCGCCCGTAGGGAGTTGTCTGCGTAATTTGTCCGGGAATTGTCGTAGGCGCCATCTGCCCGCCTGTCATTCCGTAGATGGTATTGTTTATGAAAACAACAACGATGTTTTCGCCTCTTGCGGCACTGTGTACGGTTTCGCACGTTCCTATTGCCGCAAGGTCGCCGTCGCCCTGATAGGTGAACACCGTCTTTTCGGGGTTTGCGCGCTTTACTCCCGTTGCAACTGCGGGTGCGCGGCCGTGCGGCGCTTCTATAACGTCACAGCCGAAATAATCATACGCCATGACCGAACAACCGACGGGAACAACGCCCACCGTGTCGCCCTCTATCCCCATTTCGTCAATGACCTCGCAGATTATCCTATGAACAATTCCGTGAGTACAGCCGGGACAATAGTGCGTCGGAACATCAAGAAGCGATCTCGGACGTTCAAATACGACTGCCATTACAGCTCACCTCCAAGCGTTTTTATCTTTTCAAGCACGTCTGCGGGAACAGGTATCGCGCCGCCTGTCCTGCCATAGAAATGTACGGGCTTTGAACAGTTTATCGCGAGTTTTACATCATCTATCATCTGCCCCATTGACATTTCCACATCAAGCAGGCACTTTGCCGTTTTTGCCGCCTCATTCAGCTCGTTTACGGGGAAAGGATAGAGCGTTTTCGGGCGGAACAGTCCTGCCTTTATGCCCGTCTTTCGTGCCATATTTACGGCGGTTTTCGCCACTCTTGCGGACGCTCCGTATGCACACAGCAGAATGTCGCAGTCCTCGGTGAGATACAATTCCGCGTCCGTTTCGTTTGCCTTTACCGTTTCATAGCGTTTAAAGCGCTCAACTACGAGCTTTTCAAGGTCGTCGGGCTGTAAGTAAAGTGAATTTATAATGTGATGAGGGCGCTTGAATTTATGTCCGTCTGCCGCCCAGGCGCTTTTATCGCACTTGCTTTTCGACGGTTCGGGAAGCGAAACGGGCTCCATCATCTGCCCTAAAAGCCCGTCGGCAAGGAGCATTGCGGGCATACGGTATTTTTCGGCGGTGTCAAAAGCCTTTGACACCATGTCCACCATTTCCTGGACAGACGCGGGCGCAAAAACGAGGATATGAAAATCTCCGTGCCCCATTGCCCTTGTGGCCTGCCAATAATCAGCCTGAGAGGGCTGTATTCCGCCAAGCCCCGGTCCGCCGCGCTGAACATTGACAATAAGCGCGGGAACGTCCGATGCGGCAAGGTATGAGATACCCTCGGACTTAAGCGATATTCCGGGAGATGAAGAAGATGTCATTGCCCTTGCGCCCGTTGAAGCCGCGCCCAGCACCATATTTATTGCCGCTATCTCGCTCTCTGCCTGCAGGAAAACGCCGTTTACCTTGGGCATACGCTTTGCCATATATGCCGCAAGCTCGGTCTGAGGGGTTATAGGATAGCCGAAAAAGCACTTGCAGTCCGCGCGTATTGCCGCTTCGGCAAGCGCCTCGTTTCCTTTCATAAGGTTTCTTTCAATTTTTTCCAACATCTCCGCCTCACTTCTCTACAATTATTGCACAATCGGGACACATTGTCGCGCACATTGCACAGCCTATGCATTTTTCCTCGTCTGTACATACCGCGTAGAAATATCCCTTTTTGTTGCACTTTTCATTCTGAAGCGCCACAATGCCCTTGGGACAAGCCGCCGTACACAAGCCGCAGCCCTTGCAGCGCTCGGTTATTACCGTTATTTTTGCCATACTGTTTCCTCCGCATTTTTCTTTTTTTACTGCTCCCATACGGGTTTTACATAAACCTTTATCGGAAGCAAATTTTCAATATCTGTCTTATCGCAAAGCTCTTCGGGGCAAGTCGTAAATTTTACGGGAAGCCCCGCTTTTTCGGAAACCTCTCTCGCAAATTCCTGCGAATTTATGATAATATCGGCTGTGGTTTCCGAGCCTAAATTTGTGTTGTTTACTATCGCGGTGTGCTTCATACGGGAAGCGTTTTCTATTTCATGCATGAGCTTAATTGCCTCGTCGGGAGAGCTTGTAAGATATCTGCGCTCGTTTATCACATACAGCATTTCAACATCGCTGCGGGCGTTCAATTCTTCCGAAAATCTTCCGAGCGCGAATGCCCCCGCGTCATCACCGCCGACATCAACTATAAGGTAATCGTACTTATCCGCGAGCCTTGCTAAATCAAACTGCAGCGACGGAACATCGAGATTAGAATTAGCGAAATCGGGAGCGACAAGGGTTATTCCCGACTTTTCAAAAAGCTCTTTAAAGTCTGCCGCTCTGAAATAGGGGTTTACAATATCGAGGTCGGCTACGGCGCAATTTCCCCGCATAAGCGCTAAATTTACCGCGAGGTTAGTTTTTCCGCTTCCGTAATGTCCCGTAATAATGGTAATTTTCTTCATTCTTTCACCCCGATTTTCATAAACTGCATAATAATATTTTACAACAATTGACCGAAGATGTCAACAGCTATATTACTTTTTTATCTGCTTTTCACAAAACTTGACAAAGCTGTTTTTATATGTTAAAATCGTAATAAGGAGGAATGAACATGAACAAAAATATAAAATTCGGCGAGATAAGAAAATTCATCTCGCGCGTTGACGGCATTTCTATATGCATAAAAGAAACGCTTAATTATGAGCTTTACAACTTCATAACCGAAGTTCCCGAAAAGTACGACGGCTATTATCTTTACGGCATAGGAGCGCTTAACGAACCGTTTGAAAACAACGGCTATAAAACTCATCTCGCGCTCGAGATAATGATCTCGGATAAGCCTAAAGTTGAGGAATAAGCGGAATAACCAAAAAGTTGTTCGCTGTTCTGTGCGGTGCTTTGGTTTATAGGCACACCCGCAACAAGTTTCTCTCATTTTTCACTGTTAAATAGCCTTAACTAACTTCTTTCCCGCTCTATTGTAAATGCACATTAAAGGCTGTTCCACGCCTGAAACATCTCTATAAGATTGCCGTTTCAAAGCACAGCTTTGAAACGGCAATGCGGGGAAAACTCTTGTTTTCCCCGCACCCCAGGTTCAATGCCGCAGGCATTTAACCTGATGCGCTTTTTTAAACGTTATTGAGGGAAAACTTTTTTGAAAAAAAGTTTTCCCTCAAACTCCCTTTCAAAAAACTTTCGTGCCGCCGCTTGCGCGGCGGCTGGAAAGAGGAAAACTTTTCCACTCTCCGACCGCGCCGCAAGGCGCGGGACATAAAAGTTTTGGAAAGGGGGTTCAAGGGGAAAACCTTTTTCAAAAGGTTTTCCCCCTTGTTTTTTTCACGGAAGATAATCCACGATTTTAAGCTGTTCGTCAAATGTTGCCTTGGCAAAGCTATATGAAAATCCGGGACAGCCGTGCTTCGCCGCAAGCTCTTCGGTATAATCCTCCCAGCGGTATATTTTCAGATTGCTGTTTGCAGCGTCGTTGTCATAGTGTGTAACTATCGGGAGCGCCTCGGGCTCGGAAAGCGTTATCTCTCCCGTTTCAAGATTCTTTGTTATGGTAAGCTCGCCTATCATTCCCACCATTCCGAGCGGAATGTCCATGTGCGAAACAAAATTACCGAGGCAGTAGAACACGAACGCTTCTCCGCCGTCGGGCTTTGTCACCCACTCCATCGGCTGGAGCGTGTGCGCCTGTGTGCCGATTATTATGTCAGCGCCCCAATCAACGAGATCCTGCGTCATCTGTTTCTGCGATTGCTGTACCTCGCCTGTTGTTTCCAGACCGTAATGCGGGCTTACCACCACAACGTCCGCAAGCTCATCCGCTTTTTTCACGAGCTTTTTAACACGCTCCGTCTGAGCAAGATATGTAACGCTCATATCCGAACCGCTCGGAAGCTCGTGACCTTGGTTTATATACTCCATAAATCCCAGAAACGCAAACGTTATGCCGTTTATCTCAACAACAGGGATTTCGTCCTCTTTTTCCCTTGTGGAAGCGCCGTATACAAGGCTTTCGGGGTGGTTCTCAGACCACCATTTGAGAGTTGATTTAAGCCCCGCAGCTCCCTTGTCGAGAACGTGGTTGTTGCTTATCGAAAACGCGTCAAAGCCTATATCTACCATTAGATCTCCGCATTCTCCGGGGGTAGCAAAATCGGGATAACCCGACGCAGGAAAATCGTCGGTGATTATAGTTTCCTGGTTTAATACCGCATAGTCCGCCGCCGCGACAATGTCCTTTACGTCTTCATAAATGTAGCTGAAATCATAACCGCTCTTTCCCGCATTCTGAGCATACTTTCTCGCCTGGTCATAAAGCGTAGTATGTATAAGATTGTCGCCCGCACAAAGAAGTCTTACGCTCGGATCTTCGGGAGGCGGTGCGCTTTCCTCCGAAGAATTGTCCGTGCCGTTTTGAGGCTCGGAGGAATTTGAACCCACGGGAGAGCTAGTCTGCGAATTGTCGGGTGTCTGCGTACAACCCGAAAGCAGACACGCCGAAATTAAAACAGGCAGAATTTTCTTTTTCATTATTTTTATCCTTTCTGATAATAATGTAAATTATTTCAAGCTGTGTAAAAAATCAAACTTCAGTCTGAAATCTACGGCAAATAATCTACTACCTTTAATACCTTTTCAAACTGCGTTTTTGCAAAGCTGTAGCTGAAATAAGGACAGCCGTGCTTTTGGGCAAGCTCCTCGGTGTAATTTTCAAAACGGTAGATCTTTATGTTTGAATAACTGCTTCCGTAGTGCGTCACTATAGGCGTTGCCTCTGGCTCGGAAAGAACTATCTTTCCCGTGTCGAGTTCTTTTGTAACAGTCAGTCCGCCTATCATTCCCAGCATTCCGAGAGGCTGATCCATAGCCGAAACAAGGTTTCCGAGGCAGTAGAACACAAATGCTTCTCCGCCGTCGGGCTTTGTGACATATTCCATAGACTGGGCGGTGTGGGGCTGAGTGCCGATGATTATATCCGCTCCCCAGCTTACGAGGTTTTGAGTTATCTGCTTTTGCTCCTCGGTCACTTCGTTTGATACCTCAAGTCCGTAATGCGGACTTACGACTACGACATCGGCGAGCTTGTCCGCTTTTTCCACAAGCATTTTAACGCGCTCGGTTTCTTTGAGGTATGTTATGCTGACGTCCGAGCCGCTCGGAAGCGAAAGCCCATTTGTATGCTCCATAAATCCCAGAAACGCAAACGTTATGCCGTTTATTTCCATAACGGGGATATCGTCCTCTTTTGCCTTTTCCGAAGCGCCGTATACTACAATATCGGGGTGTTTTTCCGACCAGAATTTAAGAGTTGCTTTAATGCCTGCCTCTCCTTGATCGAGCAGATGATTGTTGCTTATGGAAACAGCGTCGAAGCCTATTTCTGTCATCTGGTCGCCGCAGTCCTCGGGCGTGCAGAAATGAGGATAATTTGACGGCTCAAATTCATCCGTTATTATCGTTTCCTGATTAAGTACAGCTAGATCCGCCGAGGAAATTATGTCTTTTACATCTTCGTATACGGGCAGAAAATCATAACCGCTTCCGCCTGTTCTTCTGTTTGCCTGCTTATAGATAGGGCTGTGTATAAGATTATCGCCCGCGCACACAAGCCTTACGGAGGGATTTTCTAACGGTTCGGACGGCTCGGAATTTTCGGAATTTTCCGACTGTATGGAAGAAGCAGAACTATTTTCGGAATTATTCGGAACGATAAACAAATTACTGTCGGAAGCGTCGGACGAGTTTTCACCTGTCGCCGCGCACCCCGCGAGCAAAACTACCGAAATGATTATTGAGACAAACTTTTTCATTTTATAATGACCTTTCCAATGCTATGTCATTTAACCACAAATGCCGCAGGCAGTTTCCACGAAGACTTGCTGTAATAAAACGTAACGCTGTTCTGCAGATAACCGCCGTTATAGTACATACAGGTAGAACTTCCTCCGTCGAGGTTTGCGGCATTTACCGCGCCATAGCGCGTCATTATCTCAATAAGGTCCGCCGCGGAAGCCCCGACATGACTTTTATAACCGCGCCCGTCCGTTACAAGAAGAAGTATTGCGCCGTCTGCTCTCTGGCCTATCGCCGTGCGGGGATTTAGACCGCTGCCCGCGCCGTTTACCTCACGCGGCTTTCCGTTTATCACGAGGTGGACAAAATGGTTGCTGTCCGTGCTTGTCGTTTCGGGGAAACACACCGCGTCGCGTATTCCCTTTTCCTCTATCATTTTCTTGCATTCATCAGCGCTCATCTTGCTTACATCAATGATCTGAAGAAGATTATCGTTTGTAAGTCCTACAAGCACAAGACCTCCCCACTCCCGAGGGCGATTTCTGAGAATAACGCCGTTTGAAACGAGAACGCCGTAGGCATTGCCTCCGCAGTTGTTTGTAGAATTATAAATACCGCCGTTTATGCCGCCTATAGCGCCTGCTCTCTTCACAAGATCTTTCAGCGGAACGCCCTCTTCGGGCCACTCGTCGTAGCCTGTCGCAATAGAAGCCACGCTCACTCTCGACGGATCGCGGATTATCATAAGCGTCGCTTTGTATGTAAGTCCTGCTATATCAACAACTTCAATATCGTTTTTCACTTCGTTGTTTTCGGGAGTGTCATCACCGAAATTCGGAACGGTTATCATTCCCTCGTTTATATTTGCATCGCCGATATCTTCGAGAGAGGTCTTGTCGATTATCTCCTGTATCTCGCTTTTAGACATGACCAACGACGGCAAAAACTTCATCTGCCCCGATTCGAGAACGGTCGTTACAAACGCGCTTTTTGACGAGCCGTAAGAGCAGATTATTTTCAGCATAAGATACAGCGTCAGCGCAATAATAAGCACAAACACTCCGATAAACGCGAATATCCTGCCTGTTATCTTCAGAACAGTCACCGTGCGTCTGCTGCCTTGTTTTGTTGTCATGATTTATACTGCCTTTCATCTATAATAACTGCCGAAACCATTGATCAAAATATTGATGTAAAATATTATTTAACGACAAATGCACACGGCAGCTGCCATGATGTTTTGCTGTAATAAAATGTAACGCAGTTTTGCAAATAATCTCCGTTATAGTACATACAAGTAGAACTTCCGCCGTCAAGGTTCGCGGCGTTTACCGCGCCGTAGCGCGTCATTATTTCTATAAGGTCCGCTGCGGACGCTCCGACATGGTTGTTATAACCGCGCCCGTCCGTTACGAGAAGAAGTATCGCGCCGTCTGCCCGCTGACCTATCGCCGTTCGGGGATTAAGTCCGCTTCCCGAGCCGTTTACCTCGCGGGGAACTCCGTTTACGACAAGGTGGACAAAATGGTTGTTGTTTACGCTTGTTTCCTCCTGGAAGCAGACAGCGTCGCGTATTTCTTTTTCCTCTATCATACGCTTGCTTTCGACGGGAGTCATTTTACTTACGTCAACTATCTGCAGGATATTGTTTTTAGTAAGCCCTATCATCACAAGCCCGCTTTGCTCGCGGGGCTGATTTCTTATTATAACGCCGTTTGAAACGAGAATACCGTAGGCGTGGTCGCCCATATATCTCGAAGCGTCGAAAAGTCCGCCGTTTACACCGCCGATAGCTTCTGCTTTTAATACTAAACCTTTCAACGTTGTACCGCCATCTTCGGGCCATTGGTCGGGGCCGTATGCGGTCGAAACGAC
Organism: uncultured Clostridia bacterium; assembly: GCA_947627205.1. Classification (GTDB taxonomy): domain Bacteria; phylum Bacillota; class Clostridia; order Oscillospirales; family Ruminococcaceae; genus CAG-115. The sequence goes on along the minus strand of CANQVE010000004.1, from coordinate 31,728 downwards.
GCTTACTCTTGACGGATCTTTTACTATCATAAGCGTAGCTTTATATGTAAGCCCTGCTATATCGACAATTTCTATATCGTTTTTCGCTTCATTGTTTTCGGGAGTTGTTTCATCACTAAAATTCGGAACGGTTATCATTCCCTCGTTTATATCCGTGTCGCCGACATCTTCAAGAGAAGTTCCCGCTATTATTTCCTCTATCTCGCTCTGCGATACGCAAAGTGATGCGAGGAATTTAAGACTTCCCGATTCCAGAAGCGTTGTGACCAGCGTAGTTTTCGACGAGCCGTAGGCGCATATTATTTTCAGCATAATAAACAGTGTCAGCACCACAACTACTACAAAAACTCCGATAAAAGCAAAGATCTTTCCGATAGTCTTCGGTATTTTTCTTATAACCGCCGACGGCTCACGTTTGTTTTCAGCCATTGTTATCTTCCCCCAGATTATCGTGCATTATTGCAATTCTCCAACTGCCGTCGCTTATTTTCGTAAAGTAAACTATGCTGTTAAATACGTCGGTCCTGCTCCCCGCATATCTGTCCTCATAAATAAGATCCATATTTTTTTCAAAGTAAACACTGCAGGAAAAACAAGTGTCAGAATAACTTGTAAAATTGCTTACGGATTCATTTGTGAAATTTCTTATCTCGTGCAGGCTGACAAAGGATATATCAATTCCGTATGCCCACTGTCTTGCGTATTTATAATATTCCGAATCGGGGATAAGATACTTTGCAATAGTGCTCAGTCCTTTGTCGGAGCCGCCGATGTCGTTGGTCATAAACTTGCTCCAGAGCTTCATTACATTTAAGACATTTATTTCTTTTGCAATATTTTCGGGAATTGTTTCAAGAGTTTGGGGCGAAATATACGAGCTTCCGTGAGAAACACTGATCGTTTTAGATGCAGAGCTGTCGGAAATTGTCGCATTAACGCTTTCGCTGAACAGAGAGAACTGATAATTCTTCTGCTTTGGAAGCGTAACGCCCGCATATTTCAAAAGATTTTCTGCATCGGGAGCGTCCACTATCTCGGGCTCGGAGAGCGTAATTCCCTCAATAGAGAACGTACAGCTTTCGGGAACGGATATATCGTAGCTGAACAGCGGTATTTCATCTCCGTCTTCATATGTATATCCTCCGCCCATGCTGTCCCTTATAACAATGCGGGGTTTTTCCATTTCGCGGACATGAAAAACGGTCTTTTTTCCGCTTTCTGTTCCCGACAATTCCTTTTCGTTAACAAAGACTTTCGCGCCGTTCGGAAGTGTTATGCGATAATCAAACATTATCGGCTTTACGATATTGTTTTCTACGGTATAAGAAATATCATTTCCCTCGCTGTCGGTGAACTTTATATCGGGATCGTTCAGCAATCCCGAAACAGAATAGAGCGGAGTTCCCGAAAGAGCCTCGCGCTCGTCCTCGGAAAGTCCTACTCCGTTTATTTTCGCGGTCACTCCCTCGGGACAATAAACATGAAGATCATAAACAGTGTCCGCAATTGTCGGAGTAAATTCTCTAAGGCTCCAATCCGCAGATGTAAAGAACAAAAGTCTTGTTCTGGGATCTTTTCCCGTCAAAACTATTTTTCCGACGTTCTCCTCTCCGCTTCTTACAACATAAGTTTTCAAAAGCTCGCTGCTTTCGGATGCAACGAGCTTATATGTAAGCTCCTTTCCCACGACCTTTTCGGAATATTCCTTTTTAAACTCTTCGGGATCGTTTTGTTCATAGCGGTTTACGCATAGTTTGTTGAAGTCTATTTCGGACAAAAGCGAACCGTTTTTCAGTCTGTTTATCTGGTTTTCTACTATCTTCTCGGGCTGAACGCTGTCATAATCGCTTACGGTGGCGTTTACATAAATGAGAAAAGCACCGCAGAGCAAAATGAGTACGCCCGCGAAAATGATAAGCGCAATAACAAATTTGTTTTTTGATTTCATAATTTCCTCCGGAAGTTTCTTATGAAGCATTGTGAAATTTATGCAAGCAATAACACACGGGCAATCGTACAGCTTCGTCATTTATGCTGTACACTAAAACCCACCTTATATTATAACATACACATTTCGATTTTGCAATACATTTTTCGTTCTTTTAAACAAAAACAAGCGTAAAATTTTGCAAAATGCCACAAATTTCCGAAAGAAAAATTTGCCTGCTAAAAATATTCTACCACAAACAGAAAGAAAATGTATTTCGTTTTTATTACAAATTTCTTACAATTTTCTGATATTGTTTTATTCCGCATACCGCACATTATCTTTGTTTTCAGTTTTTGAACAATAAAGGCGAAATGCTCTTAAAAAAAGCGCTTGGCAGGGCTTTCGTTCAACTTTTTCAAAAAAATTATAAAAACCACTTGACAAATTTTCTGCATTGTGATATAATAAACAAGTTGGTACGGCGGCATAGCTCAGTTGGCTAGAGCACTTGGTTCATACCCAGGGTGTCACCGGTTCAAATCCAGTTGCCGCTACCATTTCGGCCCGTTGGTCAAGAGGTTAAGACATCGCCCTTTCACGGCGGAATCATGGGTTCAATTCCCGTACGGGTCACCAGATAGAAGTAAGAGATTAGAGGTAAGAGGTAAGAATTTGTGGTTCTTACCTCTTATTTCATTCTTTGGTTTTATTTGGAATAATACATCTTTTCGGTTTGAACTCTAACCTCTAGCCTCTCATTTCTTTTAAACGTTTCATCAGGCGAAAACTATTCGGCTTTAATTCTTACCTCTTACCTCTAACCTCTTACATCTAAAAGCGGAGCTTTGTGTTTGCAAAACTCCGCTTTTTTATTTACAATTACAATATCCAAGCCTGAATGTCTATACCCAGAAACTTTTTATTCCTGAATCCGATACAGATCCCTTGGTCGCCGTTTGCTTTGCAGTCGCCGTAAAATCCTATTTCGGGATAATACAAGCCGTCCTTTGAATGAGTTATCTTGCTGATATTGACGGCAATTGCATGGATCTTAATTTCCTTTTCAACTTGTTCTTCGGTGATATGTTTTTTTCTGCCTATATTGGCATACTCGTCATTGACATATTCAGCAATCTGCTTTCGGTAATCCTCAATCTTAACATTTTCGATAAACCAATTAAGGCAGGCAATTTCTTTTTCGGACAGCGCGAAATTGCGAGGTTTATAATGTCCTGTCTCGTCAAACTTATTGTCGCCCGTGGAAAAAACTTCGACCTTTTTCCGTTTGCCGAAAAGTTCGATGTAAATAGAATCCTCGTTGTTCAGTTGTTCAATCGGTTTCATTTTTTACCTCCTTAAATCTCATCGTGATAATACCTTGTGATAAGCTCTGTCATGCTTTCAGCTATGGGTTTCAGGCGAAATTCTTCATGTTCCCAAATATAAATTACGTTATCATCAGTTTCGGTGTTGTAGCAATAATAGTCTCCGCATCCGTTTGTGGCAAAGAAAATCAGCTTATCCAAATCTTTTGCAAATTCTTCGTTTTCTTCTTTTATTTGTCTGTTCAACAATGCATTGTCAACGATCTCTTTTGCCGAAAGCAACAGCCATTTATCGCCGTTTAATTCGTTCAGAAGATTTTTAAGTTCATTTGGAAACGCATATCCGACTGCTTTTTCGGCATTTTTGATTTCGGTTTCGGAGCATGGGGGGCTGGATTTTCACAAACCGATTATCCTTTGATAATCCCGCAATCAATTCCCGAAACATAAATTATCCCCGCAAATCACTTGATGTCAGCGTGGTGCGCCTGAAGCGACTTCACTCCGAAGTGCGTGTTTTCCTTTATCGCGCGTATACCCTCGGCGCTTGCCTTTGCGGCAGCCATTGTGGTTATATACGGAACGCGGTGTTTTATCGCGGCTTTGCGTATATAGCTGTCGTCGTGTGCGCTGGTTTTGCCTGCGGGAGTGTTTATGATAAGCTGGATCTGCCCGTTTGCAATTTCATCTGCAATATTCGGTCTGCCCTCGTATATCTTGAATATCTTTTCAACGGGAATGCCCGCTTCCTTTATTATGCTGTACGAATTGCCCGTAGCAACTATCTTAAATCCAAGATCGCTGAATGCCTTTGCTATTTCAACAAGCTCGGGCTTGTCGCGGTCGCAGACGCTGAGAAGAACTGTTCCCTCGTTCGGAAGTCTGGTCTGTGTTGCTTCCTGTGCCTTATAATAAGCCTCGCCGAATGTCGGAGCAATGCCGAGAACTTCTCCCGTTGAGCGCATTTCCGGTCCCAAAAGCGGATCGACTTCGGGGAACATATTGAACGGGAACACCGCTTCTTTTACTCCATAGTGACCGATAACGCGGTCGTGAAGCTCGGGTACGGGCGATTTTCTTCCCGTAATGGGAGAAGTTATAATGTCCGTCGCTATTCTTACCATGTTTATATCACACACCTTTGAAACGAGCGGAACTGTACGCGACGCGCGGGGATTTGCTTCAAGCACGAACACCGTATCGCCCTCTATTGCATACTGCATATTCATAAGTCCCTTTACGCCCATTTCAACGGCAATTTTCCTTGTATAATCCTTTATCGTTTCAATATGCTTCTGCGAAAGATTTTTTGCGGGAAGAATACAAGCCGAATCTCCGGAATGTATTCCCGCAAGCTCTATATGCTCCATAACGGCAGGCACAAAACAGTTTTCGCCGTCGGAAATTGCGTCCGCTTCGCACTCTGTCGCGTGATTTAAGAAACGGTCGATAAGTATCGGGCGGTCGGGCGTTACGCCTACTGCCGCGGACATATAAACTCTCATCATCTCGTCGTCATGAACGACTTCCATTCCGCGTCCGCCGAGAACATAAGACGGACGAACCATAACGGGGTAACCTATCTTGTTCGCTATTTCAAGCGCTTCGTCAACATTTACCGCCATTCCGCTTTCGGGCATGGGTATGCCGAGTTTATCCATCATAGCGCGGAACAGGTCTCTGTCCTCCGCTTCGTCAATGGTTTCGGGAGATGTACCCAAAATATTAACGCCGTATTTTTTCAGGTCGCTTGCAAGATTGAGCGGTGTCTGTCCGCCGAACTGTGCGATAACTCCGACAGGCTTTTCCTTTTCGTGGATAGAAAGCACGTCTTCCAGCGTAAGCGGCTCGAAATAGAGCTTGTCGGAAGTGTCATAGTCGGTGGAAACGGTCTCGGGGTTGCAGTTTACTATTATCGACTCAAAGCCGAGTTTCTTCAGCGCAAGCGCCGCATGAACACAGCAATAGTCGAACTCTATGCCCTGCCCTATTCTGTTGGGACCGCCGCCTAAAATCATTATCTTCGGCTTGTCGGTATTGACGGGGCTTTTGTCCTCGGGGAGGTTATATGTTGAATAATAGTAAGCGCTGTCCTGAGTACCGCTTACATGAACGCCCTCCCATGCCTCGCATATTCCCGCTTTAAGGCGCGCGTTTCTTATCTCCTCTTCGGAAACAGCTAGAAGATGACTTAAATAGCGGTCGGAGAAGCCGTCCTGCTTTGCCTTTCTGAGAACGTCTGCGGAGGGTATAGTGCCTTTTAGTTTTGCAAGTTCATTTTCCTCTTCTACAAGCTCTTTCATCTGCTCAATGAACCAGTGCTTTATTTTAGTTAATTGATATATCTCCTCAACCTCTGCGCCCTTGCGGAGAGCCTCGTAGATAATAAACTGACGCTCGCTTGAAATCGTGCGGAGTTTATCTAAAAGTTCGTCCTTTGAAAGCTCATTGAAGTTCTTTGCATATCCCAAGCCGTATCTTCCTGTTTCAAGACTGCGTATGGCTTTCTGGAAAGCCTCTTTATAGGTCTTTCCTATGCTCATGACTTCGCCGACAGCTTTCATCTGCGTACCTATCTTGTCCTCGGCTTTCTTGAACTTTTCAAATGCCCACCTTGCGAATTTAATTACGACATAATCGCCGTCGGGAACATACTTATCGAGCGTTCCGTATTTACCGCAGGGGATCTCTGCAAGAGTCAGCCCGCAGGCAAGCATTGCCGAAACAAGAGCTATCGGAAATCCCGTAGCCTTTGAAGCGAGCGCGGAAGAACGAGATGTCCTCGGGTTTATTTCTATAACGACAACTCTGCCTGTTTCGGGATCGCGGGCAAACTGACAGTTACAGCCTCCGATGACCTGAATAGCTTCTACTATTTTATAAGCCTGACGCTGGAGGTCAAGCTGAACATCTTCGGGTATTGTAAGCATAGGTGCGGAGCAGAACGAATCTCCCGTATGAACGCCCACGGGATCGATGTTTTCTATAAAGCAGACTGTGATTATATTATTATCCGCGTCGCGTACTACTTCAAGCTCAAGCTCTTCCCATCCGCTTATGCATTCTTCTACAAGCACCTGACCGACAAGGCTCGCCTGTAATCCTCTCTCACAAACGACTTTAAGCTCATCTACGTTATATACCATTCCGCCGCCTGCGCCTCCCATGGTATATGCAGGACGAAGAACAACGGGATAGCGCAGTTTTTCCGCTATCTTTACAGCCTCGTCAACGGTATAAGCAACCTCGCTCCTCGCCATTTCAATGCCGAGCTTTTCCATGGTGTGCTTAAACTCTATTCTGTCCTCGCCGCGCTGTATAGCGTCGATCTGAACGCCGATAACCTTAACGCCGTACTTTTCCAGAACACCTGCCGTTCCGAGTTCGGAACAGAGGTTCAGTCCAGACTGTCCGCCGAGGTTTGGCAAGAGAGCGTCGGGGCGTTCTTTTTCAATTATCTGTGTCAGTCTGTCAACATTCAGCGGCTCGATATAGGTTATGTCCGCTACATCGGGATCTGTCATGATCGTTGCGGGATTTGAATTTACGAGAACAATCTCATATCCGAGCTTTTTTAGAGCTTTACAAGCCTGTGTTCCCGAATAGTCAAACTCGCAGGCCTGTCCTATGATTATAGGACCTGATCCGATAATAAGGATCTTGTTGATATCTTGTCTTTTTGGCATCAATAACTCCGTTCCCGCACCGCTATAGGTACGCAAAAAAATTAAACAAAAAATTGCAGGCAATACTCCTGTATTTTACGCTATTTATTATCATACCATAAATTAAAAAAAATTTCAATAGCAATTCAACAAAAATCCCGACTTTTAAAAAAAATTGTAAAATAGTTTACCACTATTCCCAAAAATATGATACAATAGAAATGTTGAATATTAACATGGAGGAACAATAATGAGAAAAAAGCTTTTGCTCGTATACAATCCCGTTTCGGGTACAGGCGGGATAATATCTTCTCTCGCCGACGTCATTTCGGCATTTACTGCGGCGGGATATGACGTTACGGCTCACCCGACCTCTGAACAGGGGGACGGAATGCAGTTTATAGAACAATATGCAGACAGCTTCGACCTCGTTTGCTCCTGCGGCGGGGACGGAATGCTTCATGAGCTTTTCTGCGGAATGAAAGGACACAGCGGAAAATGCGGATATATCCCCTCGGGTACGGTAAACGATTTTGCTTCTTCCATGCAGATACCGAAAAATATCCACGAAGCCGTTAAAATGATAATCGAAGAAAACTACAGAAAAATCGACGCAGGCGAAATGAACGGAAACAGGTTCGCCTATATAGCGGCGTTCGGAGTGTTTACGGAAGTAAGTTATTCTACGAGCCATAACCTTAAAAGCGTTCTTGGTTCTTTCGCTTATTTCCTCGAGGGAGTAAAAAGGTTCGATCCGTTTTATTTCAGCGAAAAATCGGCAAATCTGAAAATAACCTGCGGCGACTATATCTACGAGGGAGAATTTTCTTTCGGCATGGCGGGAAATACGCTTTCCGTGGCAGGCTCGACGCTTGCCGTTCCGTCCGACGCGTCTATGGACGACGGACTTCTGGACTTTTTGTTTATAAGAACGCCGAAAACTCTCGCGGATTATGACAAGATACGCATTGCGCTTACAAATGAGGACAAGCCCTGCGACAGCGTTATACGCCTTAAAGCAAATTCTTTGAAGCTCGAATCGGAAAAGCCCGTTGACTGGGACCTTGACGGAGAATTCGGCGGGAGCTTTTTAACTGCGGAATTTTCCGTGGATAAGCAGGCGATAACTATTGCGGCGCCCGAAAAGAAAGTTTGAGATCGGGCTTTTTATCGGCATGAACTTTCGTAATTGAGAGATAAATTAACAATAAAACACCGCTTTGCATGGGAATGTTTTTCCTAAACAAAGCGGCGTTTTTATTAACTTTTTTTCTTCGACCTTGCGAATACAAAGAGCTTGCTGAAAATGTAATTCAGGACTATTACAACAACGTTTGTAAAGACCTTTGCCAGAAGCTCGTACCATCCCGCGTGAAAACCCGTAAGATCCACCAGCAGGAACATAAGTATCACGTCTACCAAAAGCGTCGAAATTCTGGAAGCGTAAAACCTGAGCGACTCGAGAAGAACTTTGCCAAAGGTTTTGTTTTCACTTCTGAACACAAAAAGCCTGTTTGTTATAAACGCAAACGTACTTGCAAGTATCCACGAAAGTATGTTTGGAAAGACGGTATTGCTTTCTATACCGAAGCGGGAGGTAAGCGTAAATATCCACGAGAGCTGTTCGGGAACACTCTGCGCATTCGGGAAAACCGCCCTGAAAACAATATAGCCGACTATTGACACGAGCGTAGTAAGCACGCCGAAAATGAGGTACATTATTATTTCACGGTACTTTTTAAAAAGCTCTTTTCTGCCCTCGCTCGTTTTTATAAAAGATAATATTTCGGAGATTTTTCCTTTTTGCATTTTTTCACTTCCTGTGGTAAAACTCATTCTGATGCATTTATTATTTTAAAATTAACTATATTCTACCACATAATCAAAAAAAAATCAACCGTTTTTTAAAAACCGTTTTGAGCGTAAAAATTTGTCAAAACTATTGACATGATAGACGATTTGAGTTATAATATATTTGTATGCCGAAATGGTAGTTTTGCAGAAAATGTTTATTTTGGATGTTATTGCACAAGATGATTATTTAAATAGTTCGTTTGCTTATCTGCCTATCGGTATCTTAACGGAGGAATTTCTATGTCGGACTATCTCAGAAGACTTCCCGTATATCTGCTGCTCGACTGCAGCGGCTCCATGACGGGTGAACCCATAGAAGCGGTCAAGCAAGGGATTAAAACGCTTTTGTCGGAACTTAAAAGCGATCCGCAGGCTCTAGAAACAGCTTATTTGTCAATTATAACTTTCGACAGCACGGCGAGGCAGACCTGCCCGCTGACGGAGCTTTTTTCTTTTAAAGAGCCGCAGATAAGCGCGGGCGGTGCTACGGCTCTGGGCGGTGCGCTTAAAGTGCTGGCTGAATGTATAAAGAACGAGGTGCGCGTATCTACAAAGGAGCAAAAGGGCGACTGGAAACCGCTGGTATTTATCATGACGGACGGTGCGCCTACGGACGATATTGACGAGGGGATAAACGCGTTAAAACAAGTCTCGGCGGGAAACATCATTGCTTGTGCGGCGGGCGCAAACGCAAACACCGATTCTTTGAAGAAGATCACGAACAACGTACTTATGATGAACAACCTCACAACGGGGGATATGGCACAGTTTTTCGCGTGGGTATCAAGCTCGGTAAAACTTTCATCTAAGAGCGTTGACGCAAAGCCCGGCGAGGCTATTGTTCTTCCTCCGCCTCCGCAGGGATTTGTGATAGTGCCTTAAATGCTTCGGGGGTAGTTTATGAACGAGTATTCCGAAACGAACGGCGAACAGCAGGAAAACAGTGAACAATTGCCGAAAGCAAGCGGGGAAAGCGAAACCAAAGCGGATAAAAACAAGCCTCTGTCGGACAGAGAAGTTATGGAGCATACCGCCAACATCTGGCAGTATACCAAAATAATTGACGACGGAACGGAAATTCACAGCGAATTTCACGAAAAGTTTTCAAAGACCGCTTTCGGAAATATCATAGGCGCAAGAGTTCGCGGAAAAGCCCACAAGCACAACGGGACAAACTGCGATGATTATTTTGAAACGTCTTTTACGGAGGATTTCGCGGTTGCTGTCGTGTGCGACGGAGCAGGCTCGCAGAGGCTTTCGCGGATCGGCTCGAGGATAAGTGCAGAAAGCGCTGCGAGTTATCTTAAAAATAATCTTTCGGAGCTGTTTTTAAAAGACGCTTCTATCAAAGACAGGCTTTGCGCCGATATAAGCTCCGAGGAATTTATGAGTGCTTGCGGAAGTATCGCTTCGCTTGTGCAGAATTCTGCGAGAGAAGCGCTGAAAGCGCAGAATGATGAGCTTTTAAGGCTTGAAAATGACGAGAGATATTTAAATGTTTTGGGAAGAAAGCCCGTTATCTCGGATATGTCAACGACATTTCTCGCGGCGGCAGCTGTTCCGCTGAACGGCGGAAAACAGCGGTTTACCGCTTGCGTTCAGATAGGAGACGGCTGTATTTGCGCGCTGGATACAAAGGAAAACGGCGAACGCTCCGTAAAACTCATGGGCGAAGCGGACAGCGGAAAGTTTTCGAGCGAAACGGTCTTTCTCTCGCAGAATACCGTAAGCGACGCGGCAATTGCTTCTAAAACGCGCGTCAGCAGAGGAAGCTCGGATATCATAATGCTTATGACGGACGGAGTTGCTGACGATTATTTCCCTGCCTCTCCGATGATGCAGAGGCTGTATATTGACCTTTGTTTAAACGGAATTCTTCCTATGTACGGAAGTGAAGAAAAGCCGAAAGCTCCTGCTCCGATAAGTTATCCCGCGGTCTCCGCAGAAAGGCAGAGCGTTGCGCTTCAGTACGCGAAACAGCTCGCGGAGGACGCAGAAAGCATGAAAACGCTTTGGGAAAAGCGCAATATGCTGGGAGCATATTCGCTCGGAGCATACGGCATAAGTCTCGGAGAAAAGCCCGAAGAACGCCTTAGAGTATGGCTCGACAACTACAACGAGCGCACGAGTTTTGACGACAGAACGCTCGTTATAATAGACTTTAAAGACTTAAATTAAGGACGTGTAAAGTTATGCAGAGCGGCGAAGTTATCCGCGCCGAATTTGAAAGCGGAGAAACGATTGAATTTGTATTTGACGCAAACGCACCGCGCGGCGGAATGAAACACACGTTTTTTACTCCCGACAAGAAATATGCGGTGCAGTTTTTCAACGATCCGAAAGACGCGGCAAACCCGCTCATTCAGGATCGCATAAGAACGATAACGGGGATATACAATCCCACCATATCTGAAGAAAACGGAGGCGCGGCGGGAAATACCGAAAAGACCGCGGCATATTTCAGACAGCGGTTTTGCTGGCCCGTGGGGATACTGAAATATCCTGTTTTCGGCATTGTGTGTCCGACTTATCCGAAAAACTTTTTCTTCGGCGCGGACGCTTCTGCTGTACTGAATTTAAAGGGCAAGGACAAGAAATCCAACTGGTTTACGGGAAAAAACAGAAAATACCTTGCTCCCGCAGAACGCGGAGATTTTCGGACAATGCTGGGCGTGGCAATAAGTCTTTGCCGTTCAATAAGAAGACTTCATGTAGCGGGGCTTGCACACTCGGATCTTTCCTGCAATAATGTCCTTATTGATCCGAAAACGGGCTCGGCGGTCGTTATTGATATAGACAGCCTGGTCGTTCCGAACAAATATGCTCCCGAAGTTGTGGGAACAAGAGGATATATTGCGCCGGAAGTGCTTTCGACATTGATGCTTGATTTCAGGGATCCCAAGAGAAAGCTGCCTTGTGTTCAGACAGATCTTCATGCGCTGCCTGTGCTTATTTATGAATATCTGTTCTGCCGTCACCCGCTGATAGGCCCGAAGATCTACAGCAGTGCTAATGCAGAAGAAGATGATTTCCTTTGTCTTGGTCCGAGAGCGACATTTATTGAGGATCCGAAAGACACATCTAACAGACCGCCCGATCTTAAATTTACGATAAACTCTCTTTCGGACGGACTTGAAAGGCTGTTTTTAAAGGCCTTTTCGGACGGACTTCACGAGCCCTCGGAAAGACCGACGGCTATGGAATGGGAGCGAGAATTGCTCAGGGCATGGGATAAGCTGGTATGCTGCGACAATCCCGCATGTGAGAAAAAATGGTTTATACTGAGGGATAAGAACAGACCTGTCTGCCCTTTCTGCGGAAAAAGAAAAACCAAGGAAATAGTGCTTTTGGAGCTGAAAAGTGAAATGTACGGCAGAAAAGGTGTCTACCGCGACAAGAACGAGATAGCGGTTTTTGACAGAATGCCCGTTTATGACTGGCACATTTTTTCAAACGTCAGAAACGACGAGAAAGCCGACACGCAGATGAGAGCATATATCGCGCTGCATAACGGACGGTGGCTCTTGGTAAACAGCGGCGCAGAGGGAATGTTGTCGCCGAGCGGGAGGCTCGTTCCGAAAGGAAGCGCGTTTGAGCTGAAAGACGGAGATTTCTTCAGGATATCGGCAAAGGAAAACGGGCTTTTATGCAAAGTGACTGTATGCAATAAAAGTTAAACAGCGGCAATACCGCATTATATATCAAAACAATCAGAGAAAGGAAAACCTATGAAGAAATTTGGACTGACAGACGCCGAAGTCGCTGAAAGCAAGGCGAAATACGGCGACAACTCTATGACAGAGCAGGCTCACGAGAGCTTCTGGGATAAGCTCAAAGACAATCTCGGCGATCCGATGATAAAAATTCTTATCGTCGCGCTGCTGATAAACGTTGTGCTGGCTGTACTCGGAATAACGGGAGTTATAAAAGAGGGCGCGCCCGAATGGTATGAGCCGCTCGGAATTTTCATAGCGATATGTCTTGCGACGCTCGTTTCGACGTTCTCCGAATACAGAAACGAAAACGCTTTTCAGAAGCTGCAGGAAGAGGCTTCGAGAATTATGGTAAAGACCTACAGAAACGGCGTTATCGCGGAAGTTGCGATAAACGACATTGTTGTAGGCGACGCTATTTTGCTTCAATCGGGAGATAAAATTCCCGCGGACGGCATAATAATCGACGGCGACATAAAGGTAGACCAGTCGGTGCTTAACGGCGAGAGCCGCGAGGCAAAGAAAAAGGCTATACCCGAGGGTTGGACGGATACAGACGAGAACACTAACTTCGACAATGAATACAAAGTATTCAGGGGCGCGGTCGTATGTTCGGGAAACGCCGTTATGCAAGTAACCGTTGTCGGCGACAAGTCTGTTTACGGTAAGATTGCGAGCGAGCTTCAGACAGATGACGACAGAGAAACACCTCTGAAATTAAAGCTCGGAAACCTCGCGAACGGTATCTCAAAGTTCGGCTATATAGGCGGTATTGCTATTGCAGTAGCAATGCTTGCAAAGACCATTTTGTTCGACACGGGTTTTCATCCCATGGATTTTCTCGCGCCCGGCGGAGTTTTCGCATGGATGGCGGTTGTTGAAGCAGTAATTCAGGCGGTTATGCTTGCTGTTATAATCATAGTTATGGCAGTTCCCGAGGGACTTCCGCTTATGATAGCAATTGTTTCCGCGCAGAATATGGGCAAGATGCTCAAAGACAACGTCCTTGTCCGCAAGGTTGCGGGAATTGAAACGGCGGGTTCGCTCAACATTCTCTTCTCCGATAAGACGGGAACTATAACAAAAGGCAAGCTCGAAGCGATAAACTTTATTGACGGCGCGGTAAATGAGCGCAAGACAATGAACGAAATAAACGGAAAGCTCAAAGAGCTTCTTTCACTGTCTATCCACAAGAACACACTCTCTATGATAAGCGGCGAGGGCAAAGACCGCAGAGTTCTCGGAGGAAACGCGACTGAGCGCGCTATTTTAGGCTACGGAATAGACAATATTTCAAATGCAAATGTAAAGGCAGTAAAGAATATTCCCTTTAACTCTACGAATAAATACTCCGCGACGCAGGTAGAGGGAGAATATAATTTGACGCTCATTAAGGGCGCTCCCGAAAAGATTTTGCAGAGATGCTCCCACTATTATGACGAAAACGGAAACAAACAGCCGTTTGATATGGCAAAGCTCAATGCGAAGATAGACGAGCTTGCAAACCGCGCAATACGCGTTCTGGCGCTTGCAACAAGCGAGGACGCTCTCGGCGAGGACGCGCTTCCCGAGGGAAACAACTGGACGCTTATAGGATGTCTCGGAATACGCGACGAGGTCCGTCCCGAATCCGTTACGGCGATCAAGGAAGTTAAGGGCGCGGGCGTTCAGGTCGTTATGATAACGGGCGACCGCCGTGAGACCGCCGTTGCTATTGCTAAAGAAGCGGGACTTATAGACGACGAAAAAACAAACCTTATGCTCACATCAGACGAGCTTTCAAAGATGTCCGACGATGAAATTAAGGCAAAGCTCAAGGACATCAGAGTTATCGCTCGTGCGCTTCCTACCGACAAGAGCCGTCTCGTAAGGCTCGCGCAGGAACTTGACCTTGTTGCAGGTATGACGGGCGACGGCGTAAACGACTCCCCTGCCCTCAAAAAAGCCGACGTCGGCTTTGCAATGGGTGGCGGAACGGAAGTTGCAAAAGAGGCTTCGGATATTGTAATCCTTGACGACAACTTCAACTCTATCGACCGCGCTATACTCTACGGACGCACGATATTTAATTCGATAAGAAAGTTTATAGTATTCCAGCTCACGATAAACGTTGCGGCGGTTCTTATCTCGTTTATCTGCCCGCTTATAGGGCTTGCAAACCCGCTCGACGTTATTCAGATACTCTGGGTAAACCTCGTTATGGACACCCTTGCGGCGCTTGCATTCGGCGGAGAGCCTGCGCTCACCCGCTTTATGCACGAAAAGCCCAAGCGCAGAACCGAGCCGATCATCAGCAAGAACATGATGTCGGAAATAATTGTCGGCGCAGGCTGGACATTTGCTTTGTCGCTCGTTATGCTCATTCTCGGCAACTACTCGCCTTTCGGAAACGACACGAGCTATCTCGAAAATTGGGGCTTTATAAGAGAAGCAACAGGCGACGCATTGAAACTTGATGGCTCTCATGCGATACTCCACACGGCATATTTCGCGTTCTTTATCTTCATCGCCGTATTCAATGCGTTTAACGCTCGTACCGAAAAGATGAACCTCTTTGATAACATCGGCAAAAACAAGGGCTTCCTTACGGTATTCGGCATTATCGCGGTAGTACAGATAGTTATGACCTATGTCGGCGGAGATATCCTTAACGGCTGGGGACTGAACGTTACGGAATGGCTGGTCGTTCTGGTACTCGGAATTTCGATAATTCCTATTGACCTTGTCAGAAAGGCAATTGCGAACAGCGTTTCAAAGAAAAATTAAAAGAACGTTTATTTAAAATAGTTTAGCGGGGGATATGCTTTGGCTGAGAACAATGATAAAATCAGTAGCTTAGAGCTTTTAATAGCCAAAGCAAGCCCCGACAGCAAAATAATGCTCCCGAAAGGCGAATTTAAAGGACCTCTCACTATTTCAAAACCGCTGAAAATAATCGGCGAAAACACCACCGTCTGGACGGATAAAGCTCCCGCAGTTATCATAAAATCAACGGGAGTGAGCCTTAGCGCCATGCGTATCGAGGTGACGGACGACAGCCCTGAAAACGCGGTTTTGTGTTCGATTTTTCCGTGTGAAATAAATGATGTGGAAATAAGCGGCGCTGTGAGCGGGTTCGGGAGCGAGGACGGCTTTTTCGGCGTTCCGAGGATGATAGAGCTTGGAGAGTTTCAAGCCGAAGAGGAAAACACTTTTTTGATGACGGTCGTTGTTCCCGAAAGAACGGAGATAAAAGCTGAAAACATTGTGTTTGAGCCGAGCGTTCTTTCAAAGGGTGAAAACGAGCTTTTGATAAAAGTTAGCGGTATTCCCCATGAGACATGTCTTTATGCCGAAGTCTTATTCAGGTCTAAGTTTATAAGGAAAGCATATATCTGCGGAAAGGCGCTTTCCTATGCAGAAAAAGCCGAACGCAAAATGATAGCTTATGAAAACTGTAATGCTGTAAATATCGTAAACAGCGCAGAGCTTTCTTTGCCTCCTGAAACTTCAACGCGCGAGGCGCTTGTTCTCACACGGGGAATGAGAGTTCCGCTGGCGAAATATTCGGACATGAAGTTTTCAGCGTTTTTCAGCTGTAAGAATATGCCCGATAATCTTGATATAGATCCTTATGTTTTCCTTTTGGGGGAGAACGGAAAAGCGCTTTCGGATTCAAGCCTTATCTTCTTCGGAAACGAGCGCTCCGAAAACGGAGAAGCTGTTTATTTTCCGAAAGACGGTCATGTTGAAATAGACCTGTCAAAAGCGGACGCGAAAATCAAAAAAGTTGTTCTGGTCTATTCCGTATATGCGGGGAACAATGCCCGAAACTTTTCAAAGGTCAGAGATCCGCGTGTGAGCCTATGGACGGACCGCGAACGGGTTTCATTCGTTATGAACGATGTTCGCGACGTTACGTCGGCTGTTGCGCTTGAATTTTACATCTACAAGGACGAATGGAAAATTTCCGCCGTAGGCGCAGGCTTTAAAGAGGGCATGGCGCGGTTTTGCAGAGAAATGGGAATACAGGTAGATGAATAAATATCAGGCTGTAAAATATTAACTTCTATTTATAAAAGGGTGGTCGTTTGAAATGCAGGAATTTACGAGATATGTGGGATATGACGATCCCGACAGTTTCAGAGGTCTGCTTATCGAAAAATTCGCGGCTGTACAGAAAAACGGTCTGTTCTTTAAAGGAAAACTTCCATCTGCATCGGTCGAGGAGATAACAAACGCATCGGGCTATACTGCGGCAAGTTTCGATAATATCGGCGACATAAAGAAAAGTCTTGACATGTGGCTTCATGACGCGAATATCCCGTGTGACAGCGAGGCAGTCGCCGAAGTCATGACAAAAGCAATAGCAGAATGCGGAGTAAACAAGAAAAACAACTTTTTCGTTTTCTTATGCTGGATAATAAAATATCTCGCAAGCAGACCGACAGAGCTTGTGTATATAGGCGGAGCTACGCAGAAAGAACTTTATTTTCTGCTGATGATGCAGGCGGCGGGAGTAAAGATAACGCTCGTAAGCTACGGGCTTGACAAGGATTATGTAAAGCTGTCATACAAGGACAGGATAACGGTAAAAAGCGGCAGGATAAATGCTCCCTTGCAGATAGATTTCACGAAGATCGACCTTTCAAAAGAAGCGGCTCTGGCGAGTATGAGAGCCGAGGGAGAACGCGTCAGCGGTCTAGTAAAAAAACTTTCCACGAGCGCGGCGGGTATCTTTGAGGATCTTATCACAAGCCGACAAACGCGCGTTGTAAAAAACGGCGGCGTTTATACCGAGGACGGAGATATACCCGTTTACTGCGCGGCTCTCCTCGGATATGACAGCGAGGACGTCTATACAAATATGCTCGTTAAATTTAAGGAGAGCTTTGCGGGGCTAAAAAAACAGCTTATCTTTATAGAAAAACCGCTTTCAAATCCCGACGCGGACGAGGTAAAAGCCATAGGCTCCGTTACGAGAACGAGCACCGCGGGAATGATAGACGAAATGGCTATGCAGATAAATCTTCAGGGCGACAAGAACAGAACTGCTCTTGCAAGAAAGGCTCTGAAAGATCTGCTTTCAAATTTGGGTACGGCAAATCAGACGGTCGTTTTCAACTATGCCATGAAGATAGTTACATGGCTTTACAGATGCACGCAGGCGAGAAAATATTCCGTGGCATACGAGGATATACCTGTTGTATTGTATTACGGCGACATATCGCAGTCCGAAGTCTATTTCCTTTTGTTTATGTCGATGTGCGGATTTGACGTTATATATATTTCGCCTAATCTCAACAATCAGAAAACTGTCGTTGACAAAAACGTTGACGGAAGAATTCAGATATTCTCACTTCCGCAGTCAAAAGAGAGCGGAGAATATCCAAAAAAAGCCGTAAAGATGAAAGTATCCACCGTTGCATACAATGCCGAGCGCGACCTCGACACAATGCTCTATAACGGCGATACGGGAATATTCAGGAGCTTTCAGTTTCCGAACAGTCAGAGCGTTACGCTCAAAACGACATACGAGGAAATAGCAATCCTCTGGAAGCAGGAAGCGCGTTTCAGACCGGGATTTGCGACGGCGGGAAATCTTGTTTCAGTGCCGAATATTTTCGCTAAAATAAGCGGAGTTCAGGACGGCGACACGGGTAAATACTGGGACGGCGTCAGAGATAAACTTACTCCCGAAACGATACTCATAATAAAACAGCCGAACAAGACTGAAACGAGCGCGACGGATCTTTCCGTATACAGACAGTTTTACAGAAACGGAGAAATTGACGCAGAAAAGCTCAAAGGCAGTATGCTCAATAAATACAGCTATCTTCCCGACAGGATACAGGATATGCTGTTCTACAAGCTCCAGGAAACGTGTTCAAGCAGATTTCTGAAACTTGAGGGCGACGAGCTTATGTGCTCCGTCCTGCACTACGGAATGAATTTAAGCCGGGAATTTTTGCAGATGGTACAGCAGTTTGACTTTACGAAAAAGATCCCGAAACTTATTTACATTGACGCTATAGAAGATACGTTTACGCTCGAAGAATGTATACAGACCGTTTTATGCAGTCTTATCGGATTTGACGTATTGATATATACGCCGTCGGGCTATAAAAACCTCGAAACCTATGTAAAAAACGACGCTTTCGAGGAGCATATAATGAACCAATTTTTGTACAAAACGGAGATTCCGAAATTTAAGATACCCTCCGAGGATAAGAACAGCGGTTTTTTCGGAAAGCTGTTCGGAAAACACTAAACCGAAAGGATAAAACATTATGGGACTTCAATTTACCCCCTCCTCAGCACAGCCTCAGGCACAGGCTCAGCCGACAGAGATAGCTGCTACGGGAACAGTTGTTACCGCGCCCGCAGATGCTGTTCTTGACGCAAAGATCGAAGAAGCAAAGAACTTCAATATTGCTGTAAAGACCGATGAGATCAAGCAACAGCTTGCTTCCAGCGATGAGATCGACAAGCTCGTTTCGACTATCAACGTAAACGACAGCACAACTATAGTTAAGTTCGGAGCAGAAGCCGCAGATGAGATATCGAGAGCTTCCGACCAGGTCTTAAATTCCATGAGCATTGAGCAGATAAACGACACAGGCGTTATGCTGAAAAATCTTGCGGCAATTATGGACCAGTTCGATATCAAGGAAATTCAGGACGACAAGCCCGGTTTCTTCGGAAGCCTGAAGAAAAAGATCGAAAAGATCCTGAACAAATATGACACCATGGGCAAGGAGATCGACAAGATCTATGTTCAGCTGAAGCAGTATGAAAATGAGATAGAGCAGGCAAACCAGAAGCTCGACTCTATGTATGACGCAAACCTCGGATATTATCAGCAGCTCGTAAAGTATATCATGGCGGGCGAACAGGGCGTAAAGGAGCTTGACGCATTTATCGAGGACTACAAGAAGAAAGTTGAAGCAAGCCCCGACGACGGAACTATCCGTATGGATCTTTCAAATTTACAGCAGATGCGTGAAATTCTCGACCAGAGAGTTATGGATCTGAAGATCGCTGAAAACGTTGCGCTCCAGACCGTGCCGATGCTGAAAACTATGGAATATTCAAACCTCAATCTTGTACGCAAGATAAACTCCGCATTTATCATCACCATGCCCGTGTTCAAGCAGGCTCTCGCTCAGGCTATTATGCTTAAGCGCCAGAAGATCCAGGCTGAAAGCCTTGCAGCTCTTGACGAAAAGACTAACGAGATGCTCATAAAGAACGCTCAGAACACTGTAGAACAGTCAAAGATGGTTGCGTCTATGTCGGCTACTTCTTCTATAAAGGTTGAAACTCTCCAGCAGACATGGCAGACCATTGTAACAGGTATAGACGAAGTTCAGGCTATCCAGGACCAGGCTCGCGAAAAGCGCAAGGCTGACGCTGAAGCTCTTGAACAGATAAAAGCTGATTACAAGAAAAAGATGAAAGCATAACTTTTTTAAAGGTGCAAATAAACTTTAATAAAAACCGCTTTGTAAGGGGCTTCCCGAACAAGGCGGTTTCTTTTTTTGTTTAACAAATCGGGCGGCTACAGCATAAAATATCTTGCGTGGTCAAAGCAAAACTGCCCAAACGGAAAACTCTGCATTTTTGCACGACCGACGCGGGGTAAAAACCACAGCCGCGCCGATGGTGGCAGAGCTTGTGCAATGCCCGCGAATAGCCAAAGGTTTTCAACGGCTGTTTAAAATACCCAAATGGCGGCGGGTGGCAGTATATAGTTTACAGGTTACAGTATTCAGTAATTACCGGACTTAACGAACTGTATACTGTCATTCGCCGACAAGGAGAGCGAGGGGATCCCGACAGGGGTTCCCTCGTGATCTTTTATAAAAAATGCAAAAAATACCGCCCTCTGTATCGTCAGTGTGTCAACTGCAAATACAAAAGGGCGGCGTTTTTGGAAATTACTGCCTGATATAAATTCCCTGCTCTTCGATATAATCTTCAAGCTCCTGCTTCATATCGCGAATTTTTTCCTCGTCTTTTGTGACTTGGTCGTTCGTTTTCTGTTCGGTGTTTTTCTCTTTATCGTCCATGATAGCGTTCACCTCCAAAAAAGCTCCCTGTATACACAAGTGTACGGCAAACTGTCTGCACACTTTTTTAATTGATAGTTTTCACAGAATTCAAACCCGCTGTTATCTCGGCCTTTTTACTTTTCTTATCTTTACTCTTAATGCGCCTGTATCGGGCTGTTCGGCTGTACTGTTTGTAACTTTTTTAACGTTTACAATGTTTACATTGTTTTGTTCATTTATGCTGTTTGCGGCGTTATAAGCCTGCTCGTAAAAATAGATCTGAGAATTAAGAGCGGGCGCACCGTTTTGCTGTACACGGCGATATTGTCCGTCAGACATAAGCTCACGCGCCTTTACATTGTCTTTCATACAAATGCTGAAAATATCGCACACCCTGTCAGCAAGTCCTTTGTCAAGAACAGGCGCGGCAACTTCTACCCTGCGCTCGGTGTTTCTGGTCATAAAATCCGCGCTCGAAATATAAACTCTGCGGCGCTCGTCTTTTCCGAAAATGTAGATACGGCTATGTTCTAGGAAACGTCCGACAATTGAGATAACGCGGATATTTTCGGTTTCTCCGGGAACTCCTGGAATAAGACAGCATATTCCCCTCACTACAAGCTCTATCTTTACTCCCGCGCGCGAAGCCTCCGCGAGCTTTTCAATAAGGTCCTTATCCGTGAGCGAATTTATCTTTATCGCTATATAGCCGTCCGAACCGTAGGTTATCTCGTTGTCGATAAGCTCTACAATTCGGCTTTTCAGTCCTTTCGGAGCTACAAGCAGTTTATTTGTGCTTTCAACGGTGCTTTCCTCTGTGAGAGCGTTAAACACCACGGAAGCGTCAGCGCCTATCTCCTTGTTCGCGGTCATGAGCGTAAGGTCGGTGTAGAGCTTTGACGTTCTTTCGTTATAATTTCCCGTGCCGACCTGGGTGATGTAGCTTACGTCCGTTCCGTCGCGGAGCGTTATAAGCAGGAGCTTTGAATGGACTTTCAGTTCTTCTAGCCCGTAAATAACATTTACGCCTGCGTCTTCGAGCTGTTTTGACCAGCCGATGTTGTTTTCCTCGTCAAACCTTGCTCTGAGTTCCACAAGCGCCAGAACGTCCTTTCCGTTTTCTGCGGCTTTGTTCAGGGCGTTTATTATCTTGCTGTCGCGCGCAACACGGTAAAGGGTTATCTTTATGGAAGAGACATTCGGATTTTCCGCCGCCTCGTCGAGCAGTCTTATAAACTGATTTATATTTTCATAAGGATAGTTGAGCAGAATGTCCTTATGCTGTATCTGCTCTATAAGCGAAACGTTCCGCGATATAGAAGACGGCTGCTGGGGAGTGAGCGGTTCAAAGAACAGACTCTTCTCCTTTTCAAGACGCTTTTCAAGCAGATTCATAAAGCTGAGCGAAAGCGGAGAACGCTGTTTGAAAACAAACGAATGTTTTACATCCAGCACCTTTTCGAGAAGCTCAACGCTATCGCTGTCGGGATTTCCCCAGAACTCAATGCGGACAGGATGGAGCTTTTTGCGCTTTTTTATGAGCTTTGACATAATGTCCCTGAAATCCACATCATGGTCGAAAAGCGCCTCGTCTATGGAAATATCGGCGTTTCTCGTAACTCTGAAAATACAGCGCGACTCGATAATAAAGTTTGAAAACACCTGTTTTGCGCAGTGGCTTATTATCTCCTCAATGAGCAGGAATTTTCCGCTTTTGGGGAGGAATACCGCTTTAGGAAGATTTTCGGGAACGGGCATTATTCCGAATGTACAGCGCGTTTCGGTCTTTTTTCTTATCTTACAGCCGACATAAACTTCACCGTTTTTGAAAAACGGAACGGGGTGTTTTTTGTCCACAAGTCCCGTAAACAACAGCGGAAGCACCTCGCGCATAAAGTACGCCTTGAAAAAGGCTTCGTCCTGCGGAGTGAGGCTGTTTATCTGAAGATGTTCAATACCGTATTCCGAAAGCCCTTTCATTATTTTTTCATAGGCTTTGTCTTTCGGAGAAATCAGTTTTCTTACGCTCGATGATATCTCCGAAAGCTGTTCTTTCGCGGTCATATTTGTTTTATTATCGCGGTCTTTAGGATCGTAATTCATCTTGTCGAAAAGACTTCCAACCCTTATCATAAAGAACTCGTCAAGATTTGAGCAAAAAATGCTCACAAACCTCAAACGCTCGAAAAGCGGCGTGTTCTCATCAAAGGCTTCTTCAAGGACACGTTCGTTGAATTTAAGCCACGAAAGCTCGCGGTTTTCATAAAAGCCCAATTTTTGTCCCTCCAATGATCAATTAAAACTGTTAATGAAAATCAAGTACAGTCCGAATTACTTCTGACTTTGCATTTTAAGATATGCATTTATAAATCCGTCAAGATCTCCGTCCATAACGGCGTTTATATTTCCGCTCTCAAAATTCGTGCGGTGGTCTTTTGCGAGAGTATACGGCATAAATACATACGAGCGTATCTGGCTTCCCCACTCGATCTTTAATTGTTCGCCCTTTATGTCGCTTATCTTTTCGAGGTGTTCCTGCTCTTTTATCTGAATGAGCTTACTCATCAGCATTTTCATCGCGAACTCGCGGTTCTGCACCTGAGAACGCTGAGTCTGGCAGGCTGTGACAATGCCCGTGGGCTTGTGAATAAGTCTTACTGCAGAACTTGTTTTGTTGATATGCTGACCGCCCGCGCCGCTTGAACGGTAAACTTCCATTATAAGATCTTCGGGGCGTATCTCTACAGAAATGTCCTTTTCAATTTCGGGCATAACTTCAACGGAAGCGAAGCTCGTATGTCTTCTTCCCGCCGCGTCAAAGGGAGAAACTCTGACAAGTCTGTGAACGCCGTGTTCGCTCTTTAAAAAGCCGTATGCATTAAAGCCCTCTATATGGATGGAAGCGCTTTTTATTCCTGCTTCATCTCCGTCGAGGATATCAAGTATCTCTGTTTTAAAGCCGTGGGAATCCGCCCATTTCGTATACATTCTCACAAGCATTGATACCCAATCCTGCGCTTCTGTTCCGCCTGCGCCCGCATGGAATGAAAGAATTGCGTTTGAGCTGTCATATTCGCCCGTGAGGAGCGTCGAGAGTTTTTGTTCTTCGAGAGAGGTCTTTACCTTTTGCGCAAGCTCCTTTACCTCGCCGAGCATGCTCTCGTCATTTTCTTCTTCCGCCAGCTCTATCATTGTGAGAACATCATCACGGTTTGAACACAGTTTATTGTATTCCTCAATTGTCTGCTTATAATGTCCGATCTGCTGGAGTATAGCACTCGATTTTTCCGCGTCGTCCCAAAAGTTCGGCTCTGTTGTTTTCATTTCAAGCTCGTCGAGCTTTATCTTTACCGCGTCAAGATTTAAAGCAGAGCGAAGATCTTCCAGCTCGGGCTTTAAATTTTCCATTTCAAGGCGCGTTTCATCATATTGTATCATATAAAAAATCCTTTCGTTGCTTTGGGTTGTTATTTATCAATTAAAAGCAAGCCCGTCAGTAACGCTTTTCGTCAGAAAAAATATGCATGGGTTATCTGCCTTTCGATTATTTTGCACTGTTATATTATTAAAAACAATTCGCTGTCTCTGAATTATTATACATCATTATTTTAAAAATGTCAAGCGCGGAAAACTGCCTGCTTATGATAACGCTTAGATTGGCTCTGTCGCTTTTCTCAGCCACTCTTTTTCTTCTTCGTTCATAAGCGGAGAGAGCTTTTCAAAAACGAGCGCGTGATAATCGTTCAAAGTTTCAATTTGCCGTGAAGTAAGATACTTCTTTTCAATTCCCTCTCGGTCGAAAGGAACGAGCGTAAGAGGCGAAAATTTTAAAAATCCCGTTTCATTGTCCGCTTCGCACAACAGCAGGCTCTCGTGCCTTATCCCGAACTTTCCCTCAATATACAGCCCCGGCTCGTCGGAGGTTATCATTCCCTCTTGCAGCGGCGCGTCGTTTGCCGCGCGGCAGCTTATGCGCTGAGGTCCCTCGTGGACGTTAAGAAGAAAGCCTACTCCGTGACCTGTGCCGTGGTTAAAATCAAGACCGTTCTGCCACAGCGGTTCGCGCGCGGCATAATCAAGGGTGCTTCCCCGCGTGCCTTTGGGAAACTTTGCGATAAGGAGATTTAAATGTCCCGCAAGTACAAGCGTAAAAGCGCGTTTTTCTTCTTCGGAAATTTCTCCGAGAACAAAAGTTCGGGTTATGTCCGTTGTTCCGTCGAGATAATGCCCGCCCGTGTCGGAAAGCAACATTCCGCGCGGTTTTATCTCGGCGTTTGTTTCCTCCGTCGCAGAATAATGCACGACAGCTCCGTGTTCTCCGTATGCCATTATCGGCGCAAAGCTCTGCCCGAGGTAGTTTTCTCCGAGCTTTCTAAACTCTTCGAGCTTCTCCGCCGCAGATATTTCGGTCACCTTTTCAAGGACTGCGGATGACTTCAGCCATTTCATAAAGCGCGTTACGGCAAGTCCGTCGCGGATATGAGCGTTCTTTTCGCAAGATATCTCCGCACTGTCCTTTATTGCTTTCATAAGCTCAACGGGACTCGGCTTTTGTATGACCGACTTTTTTGATGAAACAAGTCTGAAATTCGCAGTGTTTTCATCGAACCAAAGGGTTTTGTCAAACGCTGATATTTCGCTGTAGATGTCGTTGTAATCGAGAATTTCGATATTATCGGCTTTAAGTTTTTCTGCTATCTCCCTGCTGAATATCGTTTTATTCGCAAACAGCTTTGAGGGAGAGTTGTCCGAAAAAATCATCAGAAAAGCCAGAAACAGCGGACAGTATTCTATATCCCCTCCGCGCAAATTCAGCGTCCACGCTGTCTCGTCAAGCGCGGAAACGACAAGGCAGTCTGCGTTTTCCTCTTTTATTTTCGCGCGGATAAGATCTATCTTTTCCGCTCTTGTCTTTGCGCAATTTTTTTCGGTCAGCATAAAAACAGGTTCTGCCGAAAGCGGCGGACGGTCTTTCCACACAAGTTCTCCGAAATCAATTTCGGAGAGGAAAGATATGTTTTTCTTCTTGAGGGATTTTTGAAGCCTGTTTGCAAATACGCACAAAACCGTTCTCCCGTCAAAGCCGAGAACTGAATTTTCGGGCATTTCATCAATCAAGAATTTATCTATCGTCGGCGTTTCGCTTTCTCCCATTTTCATAAGGGTAATACAGCTGTTTGAAAGCTCGCGTTCAGCCTGCAAAAAATAGCGTCCGTCAGTCCAGAGAGCCGCCTTGTCTAAGGTTACGGCAAGCGTTCCCGCAGAGCCTGTAAAACCGCTCAGATACTCGCGGAGCTTGAAATGTTCTCCGATGTATTCCGAGCCGTGAAAGTCGCTCGTAGGGATAACAGTCGCGTATATACCCTTGCTTCTCATAACTTCCCGAAGCATTTCAATTTCTTTTTTCAACAGTTTTACACCTCGCAATAAGAACGCTGTGTTTCCCGCAGGACAGCCCTTTTTTCAGATACAGCAGGCTGTCCGAAGCTGAATTTTCGTCAGCGTAAATTTCATATTCATTGTTTCTGTCAACTGAAAGTATTTTGTCGGTAGGGTTTATTATCATCATAAACTTTTCGCTTTTCATGATAATACAGCCGTTATTTTCGGAAAATGTGCCGCCGCCGAACTCACTTAAAAACCGCTTTCTGAAAGCTAAAAGACCTCGGTAATACTCGCAGAGAGTGCGGTTTTCGGAGATCATATCCCACTTTATGGAGTTTATGCTGTCGGGGAGGTCATAGCTGTTTGAACTATGGTTTTTAGTCCGAAGAAACTCCTGACCTGCGTGCAGGAATAAAATGCCTTTTGACACCGCCAGAAGCGCGGCGGAAGTTTTTTCGAGGGGCATTATTTTGCGTTTGTCATGCGTTTTAAGTGCAATTGAAAGCCTGTCGAAAAGCGTGTGATCATCGTGACATTCAGCGTAATTTATCGTCTGCGATATTTCGCAAATACCGCGCTTTCCCGAAACGGCGTTTTTTATCGGCTCGAAGCGACAAATGTTTCCGTACAAAAATCCCTTGTCATTTACGTCAAAGACATTCCCGCGAAGCGCGTCGCGGAAGCTGTCGCTGAAAAAAGCAATGCCCGAAAGCCTGTCTGCGTTTTTAAGCAACGCGCGGCGGTTTTCCGAAAGCGCGCTCTCCCCGCCTGTCCAGCCCTCTCCGTAAATGAGAATATCGGGGTTTATTTCCTTTAGCTTTTTTCGGATAAGCCTCATTGTTTCAATATCCAGAAGCCCCATAAGGTCAAAGCGAAAACCGTCCAGATGATATTCTCCTGCAAGAAATGTAATGCTGTCAATAATAAACTTCCGCGCCATTTTCCTTTCGCTCGCAAACTCGTTTCCGCAGCCCGAGCCGTTTGAAAATCCGTTCTCTCCCCTGAAAAAATACCCGGGCATCTGCCGTTCAAAAACAGACTTTCCCGCGTCAAAAACGTGATTATAAACAACGTCAGCTATAACTCCCATTCCCGCATTATGAACAGCCATAACAAGTTTTCTTAGTTCAACAACTGCGTTATCAACGGCATAATATCCGCACGGAGCGTTATAAAAACGCGGATCATATCCCCAATTATATTCTCTTTTATTATAATCAAAATCGAAAACAGGCATAAGCTGTATATGCGTTACGCCGAGGTTTTTTATATATTCAAGTCCGCAGACATCGCCATAGTTGTTCTTTACATTCTCTTCGCAAAACGCAAGGAATTTCCCGCGGTTTGAAAAATCCGCGCTTTCGTCCATGGAAAAATCGCGGACGGAAAGCTCATATATTATCGGTTCTTTAATTGAAACGGGCTTGTCGTTTTCCCAGCCGGGCGGCGCGTTTTTGTACATATCCGTTATGATACCGCGCGTTCCGTCTTTGTTTACAAGGCATGAATAGCTGTCGGCAAACTCTCTTTCATTTCCGTTCTGAATAACCGAAAAGTCGTACTCTTTTCCCGAAAGATCACCTTTTACTTCAAGCTCAAAAACGCTTTTGTTACGTTTCATCTCGGCTTTAAAAACACGCTCGTTGTCCGCATTGTAAAGCCTCAAAAAAGCCTTTTCTGCAAAAGGCTGCCATAATCTGAAAAGCGTTTTATGCGGAGAATAAATTGCCCCTAATTTACCGCGAAAGACGTTTTTTTCGGCTTTTATAAGCTCACTTTTTGTCATCATCTTCAAACCTGTCAAGAAAGCTGTGTATTCCGCCGCTGTCCTTATATGAGATTATCCTGTCAAGGCGGACGTTATGCACACTTCGGAAAATGTTCATCGCTACCTGCGGATTTTCCTCGCAAAGCTCTGCAATAAGTCTCTTTACCGCCGCACGCTCCGAGCCGTTTTCGCGGCCTTTAAGCGCGCAGTCACAGCCTGCTCTTTCTATTCTGCACCTGTCCGCCCACTCGATTATGTCCTTTTCGCGGACAAAATACAAAGGGCGTATAAGCTCCATTCCCTCAAAATTCTGAGCCTTTACGCGCGGAAGCATTGTCTGAGCCTGCCCGCCGTAGAGCATACCCATAAGTATGCTTTCTATGGCGTCGTCGAAATGATGTCCGAGAGCGATCTTGTCACAGCCCAGCTCTTTTGCTTTTTTGTACAGCAATCCCCTGCGCATTTTTGAACAAAGAAAGCAGGGGTTTTTCTCCCTTTCAACGAGCCTGAAGACATCTGTCTTAAAAACCGTAAGGTCAATATCAAGACGCTCTGCGTTTGATTTTATAATACCAAGCGTCTGCTCGGAAAACCCCGCGTCCATTGTGAGATATTTTACGGATATGGGCGTTTTCCCGTATAGCTCGTATCTGCGAAAAAGCGCCGCCAAAAGGAGCGAATCTTTTCCTCCCGAAACGCAGACGCATATCCTGTCCCCGCTTTTAAAAAGCCTGTATTCTTCTACTGCCTTATAAAACGGCTTTGTAATTCCGCGGGCGAAATCTTTGCTGAGGCTGTCGAGAATTATGTCTTTCATAGGCGCATATATATCTCAGCAAATTCTTTGAGCATTTTCGCGTGCTTGTTTTTCAGGGCATTTTTGCCTATTCTCCAGCTCCAATTTCCGCCGAGAGTAGACGGAACGTTCATTCTTCCCTTTTTTCCAAGCCCTAAAATGTCCTGTGCGGGAATTACCGCAAGGTTTGCGGGAGAAGCGTATGCCGCGCGGATAGCGCATCTGTTGAGCTTCATTGAAAACAGCTTTCCTAAATACTTCCTGCACATCGCTTTTGTTTTAAGATCCGCTTCGGAGTACCACTGCGCAAATGTCGCGTTATCGTGTGTTCCCGTATAACAAACGCAGTTCTTCGGGTAATTGTGCGGGAGATGGTCGTTGTCGGAGTTTTCGGGATTGAACCCGAACTGAAGCACTCTCATTCCCGGAAAACCGCTTTCAGCAAGAAGCTGTTTTACGCTGTCGAAAATATCTCCGAGATCCTCGGCGATTATATCCGCATTAGGCACTTCCTTTGCGATAATGTTAAACAAATTCATGCCGGGACCTTTTTCCCAATTTCCGTGTTCTGCCGTTTTTTCTCCGAACGGTATTGCATAATAGGTGTCAAAGGCGCGGAAATGGTCAATTCTAAGCATATCGAAAAGCTCGGCGGATCTCTTTACTCGCGCCACCCACCATGCATAATCGTTCATCTTCATAGCCGCCCAGTCGTAGAGCGGATTTCCCCAGAGCTGACCTGTCTTTGAAAAATAATCGGGCGGTACTCCCGCAACGCGCTTCGGGTTTAGCCTTTCGTCAAGCTCAAACAGATTAGGCTGAGCCCAGACGTCCGAACTGTCGGGAGAAACGTAGATCGGTATATCGCCGATTATCTTAATGCCCTTTTGCGAACAGGTATTATGAAACCGAGTCCACTGACGGAAAAAGATATACTGACAGAATTTGTGGTAGCGAATTTCTTCCGAAAGATCTTCGGAATATCTTTTTACAGCGTCCGCGCGGCGGAATTTTATATCGTCGTCCCACTGCGTCCACGGTCTGCCGCCGAATTTGCTTTTCACCGCCATAAACAGCGCATAATCATCGAGCCAGCTTTTCTGTTCAAGCGCAAAGCCCGTAAACCCAACGTCGTCCGTGAAATTTGAGAGAGCCTTATGCAAAAGCTCCGAGCGCGTTTTCGACACCTTTTCATAATCGACCACAAGCGGATCTGCGCCATAATCAGCGTTTTCACATTCCGTTTTTGACAAAAGTCCCTGCTCGCAAAGCTCATCAAGGTCTATCATAAGCGGATTTCCCGCAAACGACGAGAACGGCTGATAGGGAGAATCCCCGTATCCCGTAGGTCCTATAGGAAGCACCTGCCAATAGGTCTGACCTGCGCTTTTCAGCCAGTCCGCAAATTTCTCGGCTTCTTCTCCGAGAGTTCCTATTCCGTATTTTGACGGAAGCGAAGTTATATGCATAAGAACTCCGCAGCTTCTGTTATCCATAAGAACACCCCTTTAAAATGCATTTTACCGCATATTTTCGGCTTATCTGTTCCAATATTTTCTGTCAAGGCTTCTAAAGCCTATCGCCTGTGAAATGCAGGCTCTGTCGATATCTTTCAAACCCGAAAGGTCTGCGCATGTCCTCGCGACCTTTAATATTCTGTCGTATGCGCGGGCGGAAAGTCCGAGCCTGTCAAACGCCGCTTTGAGCATCTCGCCGGCATCGGGCGTCAGCCGGCAGACCTCGCCTATTATATCTGATGTTATGCGGCTGTTTGACTTTATATTCGTGCCTTTAAAGCGCTCTGCCTGTATATCGCGGGCTCGCTGTACCCTCTCGGCTATCTGAGCGGAAGTCTCCTGCGCTTTTCTTTCCGAAAGGTCTTCATATTCGACGGGCTTTACTTCTATCTGTATATCTATCCTGTCGAGAACGGGCTGTGAAATTTTATTTAAGTACATTGTGACCATTTTTTCGGAGCAGGTGCATTTTTTCTTCGGGTTTCCGAAATTTCCGCAGGGACAAGGGTTCATTGCCGCGACAAGCATAACGTCGCACGGATAGCTTACGGAGCCGCTTGCTCTCGAAATTACTATCTCGCAGTTTTCAAGAGGCTGTCTTAAAGTTTCAAGAGTTCTCCTGTCAAACTCGGGAAGCTCGTCCAAAAACAAAACCCCGTTATGCGCGAGCGATATTTCGCCGGGGCGAGGAACAGTGCCTCCTCCTACTAACCCCGCGCCGCTTATGGTATGGCTTACGGGGCGGAAAGGACGGTTGGTGACGAGCGGATCTTTCGGATCTATTACGCCCGCTATTGAATGTATCTGCGTCGTTTCAATGCTTTCCTCGAACGTTATTCTCGGAAGAATGGACGGAATCCGCTTTGCGAGCATGGATTTTCCCGATCCCGGAGGACCGAGCATAAGGATATTATGCGAGCCTGCGGCGGCGACCTCAATGGCTTTTTTTGCCGCAGTCTGCCCCATGACATCAGCGAAATCCTCTCTGTATACAAGTTTTTCCGCACTCGGTATGTAGCGGGGTTCGGGAGTGAGTCCCGTTCCCGTCCGCAAAAAATCGACTATCTGCGTTATATGTTCCACGCCGTATACCTCTATACCGTCCGCGACAGAGGCTTCTTTTGCGTTTGACTTCGGGAGAAACAACCGCTTTATGCCGTTCTGCGAAGCGGTTATGGTCATACTGAGAGCGCCGTTTATATGGGATATTCTTCCGTCAAGAGACAGCTCTCCTATAAAAGCCGTGCCGGAAAGATCGCAGTCTATAATGCCTCCCAGAACCATTATTGCGACTGTTATAGGCAGGTCGAACATCGAGCCTATTTTCTTTACGCTTGCGGGAGCTAAATTTACCGTAACGCGCCCGTTTAAAAGTTTCAGATTGAGCTGTCCCAAAACCGCGCGTATTCGGGCTTTGCTTTCCTGTACGGCAATATCGGGAAGCCCCACGACGTCAAAAATAGGCTGTCCCGGAGAAATGCTCGCTTCTACGTCTACCATGAATGCATTCAGCCCGAAAAGACCTACACTGTTTATTTTACTGAACATGACCGAACCTCACAATTGTGCTTTTTAAAATTACTGTCAATATATATTTTACCACATCTGTAAATAAATTGCAACGGTTATAATTATTTTTTGCGAAAATTTATCAGCATATTGTGTTTTTTGTACTTTTGTCAATGATGTGAGACAAAAAATATAAAAAAATAATGAGAGCAAAATAAAGTTTAGATTACGAA